>DACH01000013.1 GCA_002494625.1 Archaeoglobus sp. UBA234
CCTGTTGAGAAAAGCATAAGGGTGAGAACAGCAGAGTTATGAACTTGAAGTTAGCAACTCTGAGTGAAAAGAAATATCCACCAAGGGAGACTCCCATTATTTGACAAATGTTCTTCTTTTTTCCCTCCATAGCGCCATAATCCATAACTCTATAATTCCCAAGTATTATAAGCACACCCTATAACACCCATTATGGATTTTAAAATCAGATGGGAAAACATAGGGAGAGATAAAATAGAGTATTCTGGAAGAATAGAGCTTATTCCGACTTCCATTTGGATGAACAAAAAGCAGATAATGGATGAGCTTTCATCAAGGCTATTTGAAAGAAGAATATTCTGGAAAATTCTCGACCTTCATGGAGTTGATGAGGGGGAGGTTGGGGAGGTTGTCATAGATCATGTTTCTTGCTGGATGCAGTATCATGTATTTCGACTTGGAGTCAGAGTTGGCGAGGAATACTTTAATGTTGCTATCAATCTCCTGCCACCGTCGCAGAAAGAGGGAATTTTTTTAAAGTCATGGGAGCTTGCAAAAAGAGCTTTTACGGCTGGTACAACTCCTGAACCTCTGCTACTCTCAGAAGATGGAAGACTGTTTGTCCAGGAGTGGGTTAATGGTGTGGTAGTTTCGGAAATTACAGGTGAGATGTGGTTGATGGAGAAGGATAGGATCCTCAAACTGATCTGTGATTCCATAAGGAGGCTTTTTCAGAAGAGGTTAGTTTTTTACCCGATCAGTGACTATGAAATTATGATAAAAGATGAAAGAGCACTTTTTCTCGATATAACAAGATTCAGGGAGATTGATGGAGAAGATATTGAGGTTATTCTTCCTTTTTACAGGAATGCTCTGATAAAAAACTGTAGGATAGTTGATTTGCTCTATAAAGATTATGATTTCAACATTTAGCAAAATTCAATCTCTACCAGGAACTAAATCTCACAAGATCCTTATTATTCTCGAAAGAGGTTTATATAAACTCCAAACTTAGCAAGTTGTAATATCAGTTAAAGTCATAAAAAACCTACAACAGATAGATGATAACGAGGAGACATACAACTAAGAAAGGGATACTCCATTTGAGAAACAAACATTAAAAACCGGACGCCGCCGATAGAGCCAATAGGGTTGAGGTTCAAATTATCAGGGGGGTTAAAAAAGAGAAACTCATGTTTTAGCCTCAGCCTTAGGCATTTCCTTAGCAGCAATACTCACATCTAAAAGTAGCTCGGCTTCCATAGGCTTTCTTCTAAACCTATAATCGTATATCTTGGCAATTCCAGTTTCCTCCATTTAATCAAGGATGGAATTATACCTTCAAAGATGCTCTACTTTAGAACAAAAATAATGAGTCTGAATAAAAAGCAATATTTATTAGAGGTAAAAGATAGGGAAAATAAAGGTGGTGAAGATTTTAAATGCCAACAAAACCTAAGAAAATAAAAATTGAGCAAATTATCGAAACACACGATAGATTGATCAGAAAATATGGTGGAGAACCCGGAATACTTAATGAAGGTGAGCTCCATTTCATTGTTGGTTGGGTAAATGATAACCTTCATAAATCTATTTTTTGGAGAGCAGCCATCTTGATGAGAGGGATTGTATGTGGACACCCATTCATAGACGGGAACAAGAGAACCGCTTTCGAGGTTGTAGACTCTTATTTACGAGTGCACGGGTATAAAATAACAGCAGACGAACAAGAGACGATCAACTTTATTCTAAATTTAGCCAGATATGGATCAAATTTAGAAAATATTATAAAATGGTTGAAAAAGAACACACGAAAGTTTAAATAAAGAAGAGTTACTTTTAAAGTAGCCTACGGGTGTATTGATATGGTAAAATGGCTAAGAGGTAGAAAATCAAAGAAGGAACTAAAACCAAGAACAGGAAGAACTAAGATAAAGAATTTCAGATTAGTTAGTACCCTGCCTTTTTGGGCAGTAAAGAGAAAGAGGAGAGGGACAAAGTATGTCAGATCAACAGACACCTTAACTTTTCAGAGTAGAAGAAAATTAAAAAGGATTGACTACAATGTAATTTCTTCAAGAGAATGGAATAAAGCTCTCGATGAGAGTTTAAGAGAAAATGATAATCTTATGCGAATTTTAGCCAGACTCTAAAAACTTGTCATCTTTTATCTTCTTAGATAATGTTCACTCGTCCGTGGTTCTCGTAAGAGTTAACACGAGGTCTGTATTGGCACCTTTCACCAAAAGGGAGTTTTTTGATACGCTTATCTCTTCTATCTTCGTGTTGATTGAACTTTCACAGTCTTCGTGCCTAAGAGACAGAACAACTCTGTAATTTCCCCTCTCAGATCTTACATACCAAAATTTTTTCAGGAAGGTGGCGATGTTGAACCTGAGGCGTCGAACCTCTGATCCGGATAATCCGAACCTGAGGTAAGGACGCCGCCGACAGGATTCGAACCTGTGACCGTCCGGTATCTGTCCAGCGATATCAGCTGATTAACAGCCGGACGCTCTACCAGCTAAGCTACGGCGGCACACAACCTCCCTGAGAGGTTCGTGCGTGATAGATAAATAAATGGTAATTTAAACTTTATCCTTTGAAGATTCAATTTTCCTTCAACTCCAGCAAAGTTTAAATAGCGGAAATAATCTGTTTTCTTCGGGGTGATACAGACATGGCAGAGGAACATGTTGTCTTTGTCGGCAATAAGCCTGTTATGAACTATGTGCTGGCTACAATAACTCAGTTCAATGAAGGAGTCGGAAGTGTGGTTATCAAAGCAAGGGGTAGAGCGATAAGCAGAGCTGTGGATGTAGCAGAGATCGTGAGGAACAGATTCCTTCCCAGTGTAAAGGTAGATGATATCAAAATTGACACAGAAGAACTTGACTCAGCCCAGGGAAGGCAGCTCAATGTCTCGACAATCGAGATATATCTGAGCAAATAATCTCCAAAACCCGTTTTTTATGGCTCTAAAAGAGCCTGTTAATTATTTTATCTTTTGGTTTTATTAACAATGGCTCACCTACTCTGTAAATTACATCCAACCTTTTCTTCCAAACCATAGTGATTAAATAATAAAATAAAGTCTGAACAGTTTCGTTTATTCACTAAATAGAAAGATTTATTAACAAATATTACCGAAACTAAATTCAGTAACACAAAATGAGAGGTGAGGTTGATGCATATTCCCGATGGATTTCTGGATTTAAGTGTCGCAGCAGTCTTTTACATTATGACTGCGATTGTTGTTGGGTTTTCCTTCATTAAAGCCAGAAATGAACTGCAGGAGAGGAAAGCACCTGTTGTTGGAATGGTTGCAGCAGCAATATTTGCAGCTCAGATGCTTAACTGGCCTATTCCCGGTGGTACATCTGCCCACTTCGTCGGAGGCAGTCTTGCAGGAATTATTCTTGGTCCCTATGCAGGCTGCATTGCCATGACATCAGTCTTACTTATCCAAACACTTGTATTCGCCGATGGAGGGATCACTGCCCTTGGAGCTAACATATGGAACATGGGAGTCGTGAATGTTTTTGCCGGGTACTACATTTACAGGCTGCTGAGCAGGAGGGGGATTTTCCTTTCATCAGCAGTGGCTGGATGGGCTGGAATCACACTTGCCGCAATCTTTGCTGGAATAGAAATAGGGATATCGAGTTCTTTCCAATATTCTCTGATGGTAACCGTCCCGGTAATGGGTGTATGGCATGCACTGCTTGGAATCGTTGAGGGTTTCATCACAGCTGGAGTTGTATCGTACATCGCTTCATCCAGACCAGATATTCTTGAATTCACAGCAAAGGAGGTGGCTTAATATGACAGAGTTCTCAAGAAAATTCCTGATTTTCCTGTTTTTACTTCTCGTTCTCTCCCCGATCTTCGCTTATGCCGCAGAAATTGTTGGATATTCAGAACCTCTTGAGAATGTTGCGGAAATGCTTGGTGTGGAGGAGAATCAGGAATATGAAGGTTTGCTTCCGGACTACTCTGTTCCAGGGCTCGACATGTTTTCGGGTACCTTCATCTCAGGTGTCGTGGGTTCTTTGATTGTTCTGGGCATGGCTTATGGACTTGCGAAAGTTGCATCGAGGAGAGGAGATGATCGAGGTCATTGAGAGGACTGCGAAGGAAGCTTCACATTTTTTTCAGAATTTTTTAACCTCTGAGAGGACAGTTTACCAGAAAGGATTTTTACAGGGAGTTGATTCAAGAGTAAAGATACCGAGTTTTTTTATACTTATTGTTCTTGCTGTATCAACATTTAATCTGACAAAACTCTTTCCTCTGCTTATATTTTTGCTATTTCTGGCATTTATATCCAAAATTAGTCTGAAACTCCTTGTTTCAAGAGTCTGGCTTTTCACACTCTTCACCTTCATAATCGTCACACCAAAAATTTTCTATCCATTTTTCACCATGGATGGGCTCATATATGCCCTAACATTTACCCTGAGAGTTCTGATTGCAATAACATCTGTAAGCCTGATAATTCTCACCACTCCCTTTTCGGATATGGTTTCTACACTCAGAGCTTACAGACTCCCATCCTCCATGATCACAATTCTCGTTTTAACATACAGATACATACACCTCACATTCTCTGAGCTTTTCAGGATACTGCTTGCAAGAGAGAGCAGAAGAGTCAGTAAAATGAGTTTTTCAGAGACTTGGAAGAGTGGTGGAAACACCCTCGGTCTGTTTTTCATAAGAGTTCTGGAGAGGTCGGAAAGGGTCTACCTCTCATCCTTGGCAAGGGGTGGTGGTTACAGAGCATATTCAAAACCTTTCAGATTTTCACTAAGCGAAGGCTTTTTTACCACATCGGTCATTTTATTTATCTGGTGGTTCATCTGAAGGTTACAGGCTCAAAAAACTTGGAAAACCAGAACGGCTATGGAGAACCTGTGATTATGGCAAAAAACATCTCATATACATATCCTGATGGAACAGATGCTGTAAAAGGGTTTTCTATAAGTATAGAAGATGGAGAGAGAGTTGCACTTCTCGGTCCCAATGGCTGCGGGAAATCAACCCTCATCATGCTTCTTTCAGGACTTTTACCACCTTCATCAGGAGAGATAAAAATTCTCGGAAAAAAACCAGATAGAAAAAACTCCGAATTTCTGAGAAGGAATATCGGTGTTGTATTCCAGAACCCTGATGATTTTCTGTTTAATCCCACAGTCAGGGAAGAACTCCTCTATACTCCCGCTCAGCTTGGAATGAGATTTGAAGAAGCCATAGCTCTTGTGAAAGAATACTCAAAAAAGTTTGAGATCGATGATGTGCTGGAAAAGCCACCCTTCAGGCTGAGTGGTGGAGAAAAAAAGAAAGTTTCCATCGCATGCTCAATCATGCTTAAACCCAGAATCCTTTTCCTCGATGAACCGACTGCAAATGTTGATGGCAAAACCAGAAGGAAGATAATTGAACTCATAGGAAACAGCAATTCAACTGTGATTGTCGCGACACATGAAATTGATATCGTACCAAAGATAGCCACAAGAGTTGTTGTCATCGGGGACGACAGGAATGTCAGAGCCGATGGTGGACTGGAACTTCTTGAGAGAAAGGAGTTCCTCGAGGATGCCGGGATTATATAAATGCGTTATTGAGTTACTGTACAGATATATAGTTACACAATAAACCAAATAACAATTAGCAGAGTATATTTCGTTATATTCCTTCGCAGAGAGTGAATATTCCTTTTCAAAACAATTGGAATGTTTTCATGTTTCATATTAAATACTATTACCTTTTTCAGTGCCCCTGTATATCCACCACATACTCGCCACAGGTCAAAAAATATATATGTTCAGACAAAAGGAACATAGTTACTCCAAAATCAAAAATCGCAAGGTTCAGGTGATATGAATGGTCTGGCAGGGAAGAAGCAGAAGGAAATACACTGGAAAGCTCCTGAGAGATGCAAGGAAGAAAAGAAAGTATGAGATGGGTAGACCCCAGGTTGAGACACTCATAGGGGAAAGAAAAACCAAAGTACAGAGGTGCAGAGGAGGAAATGTTAAGGTAAAACTCGTGATGGACAGGTACGCAAATGTATATGTTCCATCAGAGAACAAGGTAATTAGAGTGGAAGTAACCAATGTTGTTGAAAACAGGGCGCATGTTCACTACGCGAGAAAGAATGTTATAACCAAAGGGGCAATTATTCAGACCTCTGCTGGAAAGGCAAGGGTTACAAACAGGCCATCACAGGAAGGAGTGATTAACGCAGTCCTGATTGAGTGATTGAGCTTCTTAGCTTTATATCTCAATTTATATCTCAACACGAGTAAGGACTATTCTTTTCTGATTTTATTCAGAAATATTTAATAAGTCTATCACACAAATTTTGAAACATGAAGGTGAAAGAGGCTCCCAGAACTGCTACGAGCATTATCGTGAGATCTGCCTCATCAGCCAGAGTAACACAGTCAAAAAATCCTTTCCTTGAGCTTATGAGAAGGCTCTTTCGTAAAGAAGATGTGGCTATGAAGGCGATAAAGTTCATAAACATCGTGGAGGAGAGGCAGAAATCTGGAAAGCCATTGAGAGTTGAAGAGTGGGAAGAAATCATGGAAGAGCTTGGAATGGTTCGTTCATCTTTTTATTCGATGAGGAATAAGTTGCTCGGAGCTGGAATGATTGTAATTAAGGATGGAGAGTACAGGCTGAGTGGTGTTTTCAGCCGTGATTTAATAGATATGGCTCGCTGGTGGTGGACGGCTGTACTCGGGTATGATATAGAATCTCTCTGAATGCTTCATCTTTTTTCTCTGACTCATTCACATTCAAACCAAAAAGAATATATAAACATTTGAACAATTGTTCAAATATGGAAAAAACACGAGCACCAGTATGCAAGGATGAAAGTGTAGGCAGTTATGTTGAGGCTGTGGTGTCGAATCTCCCTGCAGATGAACGTATTGTTGAACTTGCAGAATTTCTGGAAGCTTTCGGGGATTCGTCTCGTATTAAAATTCTCTTAGCCCTCTCCGAACATGAACTCTGCACATGTGAGATTTCTGCAATCACAGGTTTGTCGGTCTCAGCAGTATCTCATCAGCTGAGAGTTCTAAAGGATAAGAAGCTGGTAAAGTACAGAAGATCGGGGAGGAATGTTTACTACAGTCTCGACGACGAGCATGTTGCTGCAATTCTCGATATAGCCCTGAAACATACAGGCGAGAGAATTGGTGATAGAAAATGAGGAAGTACAGGCTGAAAGGTCTTGATTGCCCAACATGTGCCATCAAAATTGAAAACGAGCTGAAAAAACAGGGGAAAAAAGTGAGGATAAACTTTACAGCCTCTGAACTGATTGTCGATGAAGGGGAGATTGAAGAAATTGACAAAATTATAAGGAAGGTTGAACCGGATGTTGAGGTTATAGACCAGAAAGCTGAAGATATAAAAAATGATGAACAGAAGGAGATTCATGAAGAGGGGGGAGACGACCTTAAGAAAGAGAGCGTTCTTATAATCGCCTCATCTATCCTCTTTGTCGCAGGAATAGTTTTTGAGAGTCATCTTCACTCGATTCCAGTAGCCGAATATGGAATATTTTTATCAGCCTACCTTATTGCAGGCTGGAAAATCCTCTGGAAAGCTTTCCGAAACTTTTCAAAGGGTTTAATATTCGATGAGAACTCTTTACTGACCATTGCAACCTTTGGGGCGATAATAATTCATGAAATACCGGAAGCAGTAGGAGTTATGCTTTTCTTTAGGGTTGGAGAACTCTTTCAGAATCTTGCCGTGGGAAGATCGAGACGATCAATCAAGGCTCTTCTGGAAATACAGCCTACCTTTGCCAATCTGATAGCTGACAGAGATATCGTGAAGGTTAAACCGGAAGAAGTTGAGGTCGGAAGCCTGATAATCGTAAAACCAGGGGAGAAAATCCCGCTGGATGGTGTGGTTGTTAAAGGTTCTTCAATGGTTGACACCTCCACCTTAACAGGCGAATCCAGACCGAGAAGCGTTGAAGAAGGAGATGAAGTGCTTTCCGGTATGGTGAACACAGGCGGTCTGCTCACAGTTAAGGTGACGAAGCCCTTCAACGAGTCAGCTGTATCCAGAATACTCTATTTAGTCGAGGAGGCAAGCAGCAGGAAGGCAACTGCTGAGAAGTTTATAACCCGTTTTGCCAGATACTACACACCAGCGGTAATCTCCTTAGCTGCATTCATTGCTTTCATTCCACCTTTAATTCTCAACGATCCGCTTAACCCATGGATATACCGTGCTTTGGTTCTACTCGTCATTTCATGTCCTTGCGCCCTCGTACTCTCCGTTCCTCTGAGCTATTTCGCCTCCATAGGTAAATCAGCCAAGGAAGGCATACTCGTCAAAGGGGCAAACTTCATCGATGTCATGAGTTCTGCCAAAACCGTAGCCCTCGACAAAACCGGTACCCTTACGAAAGGGAACTTTTCTCTTACGAAAACTGTAGCCAAAAATGGTTTCACTGAAAAGGACCTGTTGAGGTTTGCAGCCCTTGCAGAAATGCACTCAAACCACCCTATCGCAAAATCTGTTGTTGAGGCATATAGAAGTAAGGGTGTAAACGACTCCACTGATGACGCCATGGATAGCTCTGTTGAGAGCTACGAAGAGTTTCCTGGGAGAGGTGTGAGGGTAAAGGTTAACGGGCATCTTGTTATCGCGGGAAACGATGCTTTAATGCACGAGCTATCAATAGAACACGACTCCTGTGAGGTTGAGGGGACAGTAGTGCATGTGGCTGTCGATGGTGTTTACGCGGGCTACCTGCTGGTATCAGATCAGCTGAAAGATGATGCAAAGAAAGCGATAGATGAGCTGAAAACGCTTGGATACAGGGTTGTTATGGTTACAGGAGACAGCAAAGAGATTGCCGAAAGTGTTGCATCCGAGCTTGGAGTGGATGAATTCCACGCAGAACTTCTGCCAGAAGGCAAAGTAAAGGTGATAGAGGAGCTTAAGAGCAAACACGGTCTGATATCTTTCGTCGGAGACGGGATAAACGATGCCCCTGTCATAGCCAGAGCGGATGTTGGCATAGCGATGGGTGGGCTTGGAAGTGATGCAGCCATCAGTGTTGCTGATATAGTCATTATGGACGATATGCCATCAAAGGTGCCAAGATCCATACGAATATTCAGGAAAACAAAGCATATAGTCTGGCAGAACATAGGTTTTGCTCTGGCTGTGAAGGGATTTTTCATAGTCCTCGGATCCCTTGGTCTTGCAACGATGTGGGAGGCTGTATTTGCGGATGTTGGCGTTACCCTGATAGCACTTTTGAATGCCATGAGGATACTGCGCTGATACACCAATATTGACTCAAATCAAAAAAGTATTATAGAGTGAAACCAACCTGATTAATGGTGATATAATGTCCGAGGGCAGAAAAAGGGTTTCAGGAGTTTTAAAGCACATTCAGAAGAAAGCTGCTGCCATTGATTCGAATAACAGGATGGATGATGAGATTCTGAAATTACTTTTTGAAAATGGTTTGATGTCTCTTCTCGCACCACGGGATTTTGGAGGAACTGAAAGTTATTACGAGGCTTCGATCGCAGCTGAAGAGCTTGCAAAAGTAAGTGCAGGGGTTGCTCACTCTGCTGTTGTTCACAATATGGTCGTTGATGCTCTGAGACTTTTTGGAACCGAAGAACAGAAAACCAAGTGGCTAAAGGAGCTTACCGAAAAAAAAGTTGGAACTCTCGCAATAACAGAACCATCAGGAGGGAGTGATGTTTCATCATTAAAAATGGAGGCAGTTAAAGAAGGGGAGAGATATATACTGAATGGAAGAAAAACCCTGATAACCAATGCAGATTTTGCTGATGTCTTCATCGTAATTGCAAGAACCGGAGAGAAACTGACAGCTTTTATCACCGAAAGGGATGGTGTGACTGTAACAAAGCTTAATTCACTGGGGATGAGGGGAAGTGGTCTTTCATCTGTTGGATTCAAGAATATCGAGGTCGGAGAAGAGAACATTCTTGGTGGGGAAGGTAAGGGCTTGAAGGTCGCCCTTGGAACCCTTGCACCCAACAGAATTCCTTTCTCAGCGATGGGTCTCGGGATAGCCAGAAGATGTCTTGAGCTTGCTGTAAAATATGCCAAGGAGAGAAATGTCTTTGGCAGGAAGGTTGCTGACTTTCAGGGCATTCAGTGGATGTTATCCTCCCTCGCTTCTGAAATAGAAGCCCTTGACAAAATGATAAAGTTCTCTGCAATGGTTGCAGATGGGAAGGACTTGTTTGAGGATGGAAAAGACGTTACAACACTCGGAGCCATGTGCAAGCTTAAAGCATCTGAAATCGCAAAGATGGCTGCCGATACAGCCGTTGAGATTTATGGTGGACATGGCATAATCTCGGGTTCTCCGGTTGAGAGAGCATACAGGGATGCCAAACTTCTGGATATTGCTGAAGGCACATCAGAGATAATGAAGGTTCTCGTGTCGAGATGGGTGCTTGAACAGGTGTGAGGATGGCTATACCACCCAAAGAATTCATAAGAAAAATCAAGCCTTTCTCATTTCTCAATGAAGAACATCTCGACTTTATAACAAGAAATCTCGATGTTGAGGTGTATGAAAAGGGAAAGACGATAGTCAAAAAAGGAAAGCAAACTAAATACATTTTCCTCGTTTTTTCGGGCGTTGTAGGACTTTATGATGATGATACACTCATTGATACGGTCTCGAGAGGTGAGGTCTTTGGGATACTATCTGCCATTACAGGGAACCCTTTTTCACTTTCAGCCATATCAATGGACGATTCAATCTGTTACCTGATAAAAAAGGAGGCTTTTAAAAAGGTCTTTGATGAGAACCCGAAATTTGCGGCTTTTTTCAGCACATTCATAAATAGAAGATTTCGCTCTTTTACAAACCTTCTCAAAGAAACTGAAGGCACATATCAGGAAGAAATATACCTCACAAGAGTCAAAGATATAGTAACCAAAGAGCCGGTTGTATGTCTTCCAGACACCGATGTTGTTGAAGCTGCTAAAACAATGATCAAGAACAGGGTTGGTTCAATAGTTGTGGTTGATGAGAAGCTAAGACCCCTTGGAATTCTAACAGACCACGATCTGAGAAAAATTCTTGTTATTAAAGGAGGCAGAGATGCAAAAGTCAAAGACTTTATGGTCTCTCCTGTTGTTTATGTGGATGAGGACAAGCCCGTATTCGAGGCATACATGACTCTTCTGAACAAGGGCATAAATCATCTGGTTGTAGTCGGACAGCAAAAGGTTACAGGGGTTATTACAAGCAAAGACATTTTGACACTGTTTGAGCCAACCTCATCGCTGATATCTCTTTATAGGAATGTAAGAAAGGCAAATACAATAGATGAGCTGAAGTCGCATCTTTCAGGAATAAGAAAGGCAGTTGCAGGGCTATCAATCAAAGGTGTTCATTTCTATGAGCTGAGCAGAATGATAACCTCAGTTTACGACTCCTCAGTTGTGAGAACAATAAAGATTGTTGAAAGTGACTTTGATCTTCCGAACTATGTGTGGATACACATGGGAAGTTCGGGCAGAAAAGAACAGGTGATAGCAACCGATCAGGATAACTGCGTAATTCATAGCGGGGAAAAGGAAGTGATGCTTGAATTTGCACAGAAGGTTAACAATGCCCTTGAGAAAATCGGGATTCCAAAATGCGAGGCAAACTATATGGCATCAAATCCAAAATGGAATCTTACTCTCGATGAGTGGAAAGAGAACTTCAGAAAATGGTTCAGCTCACTGACAGGGGAGAATATCCGGTATCTTTCTGTATTTCTTGACCTCAGACCTATCCATGGAGATCATGAGCTCTATGTCGAGCTGATAGACTTCATAAAGGAGAATGTATCTAATCAGGCTATAAGATTTCTCGCCCATGATGCAACATCAATTGATCCTCCTCTCGGTCTTTTTGGACTGAAAGGAGCTGATAAGGGCATAGACATAAAGAAGTACGGCATATATCCTATCGCAAACAGTGTCAGGGTTTTAGCACTGGAAAACAAGATAATCGAGACGACAAACACGAAGGAGAGAATAGAGAAACTGAAAGAGATGAATGTGTTGAGTGAGGAGAGAGCCAGTGATATCTTAGAGAGCTACGAATTTCTCCAGGAGCTTAGACTCAAAAACCAGTCGATGTCTGTCTCTGCCGGTTTGAAAGGCGATAATATCATTCACCTTGAAAATATCGATAGAATAGATGCCTATGTTCTCAAGGAATCTTTCAAAATTATTTCATCTTTCCAGAAGTTCATAAGAGGGAAGTACAGGGTCGATGCCGGATTCTGAAAGGTGGTACTATGTATATTAGAGATGCAAGGTTCTCGGTTGTCGATGTTGAAACAACCGGACTGAATCTTTTAAGAGATGAAATTATATCAATAGCAATTATACCCATGAAGGGAACGAAGATCCTTGCCGGGGATAGTTTTCATACCTACATCAAGCCATCGAGCTTTGACATAAAATCGATGAGAATACACGGAATCTCTCCTCAGGCTCTCAGCGATGCACCGACCTTTGAATCTATTGCAGAGAAGATCAAAGACATGCTCGGAGATTCAATAATAGTGGGACATGTAGTTGAAATAGACCTAGACTTTCTCAAAAAAAGTTTTAAAAATGCCGGGATTAAGTTCGACAATAATGCAATTGATATTGCCATTCTGGAAAAGTGGCTTGGAGAGAGACTCGGCGATAGAAGGACAGATTTGAGTTTAGACTCTCTTATAAAGGTCTACAACCTCAGCAGCAGATTCAGACATAGTGCAATCGCGGATGCTTTTCTCACAGCACAGATTTTCCAGATTCAGCTATTAAAACTCCTTAAATATGGTATGACATCTGTCGAAAGAATACTTTCAGCCCTCGAATCGGCAAGGATGTCAAGGATTGACTTTATCTTCTGAGTTTTTTAAAATTATTTAATGTTAGGTAGGCGAAACAAATAGAAAGATTTAAATTGGTAATTATTTTTTGTTTCAAATGAGGTGATGTAATGCCATGGCCGCCTAAAATATTTTGGGTAGGATTGGTCCTGTACTACGGGTTTGTAGCGATTTGCTGGATAGGTGAAGCGACCGCTGGATGGAACCACATACCGCTTGCAGTTGAGGTGTACGCAGCACTGCTGGGAACATGGATTGTGCCACTGATAATGTCGGTGATATACTTCTACTTCCCAGAGAAAGCAGAGGAGGCAGGGGGGTGATTTGAATGGCTGATGTAGCTGACCCAATAGTTGTAGGGATTACAGTTTTGTATTTCCTTGGTGTTATTGCCATAGGCTGGTATTCCAGACAGAAAATGAAGAGCGCTACTGATTACTATGTTGCCGGAAGGCAGATTGGGAGTGTTGTTAATGGTTTAGCCCTTGAATCGACATATCTCAGCCCTGCCTCAATGCTCGGTCTGCCTGCTTATATCTTCATCCTCGGATATCCCTTCTGGTGGGCAATGTCTGCCATCATAGCAGGTATGCCGGTTGCAACTCTGCTTACAGCCGCAGCCATGAGAAAGTACGGTCCAACAAGTTTTGCAGACTACTATGCAGACAGGTACAATGACCAGAATCTGAGATGGCTGGTTGGAATCATAGTCTGCTTTGGTGCCATTCTGTACATAACACTGTCAATCGTTGGTATGGGTATCTTCCTGCTGGCAATTCTGAGATTCCCGTACCTCTACGGAGTTATCCTCGGAGCAATTATCGTCATGATATATGTTGTCTTTGGAGGTATGATCGCTACCAGCTGGAACGCAGCCTTCCAGGCAGTTTTGATGACAATAGCAGCGATTATAGCTGCAATAGGGATGATAAACTACTTTGGAGGGCTTGGTGGGTTCCACGAAGCAGTTCTGACGAACAATCCGAAATTCTTCAACACACCATCAGACCCTGAGCCAAACCATATTCTCGCAGGTACATGGCTTGGAGTCGTCGGATGGTTCTTTGTCTGGCACTATGGATTTGCAACGATGCCATACACCGTTGTAAGATTCTTCACAGTTATGGACATGAAGACAGCCAGAAGAAGTATTTTCTGGTGCACACTTTTCGCTGGAGCCTTCTACCTTGGACTTGAAATCATCGGTGCAGGAGCAAAGGTCATGATTGAGCAGGCACACCCACTCGTTGTTTCGGGTGAGGTGAAGGCAAACGCATTGGCTGTTCTGAAATACTATGCTACCAACTACGGAGTCGGTACACCTCTTGACTACTCAATGGTTGCTGCTGTCGAAGCTTTGCAGAACCCATGGATTCTCGGAGTGCTTGCTGCCGGTGGACTTGCTATAGCCATGTCAACTGCTGCTGGATGGGTTATGGTCGTCAATGTTCTTGTAACAAGAGACTGGGCAGACATGCTGCTGAGAAGCAACTTCGCCAAGGAGAACCCCGTTCTGATGGCAAGAATAGTGTCGGTGATATTCCTGGCAATCGGCATGGTAATAGCAATCAACCCACCAGGACTTGTTCTTGACCTCTCCGGCTGGGCTTTCGTGGTCATCATAGCTGCCCTCGGTCCGAGCCTGATCCTTGGACTGTGGTGGAAGGGAGCAACAAGAACCGCAACATGGATAACCGCAATTGTGATGTTCGTGCTGCACCTCTTCGCATGGCTATATGCCAAGCTGGTCGTTGGACATCACGCCTTCTTCTTCCTGAACCCGATCCTTGGGCTGCCAAAGACCGCCATAATAACACCGCATCAGATATGGGCTGTACCAGTGGGCTTCCTGCTGTTCATAGTGATCTCACTCCTGACAAAGAAGCCAGAGGAAGAAGTTATCGACAAATACTGCGTGAAGCTGACCGAGAAGCTCTGAAAAACCCCCAAAATTTTTTCTTTTTTATTTAAATTCTATCAGATTACTTCCAGATCGAGGACATATCTGTAAACATAGGGGGCAAAGTTACCGCACTCACGAATGTTTTTAACCTCGACTTTTATCCTATTTTCCCCGAAAAGCCGCATCACTTTCTCAGGAAGTTCTTTCTCCTTCTCCTCCTTTCCTGCAAAGGTATAGTAGTGTATCATACCTCCAGTTTTAACCTTCCCTTCCAGCAAATCAACAAAGTTCTCTGCAATATAGGGAGAGGGCATGAGTATGCGGTCAAACTCCCCTTCAATTTTCGGCAAGATTTTCCTCACATCACCTTCAATTACCCTAACGATTTCCTCCACTTTATTGAGTCTGACATTTTTTCTGAAATAATCTGCAGCAACCGGATTTATCTCAATTCCAATTACCTCGGATGGCTTTGCAAGCCTCGCAATGACTATTGCATAGGGTCCAACTCCGGCAAACATGACAAGCACCCTCTCTCCTTCCCCAACAAGTCTCGCAATTCTCTCCCTCTCGCCTGAGAGCTTCACAGAGTAGTAAACCTTTGTTGGATCTACAAACAGTCTGCAATTGTGTTCCTTCACAACAGTCTCGGTTTCTTCCCCATAAATGACTTCATACCTCGCTATTCTGTAAACTCCTTCCACTTCCCCGACTTTCCTGAGAATTGTTTTAATATTCTTGTGCTTTTTAAGAATTGCCTCTGCAATGTGGTCTTTCAAATGAACTACTTCATCAGGGATGTCGATGACAACGATATCACCAATAATCTCAAAGCTCCTTCTGATGAGATTGAGCTCTTCCTTAGACACTTTATCCTTGAGCAGTTCTTTCAGACTCACATTAGAGAGTTTCTTACTCTCTGATATTAAACTTAGCCTTGAGACGGTCATGAGATTATCAATAGATCAAACATCAATAGTCCCAGAGATACTAAATACTGTTAAATAGAAAAAAGTCGCAGCAATAACCCATGGGTATTGAGAACAGACTTATGAAAACCCTGAAGCATGACATGGCGAAAATAAAAGCCACAAAACCCCTCATCCATCATATAACTAACTTCGTGGCAATGAACGACTCTGCAAACGCGACTCTGGCAATTGGAGCATCTCCAGTTATGGTTCATGCACATTCAGAGCTTAAAGAGATTTTATCAGCCGCTTCAGCCCTTCTGATAAACATAGGTACGCTCGATGACTACTGGATTCAGAGCATGCATATCGCAGCAGATTTTGCAGATGACAGAATCCCAATCCTGCTCGATCCTGTTGGAGCTGGAGCAACTTCCCTCAGGACGATGACCGCACTTCAGCTTCTTTCTGCCCACAGAATATCGGTTGTTAAAGGAAACTATGGAGAGATGATGAGCCTGATGGGTGAAGAAAACGCTGTCAAGGGTGTTGACTCACTCAATGTTGCTGTTGAAAGGGTTTCCGAACTTTTAAAAGAGTTTTCCATGATTCATAACACCATTTCAGTAGCAACAGGAGAGATCGACCTTTTCTCTGATGGAAAGGATATCTACTTCCTCAGAAATGGAACAGAGAAGCTTGGAAGTATAACAGCAAGTGGTTGCATGCTTGGAAGTGTTATCGCCTCCTTTATGGCTGTACAGAAGGATATGTTGCTTGCTGCACTGGAGGGGGCTGCTGTGTATTCCATCGCCGGTGAGCTTGCATCAGATTCAAGGGGAGTCGGAAGTTTCAGAACCACACTCCTTGACTCTCTTTCAACAATAACACCGGAGGATGTGATGGATAGAATTAACCTCGAAAAGCTCTAAAATGGTGATTTTATGAGAATCGAGGAATATATGAGGCTTTATTTCATTACTGATTCTGGATTTGGCTTCACTCATGAGGAACTTGCTGAAATGGCTCTCAAAGCGGGAATCAGAACAATCCAGTTCAGAGAAAAGAAAATGAGTACGCGTAGAATGTATGAAACTGCAAAAAGAATCAGAAAACTCACCGAGGAGTATGATGCTCTTTTCATAGTAAACGATCGTCTGGATATTGCCCTTGCATCTCACGCTGATGGGGTGCATGTTGGACAGGATGATCTGCCAGCAAAGGCTGTCAGAGAGGTGGCAGGAGACATAATCATGGGTGTATCAGCCAGAAATGTTGAGGAGGCAGTTGAGGCAGAGAGGAACGGTGCGGATTACATTGGAGCAGGTCCAGTTTTTACTACATCAACGAAAGAAGATGCAGGAGAGGATATTCAAGCTAAAGGACTCTCAAAAATTCTGAGAGCTGTGAGAATACCTGTTATAGCTATCGGTGGTATCAATCATTCGAATGCTGCATCGGTCCTTGAAACAGGGTGTGCAGGAATTGCAGTTATTTCTGCAATTGCCAGCAGCGATAATCCCGAAAAGAAGGCAAGAGAGCTTCTTGAAATTGTCAGAAGACATGGAAAGTGGAATTGAAGATAATAAACAGGCATTTTCTAATATTTTAAAAACCATTGATATTGTAACCCAAAAGAAGATAACACAGAGTATGAAGTGTGAGGTTGAATAATAAAATGAGGTTGCCTCGCTATCGATTCGGTTCTGTCGCATTCGGACGATTGGTGGATACGTGACCGCTACTGCTCGCCCAAATTTGCTCTGCTAACGCTTTACAAACTTCACATATCCGCAAAAGGTTTATTGCAATATCGGCCAATTCCAGCAAAGATAGGCGGTAGATTAGATGAGAAATAATATGGAGAATAAACCAATCTTGGTTCTCGGAGGAACGGGACATTACGGTAAACACATTGTCAGGAGTCTCTTGGAAAAAGGTGAACCTGTCCGGGTCTTGAGCCGGAACGCTGTGAAAGCTCGCAAAATTTTGGGCGATGGTGTTGAAATCATCGAGGGAGACATCACCTCAAGGGAATCAGTGGTTGAATCATTGAATGGAGTGAGAGCGATTGTTATCAGCGTGTCTGCATTCACTCCGAAGTTAATCAGGAAATTGAAATTAATCGAGCGAGATTCCGTTCTTATGGTCTTGGAGGAGGCTCAGAAAGCAGGTGTGTCTCGTGTGGTATATATTTCCGTTTATGAAATCAGAGAAGATTTGCTTAGAGAACTCAATATTCAGCTTGGGATTGCCTGGATCAAGCTTGAGATCGAAGCAGCACTCGCTAAATCAGACTTTAACTGGACCGTCTTGGGCGTTGCCCCCTCGATGGAGATTTTCTTTGCTATGACACGTGGGGATACCATGATGGTTCCCGGTGGTGGACCACCTGCCCTTCCTACTGTTTCACCTGTAGATGTAGGGGAAATTACGGCACAAACGGTGCTTAGAGGTGATTTGAAAGGAAAACGCTTCCGAGTGACTGGACCTGAGGCAATATCATTTCCGGAAGCAGCGAAGCGTATTTCTAATGTCACTGGCAAAACAATCAAATTCCGGAAAATTCCTCTGTTCCCTCTAAAAATCGCTTCGGTTCTGATTTGGCCTTTCAACCCCTTTCTCCGACATCTTCTGGAATTCATCAAACTGATGAATAATTTTCCACAGGATGTTGTGGCCAAAGTTCCTGAAGACCACCAGTTGTTGGTAAAAACCTTTAGCTACACGCCGACCACATTTGAAATGGAGGTGCGAAGGCGAATAAGGTGCCATGATAAATCTCCATAGAAGAGGATAAAATACTATGGAACGCCGATACTGCATCAGAGCATATCTGACTACGATGCTTCACACCTTCGTCTAAAGCCAGCCTTACAGTTGAAGTTTGGATGCACTTGGAATGTTATCCTAAACCATACACCTGTCTTGGCGCAAGATACTCTGGAAACCTATCGATTAACAAGCGTCTGACTGAATAACAGAAATGACATGCATCTACAAAGACTGTTTCATGCTCAACATCGTATTTCTCAGCAAGCAATGCTGGCCCACCTTTAACCAGCGGTTCGCAGATTGGATGTTTTTTGAAATCGTAATTCTCAATGAGTTCAGAAAGAGGTGTTTTCCACATATTGCCCATTAATAATCCCTGGCAAATGTGAACATTTCCAAATGGGTCGAGATGTACCCTCTCAGGTTTTTCCAAGTTCTCATATGGACATTCCTTAAGCTCCTTCCAATGTTTTCTTGGAAGATCTTTTATCAACTTTTCTGCTGCCCTCCCTCTAAATCTGAGAGAAGTTTCTCCCTTTGCTACACTTAGAGCGTCGGGTTTATCAATGCAAATCGAGGCGACAGGCAAATCTAAACCTCTAGCAGCAGCATATGCATTTTTTGCCAGGTTTTCTTCTTCTCCTTTTTCTTCTCCCTCTTCTCCTTTCTCTTCTTCCTTCTCTGGATAATGGAAAGAGTCATCGCTAATACTTATATCAGAAACTCCCAAATCACGCAATGAGGAGAGCCAGAGCTTTGCATCCTCAACAGTTGTTGCCCAGTAAGCATTCGTAACAACGCCTGTTTTGAAACCCATACTGTTTGTGATTCTAATTCCCTCCACCATCAGCGGATAGAACAGAAATGGTTCACCCCCCTCAAAATACACCCATTCTACTCCAATTTTCTTCGCCTCTTGCAAAACCAATCTGATTTGCTGCAAAGAAAATGTCCCTTTCGCACTCGGGCTGGAATATACAAAGCAGTGGTCGCATTCAAAATTGCATATATATGTAAGGAGAAAATGGATACCTGTTAACATGCTAAAACTTGAACCACATAATAGTTATTTTTTGCGTTACAATTAAATATAACAGTGATTTAATTTACTTAATGTGCCTTTCAAAAAGGGAAAGAGAGTTCATTCAAGATTGGTTAGATTACACGGATGGAAAAATAACACTCGTGGATTTTGTTAGCAAATGGAAGACAGAAGGAAAAGACTGGAAGGTTTACATGCGGGTTTTGAGGCACAGAATAACAAAAAAATACGACAAAATGCTTGAAGATCTACTTTTCATGAAGAAGTTTCTTGAGCTTGACTACCATCCCTGAGTTGGGATACATATTTGAGACACATATAAGAACAATATAAGAACAAAAAAGCCAGTATGACTTCCTCAACCCTTTGCAGGTTTATTAAACACTTCCATCAGTGTAAAATTTTAACTCCATACTTTTGATAAAGAATTCCGCCAGGATGGTTAATTTTAAATGACAGAATACATTACTAAACTATACTAAATTACACTTTACGAATTACAAGAGTTAGAAGCCATCTTTCTCGCGATTCCAGCAGTTGCATTTTCAAATTTGAAAATATAAAGGAGTTCGATACCATGATAACAGTAGACGGAAGTTACGGAGAGGGTGGAGGGCAGATACTGAGAAGTGCTATTGCACTTTCCTGTATAACAGGAAAGTCTGTTGAGATCGCAAAAATAAGGGCAAATCGCCCGAAACCAGGACTTGCTGCCCAGCATCTCAAGGGAATAGAGGCTGCAAAAGAGCTTACAAGCGCAGATGTTGAGGGGTTGAAGATAGGTTCAACAAGAGTTGTCTTCAAGCCTTCGAATGTAAAATCAAAGAAGATTGAAATTGATATCGGCACAGCGGGAAGTGTCACACTCATCCTTCAGTCCGTTCTCCCCCCTGCTCTTCTTTATGGATGCAGTATGAGAATCAGGGGTGGAACAGATGTCAGATGGGCTCCCACAGCAGATTATTTCAAAGAGGTAACTCTTCCTGCTCTTTCAGAACTCGGAGTTAGATGTGGTATGAGGATTCTTCAGAGAGGATACTATCCAAAAGGAGGGGGACTAATCGAGATCGACGCTGAGGAATCTTCTCTTGAGGGTAAAAAGTTTCAGAACAGAGAAGAGAAGGTTATCAGAGGTATCAGTCACTGCTCAAATCTGAGTGGTGTTGCGGAAAGGCAGGCGGAATCTGCGAGGAGCTACCTTGAGAGTTCCGGCTTCAAAGCCGAAATAGAAGTCAGATCCTATAGAGGTTATTCAACCGGTAGCGCGATAACACTCTGGACAGCATACAAAGGAGGAAGTTCACTGGGTGAGAGAGGAAAGAGAGCTGAAAAGGTTGGTGTAGAGGCTGCAAGAGAGATTATAGGTGAAATAAACAGTAAAGCCTGTTTTGACAGACACCTTGCAGATCAGGTCATGGTTTTCGCTGCCGTAGCAAAAGGAAGAACTGTTTACACAACCTCAGAAGTTACAATGCATCAGAAAAGTAGCGCCTATGTAATTGAACGATTTCTGGGAAAAAGAGTTGAATTTGAAGGTGGCAAAGTAACAATTGACGGAGCAGGAATTATCTAATTGTGTCCAGAGGAAGAGACTATAGGTGCTCGAGAAGAATCCTGACTCCTATAACAATAAGAACTATACCGCCTGCAACCTCCACCTTTTTCCCCAGAATTTCTGACAGTTCATCTCCTGCAATGAAACCAGAGAAAGACATCAGGAAAGTAATTGAACCTATCAAAAGGGCAGGAAGAAGAATTTCAACCCCTAGCACACCAAAACTTAGTCCAACTGCAAGAGCATCTATACTTGTGGCAATAGAAAGGAGAAAAATTGTCAATAAAGTCGTTCCAATCATCTTCCCATCAGATGATTCATAAATCATCTTCAATCCCACAGCAACGAGCAGAGAAAAAGCAACCCAATGGTCAAATTCTGAAATTAACTCGATAAGATTGATTCCTGCATACCACCCAATAACCGGCATAAATGCCTGAAAGAATCCAAAAGAGAGAGCCATTTTCAGGGCATTGCTAATTCTATTCTCGCTTCCCTGTGAGATCCCGCCTGCAATGGAGACTGCAAAGGCATCGAGAGCAAGTCCAATTGATATGAGGAATATCTCAAAAAGTGCTATCATCTTAACTCTCTCCATATGACCCCCGTTAAATCTAAGCTGGATTCCACAATATCACACTTCCTCTAAGGGGAGAGAAATCAATTGATTCAATAAGTTTTCTACCTGAAATTATGATAAATAACCTTCTTGCCAGCTTAGAAGACATAATCGCTGGGTGATTAAAAACATTAAAAAGTTTCAGTCTTCCTTTCTCCATACTTCTGTGTCCCTTGAAAACTACCTACTGTGTGGCTTTTTTGTCTGTGTGTCCAGCAGAATTACAAGGGTATCTCTGCCTGCCTTTATCTCTTTCACCCGCTTACCTATCTCGAACCTCACTCTCTCATTTACTCTCTCACTTGGCAATTCAAGCTTGTTAAAAATGTAGCTCATGAGGAGCGAACTGTTGTTGAAAAAAAGAGAAGCTAATCCGCTTTCCAGATAAATATCAAAGTTCTCGCTCCCCATAAGATTATCATAACCTCTCTTGAGCAACCACTCTCTGAAATCGGATATATTTATCTCAAGTTTTTTCAAATTTTTCATAACCATCACCAAAAGCTCTGATTATCAGCCCTATAATTTCAGCACATCTGTAAAGCTCCTCAACAAACACATATTCATTTTCAGAGTGTAATCCCTTGCCTCTCGGACCGTAGTAAAAGGCAGGAATACCATGCTTTCTCACATGCCTCGTATCCCCAACACCCAAGCTACAAACACCCACAGGTTTCAGGCCCTTTTCCCGGATTGATTTCATAATGATTTCCAAGAACCAGAGGTCTTTCTCCCTATCCACCTGATCCACAAACAGACCATAGGGTTGAAGAAGTCCATTTATTCTGAAATCAGCCTCATCCATTGCAAGAGCCCTTCTGATTTCTTCCCTATTTATCCATGGCATAAATCTGACATCAGCCTCAATCAGGCACTCTGGAGCTACAACATTTCTTTTTATGCCTCCTTTTATTACAGCAGGATTGAAGACAGCCTGATTCACACCTCTAAGTTCAAAATCAAGTCCAATTCCCCGATACATTTCCATAAAATTGGAATAATCTCCCTGTAAAGATGAGAACCTTTCTACAGCATTCATTATATATTTTGAAGCTCTGTAAATTGCCCCATCCTTTGCATCCTTTGTTGCCGTGTGTCCTGAACTCCCCTTTATCATGATGTCCGCAGAGACTACTGCCGCCTGAAGAATCCCGATTCTATCCGAACCAAAAGGCTCTCCAATTAAAACAAAGTCAGATCTTTCCTTTTCGAAGACATATCCCAGTCCATTTACACCTCCAACCTCCTCATCAGACGTGAATACGAATTTCAAACCGAAATCGGGCTCGTTTTCAGGCAAAGCAGAGATAATTGCTGCCACACAGCCCTTCGCATCACACGCTCCTCTTCCATACAGCCTTCCATCCACAACAACCGGATTTAATAGGGCGTCAGGAGAGGGAACTGTGTCCATGTGGGAAGTGAGCATGAGCTCAGGTTTACCACTGCTAATTTCAATGATGAGATTCGGTTTTCCCTCTTCCTTCTCGATAACCTTTGTTTTGAACTCTGAAAAAATAGATTCAATGTACTCGACAACCTCCACAGTAATACCCGGGGGGTTTCTTGAGTCTAATCTGATGAGCTCCTTCGCGATTTCAAGAGGATCATAAAGCATGGAAAAAAATTTGAAATGTGTTTTAATTTAATTTGCGGTTGAAGTGCAGAATTTTTATTTCAAAGAGTCCAGTCAAGGTTAAGAGACTCGAGCTTTTCTCTCAACGGAACTCCATTTTCGTCCCATCCTCTCTCTTCATAGTATTCTTTTCTCTGAACATCCAGATCGGGCACATTTCCCTCACTGCCACCATCAAGTGGTTTGAGTATCAAATCCGGAAGTCGATCATCAGCAGAGCTTATTCCACACCTCACATTGAACATTCTCTTCAGGTTATATACCCTCTCACCAATTTTGTAGAGTTCTCCCACATCAATGCTGAACCCGGTGGCATATCTGAGAAGATTTGACATTGCATGTGGCTTGACAGGTATGAAAGCACACATCGTTATGCAGTTGAACATTTCCGCAAAGTTCTGCATTCTTGCGGTAATTCTTCCTTTACCCTCAGAGGCAAACCTGTCCGGACTTGAAATATCATACTCCTTTACCTTGAGTCCCATCTCTATGTTGTACATCTGATGAGGAAGATGGCATGCTCCCCTGTTGTGCATTGCATATGCTGCTGCGAGACTTGCAAAGGCTCTCGGATCGTGCATTGGAATCTCTAACCCCTTCACATTTGCTGCTTCCTCAACTACTCCAAATTTTTCTCCAATGTGTCTCGTACCTTCTGCAAGAGCTTCTCCTCTCCCCTTTCTGAGAGCGATTTCCTCAAGAAGTTTCTTAACTTCTTCTGCATCTCCCCATTTTATTCCAAAATTGTGCAATCCTTTCTCAGTGAGAAACATTGCAAAGGCAATCGTAACGCCTGCACTTATTGTATCCACTCCAAAATCGTTTGCCAGATAGTTAATCTCAATCAGCGCTTTCAGATCATCGATTAGCTGAAGTGAGCCAAAACTTGCAAGAGTTTCATATTCAGGACCGTGAATTGTCTCTCCATCTATCTCCACAACCCTTCCACACCGTATTCTGCAACCAAAGCAGCCATCGTTCTTTTTTAGAAATATCTCAGCCATTTTTGTCCCAGATATTTCAGAGGCTTTTTCGAAGGTTCCCTGTGTGTAATACTTTATCGGAAGGTCTCCAAACATTTCAGATGTTTCAACATAGCCTGCTGTCCCCAGTTCTTTGAACATGTTGCATGTAAAGTTTCCATCAATTCTCTCATTAAGGGCTTTTACCTCTTCATCAAACTTCTCAGGTTCTGCCAGCTCAATGTCTGCCCTCGTGTCGTAAGAGACTGCTATTCCCTTCAGCTTTTTAGCCCCCATCACTGCTCCCATTCCTGTTCTTCCTGCATGCCTTGAATTGTCAATTTGAACCGCTGCAAAGCGGACAAGATTTTCACCTGCCTGACCTATAACCGCGGTCGAGATTTTTTTCTCCCCAACTTCTCTTTCAATCTCTTTCTGAGATTCATAGCTACCCTTGCCCCATATACCCTCAGCCGACCTTATCTCAGCCCCTGATGGATTTACTACCAAATAAACTGGTTGATCAGACTTGCCCTCTATCAGCAACCCATCCCAGCCTGAAAACTTCAGAAAGGCTGCCATTTTTCCTCCTGAATTTGATTCCCCCCATATCCCTGTGAGTGGAGATTTCGCACAGAATTCTATTCTGCTTGTTGATGGAGCCGTTGTGCCTGAAAGGGGACCATTGAAAACGGCGAGGACATTCCTATCAGAGAAAGCATCGTAATCAAAAACACCCATACGATAGAGATAGTAGGCTGCAAGTCCGCTCCCACCAATGTATTTTTCAAGCACATCCTTCTCAAGCTCAACTTTTTCAACAGTCCTCTCTGAGAGGTTTATTTTAAGAATTTTTCCCGCATATGAGAACATGCGACCACCTCAAAAATCAGAAGTCGATATTCTTCCCTTCATAGGCATAAAGAAAGAGCTTTCTGAAGTCTTCCTCTGACGGAATTTCGACAAGGGTCAGAACGGTGTTGTCAAGGCTGGCATTATTGACAAGGATATCAAGCTTCTCTTCAAAGGCATTTCTCTCTATGCCATACTGCTCAAGAAGCTCTTTGAAATTACCGGGCACATTGATTTTTTCAAGCAGATCCATTGTCATATCCACTAAGGAATCGATCGCTTTCTCTCCCTTCTCCTGAATTCCGAGATGATACGCAAGCTCTTCATACTGCTCAATCACAAACTTGGAGTAGTACTTTGTCGTGTATGGAAGAGCAATACCACAGGCAAAGCCATGGGGTATGTGGAAAACTGCTCCAAGAGAGTGTCCGATCGAGTGGGAAAGTCCTGCCTGTGAACTTCCTATCGCAAGTCCCGCAATTGTGGCTGCGTTATGCACTTTTTCTACAGCCTCCCCATCACTCCTGTCTGTGCAGGCTCTGGGAAGGTATTTGAAAAGAAGTTTACATGCCTGAATGCATAAACCATCTGTAAAATCATTTTTCCATGCAGAAACATAAGCATCCATTGCATGTGATAGGGCATCCAGTCCTGTGAAGGCTGCCACTTTGAGTGGCAAATCTCTGACCATCTCAGGATCCACAATTGCATAATCTGCCATTATTGCAGGGTGTATAGATGCAACTTTCCTGTTTTCCTCCTTCTTCGTGAGAACTATTGCATTTGAGCCTTCGCTACCACTTCCACTTGCTGTTGGAATAAGTATCAGCTTAACACCTTTCTCCTCAAGCTCCGTCCATGGTGAGATTTCCTCAGGATCCACATCCGGGTTCTCATAGATTGCTCTTATCCCCTTTGCAGCATCCAATGATGAGCCTCCCCCAACACCAATGATCATGTCAGGCTGAAAAGTCCTTGCAATACCAACACCTTCCATCACAATTTCAAAGGATGGATCGGGTTCAACCCTGTCGTATATCTCAAACTCCACTCCCGCTTTTTTGAGTCTTTTTGTTATCTTGTCCACTACTCCTGTCTTCACCAAGTTCTCATCAGTAACAATCAGGGCTTTTCCCTTCAGTGTTTCAAGGAACTCAAGGGAGTCGCTTCCAAATACTATTCTCGGCGAAGCAAACCACCACATCTAAATCCCTTTCTGATTTTTAATATTCAGTCTCTACCTTTTTCGTGCACTCTACGAGCAGTTTCGCTGCCTTTGTGTATTTCATAACCTTTGCCATGCTGCCCTTCAGTACGAACTGCCTTGTAATCAATCCCTTGATAGGATCTACCTCTCCCTCGAGAAGCTTTTTCCAGTTAGAAAACTTCCCTCTGAACTCAAAGGCTGCATTCACCTTCGACGGATCATCGACAACATATCCTCCTCTTGCCTTCCCGTGATAGAGATCAAGATAAACATACTTCGGTTCATCCATCTCCTCATCAGGTTCTATAACGAAAAGAAAATCTCCCTCCCAGTCCTTTGCTGCGTTTGCATACTCCTCGTTCGAGTTTATCGCCTTTATATATTCCTCCACCCACTCCTGGCTGAATAGTTTTGGCATTCTATCACCCTCATTATTTTTGTAATGGAAAATATATATATTTTTCACATTTCAGATGATCCGAAAAAATTTCAGGTTGTGCTATCTGTAGCCAGTAAATTATCTCCCGGAAACTGGAATATATGAGTGTTGAATTGATATCTTTGGTAGTCATAAAACATCTGGGTGTTTGGACTTTCTTTTAAACATCCTCAATCTACTTTCTCTTTCTCCATTTTTAGCAAAGATTTTCATGGTATCTTCCTTTACGCTGTAATTTTGCCAGTCATTCTGTTATTATCACATATCAAGTTCTAACTAAGATGAATATACCACTAATTTGCCTTTCAAACAAAAATATCGTAAGTTTGAGAACACAAACTTCGGAATAAAAATAAACAATACTCAAGTATAAACTGCAACTGAACCACAACTCTCAAAAATTATTTCCAGACGGTTGGGAGAATTTGAAAAGATTGAAATTATCAACGCTCTACAAAACAAAAGAGGTGTTTTTTATGAATCTCTTCACACCCGTGGAAACCGAAAAACTCAGAATGAGAAATAGAATCGTGAGATCTGCTACTGCAGAATCCATGGCAGACGAGGATGGTAATGTAACTGACAGGATGATTGAGTTCTACAAAAAGCTTGCAATGGGTGGAGCAGGCACAATAATAACCGGATTCATGTACGTGAGTGAAAAGGGAAGGGCAATGAAGAGAATGACAGGGATAAGCAAGGAAAAACATGTTGAGGGGTTGAGTAGGCTTGTCAGGGAAGTAAAAAAGGTGAGCAGAGAGAAGTGGGAAGATGATGTTGTCTTTGTCGCACAGATTGTTCATGCTGGAAGGCAGAACCATCCCTTTGAAGACCCTGTAGCCCCTTCAGCCGTTTTGGAGGGATTAACAAAAGTTATGCCAAGAGAGCTTGCTTATGATGAGATACTGAATATTATCGACGATTTTGTGGAAGCTTCGCTGAGAGCTGAGAGGGCAGGTTTCGATGCAGTACAGCTCCACGCAGCTCACGGATATTTGCTCAGTCAGTTCATATCCCCCCATACAAACAGACGAAAGGATGAATTCGGAAAGGAGAGAGCAAAGATTTTGCTGGATATATTTGATGGGATAAGGGAGAGAAGTGAGATTCCAGTTATGATAAAGATGAATACAGTGGATTTTATACCCGGAGGGCTTGAAATTGATGAGGCTGTGAGAATTGCGAAACTACTTGACAAGGCTGGATTCGAGGCGATAGAAGTCAGTGGAGGAATGTGGGAGTCAGCACTCTACACGAAGTACAATGTGGTATGTCAGAATGTAAAAAAGAGCGGTGAAGCCTACTTTGCAGATTATGCCTTTGAGATCAAGAAAAATGTAAGTATACCGGTTATGCTCGTTGGAGGTATAAGAAGAAAGGATACTGCTGAAAGTCTCCTAAGAAGAATTGATTTCATTTCGATGGCAAGACCGCTGATTAGAGATGCATTTCTACCGGAGAAATGGTTGAAAGGAGACAATGAGAGTGACTGCATTTCCTGCAACAAATGTCTGAAGTACATCTCTTCAAGAGAGCTTGCATGCTATGCAGAAAAGGATTAGCGGGATATAGGAAAGTATTAAAAATTTGATAACCAACAATCAACCATGAGACTCATTATCCCCGGTTCACAGGGAATCCTTGCCTATCCGATATCAAAAAACACGGGCATACCTATGGGTTATGCTGAACTTGAAAAGCTCCCTGATGGAGAGAAATATGTAAGAATACCCGAGCAGGTTGCAGGAAAGGAGATTTTTCTTGTAAACTCCTTTGCATATACGCCAGACGAGATGATTATAGAAACTCTTTTCCTGATTGACACCTTTAAAGAGCTCGGTTCAGAGAAAATTATAGGAATATTTCCCTATTTCCCGTATTCGAGATTGATGAGGAGATTCATAAAGGGCGAGGCGGCAAAACTCAGAACAGTTTCAAAGCTTTTCAAAACTGCAGGACTGGAAAAGATGTATGTTGTTGATTTCCACCTTCAGAATGTTGACGAGATATTCGATTTTGAAGTTGTGAACATCTCGGCAATGCCATTGATTGCTGACTACATCACCAAAAACTTCGAGTTAGATTCACCAGTCGTTGTTGGTGCAGATCAGGTCGCAGAGCACTGGGCAAAGATTGTTGCCGAGAAGCTTGGATGTGAGTACAGACTGATGAGAAAGATAAGGATCGATGCAGAAAATGTGGTTGTGGACTCAGTTCCGGAAGTTGCCAACATGGATGTTGTGATTATCGATGATATAATATCAACCGGTGGCACGGTTGTTCAGGCTATCAAGGCTTTGAAGTCGGCAGGAGCAAGAAGGATATATGCTGCCTGCACACATCCGGTTCTATCCAGAGAAGCTTTAAAAATGATATATCATGTTGGAATAGATGGAATTATAGGAACTGATACCGTTCTAAGCCCGATAAGTCATGTCAGTGTTTCAGGGCTGATTTCAGAAAGCATAAAGGAAAATGAGGGTTTTGTATAGGTATATGTCTCCGAAAAATTTAAAGGTATAAAATCACTCTATTTCAAATTTAAATTCTTCTGATACTTTTATCGCAGATAAAAATCCTGATAGAACGATTGATAACCCAAAAAAGTAGAAGGGAGCGAAGAAACCTATATAACCACCCAGAAATCCGGCAAATATTGGACCAAGAGCAAGTCCGAGTGTTAAGGCTGAGTTCGTAACACTCATTCCCAGACCAAGATTGTGCTCGCTCTTATCTGCAACCAGTGCTGTTGCGGGGGAGTAGATAAAGGCAACAACCACTCCCTGAAAAACCCTCAGGATCAAAAACTGTAGAAAGTTCTGACAGAGAGGCACTGCTATTGTTGAAATACCGAGAACTACAGTTCCGGCTACAAATATCCTCTTTCTCCCCATTCTGTCACTCAGCCTTCCAGCCGGTGCATTGAAAAAGGTTCTGGTAATGATATAGGCAGAGTAGGTTATTCCAAAGGTGAGGGGTGTGAGAGACATGTAGCTTAAAAAAGACTCCTCCAAGGGAACATAAGCAGAGAGGGCACAGATTGTAAAGAAAAGTGTTGTAGAGATCATTAGAATTTCTCTCGATGGTTTTTCCCTCTTTCCATCATTCAGGGATGAGATTTCCACCTCTGGAACGAGTCTTAAAACTAAAGCGGCGCTCATGAGAGTCAGTGCCGCTCCAGCGATGAAGACCTCGCTGAAACCATAGTACTCAAGCAGAATGCCTGCAAGAACAGGGGATAATGCAAACCCTATGTCAGTGACAGTATAAAAAATTCCAAAGTTCTCTCCTCTCTTTCTCCTTTCAGATACTGAAGCGAGTATTACTATGGACGAAACCATCACAACTGCTTCTGTAAAACCAAGAGCTACCCTCACAGATAGTAATGCAAGAAGATCCTCAACCCGCGTATATGTGTATAAAACCATACTTGTAGCAAGCAATCCGAGAAAAAGCAGAAGCTTTGCTCTTCCCGTTCTGTCGATCGCAAGCCCGATAACAGGCTGAACGATTGTGGCAACTATTCCCCAGACAGCGATTATAACTCCAGAAAGGAAGGCGTTGGGGATACTTGTAGGATTTATTCCGGCAATAAAGAGTGGTAGAGCAAAGTAAACAGCTCCTCCACCCAGTGCATCAGATAATCTTGAAAAGGAGATGGCAAATATGTGCTTTCTCGAGTGAATGTAGAGACCGAGCCTTGAAGACATGGAAAAACAAATCTATCAATGTGATTTATAAGGATTGTCAAAAAACAGGAAAAATTAGCATTACCTAAATTACTTGACCTTCTCAAGTATTATAGCAGGACATATTTTCTTAACCCCAGGCAATTTTCCAATTTTATCTGATATTATTTTCGTAAGTTCATCTCCATCTCTTGCCCATATCTCTGCCATAATCATGTGATCGCCCGTGGTTATATACACACTTCGTGTGAAATCCTCTTCTTTGAGCTTTTTTGCAACATCAAGAAATTTCTCAGGCTCAGTATCAACTCCCGTGAGAGATATGATATTGTATCCCAGTTTTGAGCTGTCAACCTCAACCGTGTATTTCTTTATAACCCCTTTCAGCTCGAGATTCTTCACTCTCTTCCTCACTGCCGCTTCTGTTATACCCATCTCTTTCGCCATGTTCGTATAGGAAGCTCGTGCATCATCCATGAGCATCCTGATGATCTTCATATCCTTATCGTCAAGATTTCTCATCATTTTTAACTATAACACTCAAGTATATAAAATTAACCTTAGAAATTGAAATAACACAAAAAAATTTAATTAGTTCGTAAAAAAGAGTAAGTATTAGAAACCAAACAGGTTTAGAAAATGGAGTGACACGAGTGAATGCAGAAAGACTTTTGAAAAAATGTTCTCAAGGATTGAAATTTGCTACAATGCTGCATGTTTTTATTCTGTTTCAGGGTATAATTGAGAGTCTGTTTTAGTAATCTCATATTTGCATGAAATACGATTTTCACAGCTAATCTGAGGCCCTATAGATATGCTTCGCGTGAGAAAAGGTGTCGATAGGCAATTTACTTTATTTTCACTTTATTAAAGTCATAAATATTTATGCAAAAAGAATAAAAGCAGGAACACTCAACACTATCCGGTGGTCTAATGGAGTGCTGTGATGCTGATAAAAGTGTGGCTAAGATCAAATGGGTTGGCAAAAGACAGTTCGTTGGAACTTCAAGAGAGCATTCTGTTGTCCTTGATCAGAAGACACACGAAAAAGGAGAAAACACGGGTTTCAAACCCACCGAACTTTTGCTCATATCCATTGGTGGTTGTCTCGGCACAACGCTTATTTCAATGGCTGAACTTCATGAGAAAAGAATTGATAGCCTGTATATCGATGTTGAAATTGAAAGAAATTCTGCAGGTGATGGATGGCTTTTCAGAATAAAGGTTAAGCTTGAAGGAAATATGGACGAGAAAGAGAGAGCCGAGTTCATAAAGAGAGCTGAAGAGATCTGCAAAATATCGAATATCGTGAGAAACGAGAATGAGATTATACTGGAACTTTGAAATAAATCTATTTCAGATGATTTCCTCTTCAATAATCCTTTTTACAAGATGACAGGCTTCATCAATCTGCTCGAGGGCAGTAAAGCCGACAACAATCGCATGACAATAATTAAGGGCGAAAGGAAATCCCTTATATGGATTTACTCTCCCTCCAGCGAGTGTTTTCATACCAAAAATGAACTTTCCATTCTTTCTTGCCTCCTCAACCGCTATCAGGGTTGAATCATAGGATGGTTCCATGTAAAGCCCAAGAGGGTTTATTGGCACCATGTAAGCGCGAATAGAAGCTATTTTTTCCAGGATTTTAACAGTATATCCCGGTCTGTGAGTTGCCACACCAGGAATTATCCCGAGATCATTACATGAGTCAGCAAAATCCACTATCTCATCCTGAAAAAGCCTGTCTGCTCTTGAACCATGAAGAAAGACCACCATCGGATCGAGATTGGCTATCAACTCAAGATCACTTTTTGATTCAACTGTTGCGATCACATTTATACTCCTTATCTCCCTCGCCACCTCTATTGCCTCGAGAATCGGTGGATGGGGTGAAATGTGAATGCATGGATAGCATCTACTGGAGAAATAAACAAAGAATTCTGATATTAGGCTGGGGTTTTTATAGAATCTCTGGTAGTATTCTTCAGACTTCGAACCGAACTGGGCAGCCCCGATAAAGGGGGATGTGCCATGAATGAGTGCTGGAAGCTCTCTGCCATCAATTCTGACTGTTGGAATCATCCATAGAACTTTGCTCTTATCAGATATAATTTTTTGGTTTTTAATAAAACATGGAAACTGTTATTTTCAGGAGAGCCAAAATGTTTCCAATGGAGAAGCCAACCATGGTTGAGAGCAGAAAATTTATCGATGAGAATATTATCTATGATGGGAATATCGAGTTTACACAGCCATGCAAGATAAAGGGGTTTGTCAAATCCGGAGGATTTGTCAAGGGTGTCTCAATAGATATATCTTCTTTTATAAGGGCAGAATCCTACATTGAGTTTGAAAAACATATCAGATGTGGGAGCTACCTGAGAGGGGCAGCTGTAAGGGCTGGAGGGTACATTAAGGCGGTATCAATAAACGCAGATGAACTCGTTTATGCTGGCTGGTCTGTCGAGGCAGATAAAATTGAGGCTGGAATTCTGAGGGTTGAGAAGTCAATAGTAGCAAATGAGATTGATGTTAGGGGAGATGTTATATCGGAGCTTTCGAGTATAAAGGCAGAAAGAATCTTCGCTTCTGGATATGTTGAGGCTAAAAAAGAGATAAACGCCAGCGAAATTGTTGCAAGAGGTTATGTCAAAGCTAAAAAGATAAAATGCAAAAATTTGAGGGCTTTTAAAGTTATTGAAGGTTGATTGGATTTTCTGATTTCTAAAAACCTTATTCTGGTCTGTATGTTATGATTCATGAGGTATTGTTTTTTGTTGTCTTATTGATATCAGTTGTTTGCACTTAAAAGTTTTTACAATTTTAAAAAAATTTAAATAGTATCAAAAATAAGACTGGTCGTGAGACTTCAGCTGGAGTTTCAGCCGCTCCAGGATGAAACCATTTTAGATATAAACTATCCATATAAGATTGCTTCACTTATTTACAGGGCAATTGAGAGAGCCAATCCATCCCTCAGCCTTGAACTTCACAAACCCAATAGATTCAAGTTCTTCACATTCAGCAGACTTGAAATTCCGGGAAGAAAGTTCAAAATTGATGGAAAGAGATTGATCATCTACAGCAGAGCAAAACTCTATTTCTCAACCCTCAATCCAGAGATAGGCGTATCTCTTGTGGATGGGCTCCTGTCCAAACCTGAAATAAAGATAGGGGGAGCAGAGTTTGTTGTAAGTGAGATAAAGGTTATGAAAGAAAAAGAAATAGGAAAAAAAGAGATATTCTCAACTCTTTCTCCAATCAGCGTAACAACTGTCGAAGATAACGGCAGAAAAAGGATTGTTGATCTTTACCCCGACTCCAAGAAGTTTTACGATAACCTGAGACAAAATCTGGTTAAAAAATACAGAGAGTTCTATGGAAAAGAGCCTGAAAGTTGTGAACTGAGAATCAGAGTAAGAAATGTCAAGGCAAAGAGGATTAAGATAAAGAACACATTTCACCGGTGTGTTGAGATGGTTTTTGTTGCTGAGGGGAGTAGAGAGTTGATGGAGGTTGGATATAAGGCTGGGTTTGGCGAGAGAAATTCGATGGGGTTTGGGATGGTGAAGGTGGTTTAAAATGTTGAAGGCCATTAAAGAGTTAGGGCAATATATGCGAGAGAACGAAGATCTGAATGAAATTCAAGTTTTAACCGAATCATCTAAGTTAGCAAACACAAAGAAAATGATTTGTGTAGTTTTTAGAAAAGAGAACGATAGTGATATAATTTTTGATGGTGTTCACATCGAGACATTTGGAGAAGAGAAGACTCCAAAGATATTATACAAACTGTTTAGACATGGAAGATATAATGCCTTTTTAACCTCTGTCATTACTACTAGAAAAACAGACGAAGAAGCAATAAAGAATACTAGAAAGAAGTGGAAACTCTGGTTTAAGCAATATTCTGAGAAATTTAAAAATAAATATTCTTTAATCGAAATACTAAAACTCAAAATCGAAGAAAAGGAAGAAGAAATTTTTGACAAGATTTTAGAAAGATATAGAGACCTAAATAAAGACGAAAAGAGAAACTGTCTCCTTACAATCAAGATAAAAGAGGACACTATCGAAAAATATCCGGCAGAAATTTCAGAATTTATAGAAATTTTTAAAAATACTTCATCGGAGGATTTATATTCAAAACATGGAGTGATTGCCAAAGGAGATGGGACTTGCGCATTTTGTGGTAGAAAAAGTGAAGTAATGCCAGCCTCACCGTTTGCAATTTTTACTGTTGATAAAGTTGGTTTCGCTTATGAGTTTGATAGACAAAACTCGTGGAAGCAACTACCTATATGCTTCAATTGTTATCTTGACTTGGAAGCTGGTAAAAGGTTCCTAGAAAAACAATTGTCGTTCACTCTCTATGGTTACCGATACTTTGTTATACCTGATTTCGTGTTTAAAGGAGTATCGGAGGAGGTTATAACAGAGATAGAACTTAGAAGAAAAAATGGTGATTATAGAGACGGTTTACTTAATGCGGAAGAAGACATTTTGGAGATGATTAAGGAGAGAGAAGACATATTAAACTTGATATTTGTTTTCTGTAAGCCTAAACAGCAGTTTTTTGATATTATAAGGTATGTTGAGGAAGTTCCACCTTCTTGGATAAAGAGTATCTATGATACTTTTCGTAGCATTACTCAAAAGAAACTTTTCAAACAAGAGCTGCTAAAAATTATTTTAGGTGAAAAATGGTCTGGATACTTTTTAAAAGGTAATTGGAATGGTAAAAACATTCCAAATCTTAATTTAGCCGGTATGGTTGGCGAGTTTTTCTATCACAGAGAAGGAGACAGAAAAGTCTTTGATAAATCGAGCTTGAATATTTTAGGAGATATTTTAGAGGCAAAACAAATAGATAAGGAGTATTTTATTAAGTATCTAATTGAGGCGATAAGAGAAGAACATAGAAGAGGAAATGAATGGCGCGAGAAATTGCTGTCTCTGAAGTCTTTATATTTGTTTGATTTTCTCTTATATTTGAATTTAATTTATTCGTGTCATTTCGAAGTTGGAAAATTCAAGGAGGTGAAATTTATGGAAAAAACCAAGGAAAAGCATGAGAATGTGAAAGAATTCTTTAATGAATTCTCAAATGCTTTTGACACACCCGATAAAAAAGCAGTATTCTTGGAAGGTGTGTTAACAAACTTTCTTTTGGGAATCCAATACGCACAACGAGGATCGACACCATTTAGAAAAAAATTACATGGACTAAAATTAGATAAGAGGAAGGTTAAAAAGCTTCTACCAGAAATCATAGAGAAGCTTAGAGCATATGATGCCGCTTACTCAGACATTGAAGAATTGATCTCCAAATACTTTATTGAAGCTGATGAAAATGGTTGGACAATTTCAGATGACGAAATAAGTTACTATTTTGCTCTTGGTTTAAATCTCGGTAAAATTTTCAAGGGAGGTGACAAAAAATGAGTGATATTATAGAAAATAGATCTGAAATCGTGTTTTTATACGATGTAACTTATGCGAACCCAAATGGAGACCCAATGGAGGAAAATAAACCAAGGATTGATGAGGAGACTGGCATAAATATCGTGACTGATGTGAGATTGAAGAGGACGATACGAGACTACTTTTTGACATTGATTGAGAGTGGTGATGACCGAGTTAAGGAACAGGATGTTTTTATAAAAGAAGTAAGAGATGAAGAAGGATACCTATATGACGCAAAAACTAGAGCTAGAGACTTCCTGAAAAAAGAAGGAAAGTTTTCAGAAATGAAGGAAGCGATTAAAAATGAAATATGCTCAAAATGCATAGATGTCAGACTTTTTGGAGGGGTAATTCCATTAGAGCTCAAAGTAAGTGGTAAGAATAAGTCAGAAAAAGGTTCGATAACTCTAACGGGACCAGTACAATTTAGATTTGGTAGATCACTTCATCGAGTGGACGTAAAATATATTCAGGGAACTGGTGCATTTGCTGCAGATTATGAGGGTAAAAAGAGTATGCAATTCACATTTAGAGAAGAATACATCCTCCCGTATTCGTTAATTTGCTTCTACGGTCTTATAAACGAGAATGCAGCGAAAACTACAGGACTGACAGAGAATGATGTGGAATTATTAATGGAAGGGATGTTGAATGGAACAAAGAACTTAATTACAAGATCAAAAGCTGGTCAAATGCCAAGGTTTTTGATGAGAGTCGTGTATAATAAGAAAAATTTCCACATAGGTGACTTAGATAAGATGATTAAACTGGTAACTGAAACAGAAGAAGAAAAAATAAGAGATATATCCGAAGTGAAGATAGATATTTCAGAGTTAGTGAGCAGTCTAAAGAAATACAAGAACAAAATAGAGAAAATTGAATTTAAAGCAGACGACAGAGCAGTCTTTCTAATTAATAGAGATGTTGTGAGCAGCAATATGTTGAAAGACAAACTTAAAGAGGGAGCTGAATTAGATGACAGTAAAGTGACTGAATTAAAAATATGAGATGAAGTTGCTATGAAGGACAAAGTGCTTGTATTCGATATTTGGAGTGACTTTGCACACTTCAGAAGGTTTGAAACTACGACATCTCCACTAACATATCCATTTCCCACAGGAACGGCAATAGCTGGTCTCCTTGCGGCAATAGTAGGGCTTCCAAGGGATTCGTATTATACTCTATTTTCTAGAGACAACATTGAATACTCTGTTAAAATTTTAAATCCAATAAGGAGAATAGTTATTCCAGAAACTATCATAAAAACAGATATAGGATTCTATTTGTGGGATATCAAAGACGAACAAGAAAGAAGAGCCCCTACACCATATGAATTCGTTAAAGATCCTAAATACAGAATATACGTACGATTCAAAAATTCAGTCCTTAAAGAGTTATACGAGAAATTAAAACAACTTCTTAAAAATCATCAGACAGTTTATACACCTTATCTTGGTATTACTGAAATGATTGCCAATTTCGAGTTTGTCGATGATTTTCCAGCTACTCCTATCCCGATTAAAGATGAAACTATAGATCTGCACAGCGTAGCCAGAATAGACTCTATCAAGATACTTCTAGAAGAAGGAAGAAGATATGGTCGAGAAACTATACCTCTCTATATGGATAATGACAGAAAAGTCCTTGAATACTGTAATGTTGTTTACGAGGTGAACGGCAATCCAATCAAGATTCGCAGTGGCACAGTTTACAAAGTTGGGGGTGAAAACGTTTCATTCCTCTAAACTAAAATCCCATCCAGACAAACTATTAAAGGAGCATCTGGAAAATGTGGGCAGATTATCAAAAGAAATACTCGAATCAAAAACGATAGATAGCAAAGAAATTTTTACTGAGGTCGCATACTTGATTGGAATAACACACGACTTTGGTAAAGCTACTACTTACTTCCAAAACTGGTTAGAAAATGAGAAAAGAACGCAATACGCCCAACATGGTTTTATATCGAGTTTAGTTGGGTATTTGGTTGTTAAGAATTTTTTATTAGGTATCCAAAAGCTCGATGAATTTTGGTATCTACCCGGAATAACATGGATTGTAATAAGCAAACATCATGGTAATTTAAAAGACATCCTAAATGAAGAGGCAGTAAAACTAAGGGATCCAGATGAGTTAGAAATAGTAAAAGAACAATTGAAAGATATATTTTCCAATAATCTGACTGAGGTTGAGGAAATCTATAGGTCGTTAGGTTGTTCAGACATATCAAAAACATTAAACGAGATTAAGAACTTAAAAAACTTAACACAACAAATACGAAAAGACATTAAGAAAATTTGTAAAAATGGTTTTAAAGATAATGATTTAAAATACTACTTTCTGATTCTCTTTCTTTATTCGATATTACTCGATGCAGACAAATTAGACGCTTCTGGGAGAAAAAATCTTCCTAAAAGGGAGAATATACCAAGTAACATTGTTGATGAGTATAAGAGAAAGAAGTTTGGGAAACCTAAGACAGAAGTAGACGCTATACGAGAAAAAGCTTACAACGAGGTTATTGCAAAAGTTGACGATATTAACACAACTCATGAAAGAATTCTATCGATAAACCTACCTACAGGATGCGGTAAAACTTTAACTGGTCTATCATTTGCTCTTAAATTGAGGGAAAGAATAAAAGAAAGCCTTGGTTTCACCCCTAGGATAATTTACTCTCTGCCATTTCTCAGTATTATCGATCAAAACGCCAAGACTATTGAAGACATTTTGAGACTTAAATACAAAAAACATGAGGAAATTCCATCTACCTTGTTTTTGATTCATCACCACCTTGCAGATATAGAATACAAAGAAGTCAAAGATGGCGAATTAAATATCGAAGAACTCAACAGATCCATATTGCTTACGGAGGGTTGGCACTCAGAAATAGTAATAACTACATTTGTACAGTTATTCCACAGTTTGATTACAAACAAAAACAGAGCTGCGAGAAAATTCCATAACATTGCCAATTCTATACTTATTCTTGATGAAATTCAGTCAATCCCACATAAATACTGGCTACTAATTAATAAAGTTCTAAAACATTTAGCAAGTAATTTTAATTGCTGGATTATTTTGATGACTGCTACCAAACCGCTCATTTTTAAAAATGGAGAGATCAAAGAGTTAGTAACAGACACAGAAAAGTACTTTAACGCTTTTGATAGGGTTGTTTTTAATTTTGACTTAGATGTTAAACGTTTTGATGAGTTTAAACACGAGATTTTGAATAATGTGTTACATGAAGATAAGGATATACTGATTGTTTTGAATACGATAAATTCCTGTAAGGAATTATATGGGTTCATAAAAGATGAACTAACTACATTTTATGGAATAGACAAAAAAGACATCAAAATTGATGAAGATGGTGTTGCTAATTTCCCAGATTTAGAATTAATCAACTTATCGACGCATATTCTTCCTAGTTATCGGTTGAGAAGAATAAACAGGATCAAAGATAGAAAGAAGAAGAAAAGAAAAATTATCGTAACTACTCAGTTGGTCGAAGCAGGAGTTGATATTAGTTCAGACATTGTTTATAGGGACTTTGCCCCATTGGATTGCATAATACAAACTGCTGGTCGGTGCAATAGAAATAATGAAAAAGATAAGGGTAGAGTTAAGGTTATTGTTCTGAGAGATGAAAGACAAAAATTCTATAAATACATTTATGATTCCACGCTTATAAACGCTACTGAGGATGTTATTAAAAAATTTGGAAAGACTATTGAAGAAAAGGACTTTGTTTTGACTTCGGTTAAAAAGTATTATGAGATCGTGGTAGAAAGAGGATCTGATGATAGCTCCAAAGATCTTTTGACGTCAATCAATAAATTAGACTTTTCGAAGGTAGTTGAATTTGACTTGATCCAAGAAAAGTTGCCTACAATATCTCTATTTGTTGAAATCGATGATCTGGCTGAGAGGATTAGAAAGAAAATGGAAGAAATACTTGAAAGCAAAAAAGGTTTTGAACAGAAATTGGAGATATTAGGAATAAGAAAAGAAATAAACAACTATACGATTCAAGTACGATATTCTGAAAAAATAGAAGATGCTATACTTAACTTAAATCCTATTGATGGTTTGGAATATTATAAATGCATTAAAAAGAGTGAGTTAGATAAATATTACAAAATAGACTCTGGATTAAATTTAGGAGAGGGATCTCTAAAGTTTGTCATGCTATAAGTTGAAGATAAGTAAACCAAAAATCAAAAAAGGCAAAAACTGGAAACTCCTCAAAATTCAATAATAGTCAAAAATAAACATAATGCAATCTGAATACATTAAACATTCATACATCTCAACCGCTATCTGATTTTGTTTATTGAGAGAGATAAACCAAAGAAAACCAAAAACTCACACTATAGCCCACCAGATAGGTCGCAAGTGTAAATACTTACCTGATCAGTTCAATATATTATCAAATATATCGTCGATAGCAATTCTTTATTCTCAGCAAAATCGTTGTTAAAAGACAGGATTTACTTGGCCCAACAACCACCAGTGATCAAACCCTATGGGATTACACCCAACCTTCCAAGCCTGTCTCTTGAATCTTTCCTCATTTTTGTCATAATCTCTTCGAAATTTTTGGGCAAAAAATCAGTAATATCTTCAACCTCAACTTTCTTTACCATAATCTTATTACCTCCGTGGATATATCTACCCTATCTTCTCTCATATTCTGATTCTGCCGCCTTGAGGTCGGTCTTGAAGCCTCTCATCACCTTTACAACAAACATATTCTTTGCCAGTTTGTCTGCTAAAGTTCATTTACTTAATCAAAGCTTAATTAAGATTGCTCAAATCTCAAACCCATACACCAGAGTTAACAAAATCACTAACGATAGTGCATCAAAATGAGAAGCTATTTACCGAATCGATCAAATCAAATTACCTCAAATTATCTCCCCCATTCTACTCTTATCAGTCCCGATAACCTCCCTTCTCATACTCTTCTCTGAAGATAACCTGTAAATTACAATCATATCTTCCCCATCATCTATTATCTCATTCAATCCCATCCTCACTTCCTCCAGGTCAGATTCGCTAAGCTCACCCTCAAAAAGAGAATTCTGAATCCAGTTCAGATATTTTCTGAGAAATTTTTTCACTTTATTGACCCTCTCCACATTTACATCGTAAGCCACTATCACATACATTTTACCCCTCATACCAGCTGTCAGCAAAGTAAACAGAGAACCATCATTCAGTCTTTAAAAAATTTCACCACCAGATTACCAGCGGTTTGTATTCTTTATTGCCGAGAAGGTGTTTTATCAGCTTGTAGCATTCTAGTCTTATCAACCTCTGATAGGAAACTTTCCTCTTTAGCTGTCTGTGCTTTATAGTGGTCTTTAGTCTGCTATTGAACTCTTCAACAAACTTCTTTTTGCCTGAATCGCTGAGCAAGACCCCTTTAAAGTCCCTGTCAAAATCTTTCTCATTCATCATGCCTTTATTGACCAGATAGAATATGATTCTATCGACTATAAAGGGTTTGAAGATCTCAGATAAATCCAGTGCGAGACTGAACCTCCTTTCAGATGGTTCGTGAAGATAGCTTATTCCCGGATGGAGCTGAGTGTGGTATATCTCCGACAGAACTGCTGAGTACAGAAGTGAGTACCCGAAGCTCATCATCGAATTGATTTCATTTTCGGGTGGCTGTCTGCTCCTTTTCTCAAATTTAAAGTTTTTGAGGATGTTATCGAACTCTGAAAAATATTCGTTTCTTGCTCTCGCCTCAACTCCCATTACCTCTTCAATATTCTTCGCTGAAGAGAGTGATTCAAGATTTTTCAGAAGACTTCTATCAGATGAATAAGAAGACAATATCCTGTTCATGTTCATCACAGAGCCCTCCACGAAGAGCTTAGCAAGTTTCAACCTTTTTTCAAAATCGAGGTAATGTTCAACCTGTCTCACAAGAAGTTCACCTGAGATAAGAGATTCTCTGGGATAAAAGGAGCCAATGTAAAAACCATATCTGTTGAAAAAGTGTATACAAATTCCCTCCTTAGCAAGTAGTGAGATTGCCTTGGATGTTATGCTCAGAGAACCGAGAGCATAAATCGAATATATTCTCTGGATAGGCAGAGCTCTTTTGCCATCCTCATTTACAAAATATATTGTGTTCTCATCCCTCCTGAGTTTGCCATCAGACAGAATGTAATAGTTATTTTTCATAAAACCACCTACGCAAAGCAGAACTCAAAATAAGCACACTTTCTACAATGTTTTTTATAATCAGGTTCTGGCATATCTCTGCTGATTAGTTGATCTATTTCAAACAGAGTTTTTTCGATTTCAGACTTTGATTCCTCAGTTAACTCAACCTCTACTACCTTTCTTGATTTCGGGAAAGTTATAACACCTTTTGCCTTTATCCCATATTCGCCAAGATAGTAAAGATAGTAGAGAATCTGATATCTGTGTGCCTTCTCAAATACCTCCGATTTCTTAACCTCTCTTATCTCAATCTGATTATTTTTCCTAACAACATCAAACGCCACCGGGCCCAGTTTAACTTCTTTCTGATCCTGTTTAAAATATGAATCATGTATAAGCTTTCCAATTTTTACAAGATCGCTCTCCTTCTCCATAGTGATATTATGACTGAATAACCATAGTTTAGTTTTGCAAACAAAGTAATAATTGACCTGAGTTCCTCTTATATACATATCCGAAATCATTTATGAATTTTTGTTTTTTAGAAAATATAAGTATTTCGCAATTTTTTTCAAACATCATTTTTTCCCTCATTTTCTGATGAAAAGGCTTAAAACAGGTTTAAAAGATTGGAAAAACGATATGATTGTTTCTGGTATGAAATTATTTACTAATTTTATT
>DACH01000011.1 GCA_002494625.1 Archaeoglobus sp. UBA234
GAATACGACTTCCCGGATCTGGACGAGAACACAGTAGCAACGATGAGCTACACAACAGGCACAACAGGAAGACCGAAGGGAGTCTTCTTCACACACAGACAGCTTGTGTTGCATACCTTCGGGTTGCTGGCAACCTTCACATCCTATGAGTCAGCGGTAAAAATTGGAGACGAGACCGTTTCATTGAGAGTTGGAAGCAGGGATGTCTACATGCCACTGACACCGATGTTCCATGTTCATGCTTGGGGGGTGCCGTATATGGCAACTGTTCTGGGGATAAAGCAGGTTTATCCGGGAAGATACGATCCACAGATGATTCTGAAGCTTATTCTTGAGGAAAAGGTCACCTTTAGCCATTGCGTTCCAACAATTCTCAACATGATTGTGACTGCGATGCCGGAGGGGTTCAAGCTTCCTGGCTGGAAGATGGTTATAGGTGGTTCAAAGCTGAATAAAGGGCTTGCACAGAGGGCATATGAAAGAGGAATATATGTAATGGCTGCCTATGGTATGTCTGAAACCTGTCCACTTCTCACTGCAGCGAATCTCAAACCGGAGATTGAAGATTCAGAAGATGTCCTTGAATATGTGATAAAAACAGGATTCCCGGCACCTCTTGTCGATTTGAGAGTGGTAAAAAGTGACTGGACAGACGTGGAAAAGAATGAAGAAGAAATGGGAGAGATTGTTGTCAGAGCACCATGGCTGACACAGGCATACTACAAGGATGAGGAGAAAACAAAGGAGCTCTGGGAAGGAGGCTGGCTCCATACAGGAGATATTGCTATTGTTGATGCTCACGGATACATAACGATAGTTGACAGGATAAAGGATGTTATAAAAAGCGGAGGAGAATGGATAAGCTCTCTGACACTTGAAAATTTAGCAAGTCTCCATCCCGCTGTAATTGAAGCGGCGGCAATAGGCATCCCTGACGAGAAGTGGGGTGAAAGACCACTGTTAATAGTTAAAATCGATGAAAAGCAAAAGGAAAGTGTTACTGAAGAGGATATTAAAGCCCACATGGCTAAATTCGTTGAGGAAGGAAAGATTACAAAATGGGCTATGCCAGATAGAATAGTGTTTGTAGATGAGATACCAAAAACAAGTGTTGGGAAGATAAATAAAAGAGAGCTTAAACAAATGTTCTCTTAATTTTTTTGTATTTTTTCAGTGAAAAAATTTATATTTCTTGAGATTGATTATTTTTACATGGGAAAAGCTGGTGTGGCGGCACTGGCACTTATACTCGGACTATTATTCATGGTGGCGCTATATTTCATAATGATCTACATGAATAAGTAGAGAAAAAGAAATATCAGTATCTCTTGAAAATCAAAGCTATTACTGATGCTCTGACTATTTCCTGGCTTTGTATAAATTAATCCCTGAGCTTTCCCCTCGCTAAGGAAAGAAAAATCCCTATAAAACACAGAGCAGCGAATACTGTAAATGCAACCCTTACACTTGTGATTAGCTGGGGGAAATACTCTGAGGTAATCTGAACCCTTCCAATGTAGATTGCGAAAATCATCATGGCGATCCCCATACTGAGCATTTGTCCCACAAGTCTCATCGTACCTACCATAGCAGATGCTACGCCGTAGAATTTCCTTTCAACTGAGCTCATTATAGCATTCGTATTGGGTGAACTGAACAGGGCAAAACCCAGCCCGAGAACAACGAGTCCTGCGATAATGTTCTCTACTGGGGTGGCCTCCTCAATAAAGGCGAAAATTGATAGGGCGACCGTTATTACTGTCATTCCAGCAGATGCAACAACTCTTGGCTCTATCCTATCTGAAAGCCAGCCTGCTAAGGGAGAGAGCAGAGCCATCACAACTGGCTGGGCAAGCAGAATCATCCCAGTTCTCTGTGGATTCAACCCTTTTATGTACTGGAGATAAAGGCTGAGAAGAAAGATCACTGCAAAGGTTGAACTGTAGTTTATCAGAGCAGCAAAATTTGAGAAAGCAAAAACTGAGTTATGTCTGAAAAGCCGTATTTCAAGAACTGGGAATTCCTTTTTACTCTCGAAAATGACAAAAATTGCTATCCCTATGACAGATAGAATGAGAAGGACAATTCCTAAAATACCTGGCAGCAATGAGAAACCAAGTATAAGGATGAGGAGGGATACCCCATAGATTATCGAGCCATTAAGGTCAAATTTCTCACCTTTAGCTTCTGCCCACTCACCTTTCAGCTTCCATAATGTGATTAAAATTACTATCAAACCAATCGGAACAATGGTGAAGAAGATACTTCTCCAGCCTATGTTATGTGTGAGAATTCCCCCCAGAAACGGACCGAGAGATAAGCCTGTATAAACAGATGCGACATTAATCCCCAGCGCCTTTCCCCTCTCTGCTGGAGGATAGACTGATGTCAGAATTGCTATACCTGTGCCAAATATCATTGCTGAGCCAATTCCCTGTAGAAATCTCAGAAGAATAATCTGCTCTCCTGATAGGGATATTCCACATAGAAATGAAGAGATTGTAAATATCGATATCCCATTAATGAAAATCTTTTTTCTCCCGTAAATATCTGCTATTTTCCCGAAGGGTACAAGAAACATGGCTGCTGCCAGCAAAAAGGATGTAGCTACCCAGTTAAGCATAACTGCATCTATTGCAAACTCTTCTCCGATAGTCGGAAGTGCAACATTGATGGATGAACCCATGAAAGGGGTGAGAAAAGAAGCAGAGGCGGAAGATAAAAGGGCAACCCTCTTTACACCAGAGGAACTCAAAATCCCCACCTTAAAAAGGGAAAAATGGTAAGATTATAGTGATGAAGCTATCATCTCTGCAGCCTTTCTCATTTCAATTCTTATAAGCCCGAGATTGACTTTGGGTTCTGTAAAAACGCTGAGCATTGCATTTTCTCCGGCATCGATTAACAAGACCTTACCCTTATCTCCTTCGACCATAATAATATCTGTTTTTCCAGACATCAACCTGTCCATAACACTTGAGCCTGAACCATATGCCGCGGCAACCATTGCAGCGGCAAGATCAGGGTCGAATGATTTATCTGTTGATTCGTGCTCGATGACAAGTCCATCTTTTTCAACAATCGCAACTCCCTTAACACCGTCAATCCTAAGGAGGTTTGCAAGGACATTTTCAAACATTTTATATCACCTCAGATGTGAAAAGTATTTAGCTGAAATTAATTTATCGAATATTTAAAATTTTCTGGTCAAGCCTTTTCATTTCACAGATTCTATGATAAATATAATTCCTGATTCATTCTTTAAAAAACCTTTGATTTTAAAACAAATGATGAAACTCACTGTATGGCGTCAATAAACCATTTCGCATAAATTAAGATATTTTAGAAGAATTCAATTGAAAAACATTATTGGCTATAATTTTTTGATTAGGATGCTATAACGATAGTAATTATTATAATGGATAAAATTTATTTTCATCTGAATTTTCTTTTTTCGCTAAATAGCTTGTAAAACAGTTTTTTTAATACTTTAATCAGATTTGGTCTATAACTATTCTAATAATCCATTTCTAAGCCAATTTTATTGAAATTAAAGCCAGAATGAACCACTCTTAGAAAAGAGAAATTTTATATATTGTAAATTTAGAAAAGCTAATATGGGCGATGAGTATGATTTAGCTATTGAATCAATTGAGAGAATCATTTTTTCAATGAATGACGCTGTAAAAGAAATGTGGTCAACAGGTTATACTGGGATGATGGTTTCAGTTGGGAGAGTCTTTGCGGGTGAGGCAGGAAAAAAGAGTCTTGCTACAGATATCCCGTCCATTTTGAATGAAGTTTCGGAAATTTTTCCAGGAATGGAATTTGAAGTTAAAGATAACAAAATTGTGGTTACGAGGTGCATTATCAGAGAACTTGCCGGGAAAGGTGTAACAGAGATCGGAGGACCACTCTGCATGTTCATGAAGGGTTATCTGATGAAAATGCTCGAGCTTGTGGAAGGAAGACGGATAAAACTGGACATTAGCATGGGAGAGCAATGTGAGATCACAATGAGGTGATTGTATGGATAAAATGGAAGAACTAAGGAGTAAAATGGAGATTCTCGCAATTCTGAGCAATGCTCTCGAACTCCTCAGTGGAGACTGGGCAAGAACAGTCTGCTTCATTGCTGGTAAAAAACTTGGGGAGCAGACTGAAACTAAAAGTTCGGACAACCTTGAAGAGGCTCTAAAGCTTGTCTCTCCCTGGAAAATCGATGTTTTTGAGGAAAAAGATGATGGTACACTCATTGTTTTCAGAGAATGCCCTATAAGGCAGACCCACTATGCAGTCTGTACGACTCAGGGTGGACCCCTATGCCAGGTAACACATGGTTTTATCTCCCAGATTCTTGCAAAATCTCTAGGTAAGGATGTGAAAATTGAAGTCCTCCATATGGGTCCGAATGCCTGCCTGAAGAAGGTGGTGGTCTGATGAGGATTGCTACTCTCAAACTAGCTTCATGTTCAGGATGTCATGTTGCTTTGCTTGATACCCATGAAAAGGTTCTGGAAATTGCTGAAAACCTAGTTTTCTCTCCGATATTAATAGATATAAAGGACATCCCCGAGAGTGATGTTGTTCTTGTTGAGGGATGTGTTAGAACAGAAGAAGAGCTTGAGCTGCTTAGAGAAGCCAGAAGGAAAACAAAGGTTCTGATTGCCTTTGGAACATGTGCTGCTCTTGGGGGCATCTCCAGCCTTGGCAACATCTACTCGGGACAGCAGATTCTGGAGCGAGTGTATGGTGATGGGCAGCCAGATAATGTTCCGAAGTTCTTAGACATGGCTCTTCCTGTGGATGAGTATGTGGAGGTAGACTATTATCTCCCTGGATGTGCACCCCCTCCTGAACTCATTGCAGAGTTTCTTGGCGCGCTGTTGAAGGGGGAGAAACCGAAGAGCATTGAACATCCAGTGTGCGCTGAATGTGGTAGAGAAGTTAAATACATGGAAATTGATGGAGTAAGGAGGTTTGGAGAGCCAGAAGAGGGAATCTGTCTGCTAAGTCAGGGATTTCTTTGTCAGGGGAGTGTCACGAGAGGTGGATGCAAAGCTCCATGTACAAAGGCAGGAATTCCCTGCAGGGGATGTAGAGGTCCGACTCCAAAGATTATGAGATCATACTGTAGAGACTACCTGAGTGAGATCACTGAAAGACTTATGAGGATTACCGGATTTGAGGTGCAGGCAGAGGATATCGCATCGCTTTACGCTCATGTTTTTGGCAGTGACATGAAGAACAAGCCTGTTTCAATGATAAAAGCGATTATGAGGAGTGGTAGGTATGGTTGAGGTTATAATTGATGAGGATAAATGCGTGAAGTGCAGGGAGTGTGTGGTCATCTGTCCCACAGAGGTCATAGTTGAGGAAAATGGTAAGCCAGTTGTGAAGGATGTGAACAGGTGTATAGGGTGTCTCAGCTGCAGTTACATATGCAGGAGTGATGCCATCTTCCACAGGGACATTTACATCGAAAAGAAGCTTGTTTATGATCCGGCTATCGAAGAAAAAATCATGAAATTCGTCTGAGGTGGGGTTATGATTATCGAACCCGTCACAAGAATTGAAGGTAATGCAGGCATTGAGATTAGAGATGGAAAGGTGCTCTTCAAGGTTGTTGAGTTGAGAGGCTTTGAGAAGTTCCTCGAAGGAAGACCATTTGAAGAGCTTCCGAGATTGACTGCAAGAATATGTGGAATATGCCCTGTGAGTCATACGATGGCGAGCGTCAAGGCGATAGAAAGTGCATTCAGCATTGAAATTCCCGAAAGGGCTGAAATGTTGAGAAGACTTCTTGTTCATGCACAAGCAATCCAATCTCACACCCTTCATCTCTTTTTCCTTGCTCTTCCCGACTATTATCCTATCGAGGATAAAAATGTCCTGGGTCTATACAAGGCAAATGGGGACTTGGTTAGATCGGCAGTGTTTCTGAGAGAGCTTTCGCAGAATATGGTCGAAACCATGGCTGTCAGAGCTGTACACCCGGAAGTCATCCCGGGTGGAGTTACCAGAGATCTTGATGATGAAAAGGCGCATAAGTTCCTTTCTGAGCTTAAAAAAGCACTGAATATAGCAGATGAGCTCGGTACAGAGGTGTCAGACCTGTTCAAAGAAGGGAAAACCAACATAGAAACCTGTTATCTATCTCTTTCAAACAACGGAAATGTAGATTTTTATGATGGTGAGATAGTTTCAGTGGATGAGAACGGAAATGAACTCATAAGATTTTTACCCTTAGATTACAGCAAGTACATCCAGGAGAAGGTTGAACCATTCAGCTATCTGAAATTCCCATACCTTGAGGGAAAAATGTATCGTGTAGGCCCACTTGCAAGGCTGAATGTTGCAAAGGTTGATACAGATATTGCTTCTGAGCTTCAGAAGGGGGTTTTCGGAAATATAAGACATGAAACAACGCTTTATAACTATGCAAGGTTCATTGAGCTTGTATATTCAATTGAGAAAGCTATTGAGATACTGGAAAATCTGAAAGCAGGAAGGATCAGAGAAGAAGTAAAGATTCGAGCAGGAGAGGGTGTTGGTGTTGTTGAAGCACCAAGAGGGGCTCTATTCCACCATTATAAATTCAACGATAAGGGGCTGCTTGAATGGACAAATCTTGTTGTGGCAACTGTCCAGAACAACCCTGCAATAAACGCAGAACTCAATGAGGTCTACACAAAGGATGGTGCTGATGGTCTTGAAACAATTGTCAGAGCTTATGACCCTTGTCTGAGCTGTGCAAGTCACTGAAAACATCCTTTATTTTATTTTAAATCAAAATTTCAACCAATATTTAAAACCAAACTGTTTTTAAACTTGTGAGATTATACTCGGCTGTGGAGCAGGCAATTATTACCGCTCTGAAGTGGATTGCAGTTGTCTTTCTTGCCGGCTTTATAGGTTATTTTGGGAAATTTTTGGGGAAGATTGTTATTGCAAAAATACGGCATTCATTTGATTTACAGAAAACAGAGAATAATTTTTCTGCCAAAAACTTTGGAAAAATGGAAGAAAATGAGTTGAAAGCTGGTAAACTATGTGAAAAAGATGGGAAGAATGAATCTCTGAAGTATGTGTATAAGCTTCAGAAAGAAAAACTGAAACTTGAAAAAAAGAGGCTGAAACTTGAGAAGAAAAAGATAGATGACTGAGAATGCTATTAACTGCCAGAGCTATTGAGGATCGGACTATTGAAGAAAAATCCGAGTGATACTTAAATGGGAAAATGTTTTATTGTCTGACTGTAATATCAGAAGTAGATGAGACCGATTCTTGAAAGTGAGGTATCCAGGAAGTTTTACAAGAATGTGGCTCTTTCGCTTATTTCAGGATTGATTATTTTCTTCTGGGCAAACGGACTGTATGGTATTCTCTCGACCTTTCAGGTTTATTTCCGTCTTTCATATGTTTTGCTGGCATTTACCATAACCTTCATATTCTTTGCAGTCTTGCTTGAGCACAGAGGTGTGGAGATACCATATCTTTTTGCCGGTGCAGGATTGTTATCTTTCCTCATAACATTTATTGGCATATGTGCTGTCAATGGAGTATTCTGGCTGAAGGAGAACTTCCCCCCAGTTGATAACCTGCTGATAGCACTCTCAATAAGCATTCTGGCAGGATTTATTTTTGTAAAACTCATAACACCGGGAAAGGAGGAAGAGTACTGAGGAGAGCCGTGAAAAAATATATCCGCCTGATCTGAACTATTATAGAAAGATGGACTGGAGAGGTAGATTGAAATGAAAATAGGAATAATATCAGACATTCATGCGAACCTGATAGCTCTCGAGAAGGTAATGGGGAAGCTTGAAAAGTGTGATGAGATAATATGTGCAGGTGATGTGGTAGGATACTATCCTTACTCAAATGAGGTTGTCGAATTGCTGAGAAAAGAGAGAGTTCACTCAGTTCTCGGGAATCACGATTATGCTGTGCTTACAGGTGACTTCAGAGATATGAATACCTATGCAAGAGTATCCGCAAGCTACACGATTAAAAATCTAAAAGAAGAGAACAGAGAGTGGCTTGAAAACCTTCCGCTGAAGATAGAAACCGATTATTTTAATGTTTATCATGGAATACCTTCTGGAGATCTCGATGCTTTCAAAGTCTATATTTTCCCCGAATTTCCCCTGATAGAGAAAATTCTTGAGGAAGAGGGAAAAAGTATTGTGGTGGGGCATACACACATACAATTTCAGAAAGAATCAGGTAACCTGTCTCTTGTAAATCCTGGAAGCGTTGGACAGCCAAGAGATGGAGATAAAAAAGCAGCCTATGCAATTTTTGATACTGAAAAAAACAGATTCGATTTTGGGAGAGTTGAATACGATGTTTATGAGGTAATCATGGAAGTTGAAAAGAGTGGTCTTCCAACCGCTCTCGGCATGAGACTTCTTGAAGGGATATAATAAATAGGAGAAGATAGGGATACGAAAAATAAGGCAAAACCATCTCTTGCCTTGATATCTCAATCCTCCTCTTCAACCCTCCCGAGTTCAACTATTTTCACAGCGTAACCCTTTTCACAGATTCCATGTGAATCGCCTATAACCTTTTCGACAATGACATTCTCACCATCTTTCAGCTCCACGGGGTTGCAGAGGTTAAACATTGAGCAATCGTATAATTCACAGTTTCTACGATCATATTTTATTTTCGCTCCGGGAACAGATTTCTTTGCATCAAGAAGGGCGATTATAGGTAGTTCAACAACTTCCACAGCAACAACACCGTTGTCGTGTAATGCACATTCCTGAACTGTACCATCACGCAGTCCAACTATCTTGTACTTTGCATTTTCTCTCAGCCTCAGACATGTTCTCTTAACCTTACACCCCTGGCATTCAGGTTTTTCCCCGAGGAAGGTGAACTCAACACCTATATTTGCCCAATCCTTTCCACATAAGGTAATGATCCTGTTAACCTCATCCATCATAATCACCTTAATTTCGTTCTTTATTTTACTCTTTGGGTAATCATCTATTTAATACTTTATAGAGCTGAAAGATGTTTAGGATTTAAATAATTTTTTAAAATTTTTAGTATCCATTATAATAGTCCCGTCAGAAAGTTCCGCCTCAATCTGAGCCCGATTATTGAAAGTTTTAAATACATTGCTGGTAGGTGTAAAACATCATGGCGAGGAAAAAAGAGAAGATTCCACTTCCTGAGGTTAATATTGGTATGGTCGGTCATGTTGATCATGGTAAAACAACACTTGTGGCTGCCCTCAGTGGTGTCTGGACAGATAGACACAGTGAGGAGCTTAAGAGGGGGATATCCATAAGACTGGGTTATGCTGATACAACCTTCAGAAAATGTCCTGAAGGTGGAGAATATACTGTGGAAGAAAAATGTTCGGTACACAATACAAAGACTGAGATCCTGAGAACTGTCAGTTTTGTAGACAGCCCGGGACATGAAACACTGATGGCAACAATGCTATCAGGAGCAGCCCTGATGGACGGGGCTGTCTTGGTTATCGCTGCAAATGAAACTTGCCCGAGACCTCAGACAAAAGAGCATTTGATGGCTCTCGATATTATTGGAGTCGAAAACATAGTCATCGCACAGAACAAAATCGAGATAGTATCCAAAGAAAGGGTAATTGAGAATTATCAGGAAATTAAAGAGTTTGTTAAAGATACTGTTGCTGAGAATGCTCCGGTAATACCGATTTCAGCACAGCAGAAGGTAAATCTTGATGTTCTGATTGAGGCAATAGAGGAAACGATTCCGACACCTGAGAGAGATATGCAATCTCCACCACTGATGTATGTTGCCAGAAGCTTTGATGTTAACAAACCGGGTTCACCCCCTGAGAAAATTCTTGGAGGTGTGCTTGGGGGCAGTCTTTCAAGAGGCAAAATCTCTGTAGGAGATGAGATAGAAATCAAACCTGGCTTGAAAGATGAAAGAGGAAACTGGAATCCCATAACTTCAGAGGTCGTCGGAATAATGGCATCGGGTAGAAATGTTGAGGAGGCAACTCCCGGTGGACTTGTTGGAATATCAACAAAACTTGATCCCAGACTCACCAAAAGTGATGCTCTTGCAGGAAATGTTCTCGGTCATCCCGACAAACTTCCTGAAACATTATCAGAATTTTCGATGGATGTCAGACTCCTCGAAAGGGTTGTGGGGACAGAGGAAGAACTGCAGGTGGAGAAAATCAAAATGAATGAGCCTTTGATGCTCAGTGTCGGGACAGCAACGACTCTTGGTGTTGTAACATCCGCGAGAGATGATATAGTCGATGTGAAATTAAAGAGACCTGTTTGTGCGGAAAAGGGATGGAATGTTGCTGTTAGTAGAAGAATTGGTAGCAGGTGGAGGTTAATCGGAGCAGGAATTATAAGATAGACCTTAGATGATGAATTCCAACCTGTTGGGGTGTAGAATTTGGAAGCCTGTTTTGATACCAACTTTTTAATTTACTCGGCAAAACAGGGGATTGATTTTGTTTCACAGCTTAAGAATAAAGGATTCACAGGTTTTTTTGTTACCAATAGGGTTTTAGAGGAACTTGAGAAACTATCTAAAAAACTGAGGGGGAGAGAGAAGATATCAGCAGCAATTGCCCTCGAGATTGTAAGAAAAACCTGTGAAATTGTTCAAACTGAGGCGAAAACAGGAGATGAATCTGTTCTTGAAGCATGTATGAAAAGAAATGCCATTTTATTCACCAATGACAGACTTTTAAGGAAAAAAGCCAGAAATAAAGGTATAAGAACGGGATATATCAGGGCTTTCAGAATTGTTGATATTGATTGACTCGATTGAAGTTTAGATTGCAGACTGGATTTATTAAAAAACTAAAAAAATATAAATTTTTAAGCAAGGGGTTATAAAATACCCAGGAATACCACAAACTTCATAAACCCTTGGGGGAAATTAATCACATCCACAGGGGCCCGTGGCTCAGCTTGGTTAGAGCGCTCGCCTGATAGGGCAGTTAGCTTCAGAAAGCGAGAGGTCCGGGGTTCAAACCCCCGCGGGCCCATTCCTAAATGGGTTCATCAAATTGAATCTTATTTTTTGAAAACCTATTAATATCGATGAAAGGAGTGTTTGAAGAATCAAAATGGGTGGTTTGAATTTTTAGAAGAATTTCTTAAAAAACAAAAATCGAAGTAATGTTGCATAACTATGGTCATCCATCACTTATTTTCTTTCACCCTAATCAAAAATTTCTCGCTATACCTCTGGAAAAAGTTTGAGTTCAAATCAGCCGATAAAATTACCCAGATAAAAAGGAAAAGACGGAATAATTTGTTTTAGTTGTTAATTTGTTTGGTTATGCAAATTATTTATATTCTTTAAATTAATTAGAATTATGAAGGGGCTCTTAATCCTATTCCTTGTTATCCTGATGTTGGGATGCTCTGCAAACGAATTATCGCCTTCTACCACCAGCACCCCTACACCAATTCCCACCGGTATATCCCCAACCCTTCATTCTTCAACTTTAGAAGTAAC
>DACH01000016.1 GCA_002494625.1 Archaeoglobus sp. UBA234
GCTCTCTCGTAGGCTCCTACAGCCATACCAAGCTGAATTGAACCAACAAGAATCCTGCTTTCGTTGAAAAATCTCATAAGCTGGTAGAATCCAAAGTTCTCCATACCGATGAGGTTTTTCTGGGGGATGAAGACATTCTTAAAGTAAAGTTCGGATGTGTCATGGCAGTGAAGACCCATTTTTTTGATTGGCTTTGTTTCGAAGCCGTCCATTCCTTTCTCAACTACAATAGCGGAAAAACCTTTGTATGCTGGTTTTGCTGCTAAATCTGTTCTTGCTATCACCACAACCCAGTCAGAGATACCTCCATTTGTTATGAAGGTTTTTGAACCATTGAGGATGTATCCACCATCGGCTTTCTCTGCCTTTGTTTTTATTGCGTTGACATCACTTCCAGCTTCTGGCTCAGTTATTGCAATGGCAGATGTTGTTTTACCTTCTACCACTGGTCTTAAAAACCGCTCCTTCTGTTCATCTGTTCCAAAGTATTTTATCATCGGACAGCCGAGTACTGAGGCAGCTATCGCTGAACCTATCCCACTGTCTGCTCTTGTGAGTTCTTCTCCAATAATAGGAATAGATATGAAGTCAAGATCGGCTCCTCCATACTCTTCTGGCAGATCAGCTCCAACAAAACCAAGTTTAGCGGCTTTTCTAAAAATTTCCCATGGATACTCTCCTTTTTCGTCATATTCTCTGCCATAGGGCATGATTTCCTTCTCAGCAAACTCTCTCACAGCATCTCTCAGCATTCTCTGTTCCTCATTCAATGAAAAGTCCATACTGACACCCCATTGAGAGTAATCCTGAGAATATTTAACTATTTCGTTATATTCGCATTAATATACTGAAAGTTTTCGATAAACAAGAATTTGATATCAGGTAGTTTACTGGAAAAAAGAAAATTTTAGGGAATTTATAAATCAAATTAGTATATCTTCGATAAATGAAATTTTGTTTCAAAACAGAGTAATTTTAAAACCAGTTATGGCAACCGGAGAATTTATATAGCTCCTATTCAATATAGTGGTTGCAAGAGGAGAAATCAGGATTAAAGGGGTAGAAATCAGATTCTGATTGATTGGCACATTCAAAAATATAGTTCAAGAGGTGATTTTCATGTTTGGGGGATACAGGCTCAAGCTCAGACTTTCAAAATCGATTTTGGCATCAAATCACTTTTGAGAAACTTTTAGGAGGTGATTTTTATGGATTGGGTTGATGAGTTACGCAGGAATATCACGGATGTTGATGAACTTTTGAAAAATCTGAACCTTTCCGAGGAAGAGATCGAGAAGATGAGAGAAGTAGTTGAGATACATCCAATGTCAGTCTCACGATACTATCTCTCATTAATTGACTGGAACAACCCCGATGATCCAATAAGGAAGATGGCGATACCCTCTATCGAAGAACTTGATGTTTCGGGGGATTATGATACCAGTGGTGAGAAGTTCAACACAAAACTTCCTGGATTGCAGCACAAATACGATCAGACAGCTTTGATACTTGCAACAAATGCATGTGCAATGTACTGCAGACACTGCTTCAGAAAGAGGCTTGTCGGGATTCCAACAGATGAAACCTTGAATAGGCTCGATTCGGCAGTTGAATATATCAAAGATCACAGAGAGATAAACAATGTTCTTGTGAGTGGGGGTGACCCGTTTCTTTTACCAACAGAAGTTATTGAGGAGTTCCTCTCAAAGCTCACAGAAATACCCCATATTGATTTTGTTCGCTTTGGAACGAGAACTCCTGTAACTTTTCCTGACAGAATTCTGATGGACTCTGAATTACCAGAGGTTCTCAGGAAATACTCGAGAAAAGATAAGAGGGTTTATGTTGTTACTCAGTTCAATCATCCACGGGAGATTACTGAAAAATCAATAGCTGCAATTGACAGTCTTATCAATGCCAATACTATTGTCAGCAATCAAACAGTTTTGTTAAAGGGTGTTAATGACTCTCCAGAGGTTCTTGCAGATCTGACAAACAGTATAAACAGGATTGGTGTTATACCCTACTATATTTTCCAGTGCAGGCCCGTTAAAAGAGTTAAACACCACTTTCAGGTGTCTCTTTACGATGGTTACAGAATAGTTGAGGAGGCGAAAAAGTACCTCAATGGACACAGCAAAAGACTCAGATATATAATGTCCCATGTTACGGGAAAGATAGAAATTTTGGGAGTTATTGACGATTACATGTACTTCAAATATCATCAGGCAAAGAATGAGGAAGACATTGGTAGAATGTTCAGGAAAAAACTTAATGTGAATGCTGCATGGCTTGATGATTTTGAGTAGGATTCTATTCTGGAAACCAGAAAATTTTTTATACTTTTTTACATGAATTCAGAATATGAAATCGCTTGATGACAACCTAAATGTGAAAATAATAGAAGGTGTTCTTACATCCAAAACACAGGATGAGATTGCTGAAGAGTTGAATGTGTCTACAAAAACAATTTACAACCGGATGAGGATTCTTGAGAATCAGGGAATACTCAAGGAAGTAAAAAAAGGTGTATGGAAAGTTGATTATGCTAGGATCGGAATGGATAACATAGGCGTTGTACTTCTTGGAATTCACAACGACAGGAGTGGGATGGATAAACTCATCGAGCATCTTAAGAAGCTGGATTATGTTGAAAATGTCTTTGAGATCATAGGGAGTGAGTACAACTTATGCGTTATTGTCAGGTTCAGAGGACTGGAGGAGGCTATCAACGAGAGTAGCAAGTTCCAGGCTTGGCTGAACAAAAGAGGGATAAGAGTTGACAGGTTCAACGCTTTCATCAGCGGAAAAACTCACAAAGATCACAGGAGAACTAAACTTTAGCCAGTCTGAATAAAAACGCAAAATTTTTAATAAAAAAATCTGAAATTCACGCATGGATCCTGCAACACTTAGTTCTGTGATAGAGAAATTTATCAGACCCCAATCCTTCCCTGTTGGATTTAAATTTGTCAAAGCGAGAGATGAAGTGCCCGAGAAAACAAGATTTGTCCCGGATATAACAATTTGTCAGGCTTATAATCTTGCGAGGAAGTATGGCTGGACGGTTTTCTTCGGGATTGAGACCACATGTCCTTTGGGAGTTGTCTCTTTTGGCTTTGCAGAGCCTGATGAGTTATACACTTCAGGAAAACTGGCATACGATGCTGGGTATGCAGAGAACATGGAAGTCGCACCCCTGTTTGAAGAAGTCATTCCAAAACTTCAAGAGAGATTTGAGGGGTGTATTGTAGCTCCTCTCAGCAGAATGAAAGAGGTTGACTTTGTTGCAGTTTATGGCACTCCTGCTCAGATTCTCAGGCTTATTCATGCAGTACTTCACAGCAGGGGTGGAGGTCTTGAAACGAGAATAAGGGGTAGGGGAGCCTGCAGTGAACTTCTTGAAGCATATATCGATGGGGAACCAAAATTCGTACTTCCGTGCTATGGAGACAGGTTATTTGGACTAACACAGGACTCAGAAGTGGCTTTCTCTTTCCCCTTTTCCATGGCTGAAGAGATAGCTGAGAACTTAGAAAAGACCCATAGAAGAGGGATAAGATATCCGATACCCTCTACAGCGCTGAGACTTAAACTTCCAATGATAAAGAGTTATGAGGAAAGCCTCTCAAAAATGAGGGAGAGGAAGTGAATTAAACTGGGGGCTATTCAAGAGCCATCCTGATGAAGTACTCGTGGACTCTTGTATCATCTGTTAGCTCGGGGTGGAAAGCAAGAGCCAGAGAATTTTCCTGTCTGGCAGCAACAATAAAATCTCCATATTTCGCAAGAACCTCTACTTTGTTTCCCACTTTCGTTATAACTGGAGCCCTGATGAAAACAGCTTCGTACTCTCCAATTCCTTTTACATGTAGCAGTGTCTGGAAGCTCTCCCTCTGCCTTCCAAAAGCGTTTCTCCTCACCCAAGTATCCATCAGTCCAAGAAGCTTTGTCTCAGTTCTCTCAACCTGTTCATCTCCATGCTTTGAAAGGAGTATCAGTCCTGCACATGTACCCATCACGGGTTTACCGTCTTCAGCGAGCTGGAGAATCTCTTCAGAAATACCTTCTCTGAATATCAGTTTGCTTATTGTAGTACTTTCTCCCCCCGGGATGATTGCTGCATCACTCTCAGAAACAATCCCTTTTTTTCTTGTTGCAACGGCTTCTCCCTTAACTCCAGCTCTTTCAAATGCTTTTTTCAATGAGAGGACATGTTCTTCAACATCACCCTGAACACCAACAACCGCAATTCGCATCATCTTGAGTCTTTTAATTTAAGTAAAAAATTTAAACTCCTCTCGTCTCCATTCTTTCACTCTCTTCAAGCTTGAAAACATCAAGTCCTTTCATCGCCTCTCCAAGTCCCTTGCTTACCTCTGCTACTACAGATGGGTCGTCATAATGCTGGACAGCCTCAACTATTGCCTTTGCATACTCTGGCGGATTGGAAGACTTGAAAATTCCCGAACCAACGAAAACACCATCCATACCAAGCTGCATCATGAATGCTGCATCAGCAGGTGTCGCAACTCCTCCTGCAGCAAAGTTCACAACAGGAAGACGCTGCATATCTCTTATTTCCAGCAATATTTTGTAAATTTCATCTGTTATCTCTATGAAAGAATACTCTTCAAAAACTATATCGTCCTTTGAGAATCTGTCAATGCCCTGTTCTTCTCTTATTGAATCAATCAGTCTTCTGTATGCAGTAGCATACTTCTCAGCAACATTCACTATATCAGGTTCATCCATGTTCTGGAGCTCTTTAATTGCTCTGTTGATGAGTCTTATATGCTTTACAGCCTCGACAACATTTCCCGTGCCAGCTTCTCCCTTTGTTCTTATCATTGCTGCACCTTCAAAAATCCTTCTACATGCCTCACCAAGGCTTCTCGCCCCACAGACAAAGGGGACAACGAATTTCTTTTTATCGATGTGGAAGAATACGTCTGCAGGAGTTAAAACCTCACTTTCGTCAATCATATCCACTCCAAGGGATTCAAGAGCTCTTGCCTCTGCAACATGACCAATTCTGCACTTTGCCATGACGGGAATTGTAACAGCCTCTATTATCTCCTGGATTTTGACAGGGTCAGCCATTCTTGCCACTCCACCTGCCTCCCTTATGTCGGCAGGAACTTTGTGGAGTGCCATTACAGCTACAGCTCCAGCCTCCTCAGCTATAGCTGCCTGTTCGGCATTGGTAACATCCATTATTACCCCGCCTTTCTGCATTTTTGCAAAACCTCTCTTAATCAGGTCTGTCCCGTATCTGAGTTTTTCAAGGTCTACTGGTGGCAATTTTATCACCTGCTTGAAGTTCGGCAATTCGATATTTAATTTCTTTGCTGTTCCATTCATTTTATTGAACAGAAAGTTTAAGGAGTGCATGAGATAATACATTAAAACAGAGTATTATTCAAAATATTCAGGTGGGTGAAAAGAATGGAAAATCTGCTGGTCTCATCAGTTGAAGGAAAATCTGGGAAGAGTACACTGATAATTGCTCTTGCCTCAATCCTTAAAGAGAAAGGTTACAGAGTGGGATACTTCAAACCTTTTGGAAGCTCACCGGAATACTTTGAGGGAGAGATCGTTGATGGTGATGCCCTGAACACATCCCGTCTTCTGGGAATTGAAGATGAGATAAGGGATGTATGCCCTATTGTGCTCGAAGTACCCTATGCAGAGTTTGTGAACATTGCACATTCGGAAGACCTCAAAAATTTGATAAAAAAATCCTATGAAAGGATCTCATCTGGAAAGGATGTGGTATTGATAGAAGGCTCAATTGATTATAGAATTGGTTCTGCGGTAGGTTTGGGAGACATTGCAATATCTGAAATGCTGAATGCTAAGGTTCTCCTGGCTGTAAAGTACTCCAATGATTTTGTGATTGATAAGATATTAGCTGCAAAGGATCTCTTTGGCGAGAGGTTGAAGTTCATAATTTTCAACAAGCTCTCAGGATACAAGCGATCATACATAGATGGAGTTGCAAGCAGTGTGATGAAGAAGAGCGGTATTGAACTTGTAGGTGTTATTCCAAGAGACCCGATAATTGGAGGACTTTTTGTGGACGAAATCAGGGAGAACCTGCATGGGGAGTATCTGGTTGAGCCTGATGAAAAAATAATAATTGAAAACATTATTGTTGGTGCCATGTCTCCGAACAGTGCTATCGAATTTTTCAGAAAAACCAGAAATGCTGCACTCGTCACAGGAGGAGATAGAGCTGACCTTCAGGTTGTTGCCATGGAGATTCCAAACATTAGAATGATAATTCTGACAGGAAATCTGAAGCCTTCAAGATTTATACTTGAGAGAGCGGAAAAGAACAAAGTCCCGGTTCTTCTGGTAAGTGAGGATACTCTCACAACGACTGAAAGGTTAGAGAAAATGTTTGAAGAAGCAAGAATAAGTGGGGAGGTTAAATTAAACAGGGCTATTGAGCTCTTTGAGAGTTTCGTCAATGTTGAATTTCTGGTTGGTAGTTTGTTTGACTCCACAGATCAACATAGTTAAATATATTTCATTCATCCATCTTTCATGGAAATGAGGAAACTGGCAGGCTTGATGATAGCATCAGGACTGATTCTTCTTTTCATCTCATTCTCAACAGAAAGCCAGAATATAGATTGGAAAACATATGGAGAGGGCATTCAGTTATCAAAAAGTACGGGAAAACCAGTCTTTCTGTATCTCTATTCGGAAACATGTTCTGTATGCAGGTTGATGAGTTCTCAGGTTCTGTCTGATTCCACGGTATCGGCAAAAATTGATCAGGAGTTTATTCCAGTAAGGGTTGATGTCAATGCAGATACTGATGTCGTAAGAAAGTTCATTTTTGTTTTCAAAGAGAAAGGGGAAGACTTTGTTGTTCCCACTTTTGTAATTATGGATTCAGATGAAAACATAATCAGGATTAAATCAGGTTATATACCAAAAGAAGACTTTTTAATATTTATCTCATGATATAATAAAATAGGAAGGCTGGACAGAGCTGGACAGATTTTAAATACAGAAAGAGGGATGTGTAACTCATGGTAGAATGGGTCAGAGATAGAGGTTTGTCGATGAGAATGCTAATGACAATGTTCCTGCTTGTGTTAGTTTACCTTATCTTCCTTACTGTGCTCTATACGATTGGAGTTGGATACATGGGGCTGTTACTTTTTGCAGGGGGCTTTATTCTGCTTCAGTACTACTTCTCGGATAAACTTGTCCTGTATACAAGTGGTGCAAAGGTTGTAGATGAGAATGAAGCTCCAGAACTCTATTCCATGGTTAGAGAGCTCAGCATGAATGCTGGATTGCCAATGCCGAGAGTTGCAATTGTAGACACTCCTGTTCCAAATGCCTTTGCAACTGGAAGAAATCCACAAAATGCTGTTGTTGCTGTTACAACTGGCTTGTTGAGAACACTGAATTATGAAGAGCTGAAGGCGGTTATAGGGCATGAACTGAGTCATGTAAAGAATAGAGATGTTGCGGTAATCACAATAGCAAGCTTTCTCTCCACGGTTGCATGGTTTGTAATGAGATGGGCAATGTTTGCCGGAATGTTTGGAGACAGGAGAGACAATACCTCTACAAATATAATAATACTTGCAGTCTCAGCTCTTGTATGGTTTATAAGCTTCCTTCTCATCAGAGCACTCAGCAGATACAGAGAATATGCTGCAGATTTAGGAAGTGCATACCTCACAAGAAATCCTGAAGCACTCATATCCGCTTTGATGAAAATATCTGGTAAAATGGAGAGAATAAGTCCTCAATACAAGAAAGAGGCAGAGGGATTGAACGCTTTCTATATTATTCCAGCACTATCTGGTGAGTCTCTGCTTTCTCTGTTCTCAACTCACCCTCCGGTTGAGAAGAGAGTTGAGAGACTCCAGAAAATTTCTGCTGAGCTTGGCATATACTGATTCTACTGAACAAAGACATTTTATATTTTAACATCTTTAATATTTTTAGCCAGGAGGATATGACTATGAAAAGGAAGCTAAGGAGGGAGTTTTTAAATTCTGTTGATCTGCCACTTTTTGTTGAGATAGGTGAAGGACCAAGAAAGTATGTGGGCGATATTATCGAGAATCTTGAACTCTCAAGCGTGTTTCTCATAACCGGAAAAACATCTTACGATCTCGTAGCTGTGAAGATAAAGGAGAGGATAGAGGAATTTCTTGCAGGAATTCACTTTGTACAGGGAAATGGTATGGAAGAGGTTAGAAACTTGGTTGTTGATATGGGTTACAAGGACATCGATGGAGTTATGGGAATAGGTGGTGGCAGAGTACTTGATATTGCCAAAGTTTTTGCATCAGAATTTAATATTCCTTTCATAAGTGTTCCGACCGTAGCTTCACATGATGGGATAGCTTCTCCAATTGCGAGCTTCAAGGAGGGTGGAAAGCCAGTTTCAGTTACTGCAAAACCTCCCGCTGCGGTTATAGCTGATCTGGTAATTCTGAGACACAGTCCTATAAGACTGCTGAGGTCAGGTTATGGTGATCTCATTTCAAATACAGTCGCTGTAAAGGACTGGCTTCTTTCGAGAGAAAAAACAGGAGAAGACTACAATGAGATTGCTGCGAGCATGGCTGTTATGCCTGCGAACCTTATGTTAACTTCAGCAAAGAAACTCGATCTGAAACAGATGAGCCACCTCACAATGCTTGTGAGGGGTTTAATTCTGAGTGGTGTGGCTATTTCAATTGTAGGTACCAGCAGACCTGCAAGCGGATCTGAGCACAAGTTCAGTCATGCTCTGGATTTTCTTGGACTTGGAAATGGTACTCATGGTGAGCAGGTTGCCATAGGGTCGATAATAATGGAATACCTGCATGAGAAACATTATGGCTCTGGAAGCTGGGAATTGATGAAGCAATCTCTTGAAAGAATCCAGGCTCCCACAACAGCCAGAGAAATAGGCTTGGCAAGAGAAGATGTCATTAAAGCCCTTCTTTACGCCAAAAGACTCAGGAAAAAAAGATATACGATTCTCGAGGATATAAATCCTGGAAGAGAGGAGTTCGAAGTTGCTGTAACAAAAACAGGAGTAGCTTAACTCTTCTCATCAACCTGTCTGATTTCCACTTCCACGACATCTCCTACTTTCAAATCCATTATGTTGTAGTTTTCGTAATCAACCGTTATTACTGCGTCGTACTCTAAAGCCTCTTCCATTGCCTTTGCATAGGCTGAAGATACCTGCTTTCCGACCTCAATAATTTTCATCGGATCTGAAAGTAGAGATTCTGGCGAGGGAAGAGCCATAACATCTTTTTTCTGAACTTTCAGCCACAGCCTTACAGTTTCATCATCCTTCAGCTCAATTTTCATCACTCTGAATTTCATCTATTTATTTCGGCTGATGGGAAGAAATACTTTTTGTTATCTTTTCCTCATGTATTTTTGGATTAAGTAAGTCTCTCGGTGTTAAATAAGTCCAAGAAATTCAAGAGCCTCAACGACACCATCACCGTTCTTTTTTGATGTTATTATGTCTGCCCTTTCTTTCAGCCTTTTGTCAGCGTTTGAAACAGCTACACCTATACCTGCAGTTTCGATCAGGTCTATATCGTTCTCGGAATCACCTATGGCAACGAAATTCTCAACATCAACTCCAATCTCATTGGCGATGTAACGAAGTGCCTCTCCTTTACTGACTCTTGCATCAATTATGTGATAGGCAAAACCGGAGTCGATCAGCTTAATCCTGTTGAAACCCCCCTCAGAGAGAGTTTTTCTTGCCTCATCAAGTTCGAAATTCCTCCTGAGGCAAACTTCTGACTTTCTGTATTCTGCGTCAAGGAGTTCGATATCGTAGAATTTTCTGAGATATTCTACAGCTTGTAAACATTCTGCTATGTCTCCCAGTACAATGTCATCCCCGTCATAGGCGAATCTCACCACACCACCATTTTCACATATAACGATGTCAGAGACTCCTATCAGTTTTGCTGCTGCTCGAGCGAAGCAGGATATGTTTCCAGTTGCGAGAACAACAGGCACCTTCAATTTCCTTACAGCTTCAACTGCTGTGCAGTTAAGACTCCTGTCTCTATAAGTCAATGTACCATCAATATCGATTGCAACTCCTCTGATGTCAAAATCCATGGTGAAAAATTACTGGTGGTTAATAAATAATTCCTTGTTATTGTGGCAGTTTCTCAGTACTACTCAAGATCCACTCCTGAAATCCTCTGGAAATCCTCGCTTATTTCAGACCTTTTGAACTCAAGAACAAAAACACTCCCGTAAGGTATGTTATCTTCAACCCAGACATTTCCACCATATCTTTTCATTGTCTCCTTTACAAGGTAGAGACCGAGTCCCGATCTGCCTGTTGTCTCACCTTTGAAACTCTCCCTGAATATCATCTCTTTCAGACTATCAGGTATTCCTGGGCCGTTATCGGCTATTCTTACATAAATTTTATCGTCCTTTTCCTCCACCTTAATGTCGATCTCAACAACTTCCTTGTCGTTGTGGAATATTGCATTTTGGATTATATTGTGGAGAACTGAATTTATTGCACTATCTGCCTCGACATAGATATTTCTGGGAATTGAGTATGTGATTTTAGCGTCCTTGCTGAACTCCTGAATTCGCTTCGTGAGTATCATTGAGAGGTTTACTCCTACAAGTTCCCCAACTGAGAGCATTCTTTCAATCTCTTTCACATCTTTAATTGTTGAAAGAGCGTGATTAACCCTGTCATCTATTTTTTCCATAGCAGTTGCTATGTCAATATCCTCTCCCTCTTTTGCAAGATCAATATACATTCTGATAACGGCAATGTCATTCTGAACGTCGTGTCGGAGAATTTTGTTGAGAATTGTGAGGTACTCGTTTAGGTTCCTTACATTCTCCTCTGCTTCAATGAGATCAGAAACATCTCTCGCTATTCCTTCTACTCCTTTAAGTGTACTTCTCTCTATCCAGGGCCACATCAGTACATCCATGTGGAGCAAGTCACCTCTTTTTTTAATGATTCTCAATCTGAATTTCTCTCTGTTGCCCTTCAAAACGGAAGAGAATTTTTGATTCATTATCTTCCTATCTTCTCTTGCAACTAACCTGAGAAATCTGGTTCCGATTATATCTTCTTCTTCATACCCCAGCAAAACACCTATCTTCGAGTTGACATCAACAAATCTTCCCTCAATATCAAGCCTGAAAAGAAAGTCCTCTGCGTTTTCGAAGAACTTTTTGTATCCTGTTATGCTCTCGAGTTTCTGTCTGTATTCTAGGATTTCTCTTTCGAGGAGCTCTATAGATGGGAGCTCGAGGCTTGTAGAGTAAACTCTGTAAAAACCAAATAGGAGCGTAAGAAAAGCTAACTCCTCAAGCAGAGATGAAATATCTACAAGTGGAAATTCAAATCCTAAAAGCCTTCTGTAGAGAATCGAAGCCTGTGCCAGGAATAATAAAATAAGAGAAAGTTCTGCTGAAACCATCAGAGTTCTTGTAGCTCCCCGGTATACCGAGATGAAAAAGGAGTTTATGAATATCGCCATAAATATCAGAAGGGCAAGAATGAATACCATGGGTTCAGAGTAGAATTCCTGGAGTGTTATTGGTATGAATGGATAAAAGACTCCAATAACAAGTGCTGATGAAATTAGAAGAGCTAAAGCAATATCTTTTATTTTTAAATATTTCCACACAGCAGGATAGAGATAGGATCCAGCAGAAATCACAGGAATGAGAGCGAAGAGTTTCAGCGGTTCAGGATCATAATCAATTTTCAATACAACAAAATTTCCCGCAAAATGGTAGAGATTTATGAGAAAAGTCACAATTGTGAATAATGAGAAAGAAAGGGAGTAGTATCTTATTGATCCCTCAGTGTTCCAGTAAATAACTAAGGATATAAGAAAAACAAGAGAGGGAACAAAAACATAAAATGCAAATAGCTCAGCTAATTCTGAGCCAGGAAATTGCATTATATTTACTATGAGGACGAGAAATACAGCTGTAGTGAGTGCTGCATAAAATCCCCTGTCTCCCATTGGATCAAATAATAGGGATTGGTATATAAAAGTCACTATTAAATTATCATAATGATGAGTTTTATGGATTTGATGTATTCTTGATCTACCGAAATATTCAAGTAACAGATGTTTTAATGGAAATACATGGATGTTCGAGCCTTCTATGAAGTCATAAAACCGAAACAAACAACACTATTAATGATTACCTGTATGATCTCCTTTCTTGTTGCTTCAGGCTTCTCAACGAGCTTGATATTATTCTTGAAGGTTTTCACAGCAGTATCTCTTGCAGTGGCTGGGACAACAGCCCTCAATATGTGGCTTGACAGAGACATAGATATCCTGATGCCGAGAACTATGAGGAGACCCGTCCCCTCAGGTAGACTGTCTGCCAGAATCTGTGCAGTTTATGGTTCTATTCTCTTTATTATTGGGTTTATAGTAGGGTACACTATAAACATATATGTGCCAGTAATTCTTTTTCTTGGTCTATTTTTTGATATTGTGATTTATACAGTCCTTCTCAAAAGAAAAAACCCCTACTCGATTGCGCTTGGTGGACTTGCAGGAGCAATGCCCTCCTTAGCAGGCTGGACAGCAGCTAAGGGTTATCCTGACCTTGCAGGAATTATTGTTTCTGCAATAATATTGCTCTGGATTCCAGCCCACATCTGGTATCTCTCGATGTACTTTGAAGAAGATTATAGAAAAGCCGGGATACCGATGTTACCACTTGTTGTTGGAATGGAGAGAACATCATGGCTTATAGTCTTCAGCGTAGGGTTGATGTTGTTGATGGTATCCATGCTCTTCATCCTTCTCCCCTTCGGTCCGGCTTACCTCATTGCCTCTTTTCTGATAACACTTTACTTCTTTTACAGGGCGATTATCTTTGCGAGATCTCCTGACAGAATCGGAGCGAGGAAAATGTACAAACTTGCAAGCATGACACTCGGGATAATTTACTTCTCAATGATCCTTGGCTCTCTGTGGTGAATTTTATGAAAGCAGAAGAACTTGACAGGGCAAAAAAGCTTATACTCGATGAATGGAGAAGGGTTGTTTTTGGTGAATTCAAGCCTGCTGTGGAAGTTGGCGAGTATCTGAAGTCCTGTACTTCTAGGATTGTTTCGGGTATTGTAAAGATTTATGCAGGAAAAAAGGTAAAGGGTTTTGAGCAGGCTGTTGAAGACTATATGCGATTCATGGCTACTGACAAAAATTTGAGTCCAGGGGAAGCAGTTATGACTTTGATTAACCTTAAAAAAATAATTTATCGGGTTTTTCCCGATATGGGTTTGGAAGAATATATGAGATTGGATGAGCTTATGAATCAGGTTGCCGTAATTGCGTTCAATACATATTCTTCAATCAGAGAAGAGATATTTGAGTTGAGACTGATGGAGAAAGACAAAGAGAAAAGGATGCTCGAGAGATCAATAGAGCTTGTGATACAGGATCAGGAGTTTTACGATAATATAAAGATAACAAGAAGGGGTAAGGAGTTCATCCATTAAGGTGAGTCTTTTATACTTTAAAAGGTAAAGCCTGATTATGCACAGGATAATTGCAGTTTCAGACACTCATATGGAAGTATGGGAACCATCTGAGAAGCTGAAAGAGCTTATCGAGAGTTGTGATATCATTACCCATTGCGGTGATTTCTCGAGTTATGAGGTTTACAGGGAGCTCAGGAATTATGATCTTTATGCTGTTCGTGGAAATACTGATGATGATAGAATAATATCGGAACTTCCGGAGATTGAGAAGTTCAGGGTTGAAGGTGTAAAGTTCGGACTCGTCCATCAGGGTAACTACCTCAACTCCTTTGATGATCTGGGATACATGGCAATGGAGATTGGGGTTGATGTTCTCATTTTCGGACACATTCACCGTTTTGTTTTGGAGAAAATAGGCAAGATTGTTGTAATATGTCCGGGTAGCCCTACAAGACCGAGACTTTCCATAGCAAGCTGTGCGGAAATAACAGTTGATGGTTCTAAGATAGATGTTCAGATGCATGTTGTGGATGATGTTGTATGTGGTATTGATCGGATAAAGGGATCGAGAAATGTTTGTGGGGTTTAAAATTATGGTGATCATATGAAACTGGTTTTTTCCGGAAAACTGGATGAAGCTCTTCAAAAATCTGGTAAAAAGGTGGTTAAAGTCAGTTTTGATGAAAAAGAGGTTCTCTGCAAATCTGAGAACCTTGAGCTGAGATATTCGGTTTCAGATAAGGATGAAATCTTGCTTATCTTGGAAATGCTTGTGGACTTTGGATATGATGTTGCTATAGTTGAAGGGTTTGAAACAGAATACGGAGTAAAACCTGCGAAGATCTCCGCGATGGATGAGCTGGACAAAATCAGTGACATAGAAACTCTTCGAAGTCTGATTAAAAAGGTAAAGGCTGAAAGATCTGAAATGTGCGGAGCTATAGGGATTTTTATTGGATTTGTGAGAAAAATCGCCGATGGAAAGGAGGTAATCAGGCTCGAATACGAAGCCTATGATGAGGTGTTCGATGGAAAGCTGAGAGAAATTGAGAAGAGGCTGGAAACCTATCCGGGAGTGGAGGGAGTTAAAATCTTCCATAGAAGAGGGGTTTTACTGCCGGGGGAAGATATTGTCTATGTTGTTGTGATGGGCAGGCATAGAAAACACATCTGGGAGCCGCTATCCAAAAGCATGGAAATCGTGAAAGAAGAGCTTCCTGTATGGAAGAAGGAAGTTTATTCAGATGGAGAAGTATGGGTCCATGATAAGAGGGAATATTAGTGGGTGGGGTCAGGGTGTGGATTTGCTTATAGCGGGGCGTGGATTTGAACCACGGATCTGCGGGTTATGAGCCCGCCGGGATTACCTGGCTACCCCACCCCGCTTTATCCTCATGTTCTGTTAGAATAAGGGTTATTTAAGTTTTTGGTAGCTAAGGGGGTTTATAATAGCTAAAATTTATAAAAAGGTCATAAGAACTTCTCCTCCCTAAAGGCAGTTATGAACTTTACAGAAATCACGCCTCTAAGTGCTGTAAGTCTCCCAACCATTTTTTTTATCTTTGCCATGTCTCCTCTGACTGTGATCATCTCAAGGCAGTTCTCCCCGTCGAGATGAATGTGCATTGTGGTGGTGATAACATCTCCAAAATCGTGCTGAAGGGATATTATTGTGTCGGTGACCCCTCTGTAGTTGTGGTCGTAGATAACGCTCACAACACCAATCACCTCTCCACTTTCTCTCTCAAGCCATTTGAACTCGTTTATGTACATCCTTATTGCATCTCTGATTGCTTCAGACCTCGAAGAATAGCCACGGGAGCTTATAATTGAGTCGAACTCATTAAGAAGGTTTTTTGGCAGACTTACACCTATTCGTGTGATATTCTCCTCCATAATACCCGATTGGAGAGGGCATATAAAAAGGTTATTGGAAGACGAACTCTCAATCAATGATTTCTACGAGAATATTTAGCGGGCAATTAAACCCGACAAAAAAGGCACTTAAAAAGGAAAGAGAATTGCGATTGAAATAAAAAACCAAATCGCTTTAAAAATTCTTGATTTTAGCAAATCTTCATTCTGATACCTTACTCCTGTTCTCTATAGGCATCGAGAATTGCGTTAACAATTTTCTCTCTTGCTTCCTTACTTGCTGGATGGAAAACATCCTGGAATGAGCCATCTTTTGCCTTTCTGCTTGGCATGCTCACCCACAGACCATTTTCTCCTTCCAGAATTTTCAATCCTTTCACGATATATTCATTATCCAGGGAGACTGTGGCATAAGCCTTAACAACCCCCTCGGTTTTTGGCTTATATATTCTCACTTCTGTTATTTCTACCAAGTCCAACTCCTCCTGTTCTGTTTGATTTCATGCAAATTGTGTTAAGAGCTATATAAATCTTCCCATGCCCTATAAAAATATGGGAAATTAATATAATTTTTAGATTTTCTAATTTTTGAAGAAAGCTTCAGCGTTTTTTATGGAAACCTTTTTTACATCATCACCTAGCCCGCTCTCAAGGAGGAATTCAGCTGTTCTCAGGACAGATAGATATTCAGATCCACCAAATCCGGAATCACTGTTCAGCATGAATCTCTCAGCTTCAAATTCCTTCAAGATATCGAGAACCTCTTCGGGTGTGAGCTTCCCTTTTTCCACTGTAAGCCCGCAGTAATGTCCTCTTTTGAAAACCTTTGATACGGTTTCATGGCTTAGATGATCGATGACTGCAAGTTCAGCAGGAAAACTGATTCTCTCAAGTATATCAAGCAATTTCTCTGTCACAATCAATTTATTTTTTCTTGGAGTATGGATAATGCATGGAATGTCGTGTTTCGCTGCAATCGATAATTGAGCCTCCAGAACTCTTCTCTCCAGATCATTTCCCTCTTCAAGACCTATCTCTCCGAGAATCTTAGGCTGATAATCTTCCATATAATCGATGACCTTTTCCCACTCAGGAGGTATGCATCTTGGATGGATACCGATGGCAGGATATATTTTCAAACCTGCTTTATCACCTCTTTCTGTCTCAAATTCCTGAAGTTTTCTGAAAAGGTCAATAAGGGTGCCGTAGTGCATAGGTCTTACAGGGTAGAAGGCACAGGAATTTATTTTTACTATGCCTTTTTCCGCCATTTCTTTCAGCTCTTTAATACTTCTCCCTTCAGAATGCGTGTGGGTGTCGTAGACTTTCAGCACCATGAAAAAAGTTAAGAGCCCCATAATAAATCTTTTTTGAGAATTAGGGGAGGTAAAAATGAAGCTCTTCAATGGAGTTTATGCCTATGTCTGGGGAACAGCCCTGATGGACTCATCCAATACCTACATAGTTCTGGATGAAACATCCATTGTAATAGACCCTGGGTGCTTCAAAACCTTTGTAAATCTATTCGGTCTGATGAAAAATGATGGGATTGAGATCTCAGATATGGATATCGTTTTTAACACCCACCTTCACAAAGATCACTGTGAGTCAAACCATCTATTTTTGAAAAAGGGCGCTCTTCTTGCTCTCAACTCACTTGAATATGGTTCTAAACCTGATATTGATATTTCTAAGATGAGATATCTGAATTCTGGAAGATTAAACCTGGAATTCATTCACACACCCGGACACACTCCTGGAAGTACATCCATTTACATAGATGAGTTCTCAGCGACTATAACGGGGGACTTAATTTTTGAAAATGGTCTTCCTGGCAGGATTGATTTTGGCAGTAACACGCGTGAGATGGTAAGATCTCTTGAAAAAATACAGAATCTTGACTCCAGTTTCCTTCTTCCAGGTCATGGAAGAATTCTTGAAGGAAAAGAAGGTATAAGATTGCTTATTGAAAAAGCCATACAGATTATAACAAGAAGGGGGGATGAATAAAAAATATCATTAATTTTAATTACCAAATGTCAATTAAATAAAAACTCCCGGGAGATAACTTTCATAACATCCAGAAAAGTTATTTTTAGTTTCATCAAGTATAGACGATGAACCTTACTCTTGACAGATTTTTTCCATTGTTTTATAAAAAAGATGAAGTTGATGAAGAGGCAGAGTATAGATTTTTGAAGGAGATTGAGGAGTATCATTCTCTTCTCTTAGAAAAAGTGAATGAGGCTTACTCAGTAGCTGAAACTGCAAGAAAAAAGGGATTTGACCCGGTAAAAAGGGTTGAGATTCCTGTTGCGAAAAACATGGCAGAGAGAGTTGAGAAACTTTTAAACCTGCCAGGAATATCTGAAAAAATTCAGGAACTCGAGGAAAAGGGGGTTTCCAGGGAAAAAATTTGCTTCATTGTTGCTGAAGATATTTTTCAGGGGAAATTTGGTGGATTCGATGTGGAAGAGGCTATTGACAGAGCGGTAAGGGCGGCTGTGGCAATTCTTACAGAAGGAGTTGTTGCAGCGCCCATTGAAGGCATTGCAAGGGTAAAGCTTGATAGAAACTATGATGGGAGCAAGTTCCTCAAAATATACTATGCTGGACCCATAAGAAGTGCTGGTGGAACCGCTCAGGTGATATCTGTTCTTGTTGGAGATTATGTCAGAAGGCTGGCTGGGATAAACAGGTATATCCCTACAGAAGAAGAGATTCTTCGCTATATTGAAGAAATCCCACTTTATAAAAAGGTGGCGAACCTTCAATATGTCCCCTCCGACGAGGAGATAAGGTTAATTGTTTCAAAATGTCCGGTTTGCATTGATGGGGAGCCAACAGAGGATGAGGAGGTATCAGGGCACAGAGATCTTGAGAGAGTTGAGACCAACAGGATAAGAGGTGGTATGGCTCTTGTAATCGCAGAAGGTATAGCTTTGAAAGCTCCCAAGCTGAAAAAGCTCGTTGAAGAGCTCAAAATAGATGGATGGGAATGGCTTGACAGACTTGTGGGAAAGGGATCGAAATCTGAAAATGATAGCAACGAAATCAAACCCAAGGATAAATATCTCTCAGATATAGTTGCTGGAAGACCTGTTTTCAGCCATCCATCCAGAAAGGGAGGTTTCAGACTCAGATATGGTAGAGCAAGAAATTCTGGGTTTGCTACTGTTGGAATAAACCCTGCTGTAATGGTTATTACAGGTAACTTCATTGCAATAGGTACACAGATGAAAATAGAACGCCCTGGGAAGGCAGGAGGAGTTGTTCCCGTCACATCAATTGAAGGTCCGACTGTAAGACTGAAAAATGGAGATGTGATTAAAATAAATTCTGAAAAACTGGCGAATCTTTACAAAGATCAGGTCGACACCATAATCGATGTGGGGGAGATTCTGATAAATTTCGGCGATTTTCTGGAAAATAATCATCCTCTGCTACCTGCATCCTATACATATGAATGGTGGCTTTCTGAGGTAGAGGGTCGGATTCCTGAAGGTGATTACAGGGAGATAAGTGAAGAGGAGGCATTGAAGCTTTGTGACACCTATGGTGTGCCATTGCATCCTGATTACACTTACCTCTGGCATGATATCAGTCTTGATGAATTCAAACAATTGAGGGCTTATGTGTCTGAAACGGGAAAAATAGAGGGGAAGTATGGAAAAAGCTCACTTGTGTTGCCCCTCAACAAGAAAATAAAGGTAATTCTTGAGAAAATACTGCTCGAACACAAGCTAAGAGACGGTCTGATTGTCATTGAGAAATGGAAGGTTTTTGTCAGATGTCTTGGACTTGATCCTGGTTTGAAGATAGTCAGAGACATATCCCAGGGTAAAAGCATCCTTGAGAATATCAAATATCTTTCGGGACTGGATGTAAGAGCAAAGGCTCCAACGAGAATAGGTGCAAGAATGGGAAGGCCTGAAAAAGCCAAAGAAAGGAGGATGAGTCCACCACCACATGTCCTTTTTCCATTAGGGCAGAGTGGAGGTAAGACAAGAGATATAAAGAATGCTATTAACTACACCAGCTCTTATAATTCTGCAAAGGGCGAAATAATCGTGGAAGCTGCTGTGAGGATCTGTGAGAAATGCGAGAAAGAAAACATATGGTCTAAGTGTGAATGTGGTGGAGACACGGCTCCTGCAAACTATTGTCAGAGATGCAAACTGAAGTTTATGGAAAGCAAATGTCCGAAGTGTGGAGGAGAGTGTGAAGGATACAGGAGGAAGAAAATAAATGTAAGGGAACTTTTTGATAAGGCACTTAAAAATCTGAATGAGAGAGAAGTAAAATCGCCTGTTAAGGGAGTAATAGGTTTGACAAACAGAAACAAAATCTCAGAAAGACTTGAGAAAGGGATTCTAAGAGCAAAACATGAGGTTTTCGTATTCAAAGATGGAACGATCAGATATGACATGACAGACCTCCCTCTGACTCATTTCAAGCCCTATGAGATTGGTGTTACCGTTGAGAAGTTAAAGGAGCTTGGTTACAACTATGATTGGAATGGAAACCCCCTGACAAGAGAGGATCAGATCGTAGAACTTAAACCACAGGATATCATCCTTGCAAAGGATGCAGCCGAATACCTTCTGAAAGCGTCGAGGTTTATTGATGACCTTCTGACAAAATTTTATGGACTTGAACCATTTTACAATGCAGATTCAATAGAGGATTTGATAGGCCACCTTGTTATCGGACTTGCTCCGCATACTTCTGCAGGCGTTCTTGGAAGAATAATAGGTTTCTCAGATGTTCTTGCTGGTTATGCCCACCCGTACTTCCATGCTGCAAAGAGGAGGAACTGTGATGGTGATGAAGATTGTGTAATGCTTTTGCTTGACGGACTGATAAACTTCTCCCGTCACTTCCTGCCTGAGAAGAGAGGTGGGCAGATGGATGCACCCCTTGTTTTAACAACGATCCTTGATCCGAGGGAGGTTGACAGTGAGGTGCACAACATGGATGTAATTGACAGGTACCCTCTCTCCTTCTATCTTTCCACACTTGAGTATGCAAATCCAAAGGATATATCGGGATTAATCGAAAGAGTTGAGGACAGACTTGGTTCTGAGAGGAGATACTATGGTTTGAGGTTTACACATGATACGGATAATATTGCAGCGGGAGTAAAAATATGTGCATACAAATCTCTCAAAACGATGCAGGAAAAGGTTACAGCTCAGATGGAAATTGCGGAAAAACTGATATCGGTTGATGAACACGATGTGGCAGAAAGGGTTATAACAACCCACTTCCTTCCCGATTTGATTGGAAATCTTAGGGCATTTTCAAAACAGGAGTTCAGATGTGTTAAGTGCAATACAAAATATAAAAGAGTCCCTCTTGCAGGAAGATGCGTAAAATGTGGGGGAAATCTGACCCTCTCCGTCCACGAAAGCTCGATCAAAAAATATCTTGATATCTCAAAGTATCTGAGTCAGAAATACAATGTTACGGAATACACCAGACAGAGATTGATGTTGATTGAGCTTGAAATAAATTCTCTTTTCGAAAATGAACTCAACAGGCAGGTGAGAATAAGTGATTTCTTCTGACCTTTTAGTTTCATCCTTTTTAACCCCAAAAATTTGAAATATCCTTTAAAGTAACTATACCAAAATGATTTCTGTAAGATACGATGAGATAGCTCTGAAGAGCAGATTTGTTAGAAACAGATTTGAAAAGATTCTGACAGGCAACATGGATAGGGTTCTCAGAAGGGATTTCGATGGCAACTTTAGAATCAGGAGAGGTTATGGAAGAATTTATATCGATTCAGCTTCACATTCTGAATCGTTTTCTGAGGAAGAACTCAGAATTGCAAGGAGAATTTCGAAAGTTTTTGGAGTTGTTAGTGCCGATGTTTCTGTGAAGATGGAACTCGATCTGGAAGAAAATGCAAGAAGGATTGCTGAAATTTTTGAAAATGTGAAGGGAAGGACTTTTGCAGTCAGGGTCAAGAGAACCGGGAGGCATAGTTTTACATCAATGGATGCGGCGAGAATAATTGGTAGAGAGGTTGTAAAGAAGGGTGGAATGGTTGATTTGAAAAATCCGGAGGTTGAGATTTCTGTTGAGATCCGGGATTCAGACCTATATCTCATTACCGATTCCTTCAGAGGTTTCAGGGGCTTGCCCGTTGGAACTCAGGAGAGGGTTTTGTGTATTTTGTCTGATGAAAAATCCCTCCTTTCATCCTGGTATGCGTTGAAGAGGGGTTGTGACATAGATGTTCTGATGAATCCTGAGTTCTCTTGGATGCTGGATGTATTGTCCTACTGGGCTTCATACCGAGAGATTAGATCCTTTGAGAGTGATGGAAATCTTGATGAGATGCTTGAGAATGCGTATGAAAGTGGTTATAAGGCAATTTTCTGTTCAATTTCTTCAGACGAGCTGGATAGGTATTCTGAACTTCTTAGAAAAAGAAAAATGCCTGTTTTCATGCCACTGTTGCCATTTAGTGGTGATGAAATTGAAAAAAAGCTCCTTTTAATAAAAGGTGAAGTAGATGGCTGAACAGAAAATCCAGATAATGGGGGCAGGAGCCATAGGTTGCCTTTTTGGAGCGATGGTTCAGCTTGCAGGTTATGATGTTGTTTTTGTTGGTAGAGGAGAGCAGCTTAAAGCTCTGCAGAACACGGGGCTTCAGATCACGGGACTAATTAACACAAAACTTGAGGTTGTGGCAACCGATAAGCCGGTAGATGCAGATATAACGATTGTTTCGGTAAAATCCTATGATACAGAAAATGCTGCCCAACTTCTATCCCGTGTGGATTGTGGAATTACCTTTACGATTCAGAATGGTATTGGAAATCTTGAGATCCTCTCTATGTATCTGGACACAGTTGTTGGTGGTGTGACCACCTATGGGGCGAATTTAGTTAAGCCGGGAACAGTTAATTTTGCGGGAGAGGGGATAACCTACGCGGGAAATGACGGATTCGTAAGCAGGGAAGCAGAGGCTGTTGTGAAAGTGCTTGTGGATAGTGGCATGAACTGCCAGGCTGTTGATAACATCAGTAGCAGAATATGGAGTAAAGCCATAGTCAATGCAGCGATAAACCCGTTGACAGCAATCTGTAGAGTTAGGAATGGAAGTGTAGTTGAAATCAATGAACTCTGGGAAATTGCAGAGGCAATTATTGAAGAGGGAGAGAACTTGATGAAAAAAATGGGCATCAGGATATCGCAGAATCTCAGGGATCTTGTGAGAGAGGTGGCAATAAAAACAGCAAAAAATAAATCCTCCATGCTTCAGGACATTGAGAGAGGTAGAAGAACCGAGGTGGATTTTATAAATGGTAAAATAGCTGAGCTTGCTGAAAAGCATGGAGTTGATGCAAGGGTTAACAGGTTGATTGCAAACCTTGTGAAGGGGGTTGAGAAATCACATGGTTTCATTTAACGAAATGTTGAATGTTTTACTTGTCTCAGCTCTTCCAATTTCAGAACTGAGAGGTGGAATTCCTCTTGCCCTTTACTATGGCTTCCCTCCCCTCCAGGCTTATATAATCTGTGTAATTGCAAATGCTCTCCCGATTCCTTTTATACTCCTTTTTCTTGATAGTATTGGTAGAATTCTCGAAAGATGGAGGGTCACTTCCAGAATTTACAGGTACCTGATTGGAAGGACTGAAAGAAAGAGAGATATTATTGATAGATATGGTTATCCTGGACTTTCTATTTTTGTTGCAATCCCGCTCCCCATAACAGGTGCATGGACGGGAAGTCTCCTCGCTTTTCTTCTTGGAATGGATAGAATGAAATCTTTTGCATATATATTTGTGGGGATAATGGTGGCTGGAGCTATTGTGACTCTCACATCCTTTGGAGTTATAAGTATAGTCAGAATCTGGTAGCTTTTTTATCTTCAGTTACGGGTTTATCATTTACCATCCAAAAAACTTTAAAACCTATCATTGTTTTTGACTTAGCGGTGGTAAGCATGACACATAATATGCCAGTGAAGGAAATCATGACGAGGGAAGTTTGTACAGCATTGATGGATGAATCCCTTCTGAATGCATCAAGAAGAATGCTCGAATATGGTGTTGGAAGTGTAGTTGTAATGGAAAATGGCCATCCTGTTGGTATTGTGACCGAAAAAGACCTTGTGGAAAAGGTAATCTCAAGGAATAAAGTCCCCTCTGAAGTCCTTTTGAAGGATATAATGACATCACCCCTTATTGTTGCCGATCCTCACACCAGCCTGAGGGAGGCTGCACAACTCATGCTCAGAAAAGGCATCAGAAGACTCCCAATTGTGGATAATGGCAAGCTTGTGGGTATAATTACTGACAATGATATTTTGAGTGTCTCTCTTGACCTCATAGAGTCGAATGAGATTAAAAACTATAAGATGCTCCTGAGAGAAGAAATTGCTGAAGATCTCGGTTTCGGGAAATGTGAGAAATGCGGTAAGCTTTCAGACTTTCTTGAGGAAATAGATGGGCTCAGGCTCTGTGAGGACTGTGCAGAGCTAACTCATGAATGAGGGGGAGTTTGATGATAAACAGGGATAGCTTTTCGAGAGAGAAACCAGGTAGGGAGAAGAGAGCATCAAAAAAACAGAAGCCTGGAGATATAATGGATCTGTGCACGAAAAATGTTGTAACTCTCCCACCAACCTCGACAATAATGTCTGCAATGAAATCAATGATAAAATACCATTTCAGGAGGATGCCTATAGCAGACCCTGGAACAAAGAGGCTTGAGGGCATTCTGACTGTAACAGATATAATAAATTTCTTTGGTGGAGGAGAAAAGTATAGAATCGTCCAGAACAGATACGACGGAAATTTGATGGCTGCTGTCAATGAGGATGTCGAGGCTATAATGGAGGAGAATGTGGTAACAGTCGATTTTACATCGTCCTTTGAGGATGCCATTGAACTCATGCTTGAGAAAAGAGTAGGAGGATGCCCTGTTGTTGACAAAGAAGGTATTGTTCTTGGGATTATAACTGAAAAAGACATCCTCAATTATCTCTCTGAAAATGGATATCTTGATGGGTTCGTCAGCGATTATATGACAAGAGGTGTGATTACCGCAACTCCTGATACCACGATTGAAGAAGCGATGAAAGTGATGATAAATGAGAGAATGAGGAGACTTCCCATAATAAGTGATGGTATTCTGGTGGGTATGGTTACAGCAAGGGAGATCCTCAGGTACTTTGGAACCGGAGAAGCTTTTAAAATGCTCGTTACAGGAGATATAAGAGATGCGTTAAATCAACCTCTTTCATACATCCTTTCAAATGAAAATCTCAAAGTTTACAGGGAACCCATTACTGTTCCACCAACCATGAAGATTTCCGAGCTTGCACAGGCTATGAGGGGCTCGGGATATGGTGTAGCTCTTATAGTTAGCAACGGGAGCTTGGAAGGGATCATCACCGAAAGAGATATGGTCAGGTTCCTTTACTCCAAACTTCAGGAATGAGATTTGTTGCAGATGCTTTGAATCTCACACCTCCAGCTGCGAAAAGGCTGGAGGAAAGGAACATACTGAGAAGTGCATTTATTAAACATCCTTTTTTTCCGGATATTGTTGAGGCGCTGAAGCTGGAAAAGAAATTCGGAGAGTTTGAAGAGGGAACACTTATTGTAAAGACAAATCATGGTCTCGAGATCGTCAGAGGTTATCCGAAAATCAGGAGAGCTCTTACACTATATCCAACTCTTAAGCGGCATTTTAAAGGAGATGTAGTGATAGAGGAAAAGATGAACGGTTATAATGTCAGAATTGTACTTTTCGGGAACAATCTTTATGCAATCACCAGAAGAGGATTTATCTGCCCCTACACGACGGAAAAAGCAAGAGAATTGATAAATGAGAGTTTTTTTTCTGACAATCCCTCATTAATGCTTTGCTGTGAGGCTGTAGGGATGGAGTCACCCTATGTTATGAAGGATGTATATGATGTAAAGGGGCTTGACTTCTTTGTTTTTGATGTGAGAGACAGGAGGACAAACATTCCTCTGCCGGTTGAAAAGAAAATAAAGCTTTCAGAGGAGTATGACTTTAAAATCGCTCCTGTTCTCAAAAAATGCAGTGTTGAAAAGGCACACATCGAATGCAGAAATGTGATTGAAGAACTTGGAGAGGGGGGAAGGGAGGGTGTGGTTATAAAAGACCCTGAAATGGTCACATCTCCTGTGAAATACACAGCAAGTCAATCCAACACATCTGATTTGAGCTATGCCTTCAGATATTTCAATGACTACGGTAAGGACTTCATGCTATCAAGAATTGTGAGAGAGGCATTTCAGAGCTTTGAATTTGGAGAAAGTGTTGAGGAGCTTGAAAAAAGATGTGAGAGGCTTGGGAGGGCTATTCTTAAATCAATGGTGGAGAGCATTGAAAATGTTGCGAATGGAAGAAAGGTTACTGAGAAACACAGGCTCAGATTCAGAAGTGAGGGAGTCATGTACCTCTTTATGCAGCAAATCAGGAAAATGGGTGTGGAAGTAATCTTTCACGAGCCGAAGTTTGAGAAGGGTTATCATGTTCTGGAGTTTGAGAGGGTTCTTGTGAGCACGACAGATAAAATAAGACACCATCTTGAGGGTAATCTCTGGTAGATTTTATGTGTAACTGTTAATTTGCGATAGATTCTCATCAGTGAATTATTTAAGACCTTCCGGGCTTTGTTGTTTATGGCAAGATATGCTGGAATCGATCCCGGTACTTCGAGTTTTGAAATCTTCATCCTTGAGGATGATGAACCCCTCGTAAGGCGTGAAATATCTACAGCAGAGGTAAGGGATAATCCAGATCTCTTCTCTGAAGTTCTGAATGAAGTGGAAGTGGATGTGATTGCTGGTCTGTCAGGCTATGGCATTCCTGTCAAGAGATTCTCTGAATTGAAAGAAGAAGAGATTTTTCTCATGACTCTTAACCTTGACAAAGAAAGTGCAATGGGGTTGAGACAGCTTTTGAGAATCTCACTTGAGAAAAATTATACGATTTATACTGTTCCGGGTGTTATACATCTTCCAACAGTACCGGAACACAGAAAATTTAACAGAATAGATATGGGAACAGCTGATAAACTGTGTTCAGCCATTCTTGGAATATATCAACTCTCGGAAGAAAAAACCTTTGATGAGATAGATTTTATCCTTGCTGAATCCGGCTCGGGATTTAACTCGTGTATTTCGGTAAAGGGGGGTAAGATTGTTGATGGGGTTGGGGGAACTTGCTCATTTCCTGCTTTTTCGTCCATGGGTTTTATTGACGGGGAGCTTGCATACCTTCTTGGAGATTTTCCTAAAAAAATGCTTTTTTCTGGTGGTTATAAGAGTTTTCTTGCCTCAAAAGGCTTTTTTGTAGATAGCATTGATGAAGTACCTGAGGAAGTGATGGTCTGGATGGCTGAGAGTTTGCTCAAATCAGTCATGGCGGCTAAAACATCCTCTTCCAGCGATAAAGTTCTCATGTCTGGCAGGAATTTTAGCTCCAGAGAATTTAACCGGATTTTTAGAGAGATGGCTGAATCATACGGTTTTGATTGTGAAATGCTCAGGGGATTTGGCTGTGCAAAGCAATCTGCAGAAGGTGCAGCCATTATTGCAAATGGGATTTCAGGTGGAAGCTTCAGCAGAATAATTGAGCATGCGGAAGTAATGAAAGCTTCTGGCAGTGTGCTCGACTATCTTACACCTGACATCAGAAAGTATCTGCGGATTAGTTAGTGACTGTGTAGCTGAATTAAAGTTTGTGAATTAATGCTTGAATTAAAGCTTAAAAACCCTCACGAGTTTTCTTCTAAAGTCGATATATGCAGGAGAGTCCAGCTTCTTTAGTGGAGTACCATCTCTCGATATTACCTCTTCAGCCTCTATCCTCACGGTCTCACCCTCATCAAAGCTTAATGTTTTTGTAACAAAGGGTTCAAGCTCCCTGAATTCATCTTTTGTGTAGTGGTAAATCATTGGTTCCTCTGTCAATGCAATAATCGCATCAAAACCCAGAAAGACTGACATTGCAGCGCCACCGGCGATCCCTTTACCGAGATATCTCTTGTCTGCGGGGGAGACAAAAATGTTGCCAAAGACACCCCTTACCTCCTTTTCGCCCACCCTCACTCTTGCCCTGAACTTCTTTGGTTTTGCAGTCGCCTTAACACCATGAATAAATTTAAAGGCATCAATCTGAGTCCTTTTTTCCCCAACAGTGCTTATGATTGTTGAACCAATAACAACATCGTTGAATGCCTGAAATTCATCACCATTCAGCCTTATCCTTAACCCATCGACCCATTCAACCTTCAGTTTTTCTGGAGCCAGTTTTTCAATAATCTCTCCGATATTTTCCTGTGAGGTCATTAGTGGACTCACATTTGTTGAGCCAGTGGGAATACACAGGAGAGGATGTTTTGAGTGTGAAGCATCACTCATGGTTCCATCTCCGCCAAAAACAACCACAGCATCAAGCTCAACCAGGTTAAACTCCTCAATAACTCTTTCTGTGTCCTCTCTACTTCCTTTCATATCAACTTCAATCTCTTTTAATCTAAATGTTGAATTCTTGATGTATTTGCTACCGAGCTTCCCGCGAGGAGCAAAAATTTCTGATGACTTCAGCCTCTTAAGTACTGATATAACTACTTCTTTTTTCACTCCTTTCCCTGCATATGGGTTTATGATGACCCCCAACCTTCTCACATTTCATTAATCTTTATCCAAATTATTTAACTTAGACTGTGGGTAAAGCCTGATCAACAACAAATTTAAGTAAAATCAGGGTAAGTTATTGACATGCGAAGAGCTGTCGTTTCAGGTTCCTTTTATCCATCTGATCCTGATTCTTTGAGAGCCCAGATAGAGACTTATGCGGAAAAAAATCCTGATGATTCGGTGGTTGCTTGTATATCTCCTCATGCCGGGTACATCTATTCTGGAAGGACTGCAGGAAAAGTTCATTCCATTCTGCCGGATGTGGAAACCTATGTAATACTTGGTCCAAATCACACAGGATACGGTTCGCCTGTGGCAGTGTCTGTTGACACTTGGACGACACCCTTGGGTGAGGTGGAGGTGGACAGGGAGTTTGTTGAGGCAATGCCCCATATTATTATCGACATGGATGAAACTGCTCATAGATATGAACATTCTCTTGAAGTTCAGGTGCCATTTCTTCAGGTGCTACATGAGGATTTCAGAATCGTACCAATCTGCGTAGGGATGCAGGATGAGGAGAGCGCTGAGGAGATTGCAACTGAAATAATAAAGGCTCAGGAAAAAACAGACAGAAGTATCGCTGTCATTGCATCGAGTGACATGCACCACTACCTGCCCGATGGGCAGTGCAGACAGCTTGATGGGAAGGTCATAGACTCCATACTTTCGATGGATGTGAAACGATACTATGATACAATCTACAGACTTCAGGCGAGTGTTTGTGGTTATGGTGTTATAGCCATCGCAATGCACTATGCGAAGTACCATGGGGCTATGGCAGAGCTTGTGGACTATTCCACCAGTGGAGATGTGGCTGACAGGAGCAATGTTGTTGGTTATGCTGGGATAGCCTTCAGGATTTAAAGCTCAACCAGATGCAATATTTTTAAATAGCAGGCAGGAATACCATAGCTGATGAAAGCTTCAGCTCCTGGAAAGATTTTTCTTTTCGGTGAACATGCAGTGGTTTATGGTAAAAAAGCTCTTGTCACAGCCATAGACCTCAGATGTTTTGCTGAAGTAAAAAAAAGAGATGACTTCAGAATATCCTCCCCTCTCGGGATAACCGGAATTGATTTTAAAAAACACCCCTATATCAGCCATGCAGTAAAGAGATTTATGGAAGTCAAAGAAATAAAAGGTGCTGATATTGAGGTAAAAAGTCAGATACCAATTGCCTCTGGACTTGGAAGTTCGTCAGCAGTAACAGTTTCTGTTCTGAAGGCTCTTGATGCTGAATTTGAGACATCCCTGACAGATGAGGATATTTACGAGATGGCGAGAAAGGTGGAACTAGATGTACAGGGTATTGGAAGTGGAACCGATCCCTTTCTATCCACCTATGGTGGTTGCTGGTTGATCCCCGACAGAAAACCTGTTAGCATTGGAAAGTTTTACTTCTTGGTTGTGAACACTTTCGAAGAGTCGATAACGGGTGAGATGGTCAGAAAGGTTGCAAAGTTAAAGGAAACCTTCCCTGAAGTGGTGGATAGTATAATGGACGCCATAGGGGGGCTGACAATATCAGCAATACCGTATCTCGAGAAAAGGGACATAGACTCAATCTCGACACTTATGTTCATGAATCAATGTTTATTGAAATCGCTTGGGGTCAGCAGTGATAAAATCGATACGATAGTTTCCGAGCTTAACTCGATGGGTATAGCCTCAAAACTGACAGGGGCTGGAGGTGGAGGTTGTGTCATTGGTATTGGCAGCAATGAAAAACTGACAGAGGCTACCAAAAAATTCTCCACTGCTTTCTTTGTAAAACCTGAAAAGGAAGGAGTCAGGATAGAATAGAGTTGCATCAGGAGGTGTGGTATGGGAAAAAACTCCTCAGAAATTGTAATTTTAAAAATTGGTGGCTCTGTTATAACGGAGAAGAGTAAAGGAGTCTTTGACAGACTACTAAGAGATGAAATGGAAAGAGTTGCAGATGAGATTAGCTTTTTTGATGGAAAAATGATTCTGGTTCATGGTGCTGGCTCTTTTGGACACCCCTATGTTGAGAAGTACAGACTGAAGAAGGAAAAGAACAGAGAAGGAATTATCAAAACTCATCTTGCCTGTAAAAGATTGAATACAGCATTCTGTGAGGTTTTAGCTGATAAAGGGGTTTTTCCTTATCCCATTCATCCATTCACATCTTTTTTGATCGATAGTAACTTGGCTTTTGACACTGAGCTTTTTATCCGTCCACTGAATGAGCTTTTCACACCTGTAACTCATGGAGATATGGTTTATAACGTGAAAAATAAGTTTTTTGAGGTCTTATCCGGTGATAAAATCGTTTCGGAGCTTATAGACAGGTTTAAAGATTTTGAGCTGAGAGTAGGACTTGCAACCGATACCGATGGGGTTTATATGGATGGGGAGGTTCTAGAAGAGATAAATGATGAGAACTTTTCGGATTTGAAGGAGTATATTAGTCAGAGAATTGAAGAAAAATCAGATGTCACAGGAGGTATGATGGGTAAGATTGCGGAACTCTTTGGAAAATCGAGGTATGCTGAAATCAGGGTTTTCAATGGAACGAGGGAGGGCGAGATCAAGAACTTTTTGAGGGGTAAAAGTGTGGGAACATTGCTCAGAAAAAGGAGATAGTTTAAAAATTTAAAAAAGTTTAACTAAGCTCAGAATAGAGAACAGATAAACTTGGAAGGTTAAAGGTGGAGAAAATGAAAGAAAAGCGTCTAAATAATCAGACATCAAACAGAAAACTTGATCATATCAGAATATGTCTTGAGGAGGAAGTTGAGTCTGAGTACACGGGCTTTCAGGATATCCTCCTCCTCAATAACTCACTTCCAGAAATTGACCTGAGTGATGTTAATACAGAAGTGAAGTTTCTCGGGAAAAAACTATCTGCTCCCATTCTGATTGCATCGATGACAGGAGGGCATCCTGAAACAACATCCATAAACAGGAATCTTGCTTCTGCAGTTGAAGATGCGGGAATTGGAATGGGGGTTGGGAGTCAAAGGGCAGCTCTTGAAGACAAATCCCTTGAAGAGAGCTTCACTGTTGTTAGAGAGAATGCACCAACTGCTTTTATTTATGCAAACATAGGTATCCCTCAGATACTGAAGCATGGAGTCGAATATGCAGAAAAAGCTGTGGAGATGATAGATGCAGATGCTCTTGCAATACATCTGAATTTCATGCAAGAGGTTGTTCAGCCTGAAGGAGATGTGGATGCAAGGAGGGGATACAGAGCTATCAGAGAAGTCTCTGAGGAATTAAGAGTCCCCGTGATTGTTAAGGAGACAGGTGGGGGGATTTCAAGAGAGGTTGCCAGAAATCTTAGGGATTGTGGTGCCTCTGCAATTGATACTGGTGGTGCTGGAGGGACAAGCTGGACAGGTGTTGAGTATTACAGAGCCGAAGATGATCTTTCAAAAAGAATTGGGCTTGATTTCTGGGACTGGGGTATTCCAACTGCATTCTCAATTGTTGAATGTATGGACATTCTGCCGATCATAGCAACCGGCGGTTTGAGAAACGGTGTTGATGTGGCAAAAGCAATATCTATCGGAGCTGAAATTGGAAGTGCAGCTCTGCCTTTCCTTTATCCTGCTACAAAATCATCTGAGGAAGTCCTGAAGACAATAAAATACTTTGAAAAGGGTTTGAAGGTTGCCATGTTTCTCACAGCCTGTAGAAAAGTTAAAGAGTTGAGAGAGCGACAGATCGTTGTTTATGGCAGGTTCAGGGATTACTTAGAGACGAGAGGTATTGATCTGATAAGCTTTTGCAGAAAGAGGTGAGGGGTGAAGACAATGAATACAGAAAAGTTGAAAGATGAGGTTTCGAAAAGGGCAAGGATAATTGACAGAGCTATAGAAGAGTTTTTACCTCTGAAAGAGCCTGAAGGACTGTACAGAGCCACAAGACATCTTTTTAAGGCAGGAGGTAAAAGGCTCCGCCCTGTAATCTCGCTTATAGTTAGTGAAGCTCTTGATAAAGACTACAGGAAAATTTTACCAGCTGCAGTGGCTATTGAAACGATCCACAACTTCACACTCATACATGATGATATTATGGACAGGGATGAGATGAGAAGAGGTGTTAAAACAGTCCATGTTCTCTGGGGGGAACCTACAGCAATTCTTGCCGGAGATACGCTATTCTCAGAAGCTTTTCATCTTTTAACTTATTGTGATGTTGAAAGTTCGAACTTAGTTAGAGGAGCAAGAATGCTCGCAGATGTCTGTGTGAAAATATGTGAAGGTCAGTATCTGGACATGAGCTTTGAGGAGAGAGATAGGGTTTCAGAGGAAGAGTACATTGAGATGGTAACCAAAAAAACATCTGTCCTCATAGCAGCTTCCTGTGCTCTTCCAGCAGTTCTGTTTGGTGAATATGATGAAATAACCGCTGCTTTGTGGGATTTTGGAATCTATGCGGGGATTGGCTTCCAGATACACGATGATGTTCTTGATCTTACAGGCAGGGAAAAAACAGGAAAAGACTGGGGCAGTGATATTGTTGAGGGTAAAAAAACCCTGATTGCGATAAAAGCCTTTGAGGATGGTTATGTACCTGAAATTTTTGGAAAGGGAAAGGCATCTCTTGAAGAAATTGAAGAGGCTGTTAGAATTCTTGAGGAAAATGGAGCAATTGATTATGCTTCGAAAAAAGCTGTTGAATATGTGGAAAAAGGTAAGGATAGGCTCAAAGTTCTTCCCGATAGCGAAGCAAAAAGTCTGTTGATGGAGATTGCCGATTATTTAGTCCGGAGAGAGTACTGAAAATGGAGAATGTGAAAAAGTGATCAAAATGGAGCTGAGAGAGGTTATTCTGAAGTATGTTGCAATTAATGCCTCTAAGTACGGTAAGCCTGATTTCAAGTCAGTTATGGGAAAAATAATGTCTGAAATGCCAGAGATGAGACAGAAAGCCAAGGAAATCGTCCCGCTTGTACACCAGGTCATCGATGAATTTGAAGGAATGAGTGAGGAAGAAAGGAAGAGATTAATTGAGCTTTATAGAGAGGAAAGGGCAGAGAAAAAGAGGGAGATAGCCCTTCCTCCTCTCCCTCATGCCGAGAGAGGCAAGGTTGTGATGAGATTTGCACCGAATCCAAACGGACCTCCAACTCTTGGTTCGGCAAGAGGGATGATAGTGAATGCAGAATATGCTGAGATGTATAGCGGAAAACTTGTTCTGAGATTTGATGATACCGATCCGAGAACAAAAAGACCTCTTGTTGAAGCATACGACTGGTATCTTGAAGATTTCGAGTGGCTCGGATATAAACCAGATATTGTTGTATATGCCTCGAAGAGAATCCCTATTTACTATGAATATATGGAGAAGCTTATAGACATGGGTAAAGCCTACGCCTGCCTCTGTAAAAGAGAAGAGTTCAAGAAATACAGAGATGCAGGAGAGAATTGCCCCCACAGGGATTCATCTCCCGAACAATCAATGGAAATCTGGGAGAAAATGCTTGATGGCAGGTATGAAGAAGGAGAGGCTGTTATAAGGATTAAAACTGATATGCAGCATAAAGACCCGGCTATAAGAGACTGGGTAGCCTTCAGGATAATATATGAGACTCATCCCCTTGTTGGGGATAGATTTATTGTTTACCCAACTCTTGACTTTGAATCAGCAATTGAGGATCACCTGAACGAAACCACCCACATTATAAGAGGAAAGGATTTGATAGACAGTGAAAGGAGGCAGAAGTACATCTACACCTACTTTGGCTGGGGCTATCCTGTAACAAAGCACTGGGGAAGAGTAAAAATTCATGAATTTGGCAAGCTCTCAACAAGCTCTATCAAAAAGGCGATTGATGAAGGTATCTTCACAGGATGGGATGATCCCGCGGTTCCAACGCTGAGAGCATTGAGGAGGAGAGGGTTTGAGAGTGAAGCAATAAAGAAATTTTTCATCTCGCTTGGAATTGGAGAGAATGATGTCTCTGTCAGTCTGAAAAATCTGTATGCAGAGAACAGAAAAATCGTGGATGAAAGGGCAAACAGGTACTTTTTCGTTGAAAATCCTGTATTGATAGAAATTGAAGGGATGGAAGAGGAAATACCTGTAGAACTTCCATTGAATCCATCAAAGAACACCAGACGGAAGTTGAAGGGAGGAAGAAGGGTTTACATATCTGGAAAAGATCTGGATAGATTTGAAACTGGTGAAATGTTCAGACTGAAAGAGTTCTGTAATGTTAGGATTGTGGATATTGAAAAAATGAAGTTCGAGTTTACAGGAACTGAGATTGAGGAAGACATAAAGAAGGGTAGAAATATAATTCACTGGTTGCCTGAAGACGATGTTCTCGAATGCAGGGTTATCTCTCCAGAAGAAGAGTACAGAGGAAAAGTAGAGAGAAATGTTCTCAACGACATGGGCAGGGTTGTTCAGTTTGAGAGATTTGCCTTTTGCAGGGTAGAAAGCGCTGAAAATAATGAGGTCATCGCCATCTATACCCACCCATGAGTCCAATGAATCTGTGAATTCTGCAAAAAGAGTACAGATACAATAATTATTCCAAATTTTTAAAAGAAAAATAAAAAATTAGCTGACATCAAAATCCAGTGATTCAAGGTCCTGAAGTTCATTCAGAAGCTGTTCGATTTCATTCATCTCATTTGCCAGGTTCTCCAAGTCACTCAGGGTCTCGTTATCTGTTATATCAGCGATTTGTGTAGTCTCTGAAGTATCCTGAGTTGTATCTTTTGATGGGGTCTGGGTATCAGAGGGTGCCTCAGAAACACTGCTAACCTCTTTTTTTGCACAGCCCATCACTGGGATGGCAAGTAGAATTAAGAAAATAATCAGAATTTTTGCCCTCATATTACCACCTGTTTCATTCAGCAAACTCCGAAGCATACATCGGTTGTCTCATTATACTCCTGCTGAATCATCTCCTCCTCAGGGAGCTTTTTAACCCTGTATATGCCCTCGCCCTCCAGCATTAGTGTGCCTTTACCCTTTGCGAACAGTGAGATGTTATTGCCAGTTATGCTCACAGTTATGTTTTCTCCTCTTACAACCGCTCTTCCTTCACCCTCGAAAACTGCCATTCCATTCTCTTCTTCTGAGCTTCCAAAACCTACCACTGTAACAATCGCCTCAGCAGGTGAAACTATTAGGGTTCCGTTGCCCCTAACATTGACAACCACGCTACCTCTGATTTCAGCTGTCCCATTTCCATATGCCCAAACCTCACCACTTTCATAGCCATAGAAGACATTCCCTGCTCTTACTTTCTGCATCTCTTTCATGAACTCTCTGATTACACCAAACGCCTTCTTTATTTCATTAGTACTTTTTCTGAGTTCTTTGTTTCCTTCAGCAATATCTCCACTCTCGAACAGGTTTATTGAAGCTTGGAGATACTCTCTTGCATTCTGCAAGTGTTCGTTGTATTCCTCGAGGAGACTTTCGAATGGAGATGTATCAATTCCGTACCCCGCCATGACTGCTATTTTGTTCTCCAGCCTTACACTGACGTTCTCGGCTCTCTCTATAACATTTTCAATTCTATAGGCTGCGACCTCGCCTACCATTGCCCTCAATCTTATCCTCATCTCAATCCATGCTTGGTTCATCTCTCTAGCTGTGTTTCTGAGTTCTTCAGGCGTCTCTGATTCATCTATTTTGAGTCTGTAGTTCTCAATTGTTGCCATGTGGCCGTCTATTTCAGCCATGAGCTCCATTTTCTTCTCCTCATCTATTTTTGATCTCTCAAGGAAGTTTCTGAATCTCTCGAGCCATTTTTCCGCAACATTACAACCACCGTTCAGGTATCTCTTCGCATTGTTGAAGGTAAACTGGTTTCTCATGTCTTTGTATTTTTTCTTTGATTCCAAGAATTTCTCTCGAGCCTCCATGTATTTCTCTTTCTCCTCTTCGTATTTTTCTTTAATATTCATACCCATATCATCTGCCTGTGCCGCCACCACCACTGTTCCCGCCAAAAACATAATCATCAGCAGCAATACCAGACTTGCTTTCCTCATTTTGATTCACCTCAGTTCTTTCTCTGGTTCTTTATTTTATAAGCATTCTTTTTGAAAATCTCATCATGAGAAGGCTAAAAAAGAAGTGGAGACTTTATAAAGCTTTATGAAGCTTCAATCAGCTTTACAGATGTGATTCAATTCTTGGGATATGTGCTCTAAGTGAAAAAATGTACGAGCTTATGCTGCTCTCGTTTAAAAGTTCAATCAACAAAATCCGCCCCTTCAAGCATTACCTCGACTGCATTCTGAATAAACCTTGCATTGTCCCCTTTTGACATTACGAAATTTGAAAAGACATCACATGAGAAGACCATAAGGTTGTCTTTTCTTATCCCAAGATGAACTTCTCTTCCTGCTCTGGTTATCAACTCTCCGACAAGAGCTTTTGTTGTCTTGCCTCCATGAAGGACGGTTTCCCAATCCTTGGAGAAAATGTGGTATGCTTTTATGGCGGTTATTTTCTCAACTTTCTCAAAATATCTGGGGTTGGACATCATTGAGGATGCACTCAGTACAATCATCTCTGAAGAGTCATCCACGACATTCAGTATATCATCCAGATAAACTCCTTTTGAGTTAAGCCAGTGGCTGGATTTTCTTGATTTTGAGTGGAGGGAACCTGCTTCTGGTTTGACGAACATAACCTTCATCTTTGAAAGACTTGAAACAGCCGGGATCTCTTTATCTAAGGGTTCTTTGAGTAAAAAGAAAACATCATATCTGAATTCTGCATTGCTTATCCACGAAAGATCTGAACTGAGTTCTGATGTGAATTCAACCTCAAAATCAATTGCCATCAATGCTTCTTCAAGCTCTCTGTAATTGAAGGGCTCATCATCAGTAACTATCAGGGCTCTGAAATCCATAAGCAAGCAAATAGTTAATAAATATAAAAAGGTTTGTTTATCTCCAGTTTGGAACTTCCAACACATTTCAGGGTTTGTTACACTCCTGATTCAGCCACCAGCCAAAAATATTATAAATCCTCAAATCTGCTACAGTGTGCTGAGGCTGTGCTCCGGTGGTGTAGCCCGGCCAATCATACGGGACTCTCGATTCCGTGACCCGGGTTCAAATCCCGGCCGGAGCATAAATTCTCCTTTTAGATTTTGTGAATAAGTATAATCAGAAGATTAAATAAGTATAAATATTTCTAAGAGCAATATCTCACTATGGGTGAAGGATCTCTCAAGCTTTTTCTATGGCTATTACCCTTTTTGATTTTAGCTGGATCTCTCACATATGGTTATTATCAGGAGAACCAGGATTTAACGCTTTTTTTAACAGGAGATATTCAGGAAATACCGGCTAAGCTGGAGAAGAAATTCAGTATGTCAATGTCTGAATCTCCTTTCTCTGAGAGTGATTTTAAGATGGGAGAAATCAGGACGGATTGTTCGTTTAATGTTTCAGGAAGCTCTCCTGAACAAGCTCCGGAAGATTGTAAAGTCTCTGTTGATGTTTTGCTGAAATCACCCTTCCCATTTCCGGTAAAATTGAAGTCTCTTGAAATAGATTACATTAAAAATGATCTGGTGGTGCAGAAAATCAGTTTGAAGAGGGAAGTAACTCTTGAACCGGATGAAACAGCCGTATTAACACTTGAAGGGGAATTGAAAGACTTTTTGGAGACGTCTGAGTACGACAGAACCATAATGAGATTTGTTATTGAATTTATGGGATTCACATTTGAGGGTGTTAGTGAGGGACGGGGAAGGTGATGGAATGGAGGAAGTGAATGGGCGGGGAATAGATGAACAGAAAATTGAAGAAAATGGCTGGATAAAAGTTCTCGCTCTCATTACTGGGATTGCTGTCATGACTATTCCGTTTACTGGAAGCTGGTGGATATTAAAATTTGCTGAAGTACTCATTTTTGAGTTCTCTCCCTTTGATATGCGTCTGGAGTTTCTCGGAGAAAGTGTTGAAATTCCTGCTATACAGTACGCTTTGCTTTCTTTTAAAATTCTGATCGTTATCTCAGGGATTTTTATTGTAATTGGTGCCCTTACCAATAAATGGTGGAGCAGACATCTTTTAAGGTTCGGTGCTGGAAAGCCAGCTTGGTTTGTACTGGGAATACTGATTACAGTGGTACTTTTCATCCCATTAAATTCTTATCTCCAGAATATGGATATTCCTTTTCAACTCCCGATTTATGGAGAAAAAACCGTATCTTTCCAGCAGGAAAACATCAGAGTCAGCTTTAAAATTGTCTCAAAATTTACAGAGAGCTTTATTTATGCTCTGATCGTCTCTATTCTCGGACTCTATGTGAGATTTAAGATAAAGCCCCTTCCTCCAAAAAAAGTATAAATCTTCCTCCTCAACTGAGCATGTGAACATTATAGTTCTCGGTCATGCTGGGAGTGGTAAGAGTACGCTTGTAAGGGAATTCGGTAATTTTCTTGACAGTTATACTGATAATTCTGTCGGCAGAGTTAATCTCGATACAGCAACACCTCCTGAGTATAAAGCCGATATAGATTCGAGAAATATCGTAAAGGCTGAAGAGCTGATGTCTGAATACGGTCTGGGGATAAATGGAGCCCTTCTGAAGTCAGTAGAGATTCTCAAAGAGAATGTAGATAAACTCATTTTAAGAAACGATTTCGTTCTTTATGATACTCCTGGGCAGCTTGAATTATTTCTTTACACGGATTTTGGGGAATTTTTTTCAAGAAAACTCATGGAAAGTGATCCTACAACTGCAGTATTCCTTGTTGATTCACAACTCTGCAGAAATCCGGAGAACTATCTCTCAGCAATAACTCAGAGTGCGGTAATTGCATTGAGGACTGGGGTGGATACAATAACTGTTTTCAACAAGGCAGACTTATCAGAACCACCTGACTATGAAGAGGTGGTTGAATATATCCGAAGAGGGGAAGGCACCCTTCCTGAGCTCATGAAAAATTTTCTGCCGTTCTACGAGGTAACATCTCTCAGATTCAGAACAATAAAAATATCTGCTAAAATGAGGAGTGGATTTGATGAACTGCTCGATGTTCTCAACGAGATTTTTTGCTCGTGTGGTGATATAAGCTGATTCATGAATGAGCAACTTTCATTGCTCTGCCGAATTCCTTCTCAAGTCTCTTTATATCATATCCATGGTCGACTATCATCCAGGGAAGCTCTCTATCAATCATTGAGTCCAGATAGCTATCGAGCCCCAAATGAAATATGTTTCTGAATGCACGCTCTTTTCCCTTTTCTATCAGTAATGCAACATCTTTTCCGCCTCTTGAGAGGACAGTCTGTACAGCAAACTCCTCTACACTGAATGGCTTAGACTCAACACCCTTTTTTCTGAAACTACTTAAAAGATACTTCATCTTGCTTTTTATCTCTTTTACAACAGCTTTATTGAAACCTTCTCCTCCCCCAAAGGCAAGCCACTGGAAAGGGGTATGAGGTTTTGGTACGAGCGGGTTTATTGAAACCTCAACTCTTCTAACATATCTCCTTACTTCCTCGACCATATCTGTGATAGCCCTGATGTCATCCATATTTTCTCCTGGAAGACCAATCATGAAGTAAAGCTTGATTTTCTCGATACCCGATTCTGAAGCCATTATTGAAGCATTGATTATGTCGTCTTTACTGATTCCCTTGCTGATAACCCTCCTCAACCTTCCACTTCCTGCCTCGGGGGCAAATGTCAGGGTTTTAAGTCCCAAATTGGCAAGAAATTCTAAAATCTCCTCATCCAGTTTATCTGCTCTGATGGATGATGGGGAAACTGAGAAACCCATTTCAGCAAGTTCGAAAATGATTTCTCTGAACTGTGGGTGGTCGGAGGGTGAAGGAGCGATTAGTGCAACTTTATCAACAACTTTTCTATGCTTTTCAGCAACTTCCAGAAGGATCTCTTTTTTCCTCCACCTGCATGGAGCGTATATCTGTCTAACTATGCAGAATCTGCAGTTTCTGTAGCATCCTCTACCAATCTCAAGAAGCAAAGCTCTTCCATAGGCTCCGTCTCCTATTATCTGAGTCTGAAGATGGGAGTCAAGTTCTGAATACACTCTCTCTACTCTTTCGGTTTTACCGGGGATGTAAGTTCCCTTTCCTGCCGGTTCTTTTCCCAGCAGAACCTCATCTATGAAGTTTGAGCCTTCCAACTCTCCAGTAAACATTAAATCGAAGAAAGAGTATGGGAGAGGGTTTTCCATGATACAGGGACCACCTGCAACCTTCAAACCCTTAAAACCACTTCTCTTTATAATCTCATATGCATTGAAAGCATCCTCTTCATACTGGATTGAAAAAAGTGCGATATCAAAATCCTTAAGATAGGCACCGCTCTCCACACTTCGAATCCCATTGAAGACATCAGTATAGAATCTCTCGCAGATAAAGTCATCCATAGAGTTTATTCTGTGGTATATGTACTGAATTCCGATATTGCTTATTCCACCGACATAGCGGTTTGGATAAACAAGAGCGATTCTCCTCAAACCTTTCCTCCATTTTTTAGCCATCGGGTTGATTTCTGTGGACATCTCATTCATTTTTTTACCTCTGCAGAGTATATAGCTTTCTGGAAGAAAATAATAATGTTGGGTTAAAAGAAATAAAGTTTGATTGTGGGGAAATGATTTCAGGAAATTACAGATCAGGTTTGCTTAGGAAAAATTATTAAACAATTATTGAATATATAGGATTAAAATACGAAAATGACAAATTATAAAAACCCTTGTGTTGAGGCTGGTGGCTATGGTTGGATAAGTAAAAGAGGTGGTTGAATGGTAAAATCAAATATAAAATTGCTCTTCATCGATGATGATCCCGATGATAGAATACTCACAATTCGTGAACTGAAAAAGAAGTTTAGGAACATCGAGATTTTGGAAGTTAAGAACAGAAAAGAGTTTGAACAGGCTTTAAAAATGGATTTTGATGTGGTTATAACTGATTACAGGCTTAGCTGGAGTGATGGAATAAAGGTGTTAAAAGAGATAAAAAAGAAAAAACCTCACGTTCCTGTTCTGATGTTTACAGCATCAGGAAATGAAGAAATAGCGGTTGAAGCAATCAAATCAGGGTTAGATGACTATATACTGAAATCACCAGAATACCTCGGAAGATTGCCTTATGCTGTGAAATCAGCAATTGAGAAGAAAATAAAGGAGATTGAGGTAGAAGAGCTCAGAAAAAGGATTGAAGACAGTGAGATGATGTATAGGACTCTTGTTGAAAATGCAAACGATGGGATAGCTATAGTTCAGGAAGGTAGGGTGAAGTTTCTGAACAAAAGACTTGCAGAGATGTGGGGAGGAAGTGTTGAAGAAATGCTGAATACACCTTTTACTGACTATGTTCATCCTGATGAAGTTGGCAAAATTTCTGAATATTACAGAAAAAGGCTTGCAGGAGAGGATGTGCCGTCAATTTATAACTCGATTTTCGTCAGGAAAAGCGGGGATATAGCATATGTCGAGGTGAATGCAAGTGTCATCGCTTATAAGGGTAAGCCTGCTGTGCTTGCAATAATAAGGGATGTTACTGAGAAAAAGGAACTTGAAGAAGAACTGAACAGAAAAAATCTCTGGTTTAGATCACTCGTGGAACATTCTGCAGACATCATGATGGTGATTGACGGTGGGGGAAAAATTAATTATATTTCTCCATCTGTTGAGCGAGTTGCAGGGTATAAGCCAGAAGAGCTTCAGGGGAAGAATGTATTTGAATTTGCATACCCTGACGATATTGAATTCATTAGTAAAGAGCTTTTGTATTTACTGGAGCATCCAGACGAGGTTAAAACAATTGAATTCAGAGCAATCCATAAGGATGGGAGAATTGTGCCTGTCGAAGCAACCGGTAGAAATCTCCTTCAAAACCCTGCTGTGGAGGGGATTGTAGTTAATTTCAGGGATATAACTGAGAGGAAAGAGGCTGAAAGGAAAATAAAAGAGAGTGAAGAAAAATACAGGAAAATGTTTGAGATTTCTCCAGTCCTATTGGCGATACTGGACGAGGATGGAGTTTTCGTAGAGGCAAACCCGGCTATGGTTAGAAGTCTTGGGCTCAATCCTGTTGGGAAGAGTATATACGATATTCTTCCAGAGAACTTGGCTGAGGAAAGATTGAGGAAGATGAGAGAAGTCATAGAGAATAACGAGATGATAAGCTTTGAGGATTCAAGAGAAGGAAGGGAGTTCTACAACATCTTTGTTCCAATCTGGCTTAAGGGGAAAAAGTATTGCATGGTTATTGCGAAGGAGATAACCGAGATAAAAAGGATGAGTAAGCTTTTAAGGGCTGTTAATGAGATAAACAAACATTTAATTCATGAAAAAGATGAATTTGACCTGATCAAAAGTGTATCAGAGGAATTAAACTCCTTAGAATACTTTTTGTCTTGGATAGGAATAAAGAGAGGTGATATCCTTGTTACCACTTCTTCCATAATCGAAAACATCAGGCTGGGAGGGGAGAATGTAAACTGTGTGACTGAGGTTCTGGAGAGTAAAACTACAGTCATCAGAGAGGGTGAGAACAGCAAGTGTGAGAAGTGTGAGTTTTATGATCGTCATAGGAATCTTGTCCGGTACACAATACCCATGATTGCCAATGGAAAAGCGAGAGGAGCATTTGTGATTTACTCTGAGAAAAAAATAGCAGATGATGAGTTCGATCTACTTCAAACCCTAGCAAATGAGCTTGCATTTACGATTAATACAATTGAACTTGAAAAAGCAAAGTTAAAGGCGTTCGAGCAGATAGAGAAAAACATCGAGAACTATGCAATTATTGTGGATCAGATAAGAAATCCTCTTAATAATATAATAGGGCTTGTGGAAATGTATATTGATGATGAAAAACTGATTGAAAAGATTCTCAGCGAGGCTGAAAAGATAAATGGACTCATTAAAAGGCTTGATGAGGGTTGGCTTGAGTCTGAGGAGGTAAGGAATTTCCTCAAGAAATACCTCTGATAGATTTTGTGGATTGCAAATGAAGTTAGAAAGGCAATTTAGCCCCTTATGTAATTAATTCCAAGGGTTGAGAAATTAAAACAAAAAAAGTTAAACAGAAACTACTTTCTCCCCCCTCTGCATTGCAACTCTTCCAGTTCTTGCAAGTTCCCTGATTCCAAACTGCCTCATAAGATTGATGAAAGCCCTTATTTTATCCTCATCACCTGTGATCTCAATTATCAGGCTATCCTTTGAAACATCCACGACTCTACCTCTGAAAATGTTTGCAAGCTCCACGATCTCACCTCTTGTTTCAGAGGTAGCCTTCACTTTAATCAGAACTAGCTCTCTTTCTACACTCTTTTCCGTAACATCACTGACCTTTATAACATCTATAAGCTTGTTAAGCTGCTTCATCACCTGTTCAACGACTCTCAAATCTCCGTTGACGACTATCGTCATTCTTGAGATGTCTTCTCTGTCAGTTGTGCCAACTGTGAGGCTCTCTATGTTGAAATTCCTTCTTCTGAAAAGGGATGAAACCCTTGCAAGAACACCTGGTTTATTCTCAACAAGGACTGAAATTGTGTGTTTGCTGTTTGAATTTGAGTTTGGCATTTTCATCACCTCAAAAATCCTCATCAATTATCTGATTCAAACCTGCACCGGCTGGAACCATTGGAAAGACATTTTCAAGCCTTTCTACTCTGAAATCCATAACTACTGGTAGGTCTCTGACTTCAAATGCTTCTTTTAGAACATCTTCTACCTCAGATGGCCTCTCGATTGTAAACCCTATAGCTCCAAAACCCTCGGCTATCTTTTCAAAACTCATCTCTTTGTATCTCAGGCATGTGGCAGAGTATCTCTCATCATAGAAAAGCTGTTGCCACTGTCTAACCATTCCCAGAAATTGATTGTTCATTATTGCAACCTTTACTGGAATGTTGAAATCAACACATGTCGCAAGCTCCTGAATGTTCATCAGGAAACTACCATCTCCTGCAACATCAACCACATTTCTCTCGGGAAAAGCCATTTGAGCACCAATAGCTGCTGGAAAACCAAAGCCCATTGTTCCCAGTCCACCGCTTGAAATGAACTGTCTTGGGTATTTTGTTTTGAAAAACTGGGCAGCCCACATCTGGTTTTGTCCCACCTCGGTTGTAACAATTGTATCGGGTTCAACTTCAAATATTTTCTCTATTATATGTTGTGGTCTCAGCTTACCATCTTTTTTGTATTTAAGAGGATATTTCTTTCTCCAGGTATTGACCCTATCCTCCCACTCTTTTCTCTTCTTGTATCTGATAATCTTTATGAGTGAGCTTAGAATACCCCTAGCATCTCCCACAATTGGAATATCCACTCTAACATTCTTTCCTATCTCCGCCGGGTCGATATCGATGTGGATTATCTTTGCATAAGGGGCAAAACTCTCCACTTTCCCTGTTGTTCTGTCACTGAATCTTGTTCCAACAGCTATAACAAGATCACATTCTGTTAAAGCATAGTTTGCATATTTTGAGCCATGCATTCCGACAAAACCCAGGCAGAGTGGATGAGTCTCGGGAAAGGCACTTTTACCCATTAAAGTTGTGACAACAAATGCAGGAATTGTTTCTGCAAGCTTAACAAGTTCTGTACTTGCATTAGAAAGGATAACTCCTCCTCCTGCAAGAATTACAGGTCGTTCGGACTCCATTATCAGTTCTGCTGCTCTTTTGATTTGCTTGGGATGGCCTTTCGTTTTGGGTTTGTATCCTGGAAGGTTTACTTTCTTAGAATAATTATAGTTTATTTCGGCAGCAGTTATGTCCTTTGGAATGTCTATCAGTACAGGACCTGGTCTGCCCGTTGAAGAAATGTGAAAAGCCTCTGCAATTGTTTTTAGAAGCTCTTCTGGTTTTGTCACTATGTAGTTGTGCTTTGTTACGGGCATGGTGATTCCCGTTATATCTGCCTCCTGAAAGGCATCATTGCCTATGAGACTTCTGGGGACCTGTCCTGTTATTACAACAATCGGTGAGGAGTCCATATATGCTGTTGCTATTCCTGTAACTGTGTTGGTAGCTCCAGGCCCGGATGTGGCGAAAGCAACACCCGTTTTTCCAGACGCTCTTGCATAGCCGTCTGCCGCATGAACTGCAGCCTGCTCGTGTCGAGTGAGAATGTGGTTTATCTCCGAATCATAGAGTGCATCATACACTTCTATTATTGCTCCCCCAGGTATCCCGAATATGGTTCCAACACCCTCCTCCTCAAAAGCCCTGACAATCGCATCAGCACTTCGCATTCAACCACCTCAAAAAAGGCAGAACGCCTTTAAAGAAGTACTACAATAATTACAGCAAGAATCACTACCCTCAAGAAAAGTTCATTTATTTTGTTTCTGAGGGCAGTGTTCATTATTCCCGAATAATTATTCGGTTTTAAATATTTTTTGGTATCTTTCACAATATACTTTGTTCTCACGGTTTTCCTCCGGAGTCAAAAATAAAATTTGGTTCAAATCAGCATGTTCAGTCCTTCGAGCATAGCTTCTACCGACGCCATTATTATATCTGTTCTTGCACCCCTTGCGGTTACGATCCTGTCACCTTTTTCAAGCTGGACTATCACATCAACAAGTGCATCAGTACCACCGGTTATTGCATCCACATGGTAGCTAACCAGCCTTATATCTCCGAACTCTGCTACTGCTTTTTTGATCGCATTGATTGCAGCATCAACAGGTCCGAGACCTATAGCAGCCTCAATTTTCTCGTTTCCGTTTATTTTCAGTTTAACGCTCGCAGTTGGCATTATGTTCATCCCGCTCACAATTGACAGGTCTTCAAGTTTTACTTTCTTCTCTCTCTTTATCTGGAGAACTGTCTCGATTATGGTCTTAACATCAGCATCGGTGACCCTCTTTCCTTTGTCTCCAATCTCCTTTACTCTTGTGAGAATCTCTTTCATCTGTTCTTTGTCTGCTTTATATCCCAATCTGTTCATTATCTCCTGAACACTTGCTTTTCCTGCGTGCTTGCCGAGAACGAGTTGTCTCTTTCTTCCGACCATTTCAGGGGTTATTGGCTCGTATGTTGAGCTATCCTTTATGATGGCTGATGTGTGGATTCCACTTTCATGTGTAAATGCATACTCTCCAACAATCGGTTTGTGCTTGGGAATAACGATTCTTGTCAGTTTTTCCACAAGTTTTGCGGTATCATATATATTTTCTTTTATGATTCCGGTTTTGAATCCATAATGGAACTCGAGAGTCACTACAGCCTCCTCAAGAGCTGCATTTCCTGCTCTCTCACCAATTCCATTAATTGTCGCGTGAAATTCTCTCGCCCCACCCTTAATAGCATAAATCGTGTTTGCGGTTGCAAGCCCGAAATCATCGTGGCAGTGGATTGCAATGGGGATCTTGAACTCTCGAACGAGCTCTCTCATGATATTCTCTGTTTCCTCTGGAATCAAAACTCCAACAGTGTCGGCAAAGGTAAGTCTGTCTGCCTTTGCATCCTCAGCAGCCCTGAAAAGTTCAATTACAAATCCCAGATCTGCTCTGGAGGCATCTTCTGCTCCGAATTCAACTATAAGTCCTCTCTCCTTCGCATATTCAACTGCCTGAACTGATAGCTCAATCACATCTTCTCTGCTCTTGCCTGGAAACTTGCTGTTCATGTGTATCTCTGATGACGGAGCCACCATGAAAATCGAATCAGCTCCAGCATCAGCGGCGGCATCGATATCTTCTTTTTTAATTCTACCAAAACTGCATATTTCAGCCTTTAAACCAGCTTTTGATATCTCTTTTATGGCATTGAAGTCTCCTTCGGATGCTATAGCAGTTCCAGCTTCGATTATGTCAACACCGAGATTGTCGAGGGCAGCAGCTATGATCAATTTTTGCTCTACAGTCAAGGAGACTCCTGGAGTTTGCTCTCCATCCCTAAGGGTTGTGTCAAGCACCTTTACACGCGACATTTTATCAAACCAAGTTATCAGAAAAGAGATGTGTTTTTAAACTTTATCCGTACTGACTTAAAAAATACTGGTGTAATTATTGTGTAATTACTAAACATAATAACAGTAAACAGCACCCGGAGAATAACGAATTCTGTTCTCATCACAGACCACCTTATTTATCTTATCTGCCAGAACGATCTTTTGATGTGGTATAAAAAGTTAAAAAAGAGCGCCTCTAACATCTCCAATTTTATGAAAAGCAATCGTATAGATTGCTTTAAACCAGATTAACTCTCGACAATCTTCATTTCAAAAACAGAAAACTCGGGAAGTGGGCTCGCCCGGATTCGAACCGGGGACCTTCGCCTCGTCAAGGCGACGTCATAACCACTAGACTACGAGCCCTTTTTAACCTTTATTTTTCAATTTGTTTATGAATTTTATGGTTGTGAGTTCGTGTAAGTCCGTATAATTTAAATCTGAAACTGGACTCTATCTTTCTCGGATTTAAATCTGATACTTCTCACTACAGGCAATTTTATGGAAAAACCTTGCAGAATAAAGTTTGTAATAAAGTTTATATTAGCTCCATCTTTAAAACTATAACATGAAATTTTGCCCTGTACCTTTTAGCTCAGCATTAATCCTGAGAGCTCTCCTGATACTCTCTATACTCGTTCATCTTTCATCAGTTGCTCTGGCAGACATCGTGGAGGTAGAGATTAAGGGCGAAATTAATGAAGGTACTGTAATTACTGTAGAGAAAGCATTTAAGATTGCTGAAGAAAAGAATGTCAATGCAATTCTTGTGATTATTAATACTCCTGGAGGTCTGGTTTCATCGACTGAAAAAATTGTCTCAATGATTCTTAACAGTAAAATTCCTGTAATTACATATGTTTATCCACATGGATCCTTTTCTGCTTCAGCTGGTTCGTTTATATTGCTCTCGGGACACATTGCTGCAATGTCGAACGGAACATCAGTGGGAGCAGCCACACCAGTTGCTGTTGGGCTTGGTGTAGAGAGTGTGGAGAACAAGACAGTAAATTACATCGCCAGTTATGCGCGGGGAATCGCAGAAAAAAGAGGAAGACCAAGTGATATTGCTGAGAAATTTGTAACTGAAAGTTTGAGTCTTACTGCAAAGGAAGCATACAGGTTGAAAGTCATTGATTTTCTTGCCGATTCAAAGGAAGAGCTCTTTTACAAGATAAACAAGGAGGAAATAGAGATTGATGGTAGGATAGTCAGAGTCGGAGGAGATGTAATTCGGATTGATGAACCGGTTCAGGCAAAAATTCTTAGTCTGCTAACGAATCCACAGGTAGCAACAATTCTTTTTTTAATCGGGTTGTATGGTCTAATATTTGGTTTGACCTCTCCAGGAATTTTGCCAGAGACTGTTGGTGCAATCTCTCTTATCCTCTCACTTGTTGGTCTTGGAGCAATAGGTATAAACACCCTCGGGATTCTTCTTATTGTCGCTGGGGTGATATTTCTGATCGCTGAACTACTTACTCCCACCTATGGTGTTCTTGGTGGAGCATCGGTTATCTCCATAGTTCTTGGAACACTTTTCCTGATTAATGAGCCTTTGATGCCGAAGGGTTTCTATAACTCATTTACAATGTTCGTGGCAGGAGTTGGTATTGGGCTTGGTGTGTTGATGACTTTTCTTCTGATAAAGGTGGTGCAGCTTAAAAGGGAGAGGAAAAAGGTTGGAGGGGAAGCTCTGATAGGGGAAAAAGGAACGGTCATAGATTTTGAGAGTGGGGAAGGTCTCGCAAAAGTTAGAGGGGAAATCTGGAAAATAACGAGCGAGGAGGATCTATGGAAGGGAGATGAAATCATTGTTTATGCAAGAAATGGGTTGATACTGAAAGTCAGGAAATTAAAAAAGGAAGAATAGGGGGTAAATTTCTTTGGGGGGTAATCTGGGGAATAGCAGCATAGAAGAAAATCTGATAAATGAAACAGGAAAATGGAAAGAACGAATAGAAATCAGACTTTCTCAGCTTGTAGATTGCAGAGATGATAATTTTTTGAGAAATATCAGGGCATATATTGAAGACTCAGATTACTTCCTTGCAAAAAACGACCCTGTACGGGCGTTCGAGTGCATAATATGGGCGTGGGCATGGCTTGAGATTGGAGAACAGGAAGGAAAGCTAATCTTTTCAGAGAAGGATTAGATATAAAAATTGGATATAAAAAATAGTGGTGTTTGAAAATTTTGGATACAGGTTAGATATAGCAGACCCCTTTTGTAACCTTTCTCCCAACATCTCCTTTCAGTTTTAGAACAATCTCACCATTGGGTGTCTTCAGTACGATTTCGGTCTCATCCTCGTAAACACATACTTTGAAATGGTTAATCTTCTCCTCATATATGCTGTATCCTTTCCTGATTTCTACTTTACCATTGCATCTATCCTCTATGAATGATCTGGTTTTTATGAATCTTTCAAAGTCTCTCAGTGCCTCAACCTGCTCTGAAAGCTCAATGTATCCGTTGAATATACTTTTCAGCCTTCTTATAGTCTCATCAGCGGAAATTCTCAGCTTGTAAATCATATAGGCTCCAAGAATGCAGCCAGTTTTACTTCTCCCGAAATGACAGTGAACAGCCACTGCTCCATTGACAGAATCGATAAAATCAACAGCTTCTGCCATCTGATCGAGGTAGGGAGCCTTAAACTCGTGAAGGGGAATATGAAAATAGTCAAAATATTTGAGTTCATCAAAACAAAGAGGCTCCCTTGTAAGCGTCAGAATTCCTTTGAAACCCATGTCTTTCAACTGAAGTAAAGCTTCTCTGTCTGGCAGTCCCATACCTGCAAGTTTGTCATCAATGACTACTCTGAAGTTAGTCAACGCCATGTTTTAAGGAATTCAAAAGATTAAATAAACTTTTCTCCCGTTATATCTGCTGTGAACACCCGGCATCTTGTTTGCGTGGATATACTGACTTAACGGTGTTTAATATTCTCTGTTGGTTTTCTTATGCGTTGCTTTTCTAATTGGATCCCATTATGAATAAAACAGAAAGATATAAATACCAGAAAATATAATGATTAATACAGAAAGATGCCCCCACCCCCCTTTCCACCTGCCACCGAAGAGGTGGCAACTATTCTTTTTACTCTTGATATAATGGTTGCAGCTAAAAATTTTGTAAATCGTTAGCGAATTCAGCGAGAGCACATTCAGAATAAAATAAAGTAGGATTATAAAAAATATTTCAAAATCTCATCGTGAGCAAGTTTCTGGCGATAATCAGCTTCTCAATCTCCTTTGTACCTTCGTAGATCTCTGTTATTTTTGCATCCCTGTAGAATTCATTTATTGCATATTCATCGATGTAGCCATAGCCACCATGGAACTGGAGTGCCCAGTCACAGGTTTCGACTGCAACCTCTCCTGCATACCACTTTGCCATGGAAGAGAGCATAGGGTCTGGTCTTCCTTTCTCAACCATTACTGCTCCAGCTCTGTATGTGAGGGTTCTTGCTGCCTCGATTTTAGTTGCAAGCTCAGCCAGCTTGAACTGTATAAACTGGAAGTTCGATATAGGGACGCCAAAAGCTTTTCTCTGTTTCACATACTCGACTGCAAGCTTTAAAGCACCCTTTGCAATTCCCACAGCCTGTGCAGCAACCCAGGCTCGTGTTCTATCAAAGAACTCCATCATATAATAGAACCCCTTTCCCTCTTCTCCCACAAGATTGCTTTTTGGAACCCTTACATTTGAGAGTGAAATCTCAGCAGTATCGCTCGCTCTAATTCCAAGTTTTCCAGTTATTTTTGTAGCTTTGAAGCCTTCTCTGTCAGTTTCTACTATGAAATAGGACATTGCTTTATGCCTCTCATTCCAGTCAAGTTCTCTTGTCTTGGCTGTAACCAGAATAAAATCTGCGACTGTTCCGTTTGTTATGAACTGCTTTGTGCCATTGATAACCCATTCGTCTCCTTCCAGAACAGCTCTTGTTTTGATGCTGGCAGAGTCACTTCCACAATCCGGCTCAGTATTGGCCATACCCATAATTGCATCGCCTGAGCAAATCTTGGGAATCCATTTCTCTTTCTGCTCCTCGCTACCATGATTGAGGAGAATCTCAATACCGAATATGGGTGTAAGGCAGGCAAGAGCGAGTCCAGGATTTACTGCTGAGAATTCCTCCATTACAATCATCTGCTCTATGGGTCCATAACCACCACCGCCATACTCTTCTGGTATGGCTACGGCATGGAAACCAAGCTGTGCGCATTTCCTAACGAGCTCTCTTGGATATTTTTCCTCCCTATCACACTCCATTGCGAGCTCGGGTGTAAACTCTTTCTCTGCAAACTCTCTGGCAGCTTTTCTGATGTCCTCCTGTTCCTCATTAAATGTAAAGTCCACCATTTATACCACCTTTTTAAATTTACATAGGACAGTATAAAATTCTTTTGTTTTAAATAATATTCTTTCGAAATCTAATTTTGAAAAGAAAAGCTTAAATAGTCTCAATCCAGAATCAATTAAAAATAATGACGAATTTTCAGGTTTATAATTTTTTCTATATTCTAAACCGATTTTAGAAGCATATAATTCGAGAAAGACTTATATAACGAAAAATGAGTATAAAGTTTATGTCTGAAAATGTGGCTGTTATTGGAATTGGACATTCCAAATTTGGAACAAGAAAAGATGTCAATATTCCTGAGCTTGCATGGGAGTCGATTAAACCGGCACTTGATACCGCTAATATCGAACAGAAAGACATAGACTTTTTTGTCTTGGGAAACGCAGGAATATGGAGCAGTGAGGCAGCCATTCCTGCTCTCATGGCTGAATACGCAGACCTTGCACCGAAAGGTTCAATGAGGGTTGAGGCAGCCTGTGCAACAGGAAATGCTGCAATAAGGGTAGGATACACAGCAATCAAGAGTGGAGAAGCAGATGTAGTTCTCGTTCTTGGTGTGGAAAAGATGCAGGAGTCTCCGAATCCAACCGTCATAGAACTCATCGGCAGGTTTGGAAGTTATTTCTGGGAATTTGAGAACTTTGGTCTGACCTTTCCCGGATATTATGCACTGCATGGGACTGCTTACATGATGAAATATGGAGCTACGGAGGAAGATTTTGCAAGGGTAGCAGTTAAAAACCACTATTATGGTGCAAAAAACCCCTATGCACAGTTCCAGAAAGAAATAACTCTTGAAAAGGCAATGGAACCAAAATACATTGCCTGGCCCTTCAAGCTCTTTGACTGCTCACCTATAACAGATGGAAGTGCATGTGTTATTCTTGCAAGTGAGGAATTCGCAAAAGATATTGAGGATAAAATATGGATTCACAGCCAGGGTGTTGGAACAGGTACTGCAAACCTGAGCAGAAGAGAAGACTTTACATCTCTTGAATCAGCCAGATATGCTGCTGAAATAGCATACAAGAAGGCTGGAATCGATATTGATACCCCTTACAAATATCTCGATGGAGCAAATGTTCATGATTGTTTCACCGCTCCCGAGATAATAGCCTATGAGGACCTCAGATTTGCAAAGAGAGGAGAAGGATTCAAACTCGTCAGAGATGAACAGACTTACATTGGTGGAAGAATTCCCGTTAATATAGATGGTGGATTAAAGGCAAAGGGACATCCGATTGGAGCAACGGGCGTGAGCCAGGCTGTTGAGGCATACAAGCAACTTCTCGGAAAAGCGGATCCGGGTAGGCAGGCAGATATAGAGAAAGGAAGATGGCTTGCCCACAATGTTGGTGGAACGGGACATTACACATATGTTACAATATACGGGCTTGATAAACCACAGTGAGGTGTTTTGTATGAAAGAAGAGATTGAAAAGCAAATTAAGGAGTTTGGTTTTCCTGTAATTGCTGATGAGAAATCAGGAGCTCTTCAGTGGGTTGATATGAGAGAGCTGAAAGTCAGCTATCTTATGTGCATTGAGAACATCAAACCCTTTTTCGAAGCTCTAAAGGAAAACAGACTCGTTACGACAAAATGCAGAAAATGCGGGAGACTTTTCTTCCCACCCCAGAAAGACTGTCCAACATGCAGGGACAGTGACATGGAGTGGGTTGAGTTATCGAAGGAGGGTGTACTTGAAACTCTGACAGTTCTTTTCGTTAAACCACCCTCATTTGGTAAATACAACCCATATACTGTAGCAATCGCCAAACTCGATGATGGCCCAAGAATAACAGCTTGGCTCAAAATGGATCCGACGAAGGCAAGACCTGGGATGAGGGTGAGAGTTCAGGTGTCAAGAAGAGAGGAAGAAGGGTATCTGATGTATGAGCTTGTTCCTGTTGAGGAATAATTTCTAATTTTTATGGAGAGGTTTATGGAGGGATGAATTATGAAAAAGATCGCAGTTCTTGGAGCTGGGGCGATGGGTCATGGCATTGCCTATGTTAGTGCCATGGCTGGATATGAGGTATGGGTTAGAGATATAGACCAAAAGTTTCTTGACAAAGCGCTTGCGAACATCCAAAAAATGCTGGAAAAGGCTGTGACAAAGGGAAAAATGAAGGAAGAGAAGGCAAAAGAGGTTCTTGGCAGACTTCACTTCACCTTAGATATGAAGGAAGCGGTTGAAGGAGCTGAACTTGTTATAGAGGCAGTTCCAGAGATACTTGATTTGAAAAAGAAGGTCTTTGAGGAGGTTCAGCAGCATGCAAGCCCAGAGTGTATCTTTGCAACAAACACATCCGGATTGAGTATCACTGAAATTGCAGGCGTTACTGATCGCCCAGAGAAGTTTATGGGCCTGCACTTCTTCAACCCTGTCCCTGTGATGCAGCTGGTTGAAGTAATTAGGGGTGAGAAAACAGCAGATTCAACGATTGAATATGGGGTTAACTTCGTAAAGAGCATTGGAAAAACGCCTGTTGTTGTTAAGAAAGATGTTGAAGGATTCATTGTAAATAGATGCCTTGTCCCCTATCTTGCTCTTGCCATTGATGATGTTGGCAGGGGTGTTGCAACCAAAGAGGAAATCGATGCAACAATGAAGTTTACATATGCATTCCCGATGGGACCTATTGAACTTGGTGACTTTGTGGGGCTGGATATACTGTACTATGGAGGGGAACAGTGGAGCCTCGTACCGAATGCAGATATTTTGAAGGAAAGAATTGAGAAGAAAGAGCTTGGGATGAAAACAGGGAAGGGATTCTATGACTGGAGCAAGGGCAGACCAGAGATTCCAAAAGAGCTTGCAGGAAAGTATGATGCGCTTAGACTCATAGCACCAATGGTTAACATTGCAGCGGGACTCATAGAAATGGGTGTAGCAAGTGCGGAGGAAGTAGATCTGGCAATGAAGCTTGGAACGAATATGCCAAAGGGACCATGTGAACTTGGAGATGAAGCTGGACTAGATGTTGTTGTGAAAAAGCTTGAAGAGCTTTATGAAGAAAAGAAACTTGATGTCCTCAAACCCGTTGAACTGTTGAAGAAGATGGTTTCTGAAGGGAAGCTTGGAAAGAAGAGCGGTGAGGGATTCTACAATTACAGGGGTGAAGAAGCGGCTTTCAAAAACCTGATAATTGAAAAGGATGAGGAGAATAGAATTGCAAAAATAGTCTTAAACAGACCTCACAGGCTCAATGCTCTCTCTTTTGAACTCTTGGACGAGATTGAGCTTGCTTTAAAGAAGCTTGCAAAGGACGACGATGTTAGAGTTGTTATTTTCACCGGAGCAGGAGATAAGTCCTTCTCTGCAGGCTTCGATTTGCAGGAAGCCTTAGCCGATCCATCAACTCTCAAGCCAGCTAATTCGGCAATGGTGTCTGCGAGAGGTCAGGAAGTCTTTACAGCAATTGAAAAATTCCCCAAACCCGTTATAGCGGCAATTAACGGCTACGCCTTTGGAGGTGGATGTGAACTCACCCTTGCCTGTGACTTCAGGATCATGTCAAGAGCGGGCAAGATTGGTCTGACTGAAGCAGCAATCGGTCTCATACCGGGCTGGGGAGGAACCCAGAGGATGGCAAAGCTTGTTGGAATGGCGAAAGCGAAGGAATTAATACTTCTTGCAAAGAGAATAACTGCAGATGAGGCGGAGGCAATTGGACTTGTCAACAAATCTGTAGATCCTGATAACTTCTGGGATGAAGTAATGTCACTTGCAAAGGCTCTTGCGGAGATGCCGCCCATAACACTCAGGGTAGCGAAATATGCAATAAACTATGGTTACGAGCTACCGGTTGAGGCTGGACAGGCTATTGAAGCTGCCTACTTTGGAATTGCCACTTCGACTGAAGATGTAATGGAAGGAGTGAGAGCCTTCTTCGAGAGAAGAAAACCAGAGTTTAAGGGTAGATAAAATAATATTTTCTAATTTAAATACATTAATTTCAAATTTTTTATTTCAAAACCTATAAAAAGCCATTTGGTTTAGCATGCTTCACGGGGGTGAGAAAGTGAATATTATCGTACTTACAAAGCATGCCCCTGACCCGGAATCTGAAATTCATGTGGGGGCAGATGGAAAGAGTGTTGAGCAGAGAGGTCTTGTTTATGACATAAATGACTGGGACAGATATGCTGTAGAAGAGGCAATTCAGATCAAGGAGAATAGAGATGGAGAGGTTGTGGTTGTTGGTGTTGGAACAGCATGCGAGGATACCCTCAGAAAATGTTTAGCAATGGGTGCTGACAGGGCAATAAAGGTTCCTTACGATGTCACAATGGATGCATTTCAGACAGCAGAGCTTATAAAAGAGGCGATCAAGGATGAGAAGTTTGATATAATAATGGCTGGTTATCAGTCACAGGATTTGAACAACGCTCTTGTGGGAACACTTCTGGCAGGAATGCTTGGAATACCCTTTGCAACGGCTGTGACAGCTCTCGAGGTTGAAGATGGAAGTGTTAGAGTAAGAAGAGAGCTTGAAGGGGGATACAATGAGGAAGTGGTTCTTCCACTTCCATGCTTGGTGACAATTCAGAGCGGTATCAATGAACCAAGGTATGTTTCAATCATGGGTATCAAGAGAGCAAAAACGAAGGAACTCAGAGAAATAGAGGTCTCACCAACGGTCTCGACACTCGAAGTAGAGAAGATGTACTTCCCACCTGTCAAGAAGGCTGAGATGATTGAAGGTTCTCCAGAAGAGGTCGCTAAGAAGCTTATTGAAATACTCAAGAACAGGGGGCTGGTATAATGAGGGTGTTTGTTGTAGCCGAGCACAGGATGGGAGAGCTAAATCCTATAACTACTGAACTACTCAATCTTGCAAATGCAATCAAAGGGGATGGCACAAGTGAGGCTGTGGTTCTTGGCAGGGATGTTAGAACATATGCGGATGAACTCTCAAAATACGCCGATAAAGTATGGCTCATTCAGGATGACAGCCTTGAGTTCTTCAACCCGGAGATTTATGCTGATATTTTGAAACAGCTCTTTGCTTCAAACAAACCCGATGTCGTTCTGGTTGGAAACACTTCTTATGGTTTGGAGCTTGCACCACTCCTTTCAGTAATGCTCAATGCACCTATAGCAACAGATGTTGTTAATGTTGATGCCTCAGATGGTATCAAAGTCTCCAAGTACATCTTCCAGGGTAAGCTGATGGTGGACATGAAGCTTAAAGAGGCAGAATCTTATGTACTCTCGATCAGGCAGGGAGTTTTCAAGGATGGAGAGGAAGTCTCAGGAACCGTTGAAGAGGTTGAAATAAAACCCTCAGCGGAGCCGAAGAGAAAGTTCGTCCAGTATATTGAGCCTGAAGTCGGAGAGGTTGATATTACACAGGCGGATATAGTGGTCACTGTTGGAAGAGGAATTGAGGATGCCTCGAATATTGAGCTTGCCGAGGAGCTGGCTGAAAAGCTTGGAGGAGTTGTTGCAGGAAGCAGACCTGTAATAGATAATGGCTGGCTTCCAAAAGACAGGCAGATAGGTATCTCAGGAAAAACTGTCAAACCAAAGCTCTATCTTGGACTTGCAGTGAGTGGAGCCTTCCAGCATGTTATGGGTATGAAGGACAGTGAACTCATCGTGGCAATAAACAAGGATCCAGAGGCTCCAATATTTGGTGTCGCTCAGTACGGCATTGTTGGGGATATCTTCGAGGTAGTCCCAGAGCTTATTGAGCAGTTGAGCAAACTCAAGGGCTAAATATTTTTTTATTTTTATTTTAAATATAAATCTTTAACTCTGTGGTTAATTCTACAGTTAATTCTACGGCTCAATCCCGCTGACAGTTATTTTAAATCTACACTTCTCTCCTTCAGGCTTTGAACGGTGTTTCATTAGCGTGGCAACTCTTTCTCCATTAACCTTTTCTAACCCAATAATTGTTTTTGAGAGATGATCGAGGGTAGGACCTCCGAGTGGTCTATCCTTACCTGTCTTTATGTCTGTGAACATCTGATTTGTTATGACAGCAGCGAGTCTGTATTTCCTTGCAAGTCCGAGCAGAAATGTGAGCTGAGAAGTCAGTTCTCTCTTCATCCGTAGCTGTCTCTCAACATCCTCAAGCTCACTTCTGTACAGGGCTGTTATTGAATCAACGATTATGAGTTCTATTTTTTCACTCCTGCAAATTCTACCTATCTCGCGAATTGTTGAACTCTGCTGCTTAAAATCCATTACTTCAAAAAGCAAGACATTGTTAAGTGCACTGGTATTCCTGAAAATCTGTCTTACTCTCTCTCTTGAAAGCCCTTCTGTATCTATAAAGGCAACTTTTCCAATCTTGGATGCTGTATTGTAGGCGAGCTGAAGACATATTGAAGTTTTCCCGGTTGCTGACCCTCCGTATATCTGGGTTATGGTTTCTCTCTCAACTCCTCCTCCAAGCAGAGAGTCTAAGCATCTGCTCCCTATTGTCAGCAAGTCCACTTCTGGGTTTTTCATAACTATTGCTCCATTTCTGTTAGCTCAGAAATAACCTTCGAATACACCTCTGGAAGCGGCAGGTTCAGTTCTTCGGCAATTTTTTTCACATCATCAAACTCTGGTTTTATTATTTTCCTTTCAGGGTATGACACCTTCACACTTATACTGAATTTTCTACCCTCAATCAGGACATCAACCTTTTTCTGTTCTCTAAAAGCTCGCAATCTGTGATAAACAGGGATAACTCTTACACCAATTGAACCAGTCTCCATCATCATGGTCTTTGATACCTTCTCAATATCCTCACTTTTACATATTGCCTTCAAAATGTAACCGGGTCTGTTTTTCTTTCCGAAAAAGGGAATGGCTGAGACATCCAGACAAAGTTTGGAAAGAATATTGATGGCGTTTCCTATGATTTCACCACTCGCATCATCAACATTTGTTTCAAGAACTACAATCCTGTCGTGAAACTTGGATTTTCCGAGTATCAGTCTCAGCACATTAGGCCTTTTCAGCTCTTTTGAGCCAGCTCCGTAATTTATATTTTCAACTGAGAAAGGATATTTGAATGACCCTTCTGAAAAATGAGCCAGTATAGCAGCTCCAGTTGGAGTAAGCAACTCACCTTCGTTCATATCACTGTAGTAAACCTCCAGATTAGAGTTTTTGATAATCTCTGTTACGGCAGGAGGAGGGACGGGATATCTCCCGTGATGGGATACAACCTCCCCACTTCCAAGATTAATAGGTGTGGTGTATATTCTGTATCCATCTTTTTTGAGCCTGTTCAAACCGAGTGTGGCAGAAACGACATCAAAAATAGCATCATCGCTTCCGACCTCGTGGAAAAGAGCATCTTCATAATTTTCATGACCGTGAACCTCTGCCTCTGCCTGTGCAATCCTTTCAAATATTCTCATTGCATCAGGGACAGCTTCTCTCAATTCTGGATCGGAAACTTTACTGAATTTGTTTGTAACTTCTTTAAATGTCCTCTCGACTTTTGTCTCTCTAACATCAATTTTTCTGGCATCAATTCCGGATTTTTTAACCTTTTTTACTTCGAAATCTATATCCAGGTGGAATGATGAAATTACCTTCCTCAGATCTTCTTCTGTGAGAGTAACGCCAAATAAGGATGAAACTATCATGTCTCCTGATGCCCCGCTGAAGCAATCAATAATTGCAACCCGCATATCCATCAATCCCCTCAATCGGTTTTAACGATTTTGATTATATAAAGCATCACCACAATTCTTTTTTATATGCAGCTACATAAAATACTTCGGAAAAAGCTATTCGGAGACATGACATTGCATCAGAATTTTGAAAGTGTCTTCAGAGCCAATGATGACTGTTACAAAAAGCTTTAAGATGCGGTTGGAATATACTTGATTGGAAAGAGGTGGTAAAATGAAAATAAATCTGAAGGTAAATCAGGCTTACCCCAGCGATTCAGGGAGGGGTATTGCCAGGCTCGATCCAGACTCAATGCTCAAGCTCCAGATTTCCCCAGGAGACATAATAGAAATTAAAGGCAGGAGAAAGACAGTTGCAAAGGTCTGGAGAGCTCCCAAAAGAGATTGGGGAAAAGGTATCATAAGAGTTGATAGATTCATAAGAGAAAATTCAGGCGTCAGTGTTGGTGATACCGTTGAGGTTAGCAAGGCAGAATACTCACCTGCCAAACTTGTAATTCTTGCTCCATTGAGAAAAATTGAATTCCGTGTTTACGGAATGGATATTGGAGATTATCTCAAACATCAGCTTCTCAAGAGGCCTCTCGTTGAGGGAGATATAATTCCCCTTGTTGGTGCTCCAGCATTAACAGGCTTTGGAAAGTACGCTCAGAATCAGGGAGCACTTCTGTTTGTTGCCGTGAAAACAGAACCCAAGGAAGCAGTAATCATAGATGAATCGACAAAGGTCGTTTATAGAGAGCGCCCTGCCAAGGGATTTGAGAGAATCGGTAGAGCGGGTGTAACCTATGAAGATATAGGAGGTTTAAAAGAGGAGCTGCAGAAAGTTAGAGAAGTTATTGAGCTTCCACTCAGGTATCCGGAGATCTTTCAGAGACTCGGTATTGATCCACCAAAAGGAGTTCTGCTCCATGGTCCTCCAGGAACAGGAAAAACGCTCATTGCAAAGGCAGTGGCTAATGAAATCGGGGCATCCTTCTACACGATCAACGGTCCTGAGATTATGAGTAAGTTCTATGGTGAGTCAGAACAGAGGTTGAGAGAGATTTTCGAGGAGGCTAAGGAGAACTCACCATCAATAATCTTTATTGATGAGATTGATGCGATAGCTCCAAGAAGAGATGAAGTTACAGGAGAGGTGGAGAGGAGAGTTGTTGCACAGCTTCTGACTCTGATGGATGGTCTTGAAGAAAGGGGACAGGTTATTGTCATTGCTGCAACAAACAGGGTTGAGGCAGTAGATCCGGCGTTAAGAAGACCCGGTAGATTTGACAGGGAGATTGAAATTGGAGTTCCCGATAGAGAAGGGAGGTATGAGATACTCCAGATTCATACCAGAAACATGCCTCTTGAACCGGATTATGAACCTTATATTGTTCTGGAGTCTCTTCGATCTCTAAAAAAGAGTTACAGCCAAGATGGAGATTTAGAGCTTGTAAAAGAAATCGAATTTGTGGAGGATGAGGTCAAGAGAAAGGAGACAAAGGAGGAGATAAAGGAACTAATTTATTCTATTTTCGACGAAACTGTAATCTCTGAACTTGAGAGAGAAATTACAAAGAACATGCTCAAGCAACTGGCAGACCAGACTCATGGCTTTGTTGGAGCTGACATTGAAGCCCTTTCAAAAGAAGCAGCGATGAAAGCTCTCAGAAGGTATCTCCCCCATATCGATCTCAACAGTGATGAGGTACCTGCAGAACTCCTTGAGTCCATCAGAATTACAATGGATGATTTCAAGGAGGCTCTGAGAGGTATAGAACCATCAGCAATGAGAGAAGTTCTTGTTGAGGTGCCGAAAGTCAACTGGGAAGATGTAGGTGGGCTTGATGATGTTAAGATGGAGATAATTGAAGCCGTCGAATGGCCGATAAAGTACCCTGAGAAGTTCAAGAAATTCTCGATAAAGCCGCCCAAAGGAGTTCTGCTGTATGGTCCTCCGGGAACAGGAAAAACACTCATTGCAAAGGCAGTTGCACATGAGACTGAGGCAAACTTCATAACTGTTAAAGGGAGTGAACTTCTCAGCAAGTGGCTTGGAGAGAGTGAGAAAGCGGTTAGAAAGATATTCAGAAAAGCCAGGCAGGTTGCGCCCTGTATAGTGTTCTTTGATGAGATTGATGCAATAGCTCAGATGAGAGGGATTGATGAGGGAAGCAGAGCGGTTGAAAGAGTTGTGAACCAGATTCTCACAGAAATGGATGGACTTGAAGAGCTTGAGGGAGTCATTGTGATAGGAGCAACAAATCGACCGGATATTCTCGATCCGGCTCTTCTCCGACCAGGAAGATTCGACAGACTAGTCTATGTTAAACCTCCTGACAGGAAAAGCAGACTTGCAATTTTCAAGATCCATACGAAGGGTATGCCTCTTGCCTCTGATGTTGATCTTGAAGAGCTTGCTGACCTCACAGAAGGATATGTTGGTGCGGATATTGAAGCTGTTTGCAGAGAGGCTGTTATGCTTGCTCTCAGAGAAAACATGGAATCAGAAGAGGTTGAGATGCGACATTTCCATGATGCTTTGAAGAAGATCAAGCCAAGTGTAACAGAGTCTATGGTTGGATTCTATGAGAGATTTGAGGAGAAAGCAAGACAGGAAAGACCGAAGGTGGCAGCCAAAACCTTCCTGGGTTACGGCTGATCACCATTATAGCCTCAAAGTTATTGGCTTTATATTTTTACATTTATTCTCTTAAAACCGGTGATAAAATAGGAAAGATTTATTAATAGTCAGTTATATGGTGTATTGATGGTGTTTGCAAAATCTCTTGCAAAAAAAATGGTGCTTCTTTCAGATGGAACGGTGGTTGGGACTCTCTACAATGTAACAGTAGATCTGAAAACAGGTTCTCTACTTGATTTGATAATAAAACCCGGGCAAAATCCTGTGCCGGAACTTGAGAAGCAGGATGGATTTTACATCGTTCCCTTTGAAACTGTAAAGTCAATAAGTGATTATGTTGTTTTAGATAAGAGGAAAGTACTCCGAGGATACTAACTGCTGAAACTATGAGAGACTACATATTTCCACCGTTATTTCTCCCTTTCTTTCTCCTCATAGTCCTTTTTCCCTTTCTGCTTTTGATGTTTTTTCTTGCAACTTCTCAGGTTTTTCAGGTGGTTTTCGGGCTTGATAGGGATCAGGCATTGACGGTTTTTCTTTTAATACTCATAGGCAGTCTGGTAAACATTCCTCTCTATGAAAGGGAAGGCAGAACAATTGTGAGAGAGTATAATTTTTTCGGGATCATATATCATGTGAAAGAGAGAAGTAGAATAACCCTTGCAGTCAATCTGGGTGGTTGTGTCTTTCCCGCTATACTTGCCATAAAACTACTTTTTGAACTTCCACTCATCCCATGGGCTATCTCATTTGTTATCTCTTCTGCAGTCATTTACCTTTATGCCCGTCCGGTTAGAGGGGTTGGAATAGCAGTTCCGATGTTAATTCCTCCTGTTTTTTCAGTCATCATGAGTTTTCTCGTTCTATCATCTTTTGGCTATCCTGTTACTCTTTTACCCAAATTTGCATACTCTACTGGGGTTCTTGCAGCTCTTTTTGGAGCTGATATTCTCCATCTCAAAGACATCGAAAGAATCGGAAGTGGTGTTGTTAGTATAGGAGGAGCAGGAACATTTGATGGAATCTTTCTGACAGGCGTCTTTTCAGTAGTATTCTCGTTTTTGATTGTTTGATAAACTGCGATAAAGTAAATGATAAATTATTATTGTTTTTGGATCTGTTATTTAAGCTTTTAATTAATGATAAAATGGGAATTTTTTTAATCTATCAACTCCATTTACTTCCATGAAGCTTTTTGAACCGATAGAAGTTGGCGGTATGGAAATTAAGAATAGAATTGTAATGCCTGCGGTCGGTACAAATTACTGGACTCTTGATGGGGCAGTTACAGACAGACTCCTTGAGTTTTATAGAGAAAGAGCGAAGAACGGGATAGGTTATGCTGTTGTGGGTGTTGCTAAAATCCAGCCCCAATTCTTTGGAGGGTTAGCAGTTCACGATGACAGTTATATTCCTGGGTTGAAGAAACTTGCAGGTGTCTTTCATGAATATGATGTCAGATGTGCAGTTCAGCTCTGGCATCCCGGGAGGTATGAGATATCTCTTTCAGATAGCGAACCTGTTTCGGCTTCAGACATTCCTCCACCAATTTTTACAAAAAGAAAACCGAAAGCTCTTACAGTTGATGAGATTCACCATATTCAAGATCTCTTTGCTGAAGCTGCTTTGAGGGCTAAGAAAGCAGGGTTCGATGCGGTTGAGCTTATTTGTTCGGCAGGGTATCTTATAAGTCAATTTCTCAGTCCTGCTACGAACAGGAGAACTGATGAATACGGTGGAAGCATTGAAAACAGAACAAGATTCGCTGTTGAGATAATAGAGAAAATTAAAGAAAAGTGTGGAAAGGAGTTTCCTGTAGGATGCAGAATTTCTGGTGAGGAATTTGTAGAGGGTGGAAACACCCTTGATGACATGAAGGAAATTGCCAGACTTCTTGAAAAAGCGGGGGCGTGTTATTTCAATGTAACTGCTGGCTGGCACGAATCGAAAAGACCCCTGATAACTATGTTCGTTCCAAGAGGAGGATTTGTTTATTTGGCTGAGGGAATCAGGCAGGTAGTTGATGTACCTGTAATAGCTTCGAACAGGATCAACACACCTGAACTTGCAGAGGAGATTCTGCAGGAAGGAAAGGCTGATATGGTCTCGATGATGAGAGCATTGCTTGCTGATCCTGAGCTTCCAAAGAAGGCGATGGAGGGCAGGAGTGATGAAATCCGGGTGTGTGTTGCATGTAATCAAGGCTGTATGGATTATGCATTTCAGGGAAAACCAATAACCTGCTTAGTAAATCCGGCTCTTGGGAGAGAGGCTGAGTTCAGAGAATTAAAGGCTGATGAGAAGAAAAGAGTTGTGGTGGTTGGAGGAGGTCCGGCTGGCTGCAAAGCTGCCGAGATGCTGGCAGAAAAAGGACATGAGGTTGTGCTTTTTGAAAAAACAGGAAGACTCGGAGGTCAGCTTATTCTTGCGGCAAAGTCACCTTATGGGAGAGAGTTTGAAAGCGTTCCTGCATATTTTGAAGCAGTCCTCCCAAAAAGAGGTGTTGAGCTCAGGCTAAAAGAGGTTGCAGATTCAGAGAAAGTACTCTCTCTGAATCCTGATGTCGTAATAGTTGCCACAGGAGCTTCACCTATAATTCCATCAATTCCTGGTGTAGAAAAGGCTTTGACCGCCTTTGAGGTTCTTGAAGGGGAGGAAACTGGAGAGAATGTGGTTGTGGTAGGTGGAGGGGGAGTAGGTTGCTCTACAGCCGCATACCTTGCAGAGAAGGGTAAAAGAGTTACGATCGTTGAAATGCTTGGCAGAATAGGTGCAGATATTGGGATATCAACAAGGTGGAATGTACTCCTTTATCTGAATCAGAAGGGAGTAAAGCTCCTCACAGATACAAAGGCTGTAGAAATAAGGGACAACGCTGTTGTAGTTGAGGGTAAGGATGGTAGAAAAGAACTGTTATGTGATACAGCAGTAATTGCGGTTGGGACGAAATCCAACGACGGGCTTTATGAATCACTACAGGAGAAAGTCAATGAGGTCTACAGAATAGGAGATTGCGAATGTCCGGCAAAGGCTCTTGATGCAATTAAAGTTGCAGCGGAGCTTGCTCTTAAAATTTAAACATTTTTTTAACGGTTGAGAAATTGATTTAAACCAGTCTGGAAATCATCCCTTATGCCCCATGTTTTTGATCCTGAAAAGGCAAGCGTTCTTGATTCTGATGAAAGGAAAAAGTTTTTTCCACCAGGAAGATTGATTAAGCTTATTGAAGAACTGGATATCAGAAGAGAGGTTGCTTTTGACATCGGTGCAGGCACAGGTTATTTTGCGATTCCTCTTTCCAGGATTTTTAAAAAGGTTTATGCTGTTGATATCAGCTTTGAGATGGCTGAAAAACTCAGGGAAAAGATTGAAGAGGCTGGAGCAGAAAACATAGGCATTATTGTTTCCGCGAATCCACCTGAGGTTGACTTTGAAGTAGATCTTGTTCTTTTCTCCAATGTTCTTCATGAGATGAATAATCCTGAAGAGTACATTGAGTGGGCTTCAAAGTCAGACTGTGTTATTATCGTGGACTGGAAGAAAATTAAAACACCAGCAGGTCCACCGCTTGATGAAAGAATACCGCTGAAAAGAATGCTTGAAATGGTTGAAAAGAGATTTGAAATCCTCAAAGTGGAAGAAGAACTGTATCCCTATCATTATGTGATCGTGGGGAAATAGTAGTCACCCTCCTGCTATTGGAGGAAAAAGGGCGATATTATCTCCATCCTTTAGATCTGGAATTTTTTTGATGTCCTTTATATTCCTGCCATTGATGGTAATGATTCTATCATCTCTGAAAATCCTCCTCTCAACATTGCTGTAAACATCCTCAAGAAATTCAGAACCGAGTTTCTCGGAAGCTTTTTCAAACAGATCATGGAGTGTTCCACTGAATTCGATATCCAGTTTTCTAACCCCATATTTCTCTCTCAGAGTGGCAAAAAGCTCAAGTGTGCATTTCACATCCATAAAATCCGTTTAATGATATTAAAATTTTGCTTCAGACACATTCTATTTTTGGAGTTTCAGATTACTTAGTGTTTTCAACCTTGTTTCCCCGTGCATTTTATATCTGGATGAATATCTGGATGATATTGTGCGTGAGCTAAAAGATAATGGAAAAGTAGAATACAGAGAGAAAACTTTGAATAAACGGGTAAAATAATAAATGAATAAAAATTCAATAATTCTTCAGTTTTTTATAGTTCAATGCCGAGTTCCCTGAGTTTCTCCTTGGTGGGAACTCCATTTTCCCAGCCTCTGAGCTGATAGTATTCTGCCCTCATCTTTTCGAGGTTCACAACCTGACCTTTTGCAGCGCCGTCGGACAGTGGTTCTCTGAGCAGCCTGGGTGGAAGTGTATCGTCCTTTGCATCAAATCCAAACTTGTTTATGATAACTCTTTCGAGGTTGTAGATTCTCTCACCCATTGTCATCAGATCATCTGCGCTCATCTCCCAGCCTGTGACGGCAGAGAGCATCGGTGCAAAATCCTCGGCACCGATTGCAAATGTCGTGAACAGACAGTTAACAGTAGAATTAACAACTGAGGTGAAGTCCTGGAAAGCCTTTACCCAGGCAGCCTTACCCTCTTCTGTAAGGGGATCAATTTTTTCAGGTATCCCGGCAATCTCAGGAGCAACAGTATATCCTGTGACATGGCATCCTCCTCTGTTGGCTGTTGCGTAATTCAGCCCGATACCCTTAATTCCTCTCGGGTCATAGGCTGGCATCTCAAGTCCTTTGACACTCATTGAGAGTTCTGGATGTCCAAATATCTCAGCAAGTCTCTTTGAGCCGAGAGCCAAGTATTTCCCAAATCCCGTATTGTATGCTGTCCTCCACACAGCTTCTACGAGAGCAGCAGAGTTTCCAAATTCCAGATCAACACCCTGCAGAAACTCTTCAGGAATCGCTCCCCTCTCCTTCAGCTCCATGGCACATGCGATGGTCGCACCCATTGAGATGGTATCTATTCCCAGTTCATCACAGAAGTGGTTAGCCTTAATTATGGGCTCAAGATCTATAACACCTGTTGCATTGCCGAGAGCCCAGATAGATTCGTATTCTGGACCTTCACTGTAAAGCACCTGATATGGACCACTTTCAACCTTTGACACTCTGCCGCATGTTATTGTACATCCCCAACAGGAATGATTTCTGATCAGATATTTATCCGCAAGGGTCTCACCGCTTATTTTATCTGCTTCTGGGTTGAAACCAGTCTGCCAGTTCTTGAAGGGCAGTGAACCTGCATTGTTGATAACATTCACGAGGATTGCAGTTCCAAATTTAGGGAGACCTTCTCCTGTGAGTGGATTCTGTTTTATCTTATCGTTCGCCTTTTTTGACTCCTCTTTGAACCTCTCCTCATCAGCCACTTCTGGTTTTTCGCTACCAGCACATACAATTGCCTTAAGCTTCTTTGAACCCATGACAGCACCAACTCCAGTTCTTCCTGCGGCTCTGTGCTCATCGTTTATGATGCAGGCAAATCTAACAAGGTTCTCTCCTGCTGGACCTATGCATGCGACACTGCATCTTCCGGTTCTGTCAGTCAGTATTCTTGTTGTATCAAAAGTGTTTTTACCCCAGAGATCGGAGGCATCCTTGATCTCTGCTTCGCCGTCCACAATTTCGAGATAGACCGGATCACATGATTTCCCTTCAATAATAATCATATCGAAGCCAGAGAATTTCATATAGGGTCCAAATCTCCCTCCGGAGTTTGCACTTCCGATAGACCCTGTAAGTGGTGAGCGGATGGTCATCACATGGTATCTTCCCGGTTCTGGAAAACCTGCAACTCCTGTAGCTGGACCTGTTGTAAAGAGGAGGTCATTATATTCTCCAAAGGGGTCTATGTCTGCAGCAAATATGCCTTCTTTTTCAAGTGCCTTCAATCTCTGGTAAATGAGATAGGTGGAATAACCTTTTCCGCCGAGGTATTTCTTGGCAACTTCCTCATCTATTGATTCTTTCTTTATCGTACCGTCACTCAGATTTACTCTGAGAACTTTTCCCATGTATCCTTTCATTTTATCACCAAATAAAGAAAGGATGTAATCATATTTATGTCTTTTTCCATCGAAAAAATAATTTTATATCGATATGTTTTATTATACATAACGCTTAAAAATGATAAATTCCTTAGAGAATGAAGTACAGGATGATTGATTGAATAGCACCTATAATGAAGCCAAGAAATGCACCTGAAAACTCTATGAATCTCAATTCCTTTTTTGCAAATTTTTTAAAGAGTTCTTCTATTTGCTCATCAGTTATCTCTTCTGCCTTTTTCAGTATGAACTCTCTGACATCAACATTTTTCGATATGCTTTTTGTAAGCATTTCCTTGAAATACGGAATAATGCTTGCAGAAAACCACTCTTCAATTTTTTTCGAGATACCCGAATATTTTTCAAAGAAACTGAACCAACCCCTTTCAAATTTATTGGCTATTGATTCGTTATATGCCCTCGTAATAGCCTTGTCTATCACAAATTCAAAGTCACTTTCGTCCAGGATTTCAGATAGAGAATCCATGAACCTCTCGATTATTTCACCGCTTCTCGCCGGAACGAGACCCTGTATCTTAAATCCAAGGAATTTAATGGGTTTTTTGGGGTGAAAAAGAAGCTCAACAGCCACAACATTTGTTAAAAAACCAACAAAAGCACCAACCAGAGGTGGTAGCAGGTATATTATATCCATGGTGGATGACTTTGCATTAGATTAATTAATCTTTCAGTTATACGGAAATTCCATAATGAATTTTGCTCCGGTACCATCATTTTCTGCTCTGATATTTCCACCATGCAACTCGATTATCTTTTTTGTAATGTAAAGTCCCAGTCCGGTTCCCTGTCCTGTTGTAAACCCCTCCTTGAACATCTCTTCTTTTATTTCGTTTCTGAATCCTATCCCATTATCTTTTATTTCAAGTATGGCTTTCTCACCATCTCTTTTCAGTTTGACTGAGATTCTTAACTCCTCTGTGTTGGAATGCTTTAATGAGTTCTGTATCACATTTGAGATTGCTGATTTCAGAGATTCATTCCCCTTAATCCAGACATTTTCAAGCTCTGATTCTATCTCGACAAAGTTTCTGTAACTTTCAACAACTTCAGCTACAATTTCAGAAAGGTTGATTGGTTTCAACTCGTTTCCTGCCTGTTCAAGGCCTCTTGTCTCTTTTATGAGCTCTATCATCCTATGTACTCTTTTGAGCACTTTTTTTGAAAGCTCATCTTTGTGCATCTCAAGTACACCTATCACCACATTCAGATCGTTAAGAATGTCGTGTCTCAGAATCTTGTTGAGAAAAGACAGGTATTCGTTTCTTCTTTTCAGCTCTTCATTTACTCTGTGTATTTCCGTTGTGTCCACAATGGAGGCACTGACAGCGTATTCTCCTTTCAGGATGATTCTCTGTGGTTTTGCGGTTATCCACCTTTCTTCTCCATTTTTCGTAATTATTTTCCAGCTGTAAACTTCTGTACCTCTAAGTCCCTTTTCTCTCCCAATATATTTCCTGATTACTTCATCTCTGAAGTCCGGATGGATTAACTGGAATGGATCCATGCTGAGAAGCTCTTCTTTGTTGTATCCGGTCAACCTACATGTTGCATCATTTACATAGATGAACTTTCCATTTTTTATGACATATACTGGAGAAAGAGAGTCTGCTATGAGTGTCCTGAAAAACTCCTCACTATCCTTGAGCTCATCTTCGAGAATTTTTGCCTGGGTAACATCGATCCAGTTGCCGAGTATGCAATCATCACCATTCAATACGATGGGTTTCATGAAGCCCCAGGCCCATCTTATCTTCTTATCTTTTCTGACATATCTGACCTCATAAAACGATTCTTTACCCATTTCAACCTCTTTAATGGCTCTTTCGATAATTTTTCTGTCCTTGTCATAAACCAGTTCAAAATAGGATTCCATTGAATATAGCTCATCCTTAGTGTATTTTGTAGCTCTTTCGACAACTTTGTTCACATAAACAAACTTATCTCCTTTTATAATAAAAATACCGGCGAGTGCCTCGTCAGCGATTTTCTCCCAGCTAACATCAAACATTGCAGTTCAAATTTTGGAAATATGTTTTTAAGTTTTTTTCAATTGATGATGATGAAAAGTAACTAAAAAAGGATAAAGCAGATCTTAAATATTTTGAATAAATCAGAAAACCTGTGGTGCCTGGTACTCTCCAAAAACTTCTCTTAGAACATCCGTAATCTCACCAAGAGTTGCTCTTGCCTTTACACACTCGAGAATGTATGGCATCAGGTTCTCTTCACCTTCTGCAGCCTTTTTGAGCTCTTCAAGAGCCAGATTAACCCTGGATTTGTCCCTAATTTCTCTGAATTTCTTTAGCCTTTCAATCTGCTTTTTAACCATATTTTCATCTATTCTGAGGATTTCAAGCTGTATATCTTCTTCAATTTGGTACTTGTTCACTCCCACAACAGTAACCTCACCCTCGTCAATCTTCCTTTGCTTCTCATAGGCAGATCTCTGAATCTCCCTCTGTACATATCCTGCCTCGATTGCTTTAACCATCCCACCCATCTCATCGATTTTCTCAATATATTTCATCGCCTCTTCCTCGATTTTATCCGTCAGCCACTCGACATAGTAACTTCCACCCAGCGGATCGACAACATCTGCAACACCACTTTCCTCTGCAATTATCTGCTGTGTTCTCAGGGCAATTCTAACTGCTTTCTCGGTAGGAAGGCTTAGAGCCTCATCGAAGCTGTTGGTATGGAGACTCTGGGTTCCTCCAAGTACGGCTGCAAGAGCCTGAATGGTAACCCTGATTATGTTGTTTTCAGGTTGCTGGGCTGTTAGAGTACATCCAGCCGTCTGCGTATGGAATCTAAGCATCATTGATCTCGGATCTTTTGCTTCAAACCTTTCCTTCATTATTTTAGCCCATAATCTTCTTGCTGCTCTGAACTTTGCAACCTCCTCAAGCAGGTTGTTTCCTGCAGCAAAGAAAAAGCTAAGCCTCGGTGCGAACGAATCAACATTCATTCCCCTCTCGATAACCTTCTCCACATAGGTTATACCATCTGCAAGCGTAAAGGCTACCTCCTGCACCGGAGTAGCCCCAGCCTCCTCCATGTGATAGCCGGAAATTGATATGGAGTTCCATTTTGGTACCTCCTTTGCGCAGAACATGATTATATCCGTTGCAAGTCTCAGAGATTCCTCAGGAGGGAAGATATATGTCCCTCTTGCAATGTACTCCTTTAGCATATCATTCTGAACGGTCCCTCTGAGGTTTGTTCTTGGAATCCCCTGTGATTCTGCAATGGCTATGTACATCGAGAGAACCTGTGCACAGGTTGAGTTGATCGTCATTGAAGTGGAAACCCTATCGAGGGGTATCTCACTGAATAGAGTTTCCATGTCCTCTATCGTATCAATCGCAACTCCAACTTTTCCGACTTCTCCGAGTGCCATGGGGTGATCAGAATCATATCCAATCTGGGTTGGTAGATCAAAGGCAACACTCAGTCCTGTCTGACCCTGTTCGAGCAAATATCTGTACCTTCTGTTGGTCTCCTCAGCGGTTCCAAATCCGGCATACTGTCTCATCGTCCATACTCTTCCCCTGTACATCGTTGGATAGACACCTCTTGTGAAGGGATAAACTCCAGGATAGGATAGCTTGGTCTCATAATCGATGTCTATATCTTCCGGGGTGTAAACTCTGTCAACAAAAAACCCAGAGGTTGTGAAGAATTCCTTTTTCCTTTCACCCGCTTTTTCCAGAATGGGTTTAAGATGTTTCTCCTCCCACTCTTTTTTATTCATAAAACATCACCTCAAAAATCCCTCAGAACTAAATCAGGAAACGAATGCCACAATATCACCGGCTGCAACTCTGTCTCCGGGGTTAACAACTAACTTTGTAATTCTGCCACTGACGGGAGAAGATATTGCATTCTCCATCTTCATTGCCTCCAGTATCAGTATATCCTCTCCTGCCTTTACCTCCTCACCCTCTTTTTTGAGAATCTTTGTAATTGTTCCAGCCATTGCCACTCTGATGGGAGTTCCTTCTCCTTCTATTTTCTCCTTTTCGACCTTAACTTCATCTTTAACCTCCGGTCTCTCCTCGATCTTACTGACGGACTCCTCAACTGCTCCAGCGTGAACAAATGGTGCAACCTCGCTTATTCTGATTACTGTTTTTTTGTCACCCACAGTAACATTGAAAACATCTGGTTCCACTTCCTCAACATCAACCTCATACTTCTTTCCCTGAATGTAAACTTCGTATTTGACCATTTTTCTCACCCTGATTCTAATTAAAGGGTTCTGGAACTCAATTTCCAGTAGCTAAATCCTCTTCTAATCTCAGGTGGCTTCTCTCTTTCCGAGATGTACTTGTGTATCGCTGTAACAGCAGCAAGAAACTCTTCGGGACTCATCAAATCACCTCATAGTGGGATGTTTCCATGCTTTTTCGGTGGGAGTTTCTCCCTCTTTGTCTCTATCACCCTCAATGCTGAAATTACTTTGCTTCTTGTGAATTTTGGATCAATTACATCGTCGATATACCCTCTTGCAGCTGCCCTGTATGGATTCGCAAACCTCTCTCTGTACTCTGCTATTTTCTGAAGTTTTGTTTCACTGGGGTTCTCTGAAGAGCTTATCTCTTTCCTGAAAACGATTTCAGCTGCCCCTTCTGGACCCATAACAGCTATTTCGGCAGTAGGATAGGCATAAACGATATCAGCACCGAGATGTTTGCTTCCCATGGCTATGTAAGCTCCCCCGTATGCCTTTCTCAGAATGATTGTAATCATTGGAACGGTAGCTTCACTGTAGGCAAAGAGGATCTTGGCACCATGTCTGATAATTCCTCCGTATTCCTGATCAACACCTGGCAGGTATCCGGGAACATCCATGAAGGTAATGATGGGGATGTTGAAGGCATCACAGAATCTCACGAACCTTGCAATCTTGTCGCTGGAGTTCACATCCAGTGTTCCTGCAAAGAACTTTGGATTGTTTGCCACAATTCCAACACTCTTTCCGTCCATTCTTGCAAACCCTACGGTTGCGTTCTGGGCATAGTATGGGTGGATTTCCAGAAAATCTCCATTGTCTACAACAAGTCTGATTATATCTCTGACATCATAGGGTTTCTGGGGATCTTCGGGAAGTATGTCGTAAATCTGAGGTGTTGTTCTTGCGGGATCGTCATTGGTCTGAACAACGGGAGGGTCATCTAGGTTATTTAACGGAAGAAAACTTATGAGTTTTCTAACGAGCTTCAAAGCACCCACATCATCCTCTGCAACGAGATGACAGTTTCCACTTTTCACTGAATGGGCTTCCCAGCCACCAAGTACCTGAGGAGTAACCTCTTCTCCTGTAACAGTTTTAATTACACCCGGTCCTGTGATGAACATGTAGCAGCCAGGGTTCTTTGTCATCACAATAAAGTCTCCAATTGCAGGACTGTAAACAGCTCCACCAGCACATGGGCCCATTATGACACTTATCTGTGGTATTACTCCACTTGCGATGGTGTTTCTGTAGAATATATCCCCATATCCTTTGAGAGCATCCACACCCTCCTGAATCCTTGCTCCTCCTGAATCATTCAAGCCGATAATGGGTATTCCCATCTTCATCGCGAAGTCCATTATGTATGCTATCTTGTAACCATGCATCTCTCCTAAACTGCCACCCATCACAGTGAAATCTTGGGCGAAAACTGCGACCGGCCTTCCATCTATCGTTCCATATCCTGTAACAACTCCATCTCCGGGTAGATCGAGTTTGTCAAGCCCAAAATCTGTATTCCTTTTCTCCACAAAGGGATTTATTTCGTTGAAGCTTCCTTTATCAAGCAGTATATCAATCCTTTCTCGTGCAGTCAGCTTACCAGCAGAATGCTGCTTTTCGATCTTTTTCTCTCCACCCATCTGTCTTATGTGCTCTTTTCTCTCATATACTTCATTAACGAGGTCTTTCATCTTTTTCAATTCAACCCCTCCGAATTATCCTCCATTCTGTTTTCATCTGGTCTTTTCATCTGATTTTTAGTCAGGTTTTTTATTTTGTTTGTTTCAATCTAGCTTTTTTGACAGCTTAGACGGTTTACCCTTCAACGAACTCCAGAAGCACGCCTTTCGTGCTTTTCGGATGAACAAAGGCAACTTTTTTACCACCAGCTCCGATTCTGGGCTTTTCGTCAATAAGAACCAATCCGTTTGCTTTTGCGTTTTCAAGAGCTTTTTCTATGTCCTCAACATTTACTGCAATGTGGTGAACACCTTCTCCTCTTTTCTCGATGAACTTTGCAACTGCGCTGTCATCTGAAGTGGCTTCCAGAAGCTCAATCTTACTCTCTCCAACCGGTAGCATTGCAACTCTGACTTTCTGTTCAGCAACCTCTTCTATCTCTTTGAGTTCGAAGCCGAGTTTTTTATAGAGATCAACCGCCTCATCAAGGTTTTTGACCGCAATACCGATGTGGTCGAACTTCTTAATCATATAATCACCTCCATCATGATCCTTTTTTCAGTCTGCTTGCATTATCCTTTATGAAAGAGATTATGGTCTCAAGAGGGGTTCCCGGACCGAAAATTCCAGAAAAACCGAGTTCTTTAAGTTTCTCAACATCATCTCTGGGTATGATCCCGCCTATCATCAGGATAACATCTCTGTTGGGCTCCAGACCCCTTTTCCTGAGTTCCTCGACAATGGCTGGAGTGAGCTCAAGGTGTGCACCGCTCAAAATGCTTACACCGACAACATCGACATCTTCCTGAAGGGCGGTTTCTGCAATCTCAGACGGAGTTCTTCTTATCCCAGTGTAGATGACTTCAAATCCAGCATCTCTCAACGCCCTTGCAACAACCTTAGCTCCCCTATCATGCCCGTCCAGCCCGGGCTTTGCAACGAGAACCCTGATTTTCCTCTCCAATCTTCCACCCCCTTAGAAAATGATTGTTAATTGTAGATAGTTCCGGAAATTTAGATAAATATCTTTCGAAATAATCTCCTCCAGAACAATTTCATCTGGAGGTTTTAAAAGGCTGAATCCTTTGAAAATTCATACCTGGAATAGTACTTCACCTATCATTCATCACACCATCTGCACATCGTTTATTTCACCATAATCAGAAATTAAGATATATTTATTAACCAGAGGCTTCACTTCCAGATTATGAAGGCATTAATTCTTTCAGGCGGGCACGGCACAAGATTACGCCCCTTAACATACTCCCAGCAAAAACAGCTTATTCCGGTTGCGAACAAACCGGTTCTATTTTATGCGATAGAGGATGTGATTGAGGCAGGAGTTGGGGAGATTGGTATAATACTTGGTCCCAATAAAGAGCAAGTAATTGAAACCGTTAACTCGGTTGACTGGGATGCTGAAATTGAGTTCATATATCAGGGAGAGCCCAAGGGATTAGCCCATGCCATACTCGTGGCAGAGGAATTTCTGGGTAACGATGAATTTGTTATGTATCTTGGAGATAACATTCTCCGAGATGGCATTGTTGATCACTCTGAAAAATTTAAAAATCTGGACCCAGACTCACTGATCCTTCTGACTGAAGTTGAAGAACCTCAGAGGTTTGGAGTTGCAGATCTTGATGAGAAGGGCAGGGTTAAAAAGCTGATTGAGAAGCCCAAAGTTCCACCATCGAACTTTGCTTTGGCGGGGATATACTTCTTCAAACCGGTTATTCTTGAGGCATGCAAGAGCATAAAGCCATCCTGGCGTAATGAACTCGAGATAACTGATGCAATCCAGTGGCTGATAGACAATGGATACAGGGTTGAGGCATCCATAGTGGAGGGTTGGTGGAAAGATACTGGCAAACCTGAGGACATTCTCGAGGCTAACAGATTGATACTTGACGGAATAACTTCTAAAATGGAGGGAGAAATCACCGATTCCAAAATAATGGGTAGAGTTATAATTTCAGAAGGTACTGTGATAAAAAACTCTACAGTAAAAGGTCCCTGTATCATAGGAGAGGGATGTGAGGTGGTTGACTCATACATAGGTCCTTTCACTTCAATCGGAAGCGGTTGTACTGTGGTAGGAACAGAAATTGAGGATAGTGTAGTGATGGATGGAAGCGAGATTTATAACGCCGGTAGGATTGTTGAGAGTCTTATTGGCAAGAACGTGAAGATAAGGGAGATGGATATGATGCCCAAAGGACACAGATTTATCGTAGGAGACAACTCAGAGATGACTCTATGATACGATGAGGTGGATAAAATGCAGGTTCTTGTTACAGGTGGTGGTGGATATATTGGCTCGGTGCTCATAGAATTACTCCTTGAAAGAGGATACAGGGTTAAATGTCTCGATAGATTTTTCTTTGGAGAACAAACACTTTCAGAATTATCAGGAAATCCGAATCTCGAGATAATAAAAGATGATATTCGGTGGTTCGATCCCGGCATTCTGAATGGTGTGGATACTGTAATGGATTTAGCAGCCCTTTCAAATGATCCAAGTGGTGAACTCGATCCTGAGAAGACGATGGAAATTAACTACAAAGGAAGAGTTAGAGTCGCAAGTCTGGCAAAAAAGTATGGAGTGGAGAGGTACATCTTAGCTTCATCCTGCAGTGTTTATGGATTCCAGGACGAAATTGTCTGCGAAACCTCCTCAACAAATCCACTGACTACATATGCAAAAGCCAATTTGATGGCAGAACAGGATGTGATGCCTATGGCGGATGAAAGATTCTCTGTTACAGTTCTGAGACAGGCTACCGTCTATGGACTCTCACCCCGGATGAGGTTTGATCTGGCTATAAATGGTATGGTTCTGGGATTTTACAAAAATGGGAAAATACCCATAATGAGGGATGGAACTCAGTGGAGACCATTCGTTCATGTGAGAGATACTTCAAAAGCCTTCATCATGGTTATGGAAAGTGAAAAGGAAGTGGTGAACAGAGAAATTTTCAATGTTGGGAGTAATGAGCAAAATGTGCAGATACACCCCCTTGCAAAGTTAATCGCTGAATCCATAAATCTCCCATTCAACTTTGAGTGGTATGGCTCACCAGATAAGAGATCCTACAGGGTTGATTTCAGTAAAATTCACGATAAGCTGGGATTCAGAGCATCATACACTCCAAAAGAAGGAGCGAAAGAGGTTTATGACGCACTTGTTTCTGGAAAAATAACAGATAACATCAAAACGAGGACTGTGGAGTGGTACAAGTACCTTCTGGAAGCCCAGAAGATTGTGAGGGAAGTTGAGATGAATGGTATAATACTCTGAGGTGGGAACTTGAAGATTGCAGTTATTGGTATCGGACAGCTGGGAAGTGACATTCTGAAGGTGCTTGAAGAAAGTTATTCTGTTGTACCGCTTACTCACAGTGAAATTGAGGTATCAGAGTACACGAGTTGTGGAATTCTGGAAGATATAAACCCTGATGTGGTGGTTAATACCGCAGCTTATCACAAAACTGATGAATGCGAAGACAATCCCGAAAAAACTTTTTCCGTTAATGCAATTGGGGCAAGGAATGTTGCTCTCGTATGCGAGAAAATAGGAGCAGTTAACATCTATATCAGCACAGACTATGTATTTGATGGGGAAAAAGGCGAGCCATATACAGAAAGTGATATGCCAAATCCCATAAATGTATATGGTGTTAGCAAGTATGCGGGAGAGATTTTCACAAAAAATATTTCCGGAAAATTCTACATTTTGAGAGTTTCCAGCCTCTACGGAAAAGCTGGAGCAAGAGGGAAAGGGGGTAACTTTGTTGAAACAATGATTCAGAAGGCGAAAGAGGGAGTGGAGTTAAAGGTTGTGGATGACATTGTAATGTCTCCCACCTATACAAAGGATGTTGCTGAAGCCATCAAAGAAATACTCAGAAAGAATCTGGAGTATGGGATTTACCACATCACCAATGACGGTTATTGTTCATGGTATGAATTCGCAAGAACAATTTTTGATTTAGCAGGAATTGATGCAAATCTTAAACCGATAACTTCTTCGGAATACCCAACCAAGGCAAAAAGACCAAAAAATTCTTCTTTAAATATTGGAAAGATAAAAAAGTCTGGTGTTGAGATGAGGCACTGGAAAGATGCTTTGGGTTCGTATCTTAAAGAGAAGGGTCACATATGAATTCTTCAGAAGTGCGAAAACTGATGGCGATGAACAGAGTTTTTAAAACAGTAAAGGAGAGGCAGCTCAAAAATATCTCCAGAATTCCTGATTTTGAAGAGAGGCTTAAAAGATTAAAAAAGGTAAGAGAAGAGTATGTCGGAGATTCAGAATTGATGAATGCTGCTGTAGAGAATCTGATGAATAATGGCTTTACTGTAAGATTTGCAGAGGATGGAAGCAAAGCGTTGGAGTTAATTCTCGAGGAAATAGGGGATGAGAAACTGATTGTGAAATCGAAGTCAAACCTTACCAAGGAGATCAACCTCACACAGGAACTTCTTCGTAGGGGTATAGAGGTGGTGGAGACTGATATAGGTGACAGGCTGATACAATTGCTTGAAGAAGATCCCTCCCATCCGACAGGGCCAGCATCTCATGTTTCAGTCAATCAGATATTTAATGAACTTAAAAAATTTAAAAGTGATTTGAAACCGGATCCTTACAGTATAATTGAGTTTCTGCTGGAGGACATAAAAAAGTCCATAGAAAAGGCGAGAGTCGGAATCACAGGTGCAAATGCAATAACTGGAGAAGGTTCAGTTTTAATCCTGCACAACGAAGGGAACATATTTGAAATAATCCGGAGGACTGAAAAAATCATTATTGTTGCTGGAATAGATAAGTTCTATCCAAATCTGGAAGAGGCGGTAAATTCGGCTAAGATTCAGACTTTCTATGCAACAGGCAATCCTGTACCTTCGTTCATGGAAATAATCAGTGGAGTAAGCAAAACAGCAGATATAGAGAAAAAACTCTATACAGGAGTGCACGAGCCCAAAGAAGCAGTTGTAATATTACTGGATAATGGAAGAAAGTACTTGATGGAGAATGGCTTTAAAGAACTTTTCCACTGCATTGGATGTGGAAACTGTGTTATAAATTGCCCTGCATACGGTGTCCATGGTAAAGACTTCAAAGGAGGTAGATTCGCACTCTATTCAGCTCTTTACAGCAATAGCTCTGATCTCAGACTCTGTCTCTCGTGCAGAAGGTGTAAAAAGAACTGCCCGGTTGATATTGATATTCCGGGCATGATAAGTAAGGTAAGGGAGGGGAATGAGGTCTATAATTTCCTCTATTCCCATGCACGCTGGCTCGTCAAAGCCTTTTATCTACAAACAATTTTGTTATGGTGGCAGATATCTGGTAATGTGAAATAGACTAAGGTTGAAATTGGAAATTGGAAATTGGAAATTGGAAATTGGAAATTGGAAATTGGAAATTGGAAATTGGAAATGATTGAAAAGGAGGTGGTAAACTTGCTTGATGGTGTAGAAATCAGACCACTAAAAAGATTTGCAGATGAAAGAGGCTTTTTCACTGAGATAATGAGAAAAGACTGGGAAGATATATTTAAGGATGAAATAGTGCAGGCAAATCTTTCCATAACCTATCCCGGTATTGTTAGAGCCTGGCATAAACATGAGAGAGGACAGGTGGATTATTTTGTTGTTGTGAAAGGTGCTCTTAAAATATGTGCCTATGATGATGAAACAGAAGAGCTGAATGAGATAGTTTCAACGGGTGAGAACCTGCAGGTTGTGAGAATTCCCGGACACTACTGGCATGGAATAAAGGCTGTAGGGGTTGAACCAGCAATGCTCATCTACTTTGTGAACAGGCTTTATGATTACAAAAATCCAGATGAGCTGAGAAGACCGTGGAACGATGAAACGATAGTGCCCAAGGTGATAAATGGTAGAAAAGATGATCCTCGCTGTAACAAGCCGTGGGACTGGTTTTATCCACCACATAAGTAATCTTCAATCGGTTTGGGTACAGAGGGATCAAACAGGGGATAACCTAAGGAAATCAGAGACTTAATGTTGTCGATATAGTGATAGTCATCGAAATTTTATTACTTTAGGAAAAACCTCATTTTAGGATTTTATTTATCTTCAAGCAAAACATTTTGGCAGTTCAGGTATCTGATAAATGGGTATGGTGAAAAGTCAATAATAAAGAGTCAATAAGCAAAGTTAATAGACAATACAAAAAAGCTTAAAGAGTTGGGAGCATTGAGTTAGGAATATAGTTGAATAAAGGAATGGTGACGGGTCTTGGATGAAGTTAACAGGGCTTTACAGGGGATTGCGAGAGGAACGGGAATAATATTTTTCGGAACGATTATTTCATTAATTTTCGGTTTTATCACAAGAGTGGTTGTAGCCAGACATTTTCTCCCTTCAGACTACGGGATCTATGCCATATCTTTGACAATCCTGAACATTGCGGTTGTGATCGCAACAGTTGGCATTCCCGCAGGGTTGCCGAGAGAGATAGCGTACAATCTGGAAAAAGATAGAAAAAAGGTTGAGCAAATAAAATCTTCTTCCTTCTTTTTGGTTTTGCTCACCAGTATTGCTTTATTCTCCCTCATGTTCTTAGGTGTGGGAAAAATTGCAGAGATTTTTGATGAGGAGAGTCTGGATTATTCTTTGAGGTTGATGGCTATTGCCCTCCCCTTCATGAGTATAAGTGGTGTTATTATAGCCATCTCAAGAGGATTTGGGAGAGTTAAAGAGCAGTTATACTTTCAGAATTTGCTCAATCCCTTCCTTTTTCTATCCTCGGTTATAGTTATCGTCGCAACGAGTTCTCAGTTCATCACAATTTTCTACGCCTATGTTCTGGCGGTAACTCTAACATCTCTCATATTACTCTCTTACTCTCTAAGAATCGATGTCCTGAAAATCACCCTCAATATCGATCTTGGAGTGGTAAAAAAGCTCGTGGTTTTTTCATTCCCACTGTTCATATCCTCGGTTCTGACATTTCTGGTGACTTGGGCAGATACACTGATGCTGGGTTACTTCAAAAATGCTGAAATTGTTGGTATTTATAATTCTGCAGTTCCACTGGCTCAATTGATTCCGCTTTTCCTAAACTCCGCAGGCTACATATATATGCCTGTTGCATCAAGCCTGTATGCAAGAGGGAAGCTTGCAGAGATGAGGAGAACTTACCAGATTCTGACGAAATGGATATTCCTGTTTACACTCCCAATTTTCAGCATAATGTTTCTTTTTCCAGAGGCAACCATAAGCTTCTTTTTCGGTGAACGATATCTCTGGGCGGGGAATGCTTTAAGAATTTTGAGTCTTGGGTTTATGTTTCACAGTTTCGTTGGTATGAATGGCATAAGCTTGATAGTCACTGGCGAGAGCAACTTCATTCTGGTATCAAATATTGTAGTTACTGGATTGAATATACTCCTGAACATTCTATTGATCCCCATCTACGGGATGGAGGGTGCTGCTACAGCCACTGCTGTTTCGTATATTGCTGGCAATACATTGATATCCTCTAAATTATACAGAAAAACAAAGATACATCCGTTCAGCCTGAATTATATCAAGCCCTTGTTGATCAGTTTTGCTCTACTGATTATGATTCAGATGCTCCATCTGGAAATAACCAGCATATGGTTTGCGATTCCAATCCTCGTGGTCTTTCTCATTGTTTACTTTCTCCTCGTGTTGTTCAGTAAGAGTGTTGACAAGGAGGATGTAGAACTGTTTCTTGCAGTAGAAAGAAAACTCGGGATTGAAATGGAAATAGTAAAAAAGATATTAAGAAGGTTCGTTTAGATTTCGGAATGTTTTTAAGAATCGAGTTAATAACATGCAGGCCTTTTACTCTTTTCTTCATTTTTTAACCGCAGATAAATCTACTGTAAATGTATAAGGGCTAATAGGGTTTGGCAAGCAATAGTAAGCCTCCCGTGATTTTACCCCACTTATCGCATTTGCCAGATATTTTCAAAATGTTAAATCTCTATCGGGCTGACATCAACTACTCCACTATGGACTGGTTAACTTAGCACCCACAGTTCTAAAACTCTTAATTAGAATGAAGGTTTATTCAGATTTTGCCTTTTAGCTTTAACTCTTTAATCTTAGCTTTTAGCTTTTCTTCTTCACTTTTCCGTTCGTAATAGCTTGGATCTACATAAACAGGTTCCCTTTTTACGAATTCTGAGTCAGATTCGAATATCTCCATCAGAACTCTGCCATCCATGTCGTTCGGGATTGGTAAGCCGAAGATGTGAAGGATTGTTGGAGCTATGTCGTAGATTTTTGCATTTATTTTGTTGCCCCTCTTAATACCAGATCCGTATGCGAGGAAAATGCCATTTAACCTATGTGATCCTGTATGCCTCGTCGAAAACGGTTTCTCTTCAAATAATGGTCTGGTAAAATCCTCCACTATAACACATCTCCAATCATCTATCGTAAACACGATATCCGGCAATAGATTGCAGTACTCCCCACTGTAGAGTTTCTCAGGCTCATATATCTGGATTTTTACATCCTTTTTAATATCCTCGCCAATATTTTGTAAATCATACAATAGCTTAGATTTTATTTCTTCCCTCTCCTTACTGTTTTTCGCGTTTATGTAAATGGCACCGAAAGGTATCGTGTGACCCAAGCAATAAGCCTTACTTTTCTCGAAATCTATTTCATCGATAAGATCAGTTCTCAATGCGTCACCAACTTTTTCTCTGGCTTTAGATGGGATAATTCTTCTAATTCGTCTCGGTAAGAGCACATGCAATAATTTATTGAGAATTTTCTTTAAATTCTCCCAGAATTTTGTTTTTTTAACCATATATCCTTTTATCTCAAGCCATTTAGCCAGATTAAATACCTCATCATTTGATCCAAATCCGTGATCTGAGACGAGGAAAATTAGAGCATAATCCCCGATCTCCTTTAAGAGTTCGCCAAGAATGGCATCTATTTTCCGCCAGAATTCAATAAATTCTTGCCTATATCTCGAAGAGACTCTTGGATCATATAACGGGTGATTTCTGTCGATATGTTTCCACATTATATGCTGTACCCAGTCTGTAACCGAAAAAACCAGAAAAAGAGCATCCCATTCTTTACTTCGAACAATGTGATATACAACTTTTTCAAATTTGCTCAAAAATGTATAGAGGTCTTGAATAAACATGTCCAAGTCATTATATTTTTCATCATGATAGTCAATATAGATTTCGTATTCTCCAGCTATCTGTTCCAATTCCCGTTTGAGAGAGGAGGGATATGATATCTCATCTTCTGGTGATGCTCCCAATCCCGAAACCATAAATCCGTTGATTTTATATGGTGGAAACAACATCGGGTAATTAAAAACCCCTATTTTTTTACCTAATTTGCCTAGATAATCCCAGAAGGAGTGCCTTTTAAAGTCATCTGAGTTTGTCGGATAAAGATTGTACGATTCATCTTTTCTGTTCAGAAAATCAATTATTCCTGTTTTACCGGGGGTTTTTCCTGTTGCCAAGGATACCCAAGCTCCACCGGTTACTGGAGGTATGGTTGACTCCACAATTCCGTGCGTTCCGTTCTCGATTAATTTTTTCAGTGTAGGTAGCTTATCTTCTATTACCGAGGGCATTAAAACATCCCAGGTTGCTCCATCCAATCCGATAATCAGGAGCTTTTGCATCCTATCCCTTGACAGTATCTTTGATTATATCGATAATTTTTTCTATCGTACTTATGTTCAGATCGGGATACAGTGGAAGACACAACACTCTATTGGACACATCTATAGCGTTTTTTAGGTTGTATTTTATACAATAATCTTCTCCTTTCTTCGTGAAATAGTCAAAATTTGGTGTTAGGGGGTAGAAGTACTTCCTCGGTTTGATATTATTTTTCGCAAGTTCTGAATAAACTCGATCTCTCTCCTCTCTGCGTTCAAACAACACTGGCATGTATGCATAGTTATATTTAGAGGCTATTATCTTCTGAAAAGCAACACACATTTCGCTCAGCCTCTCTTTGTAAAGCTCGTAAATCATCTTTCTTCGCTGAATTCTATCAACAATATCTTCCAGATTGCAGAGACCCATGGCAGCCTGAAATTCATTCATTTTGGCATTTGTGCCTACGAGAAGCGTCTCCTCTTCAGATTTGATCCCATGATTTCTCAGCAACTCAACCTTCTCGTGAAGAGCATCATCATCAACCACAACCGCCCCCCCTTCAATCGTATGGAAAATTTTTGTTGCATGAAAACTCAGAGTTGATAAATTCCCATAACAAAGTACCGATTTATTCTTGTACTCAACACCAAAAGCATGTGCAGCATCGTAAATCAATTTTAGATTATATTCTTCTGCTATTTTTTCCAATTCCTCAACATAACAGGGATTGCCATATGTATGAACCGCAAGAATTGCACTGGTGTCCTTTGTTACTTTCCTTTCCACATCACTTGGATCTATGTTGAATGTCTCTGGATCTATATCAGCGAAGACTGGTGATAAACCTTCCCATATTATTGCATTTGTGGTTGCTGCAAATGTAAATGGTGTTGTAATAACTTCTCCTTTGAGGTCGAATACTTTCAGTGCAATATGTAGGGCTAATGTACCATTACAAACAACTGCAATATTTTTAACCCCTAAGCAGTCCCTTAACTTTTTCTCGAATAGTTGAACGAGTTCACCATTGTTCGTTAGCCACCTATTTTTCCAGATTATTTCAAGATATTTTACATACCTCTCAAGAGGTGGTAAATCCGGTTTAGTAACAGTTATTATCTCCTTCATGGGTATGTGTACACCCCCTTGTAGAATAATTCCAGATTTTTAAGATACTTTTCATAGTTGTAATATTTACTTGCCAACTTAAATTGCTCATTTTGGTACTCTGTGTAAGATGTTTCGTTATCGAGAGTCTCAATGTCTTCACATATCCTCTCAGCCATTTCTTCATAGCTTCCATATACAGTCCTAAGGGCTTTAAAATCTTCTGTAAAGAAATCAGGATTATGTGTCGCAAAACTTATACCCCCACTGAAGATAGTCTCCACGAAATAACCATCCAATCCCTCACCAAAGGTTATTGCCCATTTGGCGTCCGAGATCAGTTTTTTGTACTCCTCATACGATATATTTTTAATAATTCTTATTTTTAACTGAGGAAATCGTTTTTTGATTGTATTCAAAATTTCCATCTTTTTCGAGTGGTAATCAGGAGATACAGTTAACAAGTCTCTTTTTTTATCATATTCTTTTCTCTCATAAAATTCTGGACTGACATAAGTAGAAAGTTTATGCAAAGGAAATCCTAACTTTTTCCGCAGATCGAGTGTAGTATATGCTTCATGAGCGGTTGTAGCTGTTAATTTCCCCAATTCAATTTTTTTTAGATGCTCAATGTGCCTGATATTACTCTGTAAAGTTCCTATATGTTGGATTAGAATATTTATATGTACATTTTGTATTCTTTGAAGTCTCAATATGTCTTCTTTCGATAGGTTCTCAACAAATATAGGCAGATTACCAATCGTCACATGAATAATCAGATTTTGTAAATTTTCAAAATAGGATAAAACCTGAGAAAAGCCGAACACATAATCCCGAAAGTTGAATTTAGTATATTTCAACAATAATGGGTCTTTTGGCAATGTGCACATGAGAACTTCCGCATTATGTATACTTTCGAGATTTTTAGTCCCGAGATAGTGATGATAAATCGCCAATATCATGCCGTTAACAATATCTTGTCCCGGGGTTAGAAAAATAATTAAATTCTCGGTTTCATGAGAAAAATTGTGTCTTAACAATTTCGTTTGAATTCTTCCAATTCTGAAATCATTTATTGATCTGCGAGTACTTATCAATCCATTATACATCACTCTTGCAAGCGGTCTGAGTGGTTCAGGTATAATTCTGCTTAACTTTTCTTGAATCATATCATTCTTCTCCAATCATGCTCGGTTAGTTTTTTTATAGGTTTCGCCGGAACTCCAACAGCCAGAACATTGTCTGGAATATCCTTTGTTACAACTGCTCCTGCACCGATAAAGCACCTATTACCTATACTCACATTTGGAACTACCGCAGCACCCGTACCAATAAAACATTCATCGCCGATGGAGACTCTACCAGATACATTGACTCCGGGAGAAATGTTCGTATATTTGCCGATGGTTACATCATGTCCGATCGTACAGTCCAGATTTATGATTGTAAAGTCACCAATGGATACCTGAGTTGTAATTATGTTTCCTGCACAGATTATACAACCTTCTCCGATTTCAACCCATCTTGATTTCACAACATTGGGGTGGATTATAGTGTCATAATCATAACCAAGTTTCTTCGTGTACTCAATCAATTTTTTTCTTAATGGAGTCCCGATCCCACAAATGAGTTTGATGTTTTTCCTATCTGAATTTTCCAATACAGATATATCGTAAATCGGTTTATCATTCAATAGCTCTCCTTCTCTCGTACAATTTTCTTCTAAAAAACCGAGTACATCATTTTCCCTCCCCGAATCGATATAGACATTCAATACCTCTCTCGCAAATCCACCAGCACCTATTATATATATTTTATTCCCACTCATATGTATTTTCACCCATTGCGGATGTACAGGAATTACAACAAACTCACATGTTTGGTTATTTGGTGTTTAATATTTAAGAATTGTCCTGAAATATGGAAGATGGGCTGTTCTACAACAGCATTATTGCCCTTAGCGACTAAAATGTAAAACTATCTTTCAGAAGTATTGTTTTAGACCATACCCAGTCCTGAAAAATAAGGTATTAGAATAATAATAACGGTAAATAATTTCGGAAAAATGCTGAAATGATTTTTGCAGAAAGAATAATATAAACCATAATTAGATCAAAATTAGTGACTTCACCCAGAATATCAATCATAATCCTCAACTGGAACGGATGGAAAGACACTGTAGAGTGCTTGGAATCCCTTTACCAGGTCACCTATCCAAATTATGATGTCGTAGTTATCGATAATGGTTCAGAAGATGATTCGATAAAAAAGATCAAAGAATACTGCAAAGGTAAATTAAAGGTTAATTCTAGGTTCTTCGAATACAACCCGAGAAATAAACCAATTAAAGTTTTTGAGATCGATGAGAGGGAGTCAAAGCTTGGAAAGTTCAACCGTCCGCTCTACGAGAAATATGATCCAAACAGAAGGTTAATTCTAATAAAAAACAGAGGTAATTACGGCTTTACCGGAGGAAACAACACAGGGATGAAATTTGTCCTGAGCGTTCTAAATCCTGATTTTGTTCTGCTACTTAACAACGACATTGTTACCGATCCAAATTTTTTGAGTGAACTTATTAAAGCTGTCGAAACTGACATAAAAACTGGAATAGCTGGTCCCAAGATATATTACTACGACAGCAACGGAAGAACAAATATAATTAACTTCACAGGCGCAGATCTAATCCCGTGGAAAGGATCCGAGAAAAGATACGGGGTGGATGAAGAAGATAACGGGCAATGGGATAAAACAATGAGTGTTGATAAAATTGAGGGTTCATGCATGCTAATCAGAAAAGATGTAATTGAGAGAGTCGGATTCTTTGATGAATCCTTTTTTTGCTACTGGGAAGAGACTGATCTGTGTATCCGCGCGAAAAAAGAAGGTTACAAACTTATATATGTTCCCAATGCAAAGATCTGGCACAAAATTGCTGTATCAAGTATGGGGATGCTCAGCCCCTTCTACATCTATCATATCACACGAAACAAATTCTTTTTCCTGCGAAAAAATTACCCGGGAATGTTAAGAGCTCATCTATTTTATTTTTTACTCTGGGAATTCTGGTTTAATCTCGGAAGACTTCTGATGTATCGCAGAAATTTAAATGCTTTCCACTCCTACCTGAAAGGTGTTCTGAGTGGTTTATTCCAGCGGGAATATTAAAGAATTGAAGTATTACTCGATGTTTCCAAGAATACGACTTAAAGCAGAACCAATAACATTCCATTCATATTTTCTCTCAAGTAATTTTTTTCCATTATATCCGAGTTTCTTTCTTATTTTTGGATTCAGAACCAGATTCTCAATCTCTTTTATAAATTTTTCATCCACACCTCTCAGGACTACTGCATGAACCTTGTTTTTCAATTCAATCCCTTCAGCACCCACCTCAGTTGCAACCACCGGCAAACCATATGCTAAATAATCAAAAAACTTCAGTTTTGTACCTCCCCCTCTTTTCAAAGGCAAAATTGCCAGATCAGCAGAACACAGGAATTCTTTCATATTTTTGATGTAGCCTTCAGATTTGCAATTCTTTTCCTCAAACTCAGGTACGCCTGTGCCCCCTACTCTAAAGATTACATTTTTCAGTTCTATACCCTTCGACACGTAATCTTTAATGATCTCTATTGCCTCCTTGTTTGGGGGGTGACTGTATGAACCGTGAAATACTACAACGATTCCTGAATTTACTTTCCTTCTATCCATGCAGTCGCCTAATTCTCCAACCTCCGATCCAGATGGTATAACTGCAATATTTTCTAACCCACCGTATACATCAAAAAACATCTTTTTATCTTTATGACTTACTGCAGAGACCACATCTGATAATCTTAGAGCCAAATTTTCAATTACTCTGATATATTTCTTCAAAATCATCCTTTCGATTGGTGAAAGAACGTCTTTAATGACTTCCCGCACAAAAAATGATTCGACATTATGTGCATCATACCAGATCAGAAAATCTTTTGAAAATATCTTTTTGAGGAGGTACGTGATAAAAACCCCTGAAGGGTGCGAAAAGTAGAGCATGTCAGGAGCACCACTCTTGATTAGTTTTGTCATATTCCATATATAACTTATACTAAAATCTCTCAGCACCGGAAACTTTCTGCGTAAAATTCTGAAATCGCTATAGATATAGACATTGGTGGCTAAAAGAGTGTCAGCTTCATTAAGATGGTCTTTTTCCTCCAGAACCTGTATTTCATGTCCCTGTTTTTTCAATTCCACAGCTAAATTGAGTATTCTATTCTGTCCACCAGTTTTAGGATGTGTTAAGCCAGTGAAATTGGGAACTATCAGGATTTTCATCGTCTTTTCCCTCTCAGAACTGTTTCATAGACACCCTCATAATCCTTCACAACCTCATCCCATCTTCTTATCTTTTTACTGAAAGGTCCTACTCTCACATGACTTTTTGCTATATTCAGAATCAGTTCAGCAACCTTTTTGGGATCTGGTGGAAAGTCCACTCCAAAGCATCCGGGTTCACTCAGAAACTCATTCAGTGCGGTTCTTTTTGATACTATTGCCGGGATTCCCATCGCTAGAGCTTCCGCAACACTGATACCATAAGCTTCAGATTCGGAAAGGAGCAAAAAAACATTCGACTTTCTTATCTCATTTAGAAGTTCTCCGTGGGGTAAGAACGATTTCCATGTTATGTTCTCAGTTATTTTGAGAGTTCTTGCAAGTTCTCCCAGTTTTCTCCTTTCGGGACCATCACCTATTATGAAAAGATGTGCGTTTTTTACTCCGAGATCGTAAATCAGGCTATGCAATGCAAGCAGTATCAGATCAACCCGTTTTCTCCTTATCAGATATCCTGTATAGATAATTCTTACCATGTCTGCAGGATTTGAAATCGATTCATTGCAGATTGAATCCACACCATGGGGAATGATGGCGATCCTATCAGGAGAAACTCCATGATTGAATCTAAGGATGTCCGCTTCGAATTTAGAAGGAGATATAAGAAAATCCACTTCTTTAAAAACCCTTTTTCCTATCACAAAATTGTACAGACTCCACAAATAAATTCCTGCAATGGTGCTTCTTGCAATATCGAGATGAGGTGAGAAGATAACTGGAGTTTTTCTATAGCTCCTTTTCAGACCAAGAATAGTTGTTGGAGAGAATAAATTGTGATAACCATGAACATGGACTAACTCCGGCTTTATTCTCTCCACAATTTTTTTTACAATACCAGTATTTTCAAGACTAAATCCGAACAGATAATGGTTATACGCTGATCCTCTGACAATCCTAAATTTACCGATTTTTTCCTCAGTATATTCTTTCTTCTTATCCCATGCGGGATTGAAAACAGTAACCTCATGTCCCATCTCAGATAGTCCTCTCCCAGTCTCGAAAACGACTTTATTGATTCCTCCCGGGTCTGTGGTCTCCATATAATTTACTATAAGAATTTTCACGGACTTCACCTTACAAGCTCGAATACCCTTTCATATTCCTTTCCAACCTTCCCCCAGTTATATTGCCTCTTAATCCTCTTTATCTGCATCTTTTTTATAGTTTTCAGGTCAAATTCACCCCTCTCAAGCATTTCAATTTTACTCGCCAGATCCTTTGCATCTTTAAAATATATGCCTCCTTCCTGCAACACCTCCCTGTGGAATGGTACATCATAAGCAAGTATTGGTCTTCTGAACAGCATTTGCTCAAGCAGTGATGGATTTGTCCCTCCCACTTCGTAAGCATGAATGTATGCAAAGCAGTTTTTCCTCAGTATCCCAAGTTTCACCTTGTCATATATCGGGTCGAGAAATATTATGTCTTCTCTTATTTCTCTGAGCTCAGTCAGATAACTGTTATAGGGGTCCTTTGGGTTGAAATTTCCTACGATTATAAGCTTTTTGTTAGAATTGGACATCTTAAATCCTTCAATTTCAAGATGGATGTTGTTCTCAGCCACTATTCTGGCAACTGTGAGGTAAAAATCCTTAGGTTTGAGATTGTATTTTCCAAGAATTCGATCCTCATCACCCTTTGAAACCTCGTTTATGAGTCTTCTTGCTCCGTATGCTATATATACTGTTTTTTTAGGTTTATGCCTCTTTAAATGATCCATAATTCCATTGGAATCTGCCACGACAACATCGGGAATTTTGCATGAGAGGAACTCCATCAAAAACATATATAGCAATGTCAGGAGATAGATAGGTATTAGGTGAAATGGAGCAAAATAACTCCTTTTCAACAATCTTTTCCATTCTATTCCATCTGGGTTCAGAATGATTTTTTTACCGGCTATTCTGGCAATCAGTGCTGCAACAGAACTATCGGGACCCAGAAAAAGGAAAGTATCTATATCCCTGTGCTTTCCGAGAATGTAGAGGGTTGAAATGAAATCATTTATTGATGGAATGCTCGTACTTTTGCTTTCAACAGAGGGGGTGTGTACCCTTATCACACCATTGAAAGAATCCTCGTAGAATTTCCTGTCCTCATGCATTACATAAAACAAAAAGTCATCCTTCAGACGATCAGTCAGCTCCTCTATGAAAGTCTCAGTTCCACCGTATTTCCCTGGTATTCCTCTGAGCCCGATAATGGCGATTTTTCTCTTTTTCATCGACTCATCCTCTTTTTTGAGTTTTTGTTTCCCTCATTATTTATCTTTTTTTGGAATGTCTCATCTATTTTATCCGTTCTATCTATTTTATTTATCACATCTGCATCTAACCTGTATAATCTAAAGAGTCTATAGCATTCTGTCATGATCTTTTTAGTATCTTTTTATTCTCTATCGGAAACATATCCTTTATTCCGGGCTTTTCAATCTGGATTGAGAAACGGAATAAAAAAGTTTAAATCTCACCACTTTGTTCTAACTCCAATGTCATCGAAATTGAGAAACTGGCACTGGTTAATACTTGCTTTCTCGGTAATTCTTGGTCTTTATATAAGAATCTCGAATCCGTGGGATTTGGTATTCGTATCATGGATGGAGGGTGCAAGACTGAGTGGAAATGATCCTTGGTATTACTTCCGCCTTATTGATTCCCTTGACCATAACTTCCCCTACAGGATTTGGTATGATGCATTTACGAACTATCCTTATGGTACATATACCCATTTTGGTCCATTTGTAGTTTATCTCAGCTATATTGTATCTAAACTTGCTGGAGCGGGAACTCCAGAGGCAATGAGATCGGTTGTAAGCTTCATTCCTGTTCTGGGCGGAGTTTTACTCGTTTTTCCGGTGTATGTTTTAACCTCCAGAATATTCAATAAAAATGCTGCACTGTTCGCTTCATTGCTTATTGTTCTCATTCCAGGACAGTTGCTTCATAGGAGTGTCCTGAGCTTCAACGATCACCATATATGGGAAACATTCTGGCAGCTCTGCACAATAGCAGCATTTGCAGTGAGTATAAAAGAACTTAAAGCGAACTCCATCACCAGTATCAAAGATTTCAAAGACCTTCGCATGATAAAATATCCGCTGGCTACAGGTATTGCCCTTGGAATGTATCTCCTGACATGGGCACCCGGGTTTATCATTGCACTGGTAATTCTCGCCTTTGTTTTCTTGGCATATCTTCTAAAGCATCATATCGAAGTAAACACCGTGGTTGTATCTGCAACCGCCATAATCGCTTATCTAATCGGAGCAATAATATATCTACCCGTTTCCTTTATTTTTCCGAGGTTTGAAACCCTTTATTATAACCCATTTCAGCTGCTTGTGCTTCTATCAGCAGCAGGGGTTGTTTTGGTTTTCAGGTTGATTGAAATTGCTGAGGATAAAGTCTTTGTGAGTAAATTTGGAGATAAGTCACGGTATGCTTTTCCAGCCATTATAATTCTTATTTCACTTGTGTTTATTGTAGCGGTTTCCATAATCTCTCCAGACTTTTTCAATATGCTTAAAGCAATATTGAGAGTTGTTCAGCCCAAAGGAGGTGCATTAACGGTAGCAGAAGTTCAACCCTTCTTTATCCAAGGAGAGGAGTTCACCTTAGCTCCTGCATGGCGGCATTTCAGTATGACTTTCTTCTTTGCCATACCGGGGATGGCTTATGTAGTCTACCTTTTCATCAGAAAAAGAAATCCACTCCACCTTTTCGTTTTGGTGTGGGGCTTTGCCATGCTCGTTGCTTTGACAGGACAGAATAGATTTGCATACTATTTTGGAGCAGTCTCAGCTATATTTGCTGCCGTTATGCTGGATTATCTTCTTGAAAGGCTGAAATTCTATGAACTAATTTCTGGAGCTTTTAGTGGGGAAAACAGATTGAAGAAAATAGGACTGATGAAACCAGCAGCAGCGATTTTCTTAGCAGTTATCCTATTTTACCCGACACTTGCCGATGTGAACTTCCAGGCAAAATATTCTGCAGGAGGAATAAACAAGCAGTGGTATGATGCTCTTGTGTGGATGCGAGACAATACGCCTGGGAAAGAGATGTATGAGGAGTTTTACTATGAACTGTATCAGCCTACACCTGATATGGGCAAACCCTATCCTTACTATCCCGAAGGCACCTATGGTGTGATGAGCTGGTGGGATTATGGACACTGGATTACAGCAGTAGCTCATCGCATTCCCAATGCCAATCCATTCCAGCAGGGTATAGGCAACAAGTATAACAATGTGCCGGGTGCAGCCCCCTTCTTTACCGCATATAACGAAAGTGAGGCAAATGCAATTGCAGACAAGCTTGGTGTCAGATATGTTATAAGCGATGTTGAGATGGCTACAGGGAAGTTTTATGCAATGGCTGTATGGGCTGAAGGGGACCTGGATAAAGCAGGGAGAATTTACTACAGTGGTCCAGGGTATGTTTATGTCACACCCCAGGGTCAGCTTGGTATAGCAATTTCTCAGTTCGGTATCCCTGCTAATTCAAAGGTTCTGACGGTAATAAATATCCCGAGTGAAAATTACTTCAGAACAATGGAAGCAAAGTTCCATATAATGGATGGTAGCGGGCTTAAAAACTACAGAATGGTCTATGAAAGCGGTTTTGAATCAACAACAGGTCTTACCATTGAAATGCTGTACAGGTACATTTATGACACAGTTTATGCTCCGGAAACGGGATATCTCGTTCCTGTAGAATCAACCGGTTATGTTAAGGTATTCGAGTATGTTAAAGGGGCTAAAATAACAGGTAGAGTTGGTGAAGGGATTGAGAAGGTAATCTTGAAAGCAAATATTACAACTAACCAGAACAGAACCTTCGTCTATCAGCAGGTTGTAGAAGTTGAGAATGGAGTATATGAGTTCATCGTCCCCTATTCTCAGAAAACAGTCTATCCTGTTAAGGCATCTGAATATAGAATTACCGCAGGGAATGTAACGAAATCACTGTCCGGACTAACAGACACCAATGTACTGAATGGTGATGCCTTTACTGTTGATTTTGTTTAATTTTGTTTAATTAGTTTTTTTGGTTGGTTTAGTGATTTGATTAGTTTAGTATTGCCATTATTAGAATATTTTATCTTATCTCAGCTTATCTCAGCTGAGATAAGCATCAACAACCACATGGATAACTCCTGGAGAGTAGTTCTTAACCTTTCTGAAGTTCTCAATCTCAATCTTCTTTCCTGCTTTTTTAGCAGCATCTTTCAACCTTTTTATTGGTCTGGCTTTCACTGCAAGGGGAACAGATTCATGATAGTGAATATACCCATTATCTCTGAGGGCTCTGATAGCCACCTCTATGAAGTTCTCGCAGAAAACATGGCCCATAATAACTCTATCAGCGATCCCCTCAGGAGTTACATGCATCGCATTTCCAAGCACTGGCACGATATTTCTCACCTCATTGAGCCTGATGTTCTCAAGCAGGTAATAGTATGAATCAGGGTTTATCTCAATTGAATAGATTTTTCGAGCACCTGAGAGCTTGGCAACTGGAATGGAGAAATAACCGATCCCGGCAAACATGTCTACAACAACCTCTCCATCCTGGACAAGCCTTGCGATTCTGATCTTCTCGAACTGGTTTCCGGTGCTGAACATCACTTTTTTAACATCGAGCTTGAAATAACAGCCATTTTCAAGTTTGACAGTTTCTGTGTAGCTCTCATCTCCAGCGAGGAACTCAAGTCTGGGTTTTCTGAGCATGTCTTCTTTTCCAGAATCTCTCCAGACCGATTTGCAGTTCGGATGTATTCTCAGAAGCGCTTCCCCTACCTCTCTGCCATAGTCAGATAGCTCATTTGCCAATTTTACGAGTATCACCTCACCGATTACCTTGTATGACTTTGGAATAAATCTTCTTAGTTCATCTGGAATCATATTTTTCAGTATCTCATCGATATCCTTCTCTCTTGCGAAAAGGGGGTTTCTTTGAGCTACTATTTCATAATCGAACTCATTCTCATAGCCTTCGAGAATTGGAATCAGGACATAGTCTCCTTCAACCGTTATGAGCCTGCTCTTGTCCTTTGCGCCTATAGCTTCAGCCCTTTTTCTTACAGTTTCAGCTTCCTCTTTTGGAACTTTTATTGCTTTTTTTATTGATTTGTTTCTCATGCCCATAATCACCTTTTATCCAGATAGGGAAGACATAGACCGCTCCATTTTCTTCAAGATAGATTGCAGTGTCTCCTATCCTCATATCTGCATGTTTTTCTGCCTGCACTGGTTTCTGGTCTGCAGGTCTCAGGACTTCAATGACACTTTCATCAACATCTACGACAACAGTCTGCTGGAGATCTTCTCTTCTTTTGATCAGAACAGGTTCTTTCAATGCGAATGATCTTCCAGAAGCATCAACTCCCTTATCTTTTATTGGATTTGTGACAATCAAAACCCTGTCTCCATCTCTAACCACATCACCCTTTCTGTAGGCTTTCAATCTCACAGAGTAGGTTGTTCTGAACAGATCTCTACCATCCTTCCTGCCTGAGATCTTCTTGCTCTCTGTTATCTTTCCACCAAGTTCCTCCTCTATTCGTCTGCTAATTTTTTTCGCAAGGTTTCTGCTTCCAATGTAAAAATCGATCCCTTCTTTTCTTTCCTCAACCTTTGAAACAAAAGCTCCTGGATTATCCTTTTCCCTCTGGATAGCCTCATCAACAAGCTCTTTAGCACGGGAAATCTCATCTTTTTCCAGTTCCCTCCCATCTGCTCTTAATTGGATAATTGACTCGAAGTATCCACCATAAAATCTGCTACATCTGTCACAGACCTCTCCCTTTCTTCTTAACTCGAATGGCAGCTCTCTGACAACATCTTTCCCCAGGAATGAGCCCTCCAACAAAACAATCCCATTATTCTCACCCAGTTCTTTCAGTTCGAATGCTCTTACTCTGAATGCCGGATCATGCTTCATATTCTCTGCTGCTTTATCAAGAACGATCTCTTCGAGATCTGACTCAACCCAGCCTTTTGAGTAAAAACGCCCACATTTTGGGCAGTATTTAACCTCGAGGTAAGGTTTGAACTCAATAATTTCCTCTCTCTCCATATAGCAATCTGGACAGATTTCGTATTCAGTTTCATTTCCGCAGATGGGACATTTTCTCATCTCTTTCAAATTGTGTGGATGGATATTTTATCTTTAAGGTCTAAGTACACTTGGATATCTATCGAACTGAACGCAAGAGATGATGTTGCGGGATAAGTTTAACACCAAGATACGGGATAGGTTTAACACCAAGATTGCTGAACTTTTAAAACTTTAACTCATGAAGCTGGAGAATCTCATAAATTTAATAAACTCATGATTGAACTTGCTTTGATGGTAAATGAGTAGCAGAAATGAGTCTCAGTATTCTCTCTCCTCCTGCATGCAATGCGGGACATGTTCAGCAGGATGTGTCTCCAGAGAATCTTTCAATCTGAGAATTCTCGTCATGAACACCATGATGGAGAATCTCTCTGAGGAGAGTCTCTGGGACTGCACGACCTGTCTGACCTGCCAGATAAGGTGTCCGAGGGGAATACCACTGAAGGATGCGATAGTTGATTACAGGAAAAAATTCGTTGAATTGGGTAGGATTCCACCCGAAATAAGAGATATGCTCAATTCGGTTCAGAAATTCAGAAATCCTTTTGGAGAACCACATCATAACAGGAGGTCATGGATCTCTCTTCTTAAAAAAAATAAGGAGATAAAAAGTATTGAGGAAGATTTTGAGTGGCTGTGGTATATTGGATGTTTTGGTGCAGATCACAGAAGCAGGCAGGTATTTGAAAAAACTGCAGAGATATTTCAGAGCATGGAACTTGATTTTGCGGTAACAGAGGATGAAGGTTGCTGTGGGAATGATGTCCTCGGGGTAGGAGAAGAGGGTTTGTTCGAGCTACTCAAGGAGGAAAACGAGTCTTTATTCAGAAAATATGGGATTAACAAGGTTATTACCTCTTCTCCTCACTGCTACAATGTCTTTAAGAATTACTATGATGTTGACGCTATTACTGCCATAGAACTCCTATACCACGGGATAAAAAATGGCAGTGTTGAATTCAGTTATGATGTTGAGGCTAAGGTTACCTTTCACGACCCGTGCTATCTTGGAAGATACAATGGAATTTATGAAATTCCGAGGAAGGTGATAGAGGCGATATATAACATTGAACTGGTTGAGATGCCAAGGAACAGGGTGAACAGTTTTTGCTGTGGGGGTGGAAGTGGAAATTTTCTGCGTGAAGGTGATCTCAGACCCAATGTGTTGCGGGTAAAGGAGGCAATTTCCACTGGAGCAGATATACTGGCGGTAGCATGTCCGGTATGCCTCAACATGCTTGAAGATGGAGTGAAAACGGTAAATTCAGATCTGGAAGTAATGGATATAATGGAAATAGTACATCTGGCAATGTTTGGTGAGTGATTGGAAGATATGCAAGGAAAGATATAAGACTGAAAAGGATAACAATAAATTTAAGGTGAAGAAATGGAGATATGTATCGCTCTGACATCTCACAGGGTTGAATTTATACCACTTTTAAGAGATGAAGCATTAGCTTCAGATATAATAATACTCGAGGAGCCACCAAATGAGAGCCTTTTTCGCCTTCTCAGAGGTGAGATTACCTTAGAAAGCTATGTCAGAAGCCTTGATACATCTTTTCCCCTCTACACATATTTTCTTGCAGACCTTCTGAAGAATTTGCATTCCATGGGAAAAAGAATATTACAGGTTGAACCTTATCTGGAAGTGGTTCAGAAAATTCAGCAATCAATCGAGTCTGGGTCTTTTGATGAGCTTATTAGGGATGAAAGAATTGAGAAAATAAGACAGACTGAGAAAAAAGCCTTTGGAGCTTTTATTGACTACCAGGAGGCTTTCATGTCAGGAGACTTTGAAAGGCTTATTGAGGCAACGATTAATTTTTCAAGGGCTGATGCAGAACGATTCGTTGTAAGAGACTCAATGAGGCTTGATGCGATAGCTGATACCCTTCGTGATGCTGGAAACGAGCCCGATGTTAGGATTCTAATCGAAGCTGGTTCGATTCATACTCAGATTCCTGAATCTCTTGACAGGATGCTGGATATGGACTATGTAAGAAAAATAAATCTTAAGAAAAAGGCAGCTGAAATGCTTGGTGTAGAGGCAATCAAAAATCCTGGAACACTTCTTACAGAGATTTTCATCAGAAATGAGAATATAAGCGGGGAAGAGCTTAGAACCTTAGCTGCAAGGAGCCTTCTTTACATATCCAAGGTAACACCTGAAGAGATGATGCCAGATAGCAATAACAGGTTTCCCCACTTCTTAGAGGAGGTGAGGGTATCAGAGGAAGTTTATTCGATGGATTACGAGCAGTGCAGAGAAGAATTTGAAAGAATATGGAAGAGAAGAAATATGTGGAAGAGCAGTTAGTGTTATCAGCTTTAATTCGAAAATGAGTGGCATGTTGATGAAAACGAGGAATATCTATATATTTCCTCTCTGAATCTCTATTTTATGGTTTCAATAGCGATTCCATCTTCTTCCCTCTTAAATGAAACTGATGAAAAGCTGAAGGCTTATAAGGTGTGGCAGATAGCAAGATCAGCGGCAATTTTCAGGGTTAAAACAATCTACATATATGAAGACCCCGCAGGGGATGAGACTGAATACATACGGGAAATCCTTGAGTACCTTGAGACCCCTCAGTATCTCAGGAGGCATTTATTTCCACTGAAAAAATCTTTAAGGTTTGCAGGAGCACTGCCACCTCTTGCAATTCCATCTCATCTCCCGAAACATTTAAAAATCGGTGAGTTAAGGGATGGGGTTGTAAGAAGAGTTGGTCCTGACGGAGCGTCATGGGTGGATATTGGACTGGACGCCCTGGCTCTCCTGAAGTCTGAGAAGAGAAGGGGAGCCCGCGTGACCGTCAGGGTCTGTTCGAAGAAACCGTTGGTCGTAGAAGAGGCAGAACCGGAATCCTACTGGGGTTACCGGGTTGAGGAGGTAAAACTGAAAGACCTCCTTAGGAAAGAGGCGGTAATCCTATCCAGAAGCGGAAGGAGAATATCAGTAGCAAGGGAAAAGCTTTGCGAGGGCACAGTCCTGATATTCGGAAGCCCTGATGAGGGTGTCCAGAAAATCGCAGAAAAACAGGGCTTAAAAATCCCTACGGAAGTGCCGGTAATAAACACAATCCCTGGGCAGGGTACTGCAACAGTCAGACTGGAAGAAGCAATAATCGCAACCCTTGCAATAAGAAATGTGTGTAAAGAATTTAATGCTAATCCCTAAAATCGTGAAAATTGGATAAGGTGGTATGGAATGAAAGAGCACAGACCGAGAAGAGGTTCGATGGCATTTTCGCCAAGAAAGAGGGCGAAGAGTATAATACCAAGGATAAGGGCTTGGCCCGAACACAGCGAAGCCAAGGTACTCGGCTTTGCCGGCTATAAGGCTGGCATGACACATGTTGTGATGGTGGATGATAGGAAGAATTCCCCTACATATGGGGATGAAATTGTTGTGCCTGTAACAGTTCTTGAAACACCCCCGCTCAAGGTAGCTGCAGTGAGAGCATATACTAAAACTCCATATGGATACAAAATAGAGGGGGAGTACTGGACAGCTGAGCTTGATGAACACCTCGGCAGGAAAATAAACCTCCCCAAAAATACAAAGAGCATGGACGATCTGGACCTCGATAAGGTTGATCACTTCAGATTGCTCACCTATACGCAGCCCTACTCAGTTACGGGTGTTCCAAAAAAGGTTCCTGAAATAATGGAGCAGAAGGTTGGTGGTGGTTCCACAGCTTTTGATTATGTGAAAGAGAAACTTGGAAAAGAGATAAGGGTTTTTGAAGTCTTCGAGGAAGGGACAGTTATTGATGTAACTTCTATAACCAAAGGCAAGGGTTTTCAGGGACCCGTAAAGAGGTGGGGAGTTATAACCCTCAACGCCAAACATGCAAGGAGCAGTAAACACAGGAGAGTGGGTAATCTTGGTCCGTGGAATCCTCACCATGTCAGACCGACTGTCCCCCAGGCTGGACAGATGGGATTCCATCAGAGGACTGAATTCAACAAGAGAATAATAAAGATGGGCGAAAATGGAGATGAAATAACACCAAACGGCGGATTCCTTCATTATGGAGTGGTCAGGGGAGACTATGTGCTCGTTTCAGGTAGTGTTCCCGGACCGGTTAAAAGACTTGTGAGGTTCAGATATGCTCTCAGAGCTCCATCCGCCACATTTGAGGGTGTGAATGTAACCTACATAAGTAAAACTTCCAAACAGGGCAGGTGATTTTTGTGAAGGCTAAGGTTTACGATCTCAAAGGAGAAGCTGTTGAAGAAATCGAACTTCCACCCGTTTTCGAGTCAGAATACAGACCGGATATAATAAAGAGGGCAGTTCTTGCAATTCAGAGCAGGAGAAGACAGCCTTATGGCACAAGTCCTCTTGCTGGAATAGATTACTCTGCTGAGAACTGGGGACCCGGACATGGCTATGCAAGAGTGCCGAGACTTAAAACGGGGAGGAGGGCAGCAAAAGTCCCTCAGGCTGTAAAGGGAAGAGCTCCACATCCACCCAAGGTTCAGAAAGTCTGGAAGGAGAAGATAAACAGGAAAGAGATGAAAAAGGCTCTCTGTTCAGCAATCTCAGCTACAGTTGATCCTGCTCTTGTTTCTGAGAGACCCCACATTTTTGACGGTGAACTTCCAAAAATTGTGGTTGACGATTTTGAGAATCTAAGGAAAACAAAGGAAGTTGTTGAGGCTCTGAAGGCTGTTGGTGTTTATGGAGATGTGGAGTATGCCAAAAAGAGGAGAAGATACAGGGCTGGTAGAGGTAAGATGAGAGGCAGGAGGTATGTAACAAAGAAAAGCCTTCTGATAGTGGTGGGAAAGAACTCTGATGTGCTTAAAGCAACTAGAAACCTTGAGGGTGTCGATGTTGTTGAGGTAAGGAATCTGAATGTGGAGCTTCTCGCTCCAGGAGCAAAACCAGGTAGACTCACTGTCTGGACAAAATCAGCAATCGATTATCTGGAGGGATGGTTATGCTGATAAAATGCTTTATTGTCACAGAAAAGACAACAACCGAAGTAGAAAAGAACATTCTGACTGCAATAGTGGACAAAAGAGCCAGGAAAGAAGACATCAAGAGAGATATTGAGAAGAGATTTGAAGTAAAGGTGGAAAAAGTTAACACCCTTATAACTCCAAAGGGTGAGAAGAAGGCATATATAAAGCTCACGCCGGATTATTCGGCTGAAGAAGTTCTTTCAAAACTTGGAGTATTCTGATGAGGTGGTTGAATGGGTAAAAGAATAATATCTCAGAATAGGGGAAAAGGAACTCCTACTTACAGGGCTCCCTCTCACAGGTATAAAGCTGAGTTGAAACACATCTTTGCTCAGAGCCTTACAGCAAAAGTAATCGATATTGAGCATGATCCTGCAAGAAATGCCCCGATAGCTAAGGTAATGCTTCCAGATGGTGGGAAAAGATACATTATAGCAACAGAAGGTATGGGGACTGGAGATGTAATTGAGGCGGGAGAGAGTGTCAGAGTAAAGCCAGGTAATATAACTTACCTCAGGAACATACCCGAAGGGACTCCGGTATGCAACATAGAATCCAATCCCGGAGATGGAGGGAAGTTTGTAAGAGCAAGTGGAACCTTTGCTCTTGTAGTTTCCCACGAGGAAAAAAGAACCCTTGTTCAGATGCCGTCAGGAACCCTGAAGTGGTTTAACCCTAACTGCAGAGCAATGATCGGAGTTGTTGCGGGTGGAGGTAGAACAGACAAGCCCTTCATCAAAGCAGGGAAGAAGTTTTACCGGTACAGGAGTAAGGCAACCAAGTGGCCCAGGGTGAGGGGAGTTGCAATGAATGCTGTTGATCATCCCTTTGGTGGTGGAAAACATCAGCATACCGGAAAACCGAAAACTGTTAGCAGAAATGCTCCTCCAGGTAGAAAAGTTGGTAGTATTGCTGCAAGAAGAACAGGAGCCAAGAGGTGATATTAATGGCACTAAAAAGCAAAGTTATCAGACCAAGGGATTTCAAATTCAGAGGGTACACCCTCGATGAAATAAAGAATATGACGCTGGAACAGTTTGCTCAGCTTCTGCCATCAAGAGAGAGAAGAAAAATAATGAGGGGTTTTACCGAGCAGGAGGAGAAACTCCTCAGAAAGCTGAAGAAAAAGGATGTTGTTAAGACACACTGCAGGGATATGATCGTATTGCCGGAAATGGTTGGTAAAGTGATAATGGTTCACAATGGAAAGGATTTCGTGAGAGTTGAGGTTAAGCCTGAGATGATTGGACACAGACTTGGAGAGTTTGCTCAGACTAGGACATTTATCAAGCACAGTGGTCCTGGAGTTGGAGCAACAAGAAGCAGTAAGTTTGTTCCGCTCAAGTAAGGTGATAAAATGGCAAGGGTTGGCTATGCTTACGAGCCAGAAAGCGAAAAATCTGCGAAAGCGATGGGTTATGAGATGGACATAAGCTTCAAACATGCAGTCGAGTTGTGTGCTGCACTGAAGGGAAAGAAGATAGATCAAGCAATCAGATACCTTGAAGAAGTTGCAGAGCTCAGGAGACCTGTCCCCTTCAAGAAACATGATAAGAAGGTCCCACATAAAAGACTTGAAAAGTGGTATGCAGGTAGATATCCTCAAAAAGCAGCAAAACATCTTCTGAAGGTATTGAAGAACCTTGAAGCTAACGCAGATTACAAGGGAATAGAGAAAGAGAGGCTCATAATAACACACGCACAGGCAAAAAAAGGTAGGGTACTCAAAAGATACATGCCAAGAGCTTATGGGAGGGCAACTCCAAAGTTTAAGGTGCTCACAACAGTTGAATTTGTTGCTGAGGTGCGATAATGGCGGTAGAAAGGAAGTTTGTTGAGGACAGGGTAAGAAAACTCAGGGTTAAAGAATGGATGGCTCAGGAAGTCAGAAATGCCGGATTTGGTGGAGTAGATATAACAAGAACACCCCTTGGCACCCAGATAACACTGTTCGTTGAGAGGCCAGGGCTTGTGATAGGAAAGGGTGGAAGAAGAATCAGAACACTCACAGAAAAGCTGAAAGAGTTCGGAATCGACAATCCACAGGTAAGTGTTGATGAAATCGAAAAACCCGAATTCAATGCAAAGCTGATGGCTTCACTGCTTGCTAGAGCCCTTGAGAGAGGCTGGTACTTCAGAAAAGCTGGCTACAGATTCCTTTACAGGATTATGGAGGCTGGAGCAAAGGGATGTGAAATTGAGATAAGCGGTAAACTCACCGGAGAAAGGGCAAGAACTGAGAAATTCATCGCTGGAACAATGGTTCACACTGGAGAGCCAGCAAACACTGCGGTAGTAACGGGATACGATGTTGCAATCAAAAAGCTTGGAGTTCTCGGAGTTAAGATGAGAATAATTCCACCGGATGCAGAGCTTCCTGATGAATTCGAAGTTAGAGAAGTTCTCAAGCCAGAAGAAACGACGGAGAAAGATGAAGAAAAAGTACAGGAGTCAGAGAAGGCGGATAATGTTGAGAAGGTTGATGAAGTGGAAGCAAAAGAAGCTGGTGAGGAAAAAACTGAAACAGAGGAAACTGGAGAGTGATTGAATGAAGATGGAAGAAATCAGAAAGATGTCAAGAGAAGAGAAACTAAGAAAGCTCACAGAACTTGAAAATGAACTGCTGAGGCTGAGAACTCTAATAAGGTCAGGAGGCGCAATAGAGAACCCTGGAATTGTCAAAGCCATCAGAAAGGATATAGCAAGAATAAAACTCTCCCTAGGTGAGGAGGGTTACAGGGTTTGAAAGCTGAACAGGGTGATTCGGTGAGATTTGTGATTGCACATGAACTGATAGGACTTCGGTGTGAGGTAATGGAAAGCCCAAATAGATTTGAGGTTGGACTAGCTGGAGAGATAGTCGATGAGACCATGAGAACATTAGTGATTCAAACCGAAAACGGGATGAAAAGGATCCCCAAGCATGGTAGAACATTTGGTGTGTGGTATAAAGGACATAAACTGAAATTGAGCGGCAATCTCATCGAATACCGCCCTGAAGATAGAATTAAAAGAGGAATAATGCTGATTAAGAGACAGAAAGGAAATTTGAGAGAAAAATGCAGAAGGTGATTTAATGAGGGATATCGGTTATGATGTTAAACCTCCTGAAAAGGAATGTGAAGATGAGAACTGTCCGTTCCACGGTAAACTTCCTGTAAGAGGTCAGGTTTTCAGAGGAAGAGTGGTGAAAACCTATGAAAAATCTGCAGTAATCGAGAAAGAACTTCTCAGATATGTCCCGAAGTACGAGAGATACCTGAAGAAGATTTCCAAGATTCACGCTCACAATCCTCCGTGCATCGATGCCAGAGAAGGTGATAATGTAACTATAATTGAATGCAGACCTCTAAGCAAGACAAAGTCATTTGTAATCGTTGAAAAGGTCTCAGGGGTGGAAGAATGAAGGCGAGAAAATCTACAGTTCCAAGAGCATTACCGACTGGAGCGAGGCTAATCTGTACTGACAATACCGGGGCAAGAGAGCTTGAAATTATATCCGTTAAGGGATATAAGGGAGTGAGAAGGAGATATCCGGCTGCTGGTGTGGGAGACATAGTTGTGGTTAGTGTCAAGAAGGGTACACCCGACATAAGAAAACAGATTCACTATGCTGTGATTGTAAGGCAGAGGAAAGAGTTCAGGAGACCGGATGGAATGAGAGTGAAGTTTGAAGATAATGCTGCTGTGATTACTGATCCAAATGGTAACCCCAAAGGAAGTGAAATCAGGGGTGCTGTGGCAAGGGAAGCTGCAGAGAGGTTTTCAAAGATTGGTTCCCTTGCATCTGCCATAGTATGAGGTGATTTTGATGGTTCCGAGGTCAAAACAACCAAGAAAACAGAGGAGATGGCTTTACAAAACTTCAAAACTCCATGAAAGGCATAGATTGCTCAATGCAACTCTTTCAAAGGATTTGAGAGAAAAATATGGTAGAAGGACATTGAGGGTCAGAAAGGGTGACAAGGTAAAGGTGATGAGAGGAGAGTTTGCGGGCTCTGAAGGTAAAGTAATTGAAGTTGACCTGAAAAAAGCACTGATTAAAGTGGATGGAGTTACAACAACCAAGGTGGATGGAACCGAAGTTGCAGTGCCCATACATCCCTCAAATGTGATGATAATCAGTCTTGGTGAGGTAGATTCTGTGAGAAAGAAAAAGCTGGAAAAATAATGAAATTATGAGGTGGAAAAAATGCATCAGAAAAGATTATCTGCTCCAAAGACACTGAAAATTCCAAGAAAAACAGATAAATGGCTGGTTAAGATATCTCCAGGTCCACATGATGGGAGAGCCATGCCACTTCTTGTTCTTGTCAGGGATTTCCTTGGACTTGCAGATACTGCAAGGGAAGCGAGAAGGATAATTTCAGCGGGAAAAATACTGGTTGACGGGAAACCCAGAAAGGACTACAAATTCCCTGTTGGACTCTTCGATGTAGTCAGCGTTCCCGATATAGAGAAGAGCTACAGAATTGTTTTCGATGAGAGGGGGAGATACATTCCAAAAGAGGTGGAGGATGCTGACAGGAAGATATACAAAATAACAGGAAAGGCCCTTCTGAAAGGTGGAAAGGTTCAGCTTAATCTCTTTGATGGAACGAACATAGTAGCAAGCAATGATTACTCTACAAAGGATAGCATTGTCCTTCAGATTCCTGAGAAAAAAATCCTCAATCATCTCAAATTTGAGGAAGGTGTGCTGGTTATGATTACTGGTGGCACACATGCTGGTGAAGTAGGTAGAATCAAAGACTATAAGATTGTGAGGGGCTCATCACCCAATCTCGTTACTGTTGAGGGAGGAAGTAGAGAAATTACAACAATTGAAGATTACATCTTCGTTGTTGGAGATAAGGAAGCAAAGGAGCCTGTAATAGACCTTGGAGTGTGAGAGCATGCCAGATATGAGAGAGCTCATGATAGACAAAGTTGTCATAAATATGGGTATTGGAACAAGTGGTGAGAGGTTGCAGAAAGCCTCTCAGCTCCTTGAAGAACTAACAGGACAGAAACCAACAACAACTTATGCTGAGAAAACAATAAAGAACTTCGGAATCAGAAAGGGCGAAGCAATAGGAGTAAAGGTCACTCTGAGAGGAGAGAAAGCAGATAAGTTCCTCAGGGATGCGCTCACGGTTGTTGAGAACAGGCTCAAAAGGAAGCAGGTGAATGCAGGAAATTTCTCCTTTGGAATTCATGAGCATATTGATCTGCCGGATGTAGAGTATGACCCTGATGTCGGTATTTACGGAATGGATGTGAATGTATCTCTGAGAAGAAGGGGGTACAGAGTTAAGAGAAGAAGAATAGCCAGAGCAAAAATTGGTAAAAATCATCTTATCACGAAGGACGAGACTGTTGAGTTTTTGAAGAGCCTTGGGGTGGAGGTTGAGTGAAATGGAGAGAAGCGGTAAGATATTTGGCAGAGGGGCAAATGAATGCAGGAGATGTGGTAGAAAAGCTGGCTTGGTTAGAAAATACGGTCTTTATCTCTGCAGACAGTGTTTCAGAGAGATTGCCCCTGAACTCGGATTTAAAAAGTACTGGTAGGTGAAGGTTATGAGTCTTAGCGATACTCTTTCAAACACGATGATAGCTCTGAAGAACGCAGAAAGTGCAGGTTATGAAGTTTGCGAAGTCAGACCAGCCTCTAAACTGGTTGGTAATGTTCTCAGAGTCCTCAAAGAGCATGGTTATATAAAAGAATTTGAGTACATTGATGATAACAAGGGAGGGGCTTTTCGAATTACACTGATGAAGAGAATCAACGACTGTGGAGCTATAAGGCCCAGAATGAGTGTTAAGCATACTGAGTACGAGAAATTTGAGTCAAGATTTCTCCCGGGAAAGGACTTTGGAATACTGGTGGTGTCAACGGTCGAGGGTGTAATGTCGCAGAAAGAGGCAATAGAGAAGGGGCTCGGCGGAGTTCTTCTTGCTTACATCTACTGAGGTGGTTGCGATGGTTGAAGAGAGAGTCGTTGAAATTCCTGAAGGTGTAGAAGTGTCAGTAGAGGGAGACGATATTACAGGCTATATTCTGAAAGCTAAGGGTCCGAAAGGTGAGAATACAAGAAAGTTAAAGTTCAGAGGGATCTTGATCGAAAAGCAGGATTCGAAGATAAGAGTTTATTCCAGCGAGAGAAAGACCAGAATGAAGGCAATGGTTGGAACATTTGCTTCCCATATTAGAAACCTGATAAAGGGAGTATCTGAAGGATTTGAGTACAAGCTCAGGGTTGTTTACGCTCATTTCCCTGTAAAGGTTAGGGTGGAGGGAGATGAGGTTATAATAGAGAACTTTCTGGGAGAGAAATATCCCAGAAGATCGAAAATAGTTGGTAGAACACAGGTAAGAGTAGAGGGTAATGAGATAACAGTATCTGGTATAGACAAGGAAGAGTGCGGACAGACTGCTGCAAATCTTGAGCAGACAACGAGGATAAAGAACCTTGACCAGAGGATATTTCAGGATGGGATTTACATTGTGGAAAAGCCTTGAGGGGTGTCATGAATGAGTGAAAATGCTGAAAGAAATACGAATGTAAACGATGCTCAAATCACACCAAAACCTGAGCTCTCGGAAGGAATAAGGAGACTTCTAAGAGTCAGGTTCAGACAGAAATTGAAAAAGCCTGAATTCAGAAGGTATGAGTCTCATAAAAAGCTCAGGTTGAGAAACAAAAGCTGGAGAAGACCCAGAGGAATGGATAATAAAATGAGAAAGAGAATAGCAGGTAAAAAGCCTGTAATGGTGGGTTTTGGCTCTCCAAGAGAAGTGAGAGGTTACCATCCCAGTGGTTTTCAGGAAGTGCTTGTAAGAAACATAAAAGAGCTTGATGGGGTAGATGCATCAACTCAGGCAGTTAGAATAGCATCAACTGTTGGACTGAGGAAGAGACTTGCGATTGAAGATAAAGCGAGAGAAATGGGAATCAGAATATTAAATCCAGTTCAAAGGTGAAAACATGAATTTGAAACTTCAGAGGAGACTTGCAGCTGAAATATTGAAGTGTGGAGAAAATGCAGTCTGGATGGACCCTGATGAACTTGAAACCATTGCAGAGGCTGTAACAAAGGATGACATCAGGAGCCTAATTGAAGACGGAATGATCAAAAGAAAGCCTGTTAAGGGGGTCAGCAGAGGTAGGGCGAGAGTAAGGGCGATACAGAGAAGAAAGGGTAGAAGAAGAGGGCATGGAAGGAGAAAAGGCAGGAAAACTGCAAGAATGCCGAGAAAGAGGAAATGGATAATGAAAATAAGAGCCCTCAGGAAAAGATTGAGAGAGCTTAGAGACTCAGGAAAGCTTGAAAGGAGAGTTTACAGGATGCTTTACAGAAAGGCAAAGGGTGGAGAGTTTAGGAGCGTCTCACATCTTGAATCATATATTGAATCTAACAAACTTATGATTGGGGATGAAAGCTGAGGTGATTGAATGGCAAAAGGACCGCGTTACAGGGTTCCATACAGAAGAAGAAGAGAAGGTAAAACAAATTACAGAAAAAGATTGAAGCTTCTTGTATCAAGAAAGCCGAGACTGGTTGTCAGGATAACAAATAGGAGAATAATAACACAGATAGCAGAATATACTCCAAAAGGAGACAGAATTCTTGCATCGGCTGATTCGATCATGCTCCAAAAAGTTGGTTACAAGGGAGACCTGAACAACACACCAGCAGCATATCTTACAGGATTGCTGATTGGTAAAAAAGCCCTTGAGGCGGGAATCAGTGAGGCAGTTTTTGACATTGGACTAAAAACACCAACGAAAGGATCCAGAGTTTTTGCAGTACTCAAAGGAGCAATTGATGCAGGACTCAGTGTTCCACACTCTGAGGACATCTTTCCAGATGACTCAAGAATTCGAGGAGAACACATTGCAGAATATTATGAAAAGGCTGGAGGTTTCAGTGAATATGAGAAAAGAGGGTTGAAACCCTCGGAACTTCCTGATCATGTTGATGAGATAAAATCAAAGATAATGGAGATGGTTGAATGAATGTCACGGAGTGGGTTCCAAAAACGAGACTCGGAAAGCTTGTTGCAGAGGAGAAAATAAGATCAATTGATGAGGCAATTGCCAGTGGACTCCCTCTGAAAGAGCCTGAAATAGTGGATGTTCTCCTTCCGGAACTTGAAGATGAGGTTCTTGAAATAAATCTAGTTCAGAGAATGACAGACAGCGGGAGAAGGACCAATTTCAGGGTTACAGCTATTGTTGGTAATAGAGACGGTTATGTGGGTATAGGGACCGGGAAAGCCTCACAGGTCGCTCCTGCAATTCAGAAAGCCATAACAGATGCAAAACTCAATATATTCAAAGTAAACAGAGGCTGTGGTTCTTGGGAGTGTGGATGTGGAGGAGATCACTCTATTCCCTTCAAGGTTACAGGAAGTGCTGGAAGTGTTAGAGTAACGCTGATACCTGGTCCAAAAGGACTCGGGCTTGTGGCAGGAGATGTCGCCAGAAAGGTTCTTGAACTTGCTGGAGTGAGTGATGTTTGGACATTCACCAAAGGAAACACAAGAACCACTGTAAACTTTGCAAAGGCAACCTTTGAAGCTTTGAAGAGAACAATGTACATGAAGAGGTGAGGGTTATGAGGTACTATGCTGTGGTAAGGCTTAGAGGCAGGCACGATATTCATAGGAGAATAAGAGACACACTCAAAATGCTGAGGCTCCATAAGAAATATCACTGCGTCCTTATTCCTGAAAATGAATCTTACATGGGTATGCTTCAGAAAGTAAAGGATTATGTTGCCTATGGAGAAATTAATGCTGAGGTACTTGCTGAGCTTATAAGGAAAAGAGCAAGACTCGCAGGAAACAGAAGAGTTACTGAAGAATATGTTAAAGAGAAGACCGGTATGGGTATAGAAGAGTTTGCAAAAGCAGTACTTGATGGAAAGGCAAAGCTCTCAGACATTGAGATCAAGCCAGTATTCAGACTTCACCCTCCCAGAGGTGGTTTGAAGAATATAAAGTGGCACTATCCGCTTGGAGAGCTGGGATACCAAGGTGAGAACATAAACAGCCTTCTCTATAAAATGAGGTAATGAGTTGTTAGAGGTGGTTTAATGCCTAAGAAAAGATTGAAGAAAATCAGAGGAAGCAGAACCTGTGGTGGAGGTTCACACAAGAACAGAAGGGGCAGAGGTAACAGAGGCGGCTCAGGAAATGCAGGTTCTCTGAAACACAAATATATCAGGACGATAAAGGAGGGCTACGAGATAGGAAAGCACGGATTCAGAAGACCTGAAAACATAAAAACAGAGTACAAATTAAAAAAGGACCTGATTGAGACACTGAGGGATTTGAGGAGTGATGGGAAGCTTGACAGCTATACTTACAAGTTTTTGAAATCAAGACCTGAGCTGAATGTTGGTGACCTTGATTTTATAATTGAGAAACTCTCACAACAGGGACTGGCAGAGGTTGAAGAGGGTGTTTTCTCGATTGATCTTGGTGAAATTGGATACTACAAACTTCTCGGAAGTGGGACTGTTACAAAGAAGATGAATGTGAAAGTAGAATATGCCACATCTCTTGCGGTGAGAAAAATAGAGGAAGCAGGGGGGTCAGTAGAGCAGAGTGTTTGATCCTCTATATTTTATTCCTGAAATGGTTGGATTCAGCCTTACAGAATGGTTTTTATACCAATCCTCACACACCTCATAAAACTAAAAGAACGATTAAAGGGATGGAATGATTGAAAACTGTAAAAAATCCGGATCATAAAAGAAGGTAACAGGTGAAAGTAATGGTTGATCATGTGCTTAGAGCTTTACAGCCTTATTTCGAGAGAATACCGAGTGTAGAGAGGCCTACAGGACATGTCCCTTTCAGGTCAAAATTCTCGTGGACAGTTGGAATTCTACTTCTTTACTTTTTCCTTGCAAGTGTCCCTGTTTTTGGACTATCTCCCGATTCAATAGATCTCTTTGAGCAGTACAGAGCCTTTTTTGCTGGTGCAACTGGTTCGATTTTAACTCTCGGTATAGGCCCAATTGTTACAGCTTCAATTATCCTCCAGCTTCTTGTAGGGGCTGGCATTATAAAGCTCGACTTGACGAATCCCGAGGATAGAGCAGTATATCAGGATTTCCAGAGATTCCTTGTGTTTGTGATGATAGTTGTTGAAGCTCTTCCGCAAATCCTGGGAGGTTTTCTTAAACCTAACCTTGACATTGCAACATCCCTTGGAGTTTCTCCGGGCTTTTTGAGCGGATTGATATTTCTTCAGCTTTTCATAGGTGGTGTGCTTATAGTTTATATGGATGAAGTCGTCTCGAAGTGGGGTATAGGAAGTGGAGTTTCCCTTTTCATTCTTGCCGGAATATCTCAGTCTATAATTATAGGTCTTTTCAACTGGATATCTCCAACCGGGGAAATGCCTCCCGGGATACTTCCAAGATGGATATGGATTGCACAGAACATTCCTGCAGAGCAACTGCTTACTTTCTCCGGGATGAGCTATCTATTGTTGCAGGGAGGTATTCTTGCCCTTATTACGACCATAATCATTATCTTTCTGGTCGTTTTTGCAGAGGGTACAAGAGTTGAAATCCCGCTTGCCCATTCTCTTGTCAGAGGTGCCAGAGGTAAGTTTCCGATAAAACTGATATATGCAAGTGTTCTGCCAATGATCTTCGTGAGAGCGCTGCAGGCAAACTTTCAGATTCTTGGTATGATTCTTTACAACAACGGGATAACAATATTTGGCGAGTATGTAGACAATAAGCCAATAAATGGTTTGATGTATTTCATCTCACCTATACGAAGTCCCTATGACTGGATACCATCTCTTGTAAAGCAGAATCCATACTTCGCAGATCTCCCTGTGTGGGCAATAGGACTACATCTAATAGTAGATGCTGTAATTCTGGTCGCAGGTGGTATTTTATTCGCAATATTCTGGGTACAGACAAGTGGAATGGATGCAAAAACTGTGGCAAACCAGATTGCGAGAAGTGGAATGCAGGTTCCCGGGTTCAGGAAGAATCCACAGACTCTCTTAAGGGTTTTGAACAGGTATATTCCAAAGGTAACGGTTCTCGGTGGAGCAGCAATAGGCGTTCTAACACTAATCGCCAACATGCTTGGGACTGTCGGAAATGTCAGTGGAACAGGACTCCTCCTTGCTGTGAGTATCGCCTATAGACTTTATGAAGATCTTGCAAAGGAGCAGATGACAGAAATGCACCCGATGCTCAGAAGATTCCTTGGTGAGGAGTGATAAGACATGCCAAAGAGATTTATTTCAAGGTTTTTTTTGAGTCTTGGGATTGTTTTCTTCGTAGGCATACTGATAAGCGATAGTTTCAGAAAGGAACTTGCAAACCTCGTAGCACCTTTTCTCGATCCACTGGCTGAAGCCCTTCCGGTATATCAGGTCATTCTTGTACTGGCAATAATAACTGCATCCTATTCAACTCTGATTCAGAAATTTACCGTGGATACAAAGAAACTCAAGGAGATACAGAAAAAGGTCATGGAATTCCAGAAAGAATACATGGAGGCTACAAAACAGGACAACAAATTTAAGCTGAAACAAATGGAAGAGCAGAAAGCGGAGATCCAGCAGATGCAGAGTGAAATGATGGGGATGCAGTTTAAGCCGATGTTTTATACAATGGTAGTCACTCTCCCCATTTTTATGTGGCTGTACGCACTAACAAAAAGTGAGAATATGGTAATTACCGTTCCATTTTCAGGGCAGATCCACATTGCAGATCCTGTTCTCTTCTTTCCCTGGTGGATCGTCTGGTATTTACTTTGTTCAATCGCTGTTGGGCAAATCATTCGAAAACTTGCCAAAATGTAGCTTTTAAGTTGAAAACTTTAAAAAAGATAGCTTTAAAAATTATTAAGCCCATATAAAGGAGATAACATGGCGAGCGCGGGGAAATCAGAGGATCAAAATTCAGGAAAGATTGACGGGTTAAAGATAACAATCTCAGGTCCTCCAGGTAGTGGAACAACAACTGTTGCGCGCATTCTGGCTGAAAAGCTGAATCTACCACTCATCTCTGCTGGAGATATGTTCAGAAAACTTGCAAGAGAGAGGGGAATGACTCTCGACGAATTTGGAAGGTATGCAGATTCTAATCCTGAAATAGACATGCTTATAGACAGAACACAGAAACAGGAAGCAGATGCTAAAAGGGAGTGTGTTGTGGAGGGAAGACTTTCAGGCTGGATGGTGGATAATGCAACTCTTAAAATCCTGATTTTTGCCAGTGATGATGTGAGATACAGAAGAATTGCGGACAGAGAGAGAAAAACCTTTAAAGTAGCTAAAGCGGAGACTGAATTAAGAGAAAAAATAGAAAAAGAGAGATACAGGAAATACTATGATATAGACATCGATGACTGGAGTATATATGATTTAATTATCAACTCAGGGCTCTTCACTCCTGAAAAGATTGTCGAGATAATTCTTACAGCCTTAGACAGTGAGCTGTAGTCTGCGAGGGATTTTATGAAAGAAAAAAGAAATATGCTTACGAAGGAGGAAGCCTCTACTGATGAAAGCTATGGTTTTTATCCTTTTAATCGTCCGATTGAGGAGTACATAAAGAATGGGGTTGTTTGCATAGACAAGCCATCAGGTCCAACGAGTCATGAAGTTGTGGTATGGGTGAGGAAAATTCTTGGTGTTAACAAAACCGGTCATGCAGGCACTCTTGATCCAAGAGTGACGGGAGTTCTACCTGTTCTCATTGAAAACGCCACAAAACTTGTTAAATTTCTTCAGACTTCGGGTAAGGAGTATGTAGGCATTCTTCGTCTCCATGGAGATGTTGATGAGAAGAAAATTCACGAAGTTTTCAACCTATTCAAGGGGAAAATATTTCAGAGACCCCCAATGAAGTCGGCTGTCAAAAAGAGGATTAGAATAAGGGAAATTTACTATTCTGAGATTCTTGAAATAGATGGAAGGGATGTTCTTTTTAAGGTGAAAACTGAGGCTGGGACTTATATAAGAAAGTTATGCACGGATATTGGAGAAGTCATAGGAACAGGAGCTCACATGCAGGAGTTGAGGAGAATTCGAACAGGGGTTTTTGATGAGAACTCAACATTTACGCTTCAGGAGCTTTCAGATGCATTCAAAATATTTAAAGAAACGGGAGATGAAACTTTTCTGAGGGAGATAGTAAAACCCATGGAACTTTCAGTTGCGACTCTCAAAAAAGTAGTTGTAAAGGATACTGCAGTAGACGCACTATGTCACGGAGCAGATTTATCTGCAAGAGGAATATGCTATATAGAAGAGAATATAAATCCAGGAGATGTTGTAGCTATCTTTACACTGAAAAATGAGATTGTTGCACTGGGAAAAGCTCTTGTAACCTCTGATGAAATGCAAAAGGCGAAAAGTGGAATCATGGTTGAAACAAATAGGGTTATAATGGATAGAGGGCTGTATCCGAAATCTTGGAAGACAGAGAAATAAATAGAAAAGTTTTTGTTTTTGTCAGCCAACTAAGAAATCCTTCAGGTGGTGTGGATTGGCAAGGATACTGATTGTTGATGACGAGGAAGCTATTAGGGATATACTCAAAATATTCCTTGGACTCAGACATACATATTTTGATGCCCGTGATGGGGTTGAAGCAGTTGAAGTTTATAAAAGAGAGAAACCAGATATTGTAATAATGGATATCAGGATGCCAAGGATGAGTGGAATCGAGGCTATTAAAAAGATTAAGGAGGTAAATCCTGAAGCAAAGGTCATCGTTCTTACAGCCTTTGCAGCTGGGAGAAAAGAGGAAATTTTAAAAGCTGGTGCAGATAAAATTCTTGAAAAACCCCTCAGAAAATCAAGAATTGTTGGAGCAGTTGAGGAATTCTTGGGAAAATAGAATTCTGGAATGATAAATTTAATGATAAATCGCAAATTTTATTATTGTTCAGAATATCCTTCAATTATGGCTGCTGTTGAATTTGAAAAGGAAAACGGAATACTCTGGGCTAAACTCAACAGACCTGAAGCTCTCAATGCTATAAATGAGGATGTTGTTGAGGGGCTGGAAAAATTGGTTGAAAAAGTCAGAAATGAAAGAGACATCAGGGTTGTTATTATAATTGGAGAGGGAAAGGCTTTTTGCGCCGGAGCAGATATAAAAATGTTTCTGAGAAGTTCAACATTCGAAGCAAGAGAGATCATAGAAAGACTCGGAAAGGCTCTTGAAGCATTCGAAGATATCGATGTCCCGATTATTGCAGCGGTAAATGGCTTTGCACTTGGTGGAGGATGTGAGATGGCGATGGCATGTGATCTGATTGTGGCAAGTGAAAATGCCTTTTTTGGACAGCCAGAAATAAACATCGGTATAATTCCAGGTGCAGGTGGAACACAGAGGCTTGCAAGGCTTGTAGGGTGGAAAAAAGCAATGGAGCTATGCCTTACTGGAAATAGAATATCTGCACAGGAGGCAGAGAGGCTTGGACTTGTGAACAGAGTTGTAAAACAGGAAGAACTCAAAGAGGAGGTACTCAAACTTGCCAAAACAATTGCTGAGAAATCACCCACAGCAGTGGGGCTTGTCAAACAGGCGGTTAATCGCGGGTTCAAAATGAGTCTCAGGGATGGAGTGGCTTATGAGAGAGATCTCTTTGCTCTATCCTTCGCCTCTGAGGATGCGAAAGAGGGAATGTCTGCATTCGTTGAGAAAAGAATTCCTGAGTTCAGGAAAAAACGATGAAGTGAATTAATCACTTAAATTCTGAAATTCATTTATTATTGCATTTTTAACATCTTGTGGGATTGTTATATGTTTGCCATCCATAATGACTTCTACCACATCGTAATCCACAGTTTCTATGGGGGTCTCCAGAATCAGGTATCTTTTCCAGTTTGCCCCTTCAAGGCTTCGCTGGTATCTCAGTATGATTGAGAAAAGCCTCGAGATCATAATTTCGTCTCTCTCGCTCTGTGCACCCTGGATAAGTGAGCCAAAGAATTTTCTGTTCTGGGATGTTGTTTTTCCGATAACATTGACAAGAAAAATGTAGGTTTTTTCAAGTCCATGAATCAAAAGGAGTTCGGGAATTGCACTCATCAAAACTGTAAAGTCTTCCATTCCCTCACTGAGTTTGGAAATAAGAATACCAACTTCACTCAGGTTGTTTACATTTACATGTCTGTAGTTAGAGCTCTGAACAAATGAAAGAACACTTACTCTGTCTTCAACACCGGAGGAGTTCAAAATTGAGCTTATGACATCTGGTGGTTCCGATGCCACCCAGATTACCATGTCAGAAATTGAAGTTGCAATATCGAGTAGGAGTAAAGAGCCTTCAGCTCCTCTGTCTGATATAAGCAATAATGAATTTTTTTTCATTGGCTCTATTTTAATTATGGTTAATAAAATATTTTCGTTAGAGTTTTCCTGCTGACTTTGCTTGGGCTATAAGGTTTGCAAGATAGACGGGATATCTTCCTCCACCTCTCCTTTTAGCCTTTTTGACCTCTCCGACATGGACTTTTGCATGTTCACACCCGATATAGTGCATTATTGCTTTGGAAAGAGCCTCTTTAACTGTGTTTTCACCTGTAACCTCCTTTAACTTTTTTATTGTCTCATCCGACAGCTGGGTCTGAACTATCACAAACCTCTCCATCCTCATCACCATCATCACAGTAATTTTTACCATCATCATCATCATTAATAAAGTTTTCGGTCGAAAAACAAAGGAACAGTTTGATAAATAACAATTTTAATAATGATAACCTTAGCTTAAGTATCACAAAAACTTAAATCCTGATGGATAGAACTATTAATCAATGACAGAGAAAATGCGTGTGGTGTGGGGTATCAGTGGAGCAGGAGATAGAATCGAAGATATACTCGAAATTATGAAGAAAATCAGTGTTGAGAATAACGATGTTGAGATCAGGGCTTATCTTTCAAGGGCTGGAGAGCAGGTGATGAAGTTTTACAGAATTTACAATGATTTGAGATCATCCTTTGAAAAGGTCTATGTTGAGAGGAATTCCAATTCCCCCTTTCTTGCCGGTCAGCTTCAGACAGGGAAGTTTGAGTTCATGATTATCGCACCTGCAACTGCAAATACAACTGCCAAGATCTCACTGGGCATTGCAGATACACTGCTGACCAATTCTGCCCTTATGGGGTTGAAAGCCTATGTTCCGCTGTATATACTTCCAACAGACTATAAAGTGGGAGAAGTTCTGACAAAGCTTCCAAATGGAAAACTACTTCGGGTAAGGGTGAGAAAAGAAGATGTTGAGCATGTTGAGAGGCTCAGGAAGATGGATGGAGTTTATGTAATCGAAAGTCCAGAAGAAATCCCTTTGGTTTTTGAAAAGCATCTAAAAATATTCAGGGAAAAAAGAGGCTGATGAAAAACCATCATCATGTGGGAGTTAGAAAAGTGTTATATTTGACTTTTTTAATCACACTTTATGCTCAATGACAGGGATGTTCTCGAGTTCGTTCTTGCAGGTTATGAGAAACTCAGGGATGTTGCCCGTGAGGACGGAATGGAGGTAGATGAACTCGTTCTGTTTCTAAAAAATGAGCTTGACCTTCACGAAAACTCATGTTTCAGAGTCAAAGTTAGAGGAATTATCGAAGATGGTGTAAAAGAATCGGATTCCGGTTTTATCCCTGTTAATACCAGTCAGAGCAGAAAAAGGTTAATGAATATCGTAAAATCAGGATTTGCATTGATAACCCACAATGAAAAAATTAAAGTAGTTTGAATGAGTTGGTGATTCTGCATGAAACCGAAGATTCTCTTGGTTGATGATGATGAGCTCCTCAGAGGTATTCTTGCGTCAATGCTCTCTGACTATCAGGTGATAGAAGCAGATAATGGCAGGACGGCAGTGGAGCTTTTCAAAAAGCACAAACCTGATTTGATTCTAATGGATGTAATGATGCCGGTTATGGATGGAGTTGAGGCAACAAAACATATCCTCAAGGAAGATCCAAAAGCAAAGATTCTGGCAATAACAGCCTTTGCACCAATAAGAGGAAATGAAATGCTTGAAGCTGGAGCAATGGATATTATCACGAAACCAATCACAAGGAAAAGGCTAAATGAAATAGTTAAAGAGTATCTTGCGATTAAAAGATAATAAAAAAATTAAATCAAGCTAAAAATGTTAATAAATATTTTCAGGTTAAATCAAATTCAGTCACGACTTCCCAGGTGTTCTCATCGAAGACCACTATTTTTTCTCCGATTATATACATGAAATCATCTATGTAGAGTGCTCTCACTGCAGGCATATCAACTGCCTTCTCGAGTTCTATTCCATTGGTGTAGGAGAATATGTATCCTCCACTCCCTCCAGGGAGGAAGAAAACTTCATGTTTTGAGTCCAGCAGGAAGGCATGATGGGTATTGAGAACATCACTCCAGTACTCCTTTAGAATGTATTTGTCAACCTCCTTAGGATCTGATGGGTCTGAGACATCAAACAGTGAAACCTTTACATTTGCACCCTCTTTCCCAATACCAAGAATTAAATCTTCTGAGATTGGATGGAGGTATGAGGAGAAGCCCGGTATTTTGAGTTCACCTTTGATTTCAGGGTTTTGAGGATTGGATAAATCAACGACAAAGAGGGGATCGGTCTGTTTGAAAGTTACTATGTATCCCTTGTCACCTATGAATCTGACTGCATAGATTCTTTCGTTCTCTCCGTAATCTTCTATTTTCCCAGCAATTTTTAACCTCTCATCAAGCACATATAGGTCGTTGGTATCTCTCACTGTGGTAGCAACCCTCAGGTAGCCATTATACTCATCCATCGAGAACTGGTTAAGCAGTCTACCAGGTATATCTCCAGCTGCAACTGGTTTTAAGTCGAGAGAAACTTTGACTATCTGTGTTCTTTCGAACTCTCTTTTGTGCCTCTTCTCGTAGTCCATCATTCTGTTCCAGAATTCGTTTTCGAACTTCAGTCTTTCGTCCTTCTCGAGTGAGTTGATGTACTGCTCGATTATTACATTTATTTCCACAGACTTTGCCCTGTTGCTGATGTTGTAATCGAGAAGTTTTTCGACTCGCTCTATGACATCCTCTGAAACAAGATCAGTGTTTTCTTTCAGAAAACCATACATGAGCTTAACCTGGTCGGGAGTTCTGTAGTATGTGATGTAGATTGCATTGGTTGACATGTAAACAACTGAATAGCCGGAAGAACCAATAAAAGAGGTCTTCTTTTCTATTTCTCCTGTTTCAGGGTTAATAACCATTACGTTGTAGGTTATATCTGCCGTGACGGGCTCAGCGGGATGGTAAATGTCAGTACATTTTATCTCAACACTTTTTCCATTTACTGAGAGAGGTTTTATTGGGCATGGTTCGTAGTAATCAATCCAGGTTCTTGTAATGAGGTATATTTTTCCATTGTAGAGCCTCGCAGACACAAAATTACTGTCTAAATCAATTTTCCATGACTTTTCTGGTTTTTCAGCGATTCTATAGGCTGTTATTCTGTCATAACCGAATATAACGAGTGTGTCTTTATAAAACAACAGGTTTCCGCTCTCATCAACCCCATAGAGTTCTTCCATCTCTTCTGGTGGAAAAGCTGAGATTATCTTTGTTCCCCTCTCTATTTCAGGAATGAATCTGATTGGATATATCCAGAAATTCGAGAGATAGAGTTTCTTCCCATCAGTCTTGACTATATCTGGTTCGTCTATTCCTGCAACCTGTACAGTGGTCGTTGAGACCCTTTCAGGAGTTGGAGCGTAAGAAGGTGTTGCCGCAGGTGTGGGCACAGGCGTTGGAGCAGGAACAGATGTAACAGATTTCTCAACAGCAATATCCAAGGTTATACCACCAGCAAATCTCGGAAAACCAATCCATCCTCCATACATCTCTGAACTCTGGATATATTCTCTGAGTTCTTTCTCTGAGGAGAAATTAACAAAGCTCTCTGTAATTTTCTCGGTTTTATCTGGGGTAGGGGTTGGTTGAGGAGTTGGTGTCATACTATCAGGTTTATCTCCGTAATCTCCGATACAGCCGGCTAATATTACTGTGAGTGCTAATACCAGCATTATCAACTTTTTTTCAGAAATCATAGCTTATATTCTGGGTTGAGTGGATATATAGGTTTTTAATTAGTTAGAAAATATATATAGTATCTTATAAACTAACTATAAAACGGACCCGCCGGGAGTTGAACCCGGGTCTGAGGCTCCGAAGGCCTCCAGGATATCCGCTACCCTACGGGCCCTGTTAGATATGAGGGTAGATCTCTTGGGTTGAACTATATTTTTATAAGGGAGTCCATTTTTATACCTTTCTCTGTGATCTCGTAATTTTTTATGGTCTTGGGGACGAGAGCTTTTTTCAATTTTAGTATTTTAAACCTTCTCTGGATCTCGTTTTCGATCTCCTTTGTGGAGAGCTCAAAGACTCCTGTAGAGTGGTGTTTTATCTTGTTCTCTATGCTTTGCTCGTAGATTCCCTTTGTCATTAAGTTGAGAAAGACAGAATTTGTTTTCTTTGAGTATTTTGAAAGCTTTATCAGGAAATCTGAAACATCTTGAAGCTCGTAGTTTTCAATGAAATAGATAAGGTTGTTTATAATTATTCTGTCGAACATCTCGTTCTCGAGTATAATTTGTAAACTGCTGATTGGATCGTATATCACTCTCCTGATAAAACTCTTTAAATCTTCTTTGAATTCGATCCCCTCGCTTATTTGAGGGGAAAATAAACTCAGAATTGTAAGGTTATCAAACAGGTTTTTTGGATTTCTGAAATAAAGGTTGAAGTACTCTTTAGTCTCTTCGATTGTATCGTCAGTGGAGATGTAAAGAACATTCTCTCTGTTTTTTACACCTTCAAGTGCAAAATGGAAAGTGAATATGTCCCCTCCACTTCCAGGCTCTTCAAATATCGTAATAATACTTCCACCCGGAATGCCACCATTCAAGTGGTCGTCAAGAGCATTTATTCCTGTTCTATATATCCTCATTTAAGTTTAATGAAATATTTGAGTATTTAACCTTACTGGATGGTGAATATTTGGAGTCATATGCTTTCAAAAATGAAATTCTGTTGGAGAAATCACTTAATTGAAATTTTGGTAGTATAATTTTAACTTAGAAAAAGGTAATTACCAAACATAAAAAAAATTTTATATACTTATAATGTATCAAATTAACTGTTGACCATAGTGGTGGGAGTGAAGATATGAAAAATAGGTGTAAAGTCGCGAGGTGAAAGAATGTGGAAAAAACTGAAAAGGGATGAAAGGGCATTCACGGGACTGGAAGCAGCAATCGTTCTGATAGCCTTCGTGGTTGTTGCAGCGGTTTTCAGTTACGTCATGTTAGGAGCAGGTTTCTTCACCACACAGAAGAGCCAGGAAGTTGTGCATACTGGAGTTCAGCAGGCAAGCAGCAGTATTGAACTTTCTGGTGATATAATCGGTGAAGGTAACACAACAGCAAATAGGTTAGAGAAAGTAAGAGTGTTCATTCAGCTAACAGCAGGTGGAAATCCTGTAGATATCAGTAAGACTCTGATTACAGTGACAACAGACGATGCTCACCATTCATTCACACTGGGCAGTGTGGCAGATTCAAGTTACTTCAAAGTAGCGAATAAGTATGGTGGCGACTCAGACAATCTGCTGGAAAAATTCGAGAAATTTGAGCTTGAAATAAATGTCACAAAGGAGGCTTTGGGTTCAAGTACAGATATTACAGCAAATGAGAAATTCCAGGTTGAAATCAAACCACCTCAGGGTGCCTCTGTTACAGTGGTTAGGACAGTACCTGCAAGTATCGACTCTGTAATGACCCTATACTGAAGATTTTAAAAATTTTTTAATTTTATTTTTTTTGGAGGTAAAAATATGGAGAACCTCGATCAGTCGATGATAGATGACATAATAGCAAGTGCTGATGAAGACTCACCAGAATCAAGAATAGATAGGCTTGAGGAGGAGATCACCGAGATAAAAGGCTCCATAAAAAAACTGCTCCTCGATATTAGGGAGACTATAAACATTATTGAGAACCCCTTCCAGAGTATTCAGAGCATTGCAGAAAGTGTTGGCAGCGGTAAAGTTCAGGCTCTGCAGATAATTCCACCCGAATATTCTGAGCCAGAAAAAAATAATGAAGATATGGAAAAAGAAAGTGAACTCGATGAAGGGAAGGAAGAAAATATGCTGGAAGATAAACTTAATGTTCCAGAATTCACTCCGGAATTTAATAATCAGATGTGTCAGAGTAATTATGGTGTTAATAAGGCTGATAGATTCCAGGATCAGCCATTACAAGAACTGAAAAAGCTTGTAATTCCAATAAAACAGATTGACCCTTTGGCTTTATACAGTATCATAGAGTGGAGCAATGAAATGCTTGGTAGATACACCAAAGAAACCTTGGTTGAGCTTGTTGAAGTTTTTGAAATGGTTGGTTATATCTCCGGTGAGATTAAGGAAGTAGTTGTAAAGATAATTGAACTCCTGGATAGGGATAATAACCTTGATAATGCAATTGTAGATCTGTATAAGCTCTATAACATTTTAAATCCAGAGGATGTATCCCTGGATTCTAAGGTTTTGAAACTTCTGCTTAATAATGGCAGATAGGTGTCATTATGGCGAGGGAGGTGATAACTACATCATTGCTCGTAATTGCAAGTGTTGTGGCGGTTGCAGCCTTGATTAATGCGGTATTTCCCTCTATCCATAAGATGACAAGCTCGTTTAACTCTTTAGCCAATAATATGGAAGAAAAAATTGAGACCGATATGGATATAATATTCATAACCACAAACGGTAATTTCGTTTATTTCTGGGTAAAAAATACAGGCTCTTCCAAGGTTTCGCTGAGTTACTTCAACAATAGTGATGTCTTTATTTATTCGTCTTCAAACTACTGGCGTGCAGTTTTTGAAGGAACATCCAATCCAAGATGGAACTATACAGTTGAAAATGGGGATGGAGATGGATACTGGGACTCCGGAGAAACTATAAAGGTTACAGTTGAGTTTGATTCACTGCCAAGCGGTGAGTATAAGGTAACTCTCGTTTTGTACAATGGCCTCTCTGTCTCGGATATTTTCTCGGTATAGGGTGATGGTATGGGGATGGACACGGTGATAGTCTCAGTAGTTTCCATAGCTCTCATCCTTGTAGTTGCATACTCATTTGCAATGGAGACGAATAATCTGATAACATCAGCTCACAGTGGGTTCTCAAATCTCCAAAAATTAACTCTGAAGAAGATTAAAACCAATATTGAGATTCAAAACATTTTGTGGAATGTAAGTGGTAATAACTACCTGAGGTTTAGTGTTGCAAATACAGGAGATACCAAACTGAGCAATTTTGAGCTGTGGGATGTGGTTGTTGTCAGAAACAACTCCACTCTGTACTTGAGTTATGGCTCAGACTGGATTGTTGATAGTATTTCCAACGATTCAATAAACCCGAATATACTTGATCCCTTTGAAAGTGCACAGATTGAAGTTCGTATTCCTTTTGAAAGTGGTGAGAGTGTCATAATAAGGGTTTCCACTCCTAACGGGGTGGTTGCAACCCAGAGATACAATGTGGGGTGATATTAATGATCGATAATATAGAGGAGGAAATTAAAAAATCGATACTTTCAAGTGGAAACAGCGAAATTGATAAAAAACTTGGAGAAGGAATTCCCTTAGGCTCACTGACTCTTATAGAAGGTGAGAATGACACTGGTAAAAGTGTACTCTGTCAGCAATTCATTTACGGAGGATTGAGGCAAGGACATAAGATTGCATATTATTCCACAGAGAACACAATCAAAAGTCTATTAATGCAGATGGAAAGTCTGAGCCTTGATGTTTCAGAGTTCTATGCGTGGGGATATTTTCGAGTGTTTCCGGTGCATCTTGAGGGGGTTGACTGGACACCTAAGCAGATGAAAAGTATTCTCACGCTCGTTTCCGACCATATAAAGAGTATCAGAGAGAATGTGATAATGATTGATTCTCTGACAATGTTTACAACATATTCAGAGGAAGATGATATACTCGAATTTCTCACTAGGTTGAAGAACCTGTGTGATAGGGGGAAGACCATTATGATAACACTGCATCAGCATGCGTTTAAAGAAGATACTCTTGTTAGGATAAGATCTGCCTGTGATTGTCATTTGTTTTTGAAAAAAGAACAGGTTGGAGACCGGTATGTGAGTGTGCTGGAGGTATCTAAAATAAGAGGAGCCAAGAAAACAACGGGGAATATAGTGAGCTTTGAAGTCCAGCCTGGTTTTGGGTTAAAGATAATCCCGATATCTCAGGCTCAGACCTAAAACTTTATATTATACATGATAATGACAATAACGATGAGGTGAATAAATTGGCAACGGTCGTTGATGAGCTGAACTTAGGAATGGAGCAAAACAGATTTAAAAGTGGGATAGTTGCCAATTTCCCTTTTAGACCCAGAAAGATGGATGATCATGATCATTCAAATCTCAAAACATGTAGTATATATAGAATACTTCCAAAGCTGATGAAAAAAGAAGTTGAAAGGAATATGCATTTGCTGGAATATCTGCATGTTGTTCCGATGGATAAAATTGGTATTCCAAAGTTTATTCCCAAGCTTGAGAAAAAACATGGTGAAATCGAGAATCCAAATTTGATTTATCAGGCAAGTGATCAGATATATATTCACATCTATACGGACAAAAACGATGTCAGGAATTTTTACATTCCAATTGAACCCACTCTTTTAACTGGAGTTGATCTGTTACTTAAAGAGGTAGAAGTTAAGCTTGTAGATTTCCTCACAGAAATCGACTTCGATCCTGAGGATAAAGAGGAGAAGGAAAGAATCCTCAAAGAAGCTCTGAAAGAAATCTGTGTGATAACCAATGGAAGAAAAGTCGATGATTTTATAGAAAATGAAGAGGGTATTTTAAAACTTTTTATGAGGAATAAAAATAATGGTAAAAATGGGCATCATATTTATGTCACAAGAGAGCAGTATAAGGCACTGGAATATGCCATCATAAGGGATAAAGTTGGGTTGGGGGTTCTCGAACCATATATAAGGGATAAACATATTGAAGATATCACATGCAATGGTTTAGGACCTATATTTATTGAACACAAGGTGTTCAAGGGTCTTAAGAGCATAATTGAATTTAGAGAGGAAGAAACTTTGAATAAGTTTATTATCAGACTTGCTGAAAGAATTGGGAAGCCGATCACTTATAAAGATCCGATAGTTGATGCAACCCTCCCTGATGGCTCGAGAATCAATATCGTTTTTGGCAATGATGTGAGCAAAAACGGTAGTAATTTTACAATCAGAAAGTTCAATGAGACTCCTTTCAGTGTTCTGCAGGTCATTGAGAGCGGGGCTATGGACTACATGATTGCAGGGTATCTATGGTTGTTGATTTCAGAGGGGATGTCTGGATTTATATGTGGTGAAACTGCGAGTGGTAAAACCACATCGCTGAATGCAATTACTGCTTTTATATCTCCGGATGCGAAGATAGTCTCAATAGAAGACACTCCCGAACTACAGGTCCCACATAAAAACTGGACAAGAGAGGTAACTCGAGGAAGTACGAGAGGTGGATCCTTAGGTGAAGGAAGTGGATCAGATGTAACAATGTTTGATTTGTTAAAGGCAGCTCTAAGACAGAGACCAAACTATATACTTGTTGGTGAGATTAGAGGTGTTGAAGGTAATATAGCCTTCCAGGCTATGCAAACTGGACATCCAGTTATGTCAACATTTCATGCTGCAACAGTAGAAAAACTAATTCAAAGGCTAACGGCTGAGCCGATAAGTGTTCCTAAAACCTACATCGATAATCTGAATTTCGTGCTGATTCAGAGCGCTGTTAGAAGACCTGATGGGCGGTTAGTGAGGAGGGTATTGAGTGTTAATGAGATCGTTGGATATAACCCACAAAAAGGTGGTGTATCCTTCATTGAGGCTTTTTCCTGGGACCCTGTGACGGATTCCTTTGTTTTTGGTGCATATGGTAGCTCTTATTTGCTTGAGCAGAAAATTGCAACAAGACTTGGAATTCCAACCAATAAGAAGAAGGTAATCTATGAAGAAGTTGAAAAGAGAGCAAAAATACTTCAAAAACTGCATGAGGAGGGTATTACTAATTTCTACGACTTTTTCAACACATTAGCCAAGATAAGAAAGAGTGGCATGCTGAAAATAGAATTTTAGGTGTCAGACATGGAATTAGCCAACATCAAAAACCTCGCTATGAAATACAGAAAGGAGAAGAAACTCAAGGAGTCTCCCGGATTATTTGAAAGACTCAGAAAAATTAAAGAAGGCCTTTATTTGGATAATGATCTGCTTTTTATTCTCACTTATATGGCGTCAATCTCAACAGCCCAGATTAGTAGAGATAAAATTTTTGAGAAGACCTCTGAGAAGGAAGAATATGCTCCAAGTACTTATTTCAGAAAGGTTAAAGATCTGGCGCAGAAATGGCATTATGATTATGCAACAGCATGTGAACTCATAGCAAAAAAGATAAAACATGAAAATTTAAAAAAATTGTTCAATCGGTTCTCAAACGCCATATCTGCTGGTGAACCCGATAGAGAATTTTTGGAAAAGGAATGGAAAGTTTTTAAGACAATAAGAAAAGATGAGTTTGAAAGAAGCCTTGAGTCCTTGAAGAAGTGGTCAGATGCATATACTGCTCTGATGGTATCAACTTCTTTGATATCAATAATAATCCTTCTTTCGGTTATAATATATAATATCGGGGATCCTGCTCGGACTTTATTCACAGTTGCTGGTCTTGTGTTCGCGATCTCTCTTTTTGGAGTTGGTTTTTTGTTTAAATCTGTTCCCAAGGACATCAAGACGCATAACTTGAAAATAAAATCGAGAGAGCAAACAATTGTGTATAAATGGATGCCAGTCAGTTATTTACTTTCAGCAATTTTTGTACTATCAATAACCGTTGTACCTGTTTTTGTTAAACCTGACTTATTTGTTTTTAATGATCTGGATTTTAAGGGACTGGGCTTGATTGCAGCGGGTTTAACCATGTTTCCAGTGGGATGGATTGGGAGAAAAGATGATATAAAAATAAGCAAAAGAGATGAGAGCTATACTGTCTTCATTAGAAGTCTTGGCGCCATAGTTAGTGGAGCAGGGGTCACAATCGCAGAAGCACTTACAAAAATTGACCAGAAAAATCTTGGAGAACTCAAAGAACTATGCTATCAACTTTACAAAAGATTGTCAATGGGTCTGGATCATCGTTTGAGCTGGGAGAGGTTCATTGGAGAAAGTGGGAGCTACCTGATTCATAAATTAACTAGTGTTTTTGTAGATGCTGTAGATCTTGGAGGAGATGCCGATACTATTGGAGAAATCGTTAGTTCATCAAATCTCGAGCTGGTACTCTTGAGAAAGAAGCGGGATTTAATTTCTTCGGGATTTATTAGTCTCGTTATTCCATTACACGTGGCAATGGTATCACTTCTGATGTTTATCAGCCAGATTCTGACAATTTTTTCTGAGCTAATTACATCGCTTTTCACGGAATATAGTATATCTGGTGATAAACTTGAGGAAATTCCAGGAGGTATATCTGGGATGAATTTGGGAATTTTTTCAGGCGTTCCGTTGGATGTGCTTGCTCAGTACACAGTAGTGGTAGTAATTCTTGTAACTATAGCAAATACTCTCGCTGCAAAGATCGTTAAGGGGGGAGCAAATTATATGGCTCTGTATTATGGCTCGATTCTTTTCACACTGTCTGGAATTATGATGATAGTTATCCCACCGTTAGTTGATATGGCATTTTCATTCCCATCTTTTGTAGAGGGAGGTGCATAAAATGGATGTGGCGTTAGTAGTGGGTATCGTCATAGCAGGGGTTACGATTGGAGCTGTGACGATATACGATAGGTTTAAACAGGAAAAAAAGTTGGAATTTAATATATCCAAAAAAATAGTTCCAAATAAAGCTAAAATAAAGACTGAGTTTTTAAATAGGATTTTTGATAGGTTTGCCAGTTTCAGGATGAAAAGAGAAAGTGGAACTGAAAAAAAAGATGTGAGTGGATTAAAGGGTAAGTTTGCTCGATTTGGTACACTGTTCGGGAGATCAAAGAGTTTTAAAGGCTTTAGCTTATTTTCACCATTTGGATTCTTTAAATCAAGGCAAGAAAAGAAATTAAAAGAGATTGATGAGAAACTTGAAAAAGTTGTCAATGAAAGCCCGAGTTACAGGAAAAAAGAAGTTGAAATAGATGATTCGGAAGTTAAAAAAATACTAGAAGAAAAATTGGACACTTTCAATGTGGATGATAATCTGTTAAGTGAGATGGAAACTGCAGAGAGAGTTGATGACCTTAAAAGGTACAGTGACGAAATCGAATCTGCAGAAAATTTGAATTCAGATGTTGTTGTTGATACAGATGATTTGGATTTTGGTATTGATATTGCAAACATTGAAGATTCGAACGAAGAACTGGATGACGAATCTGTTGATGATAATCTTGGCTTAGAAATGGAAACAGTTGAAGTAGACTTTGATGACAAAGATGAGTTGCTATCGTCTTTGCAAAAGGAAATATCCGTAAAAAAGGAAGAAAAACTAGATTTATTGAGAGATTTAAGAAATGAAAATTTGGATCTAAAAGAATTAAAAAGAGAGCTTGAGGAGGTACTGGGAACACTCAGACTATATGCCAAAAGCTCCTGAAAGGGGTAACATATGGTTGAAAAAGAGAGTGTTGATAAATTAGCAGTTGTAAAATGGTTTTTTCTGATCTTTACATTAATTTCAATTTTAGTTTTTGAATTATCAGCTGGATTATATTATTTAAAATGGAATGAAGAAAAGAGTATCTTAGAAACATCAGAAAGAGAAAGAGTCGAAAACGCGAAAGAGTATATTTCCAGTAGTCTATCATCATCATCTATCGATTTATTTGTTCTTTCTGAAAATAATGTATTTAAAGAAATTAAGAATAATGATGTGTTGAGAAATGATTTGATTTTTAGAATTTATATGTTAATCAAACTGAACGAAGAGTATGAGAGAATTGTTCTATTTAATGAAACTGGAGGGCAGATTTTGAGCATAACTGATGGAGGTTGGCATTCAAAGGAAGATTTGCGGGACAGAAAGTATCTCATTGAACCGATGATTAAATCCCTCATTGACGAAGCTTTAAAACAGGAAGGAACGAATATGCTTTTTATTCCGGCTGATGAAAACGATGGACATCATGTCATATGGTTTGCAACCTCTGTAGCAGATTCGGATAACAGAAATGTTATAGCTCTTGAATATTCTGTTGACGAACTGATTTCCAGCCTTGCAAAAAGATTTGGTAGCGACGATAGACGGTTCATTTTTTTAGATTCTAATGGGAGAATACACATTATAAAAAATAAAAATCAGGATTGGGACACAGTTGATGATGGTAAGATCATGTATTATCTCTCTGAGGGGTGGAATATCATAGAAACCAAAGAAACAGGTCAGTTCTATATAGAAGATGGTCTGGTTACATTTACGACGATCTATCCACTCCACTCTGCAAGTAGATACCTGAAAAATCTTGAATTCCCGAATAATAGTTATTTGATCTCTCAGAATAACACCAACGATTTAAGCTGGAAATTGGTCAGTGTCATACCTAAGGAAAAGATAGACTCAATACGAAATAGTATCCTTATGGACTTTGTACTTTTTGATGCAATCATCCTTGGAGTTACAGGTTCACTCTCTTTGCCTCTTTCTTATTTTATAGAAAGGCGAAAGAAAGCCCAGAAAGAAATAGAAATGTATGCGGCGAGACTTGAAGAGAAAAACAAGATGCTTACACTTTTTCTTGATATAATACGACACGACTTAAAAAACCCTATCAGCGTTGCGTATGGTTACATCGATCTAATGGATTCTGAAAGTACCAGTGATGATGACAAAACCATGTTCGAAAAAATTAGAAAACAACTAAAAAAGGCGATAGAAATAATGGATAATGCGAAAAAACTCTCTAAGGTAGAAAATATAAAAGAACTTGAGAAAAAAGAAATAGATCTCAGGCTGTTAATTGATGAATTAATCACCAATTTTAAACTGAACTCAGAAGAACCTTCAATTAAAATTGAGAATAACATAGAGAGGAATGTGAAGATTATGGCGAATGACCTAATTGAGGATGTTTTTGCAAATCTGATATCAAATGCCATTAAGTATGCTGGTGGGGACAAAACAATTAGGATTGATTGTATCGAAACAGATGAGTATATCAGAGTAAGGGTAATAGATTACGGTCCTGGCGTGGACGATGAGAGTAAAGAAGTAATTTTTGATAGATTCGAGAGGGGAGGTTTAACAGATATAACAGGGACCGGACTCGGTCTTGCGATTTCTAAGAAAATAGTTGAGCTTCATTCTGGGAAGATTTGGGTTGAAGACAACCCAGAAGGTGGAGCAATTTTTGTGGTAGAATTACCCAAAAGAACAGTATAGTGGCAGGGGTGAGAGAGGATGTTTGGTAAAGGAAGAGTTCTGATCGTCGAAGATGATTTTGCTGTTGTGGAAATGCTTAAACTGATGTTGTCGGAGTATCATGTAGAGGTTGCGACAAATGGTTTCGAGGCTGTTGAAAAGTACAAGACATTCGAACCAGATGTTGTGCTTATGGATATAGTGATGCCGGTGATGGATGGAATTCAGGCTACAAAAGAGATTTTAAGTATTGATAAAAACGCGAAGGTTATTGGAATTACTGCCTTCGGAAAGCATAAAGGAGATGAGATGCTTGAGGCTGGAGCCGTTCATATATTGGAGAAACCGATTACAAAAAAGAGCCTTACAAATTCGATTGATAGGTATTTATAGCTATTAAAAAATATTGCACTATCTTATTTTAATCAATAATTTTTATTAAGTTATCTCTAATATCTTACTTATGTTATTAGTGTTTTAGTTTTATTTAATTTAATTACAGAATTGTAATTAAAAGTAAAATAGTAACAGTTAAATATAATTGTTATTGTTATCATGATGGGGGTGATATGATGCTCGAGGTAGAGTATGAGAAACAATCTGAAGCATTGCTGAAAGTGATATCTCGAAGTGGTATGAGTTCAATTCTGAGAAGCCTTGAAAAAAATCCACAAAGGTTCTCTCAGTTGATGTTTAAGGCAAAATTAAACCCTGGAATCCTCGATCGGCATTTGAAATCTCTGATGGAAATTGGGGCTGTGGAAAAAGATGGAGATACGTATATACTCACCAATAGGGGTCACAGACTCGTTAAGGCTTTGTACAGTCTGTTTGAAATATATATGGATTGATTTTTAGAAGACTTTGTGTTATACTCTAATTTGGGTGTTTGTGTCTTTCAACATTTTCTTCACTCTCATTTAGCAATCTAGAAGGTAACATCTCAACCTATAATTACATTTTAGTAATTATCTTTTTACAAGAAATTCTTATATACTTAAAATTAAATTAATTATTTAGTGAGGTGGTAAAGAGTGCTGGAAGTGGAAGATGCCAAAAACGGACCTAAAAAACGTAATGTTAAAAGGAAAGACGAAATCATCAAAGAACTAGAGAAGGAAATAGAGACTCTAAGGCATAACCTGGAGGAAAAAAAGATTGAGATTGAGCGTGAGAAAAAAGCAGCAAAACAGGCTTATAAACTGATTGAATTAATTGCAAAGGAAATCCCCTCTCCAGTATATTTTGTTTTTACCAATAAGGAGGGTAGAATAGCCTATGCAAACACTGAAATGGCAAAACTTGCAGGATTTGACGAGGTCAGTGACATAATAGGTAAAAGACCCTCAGAGCTTTTTGCTGTTAAAGGGAAAACTATAGCTGAAATCGTTGTAGAGACTGCAGAACCAATATTAAATAAAGAAGTCCTAATAGAACTCATAAATGGGAAGAAGATGTTTGCACTCGTTTCCTGCGTTCCGCTATTCATTGATGGAGAGCTTGCTGGTTCCTTAGGAGTGTTCACGGACATCACAAGAATACATAGTCAGGCGAAGGAAATGGAAGAACTCATCAATAAGATTCCTGTACCATTACTTGTTCTGGATAAGGATCATAAAATAAGGTACTGGAATAAGGCTGTAGAGGATTTAACTGGGGTAAATGCAGAGGAGATGGTGGGTACAAACAGACAGTGGGCACCATTCTACGATTCTGAAAGGCCTGTCCTTGCAGACATAGTGATGACAAACCCAGATGATGCGCACGAGAGATATCCTAATGTGGAAAAATCAAACCTCGTAAGTGGTGCATTGTTTGCACAGGGTGAGTTCACAATTAACGGGAAGAAGAGATACCTCAGATTCACGGCAGCACCAATATATGGTGAAAATGGCGAGATTACTGGAGCAGTAGAAACTCTCGAGGATATAACTGATTTGAAGGAAAGGGAGATGGAGGTTCAGAGAGTTCTCGATTTCGTAGAGAAAATCATCAGAGATATGCCCTATCCTGCATATGTTCTGTTCGTAGATAGGGAAGGCAAGATAAGATATGCCAACAATGAACTCGCAAAACTTGCAGGCTACAACCACTCTAATGAAATAGTTGGGTTGTCACCCCATGATCTTATTAAAACTGATGGTAAGAAAACTGCTGCCGAAATGGTGATGGAATCGGGTAAATCTATCATGAATCATGAAACAGTACTGAGACTTGCAAAAGTTGAAAAAGATATTCCAGCCCTCATTTCAGCTGTTCCGATTACTGATAGAGATGGTAACATAATTGGTGTGCTTGATTTGATTACCGATATAACGGAGATCAAGGAGAAAGAGAAAGAGATAGAAGAAATGCTTGCTTACACTAGTAAATGTCTGACGATTTTAAGCAACGGAATTAAAGAGCTTCAAGCTGGAAATCTTGATGTTAGACTTGAAAAGTTGAAAGATGATGAGTTTGGTGAAACTTTCGAAGTCTTCAATGAGTTTGCGGAGAGATTATACAAGATACTTGAAGGACTTGCCAGAGATATGAAGGACGCCACGAGTCAGATTAAAGAAGCAAATGAGGCTGTAAGTCAAATGAACGCTGGAATGCAACAGATATCCTCAGCATCTCAGCAAATAGCAACTGGTTCTGAAAATCTTTCAAGACTCGCTAACAATTCAGCTTCTGATCTGAAAGCTGCTGAAGAGATATTCAGAAGTCTCGATGAGTCGGCTTCAGAATCTTCTATTTATGCCTCTGAAGTTGTGGAAGATGCTGAGAAGACCAAAGTTCTCGGTGAGAACGCACTTCGAAGACTTACAACCATGATTGATGAGATTGAAAAGTCTGCAGAGATCGTTAGCTCTCTCAATGAGGCTGTAAAGAATATTGG
>DACH01000010.1 GCA_002494625.1 Archaeoglobus sp. UBA234
CCAATATTCTTTACAGCCTCATTTAACTCCTCAACGATGTTTCCTGCGACTTCTATTTCATCCATCATTTCTTTGAGTTTGTTCAGAGCAATCTCCCCACTCTCCTTTGATTTGCCAGCATATTCAAGGGCATTGTTGGCATAGCTGCTGGATTCAATTATAGCAGTGTTTAACTTTTCAAACAGGCTCATAGTATCTTTCACTACAGCATGGGAGTTGTTGGCAAGTTTTGATAGATTTTCTGCTCCACTTGCTATTTGTTGTGAAGCTGAGCTGATCTGCTGCATACCAGCATTAAGTTGATCTATAGCTTCCATACTTTCCTTAGCCATCTCTTCTGTTTCTTTCATTGTATTTGCAACTTCTTTAAATATCTGTCCAAAGTCTGCAGCTATGGTGTTTATAAGTTCAAAAATCTCTCCATACTCGTCATCTCTCGTTTTCTCCAGCCTTACCTCCCAGTTTCCGGAAATTATCTCCTTCAATGCATAGCTTATTTGCTGAAGGCAGTGTTTGCTATATTCTATATGCTCCATCTCCAAAACTTCAGAACTCACAAACATCACCTCCGCAGTATTTAGGGCATCCCCATCCCCCCATTTTTTCTAAATTTCTTAGTCACATTTCAATCACATAATATATAAATTTTTTTTACAGGTATATAATTAATTCCTTGAAATTATCAAAATGTAATTCTAAACTGGATATATTTCTTCCTAAACCAATCCTTATCACTTTCTTGTAAAGCCTTCATCTTCAAAACATAAAAACTACAATCAAACATATTATAAGACATTCAAAATGGATTGCAAGTAAGTAATCTAACATAGCTATGTAATTCTCGTATGTTGGAAGATTCAGTCACTTTGGGCAATCCAAAAATAATGTGCTGAATGGAAAACCTGAAAGAATCTTTACTTCAAAAACTTTAAATTTAGTCAAATAATGCAAGAATTAATTATTAAGAAAGCATGAAAAAAAGCTTACAAAAAATAAAAAAACCTTAAAAAAGAGTTAAAACTCTTTTGCAGCCATCTTTACATCTTCGGCCTTAACAGTCTTTCTGCCGGCATGGGCAGCGAGATCAACAGCCTTCTTTGACACCTTGAGTGCATACTCCTCAAGAGCTTCTGCAAGCGCCTTTTTTGCATCTTCACTTACTCTTGGGGCGCCGGCATTTCTTATTATTCTCTCAACCGGTGCAAGTGGCAATTCCATTCAATACACCCCCTGAACAGATACATCAATTTATTTTTCCATTGAGTTTTTTACTCTTCTCTTATATAAATTTTTAGGTAGAACAGAGGGTTTTTTTGAATTATTTCACTTGAAATCGTTCTTAGGTAATTATTGAAGCAGGTTTCAAAAGTCTGGTAATGCTCAGGTTCTCAACATTATTGTGGAGATTTTTTATAAGTAGTTCTCATTTTTAGAGACTTACATCACAATTATCATAATATTTAGAAACACTTTTATTTTGAGATGTCTTATTAATCTATAAGTAAGATGATTAAAAAAATCTTCAAATGAAATTTGTAAGTAGATGGTGAGTATAATGCCAATAACCGTACCTAGAGGACTCAGAATCTACTCTGGACATGATGAACTTGATGCCGTGATAGAGAAACTGAAGGATGAAGGGTTCAGTGGTTATGTTGAGATAGCAGGAAAAAGGAATGGTGAACTTCACATAGGAACGATTGTTTTTTTAGATGGAGAGATCGTAATCGCTGGACTGGAAAACGTTATAACTAAAAGTGAGTTTTTTGGTGAAAAAGCACTCATGAGTATTGCTAAGCTTGAAAAAACAAACTATGAGGTTTTTCAACTCGATAACTCAAAAATTAAGCTTGCCTATGAATTCAATCCTAAGGAATCTTATCTGATTGAACCCGTCAGAGAGGAGAAGATTGAAAAGGAAACCATACGAGAACCATACCATACTCTTCCTGACACAACAATTTTGACAAAACCACCAGCCACGGAAACGAGAGAAAACCTGCTGAATTTTATATCCAAACTTGAGAATTTCACGGGAATGATTAAGGCAAGAGCGGGTAATGAAGAGATAATTCTGTTTCTTGAAGATGATACGATCGTGGCAGCCATGCTCAATAGAGGGGTCGAGAGGATAAAAGGTGCTCCTGTGCTGAAGTTCCTTAGCACAGAGGCACAGATCAAAATATATCCAAAATCTGCTGAAGAGGTTGAAAGGTTGATCAACAAAAGTCCTGAGATGAGGGTAATCTACAGTGAAATTGAACCGGGAATAACATTTGCCGAAACTGAAGAGGTTAAGAGGGAAGAGGTTCTGAGGAAGTACGGGATAAAACCCCTATCAGAGAAAGAAATAGAGGGAGTTCTGAAAACAACCGATCAAACAGACATATTTGGATTTATAAAAAAAAATACCCTCCAGAAGATAAAATTTTTGAAAATATCAAAGAAATAGCCAGAATATACTTTGAAGAGGATTTTGAAAAGCTAAAGAGTATAATTGATGCCTCCATTGATGATGGTTTTGAAGATACAATTCTCAGGACAGAACTTTATGCTTACTTTTTCATAGATCGAGAAAGAGCCAGAAAAATGGGAAGAGAGATGAGATCTCTAATTAAGGGCAGGAAGCATATCACAGACTAATTCTGTGGATTTCTGTGATTTTCAAAAACAATTCAAAAAATGGTTCAAAAATAACCAGAAAACAGATGGGAAAACAATATCTATTTTGACACTGACTAAGTTATTAGATGAATGAGTGTGAAGTAACTCAATGTCCGGAATGTGGCAGATATTTTGAGTCTCGTAAAATGAGAAAATGCAGGTTATGCGGGAGAGAGATTTGCCCTGAGTGTGTTAATTTTATCGCAGTTCACAAAAAAACGATTTACAGAGATTATGAGGAGCTTATCCCAGTATGCAGCCAGTGCACACCCCGGGTGATGCTGAACAGAAAGCTGAACAGAATGATTGACGAGGTTTTTGGAGAGGTTATGGAGAAAAGGATTTTTGAAGGTTGAACTCCTGCTTTCAGTCAAAAACTTCCTTTATCTCTCCCATTCCCTTGCTCTTCCCCTCTCTAAAGATGAATTTTTGACCCCTGAAGATATAGTAGGGATTGTACTTGAATTTCATTCTTACTTTCCCTCTATCCCCTGCTTTCAGGTACTCCCTGTCCATATCTTCAAAAACAACTGTTTCTGAGATTGTTTCAAGATGGATGACAGGTTCATATCCCCTCTTTATTCTTGTAGGATGGCTGAAAACATAAACATCAGCTACGAACTCATAAACAGCCTTCGGTTCCTTCTTTGTAACCACCATCCCCCTCCTCAACTCCTCTGCCCTCACTCCCTTCACAGCAAGTCCCACAATATCCCCATCTGAGGCTTTTTCAATTCTATAATAATGCATCTCAATGCTCTGAACTCTTACTTTTTTGAAAGATCCATCATGAAAGGGACCTATGTAAACTTCCTCACCCGATCTGATTTCTCCAGTCTTTATTGTACCACTCACAACAGTACCGACTCCAGAGACTCTGTAAAGGCGGTCTATATACATCAGGAAGTCCCCTCTGGAATACCCTCTCTTCGGAAGCCTGTAAAGAACCTCCTCAAGAATATCATATCCTTTTAAAGTAACTGATGATGTCTCAATCACGGGAACGACTATATTCTTCTCGGATAACAGCTTCGCTGCCCTCTCTGCATCCTCTTTCTTAGAAATATGATAGGGGATTCTCCCCACTCCTCTGAGCATATGAGCAATCTGTTCAAGAACCTCTTTCACCCTTCTCTCATCGACCATGTCTGTTTTGGTTATTGCGATGATTACAGGTAGCTCCATTGCCAGAAGAATTCCAAGATGCTCCTTAGTTGTTCTCATTATTCCATCATTCGCAGCAATTACCAGAAGTCCATAGTCGATCCTCTGGCCTAAGAGTCCCCTTATCGTCGTCCTGAGCCATGGTTCATGTCCCACTGTATCTATGAAGGAAACTATCTTATCTGATTTCTCAACCATCAGCGCCTTCTCACTCTTGTTGAGGGGATTTTTCATTTTCACAGCTTTTCCATCAACAAAGCTCAGAACGGCATAGCTCAAATCAGCACTCAAACCCCTCTCAATCTCGTGCTTGAGAACATCGAGATATATGCTTGTAGCTCCATCTCCATTGTCTGGCTTACCAGATATCAAACATCCCACAAGAGTTGATTTTCCATGATCAACATGTCCAGCGGTTCCAACAAGGATGTGTTCCTTTGGTCTGGATTTCACTATTTCAGCTATACCAACCACTCCATTTTCCAGTTTATACTTCTCAATGGAGCTTATTTTTGCTTCAATCTCTTCAGAAACTTTTCTGAGAACATTGACAGTTTCTTCAAACTGGGACTCTGAAATACCCTTCAACTCTCCAGAATCTGAGATACCAAGAACATAGATGGCTTTCCCTCTCCCCATCAGTATCCTGTGATTCATCTGACAGGCTAAACTCTGAAGGCGGTCTGGATGGAGATGGAAATCTGTAAGAAACTCCTTAAACTCTATATTTTCTCTTTCCCCCTCTTTCACGAGGTTAAGGATTTTCTCCATTCAGGGAAAATTCAGCTGTTGATTTATAAATAGTTTCCCTCCGGAAAATTGATATTCTCTACACGCTCTCTGATTTCTTCAAAAAGTTCATCACATACACCTTTCACATCTTTTTCCCAGATGAAGTAGTTTACCATGTTCATCGGAGTGATTTCAAAGATGTTTCTTACTGTCAGGAGGGAATCAGCATACTTGTAGGATGATGACGCTACAACGAATGGTTTGCTGAGATATTCGCAGAGTACTGCAAGAATGAATGTTCCTGTTTTATTAACGAACCTTTCATGGTTAAATGAATCAGATCCAGCAACAGCAAAATCACACTGTTTTAAGATCTTTCCAGCAAAGGAATCCGGTATTATCTCTACATCCACCTCTTCTTTCAATTCATCAGCCATAATCTTGCCTTCCTCACCCGGAAGTGATTGCATTGTGAACTACTCCGCCCTTACGGAGCTTCTACCTTCAAGGGCTTCAGCCCTATCATCGGTAGTTCGGACTGGTTCACGACAGCCCCCGTCCCCTTACGGGACACTTTAGTTTTGTTTAGCTTTTCCAAACCCTTCTTCAGAATATTTTTGGCAGCATTAACATCTCTATCTCCCTTGTAACCACAATTCAAACATCTGAAATGTCTATCGTTAATCTCTGTCTTCTTTGAGCCACACTCAGAGCAGGTTTTGGTTGACAGCCATTCATTAACGATTATTGCTATGTTGTTATTCTCCATCAACTCTGTTTGTAGAATTTCAGCAAATTCACGGAAAGCCCAGTGATTTATGCATTTTCTGTTTTTACGATGTCCAGAACCTTTGTGGTGTTTATCTGTTCTGATGTTTTTAGGGAGACCTATGAAAGCAATTGAGTTAGAGAAATGTTTGGCTATTTCAACAGCAAGCTTTCTGCGGAAGTCGCTTGCATAGTTTCTTCTCCTGTGTTTTAGTTTCTTTAGAACTTTGTGTTTTCTCAATCTTTGCAGTTTGCCTATTCTGTTGTTTAATCTTCTCATCCGAATGAAGAATTCTTTGCATTCTTCCTTTGAGAGGAGGAGAACACGGTTCTCCCCTCCTTGTTCGTATGCAGTTATTATCCTTTTTAAACCCAAATCTATTCCCACCAATCTTTCAGGCTTAACTACCACCTCCTTTTCAACCACAACATGAACTTCATATCGGTTAAGCTTGCTCCTCCAAACAATCTGGAAGGATTTTATCGACCAGCTTTTAAGGTGTTTTTCAGCATAAGAGTAACTGTGAAGAGGGATGTCAATTCTCTTACCCTTCTCAAGCGTTGAAATCCTCATCCAGAGCTTGAACTCCTTAGCTGAATAAGAGAACTCGATTGAGCCAACACGATAGTCAAACACAACAGGAATTTTACCCATAATGGTTGGTAAGGATGGTTCTCTCTTCTTCAATCGATATAGTTTGTGTTCAAGCTTTCTACGCTTATGCTTATCTATACATCGCTCAATCTTTCGTTCAAGTTTAACAACCTCTTTCTGCCACTCTCTGTGAAGTTTCTTGTAAGATCTGTACATCCATAATGCTTTATCTCTGCATGTCTGAGCATAAGCTGATGGTAAGCTGGTAATGGCCTCTATCTCCTTGCGGAACTTCTCTGCATCCTTTACTGTTGTTATGTCGTCTGCGATTATTCTATCAAGAAACAGTTGAACTGCATATGTTAAGCGAGCGGTTAGGTTGGTGAGCTGGCTGAGCTTTTCCTGAGTTATTGCTTGTGAAACTGGTATTTTGATTGTCTTTTGCAAGGTTTGCTTCATCTTCTTCGATATTTTTTACTGGCATTATTCTGATTTTCGAGTGGCGTGAAAATGAAGTTATTTACCCACCCTCCTCCCCCTCGTATCCCCATGCTTTCGCATGGGGTCTTGCAAGCAACGGGGAGATAACTTTTACGGTACCCAAAAGTCTTAAGCCAGTAAAGCGAGAAATATGCATATGTTCCGAACCCAGTCTATCTATCTCCCCCTCCACGGAGGGAAAGCTCCATTCTGGCTCCTTAATCGCATGAAAAAGCTCTCAAAAATAATAATCTCTGTTATAATCGATGAATTCGGCGAAAAGGAATTCTTTCAGAGGATTTCAAATCCCATTTTTTTCCAGTCATTTTCCAATGTTCTTGGCTTTGACTGGAACTCCTCAGGTGTTACAACAGTTATGACAGGTGTGTTAAAGTCTGTTTTGAACTGTTCTGATTTTAACATACGGATTGCTGGTGGAAAGGGAAATCAAGCAAGAAAAACACCTGAACATATAAAAAAGTATGCTGAAGAGCTTGATGTTGATGTGGAGCTTCTTGTGAGAAACAGCAAACTCTCAGCCAGAATAGACGGCAATGCACTTCAGGATGGCTACGATCTCTATCACCATGCTGTTATATTCTCGGAAAACTACTTTACAGTAATTCAGCAGGGAATGAATGCCGAGAAAAAGCTTGCCAGAAGATACCATTTCGCCCCGTCAAAACTGAGAGATGTTGAACTCAGCGGTGATGTCCACAGTGGAATAATATCGGTGAGAAAGGAGGCGGATGTGATCAATCTTGTTTCTGAGAAAAGTAAGGAGTGTAGAAAAACGATTCTTGACATCATAAAATCACCAGATTCTTTGAAAAAAGATGTGGAGCTCATCTCAGTTAAAAAAATACCCAGAGGCCAATCAACACTTGGGGGAGTGATTTTTGATTTCGCTGTTCCTGCAAGACTCAACTGGAATGCAGTTGAGAGGGCATATGATCTTGATGTTGACAGCTTTGAGGATTTTCTCCTCATTGAGGGCATGGGAAAGGCAACTGTAAGGGCTCTTGCTCTAATTGCAGATCTCATATACAACTCCGAATATGACAGACAGGATCCGGCAAAGTACTCCTTCGCCTTAGGTGGAAAGGATGGGGTACCCTTTCCTGTCAATACAGGAGTTTATGATGAGACAATTCAGTTTTTAAGCTCGGTGATTGAGCAATCAAGCCTCGACAGATTTGAAAAGGAGAAAATTGAGAAGAAGATCAGAACTATTCAGATACATCACTGAATTCTGAGACTATGAGCTTCATGTAAAGGTTCCCCATCATAACATAAAAGAGTGCTATAACCACGGGGAACAACACTATCAGGGGTGGGAAAAGCAGAAAAGAGGATACTATCGGGAGTGAAATCACAAACCATACAATAAAGACGACTCCAGCACTCAGAGGATGTCTTATGAGAATCCTCGTTCCCACTGCTATTGACTCAAAGAGTGAAGCATCCCATTTTATTATGTGAAATCTGGCAAAAGTTAGAAGAAGCATGAGGATTGTTAGGACAATCGAGAGAAGATATTCAAGGGCAAAGGATGGAAAGCCAAAGTAGCTGAAAGCGATGACCGGAGATATAAGGGCGAAGCCAATCAGAATTCCGACTAGATCAATTAAGACCATTTTCATCGTGTAGAGAAATCCTTTTTCAAAGAAAAATCCTATTGAGGCTTTCCCGGTCTTAGAAATCTCAATGGAAGAGGCACAGAGTCCAGCGGTGTCAAATTCATGTATAACGAAAACAAGTAATCCGAAAAGAAGCAGAATTGATGCCGTTCTTACAATATCGGCTATGAAGTAGGAGGCAAGTTCTTCTGCAATTTCCCTCTGAATGTTTTCCTGTTCAGAGATGCTGTAGTTTCCAAACTCCTCAATCTTTTCTGCTGGCACTATCATTAGAATCGCTGCAATGACCAACATGTAGCCTGTAAAGATTAACAGGTAAACCGGAATGACAATCTGAAAATTTCTCAGAAAAAGTAAGATACCCTCAACAGCAGAGTTGAAAGGTGAGATTCGGTCATCCATGGTAGGGCTGATGAGACAGGAAATAAAAAATTTGGGTTACAGAAGTTGCAGAAGTTACAGAAGCAATAAAAGTAAAGATGGTAAAAGCTACAGAAGTTACAAAAGTAATAAAAACTCTTATGTCATATGCCTGAAGGTGAATGTGGCAATAATGAGACCTGCAGAGTACATTGAAAGAACAGAAAAAAAATTCAGGGATGCAGGTTTCAATGTTATCTCCATCCCCTTTCTTAGACTAACACGAGTAGAAAACCCGCTCAAATATCTTAATAAAAATTTTGATTTTGCGATTGTAACGAGTCAGACTTCAGCGAAAATCCTGATAGATACAGCTCTTGAAGAGCTGAAAAGACTGAATGTTACTTTAATCTGCATAGGCCCGAAAACTTCTGAAATCTTTGAAAAACATGGGTTTAATCCCCTTATACCATCAAAATTCGACTCAAAAACCCTTTATGAAGAATTCAGAGAGATGCTGAAGGGGAAAAGAGTTACAATTTTCAGGAGTGATAGGGGCGATCCGATACTTATGAAGCTCGGTGAAATAGCCTCGGTAACCGAATGTGTTCTTTACAGAATAGAATACCAGCACGGAAGAGACCAGGAAGAGCTAATCAGGAAAATTGTTAATGGGGAGTTAGACTATGTTGTTTTCTCCTCAAGAATGATGGTAAGAAGCTTTTTCTCCTTGGCTGAGGAGCTTGGTCTTGAAGAAGAAGTAAAAAAAAGTCTTGAGGATAAATCAATAGCAATAGGACCACCAACTTTCTCCGAACTCATAAAATATGGTATTTCAGCCAAAATACCGGATGAATATACCTTTGATGCTGTGGTTGAACTTCTTAGACTCCTTGCCTGAGACTTCTATCGATAGCTATATCAGATATCAATTGTAAACTTGGGTTGAGGAAGGTGGTATTTTGAATTATGTAAAGCTATGATTTAACTGCAATAACAGGCTCTGCAATGAACATACCCTCGTCTCTCAGGAGATTGTGGAAAGAGTAATGTTCAATCTGATGTCGCTTGAAGAGTAGCAGAAAAACAAGAGGGAGATAAATCCTTAGGACTAAACCCTAAGCCTTCCACTGAATCTCTGCCAATTTTTACCAAATTTTTACTGAACCTTTTCCCACTTGTAAAGTTCTACTATATCTGCAAGAGTCCTTCCTCTATCCTCAATCTCCCCTCTTATCCTCTCCTCATGCTTTTTAACCTCTAAGGACCTCCTGGCAATTTCATAAGCTCTCTGTCTGGGAACAACCATAACACCGTTGTCGTCTGCTACAATCCAGTCTCCGGGATTGACCTCTAAACCACCACAGATAATTTTAACATTAATCTCTCCAAATCCCTTTGGTTCTCCTGCGTTTGGTACTTCCCTTTTTGCAAACAAAGGATACCCGAGATCCCTTATATCGTCCACATCCCTTACAGCCCCATCAATAATCACACCTTCTATCCCCTTGTTTATGCAGCTTCGAGTAGCGAGCTCACCCCAGACTGCAGCAGTATCCCCGGAGCATTTGATAACGAGCACATCTCCCTTACCTGCAACATCAATTGCTTCAACAGTTTTAGCCCAGTCACCATCCATTGTGTTCACGGTAATAGCTTTCCCGACAATCTTCTTTCCTCGATTAATCGGATAGATTTCCCTCATCGCCTTTGCTCTGTGCATGGCATCGCTTATGTTCGGTGTTGATACTTCCATGAAAAGCTCTCTTATTTCATCCTCCACGCTTTTCCTATCCCTTTCAGCGATTATTCCCTTCTTCCACGCCTCGTCAATGGCTCCTCTGATTTTTCTGGCGGACTCGGTTACATTTCTTGATTTCACAATGTTGCTTCCGACAATAACTATCTTCGCTCCTTTTGAAACACATACCGCAGCTTTCTCCGCGTTCAGACCTCCTGCACCTGCGACGGGAATGCTGACAGCATTTACCATCTCGCTCAAAAGCTCTATCGGATCCATCCCCATCATCTGCTGATCTATACCTATGTGGCAGTTTATGTAATCTACACCCAGTTCTTCAAGCTCCTTAGCCCTTGATACCGGGTCAGGAACATTTATCATATCCACCATAATCTCAGAGCCGTATTTTCTTGCTGCCCTGATTGCCTCCTCAATGGTTGGATTATCGCTTGCAGCCAGAATTATCACGATGTCTGCCCCACTTTTCGCAGCCATTTCAACCTCAACTGCCCCTGTATCTATTGTTTTCATATCGGCAACTATCTTGTGGTCTCGATACCTCTTCTTCAACTCCCTGACGGCATTCATCCCTTCACTTTTTATCAGAGGTGTTCCAACTTCCAGCCAGTCAGCACCACCTTCAATTGCTTCTCCAGCTATCTCAATAGCTCTTTTAAGCTCCAGGAGGTCAAGAGCCACCTGAAGTATAGGATGTTCCATGAGTAAATTTAGACTGGAGAATTATAAACCTTTTTCGAGTTCTCCTGAATTCTCTTTACATCTCTACAATAAAGTCATAGCCGAAATTATAATAGAATCATGCCATCAGCTGAGAACTATCTGCTCTAAAGCAAGGTTAAATTTAGAATGAAAGGAGCAAAATTGAGACGGAAAAAGCGAGAGTGAGAGCTATCACAGGTGTTATAATCCAGCTAAGTAAAATATTCTTTAGAAAAGGCGATTTTGCTGTTTTTGTACTTTTCAGCATACCCACACCGGTTATACTTCCTATTATGCAATAGGTTGTTGAGACAGGCATACCCAGTGTTGTGAAAAGCAGCACGCTCAATCCAGCTCCAAACTGGGCTGCAAAACCAGAATAAGGATCGAGAGATGTGATGCCTTTCCCAATAGCCTCAACCACCCTTCCACTCAAAAGATAGGCACCAGTCCATAGAAGAGCTGTTCCTATGATAGCAGCCTGTAACGGCGTAAGAAGACCGAAGTAAACGACAGGTCCTAAGGCTGTCGCAAGCTCATTAGCTCCTGTATTGTAGGCAATGACACTCCCACTCATCAGAAGCAGGTATCTTAGGATAACTTCTGCCTTGAGGGGAGGGAGCTTTGAAAGGGTAACTTCCATCAACCTGTAAATCACAATTGAGAGGAAAAAAGCTCCAAGTGGTGAGATTAGCCAGGATTCGACGATTTTCATAAGCGTGCCATAGTCCACGCTCATACCATAGGCAAGGCCAGAACCAACAAGACTGGCGACAATAGCCTGATGGCTTGAAACCGGAACCCTTCTCCAGTTTGAGAAAACTATTGCAACTGAGGAGATTAAAAGCGAGATACTGACAATCTCAACATTCAAACTCACGAGTTCTTTTCCAACCGTCCTCATCACATTCTGTCCCTGAAGAACCATCCCGAGGAAGACGAGGAAGACGAGTAGGTAAAGTGCCCTTTTAAAGCTCAGAACTCCACATCCAATAGAGATTCCGTAAGAGTTGGATGTGTCATTCGAGCCTATGCTAAATGCTATGAATGCAGCACCGAGGAAGGGAATCAGTTCAAAAATGGTTAATCCCCCTTTTTACCTAAGACTCATATTCACCCTTTTTACCTAAGACTGACATTCAGTATCTGAATCATGTCGGCTGCATCTTCTATCCTGTCACTTATTCCAACTAGGCTGTTTACGAAATTTGTCAGATTTATTCCTTCCCAGAAGGAGTTTACGGGAACTTTTGCCATTTTTTTGTTAATCTGATGTTTCAACCCGTCAACTTCCTGTTCCTTTGCCCTTATCCTGATGGTCTTATCTGAGAGGTCAGCATCTGTCTCGAGAGAGCTGAAAGCCTCGTAAAGGTAATCCACCATTTTACAGTTTATCTCAGCAACCCTCACACATAGATCCCTGATTTCCGGATTTATTCCGGGAATAAGGCTGAAATAGACTGATGTGTCCTCAACCATGTCGAGACACTCATCAATCAGCTCAGCCAGCCTGTAAAAACTTCCTCTAATTCCCGGAAGAAAGGCCCCTTCATAAAGTCTGAGGGCTATTTCCCTTCGTATTATATCTCCTGTTCTCTCAAGCTCACATATTTCATAGTTCAGGGATGCATCGTCACTCTCAATAGCTATCCTCAGAGTTTCCGATGCTTCGCTGAGCTTCTCTATATGCTCCTTGAATAGTTCGAGAATCTCACCCTCTTTTTCGCCCCCAACAAGAATCTTTTTAATTCCCTTGAACATCACACCCACCTGAACTTTTTCTTAACCCAATGAGATAAAAACATATCTGAAAGATTATGTACCTATTATCTATATTCGGTGTTATACAAATTTTCTTAAAACCTTCCTAAGATTTTTAAGAATCTTTCAGGAATTCTCTAAGAAGGGAGGTAGCGTAGCATCCTTTTGGCAGGAAAAAACTGAAATCCATAGTGTTATTATTATATGCAGAGAACTCAAACATTTCAAAGTTTATCGGTATCTCTGCAAGTCTGAATTCTCCTGATGATGAGAACTCTTTGTAGTTATGTTTGAAGTCCTGCAGAGAAACTCCGTCTTCCTCAAGAATCTCCATCATTACCGGATGACACCAGCTTTCGGGATTTACCTCAGTTTTATATCCCGGGAGTGGTAGAGCAAGAAAAGCCATATTTTTGTCAATCAGGAAATTAACTCTATCCCAGTGCTCTCCAGCCTCAGTAAAATCGTTTTCTGGGATTGCAACTCTTCCATCCAGATTTAGCTCATCTAAGCTCAGATTCTCCATGGAAACAAATCCAACATAGTCCTTCTTTTCCACAGCCTTAAGACTTCTAAACTCCCTTATCCTGTAAGACAGAAGTCTGTTAAAGACATAGGACTGATATGCATGAACGAACATCATTTTGAGCGTCCGGGGAAGAGAAAGAAGGGCTCTTTCTTCGCTTTTTTCCTCAATCAGTTTTTGAAGAAGATTGCGCTCATACCTGAGATAGGCTGGAAGCTCTCTCAGACCATATCTTGCATCTCTGCTCCCCCACAGCTCTTCCCTGATACTCTTAACCTCCTCTCTTTCAAACTCAAAGGGTAGAGCCACATATGTCCAGAAAGCTTCCTCATAGTCTCTTCTGAGTACATGCAACCCTACAATATGTGTTATATATCTCACGGTTCCAAACCTCTGGATTCCAAAATAACTCGGGACTCCTTTCTCCATAAGCTCCTGCTGTATTGCCTTAACAGCTTCCTCATCTGCATCTGCATCCGTAACCCTTATTCTGAAGAAGTTACCTTTCAAATCACCCAGCCTCAAACCCCGTCTTGTCCTTCCAACAACCTGAATCTCACAATCCTTTATATTCGTGCTTTCAAGCCTCTCAATCAGTTCTTCATCAACATTCTTTATGGAGTAATACTGAACTGTCTGTGCTCTCTTATCCTTTGTTCCGGCATACTCTATTCTTTTCTGACTTATCCTGAGTCTGTTTGAGAGAACTCTGGCAAAGTTAATGGTATCCCAGTTAGTCTTCCTAACCTTTATAACAAGGTAATTTCCATCATCATTCAGCTCAGGAAGCTCAGCTACTTCAAAGACCTGGAAATAATCAGGTTCTTCCCTCAGAACCCCTCCTATGCCCTGAGTGTCTGATATATACTCTTCTATACCAACTTTTCTTTCCCCAATTCTTTCTATCTCCCTTACATCAACCATTTTTCACCCGCCAAGCATGTTTAATTTTTAAAGGCGCCGGAGCTATTTTGAGCTGGAGTTATTTTAAAATACTGGAATTTTAAGGTTTTCACATCTCAGCCTGAGACAAGACTGGAGCTGGAAAATAGGAAGAGCATATGAAATCCACCGGAAAGATGCAGCAAAGAAGGGGATGGGAAATACTCAAAAATTTAAGACAGGAATTCCAATCTCAAATTTTTAAAATAAGACTTCTCTCCCTGACTCATTTCAGCAGAGGTAGTTCTCCTGTAACTTTATCTATCTTTTTCTCCTCATCAGGACCAATAACAAGGGCGGTAATTGTCCCCGGTGGAATTTCTGTGAGCCCTGCATCCTTTACTATTCCCGTGATGAGTCCCGCTTTTTCAGCCCTGTCCTTCAAAAGCATCATTTCCTGTAAATCTTTTACTTTAAGAACAATTTTTTTCTGACCTCCAATCCTCCATTCTTCCACAATTTTTCTGGGAGCCCGCTCATAGCCTATTATGGACGCATGAGCCACCTGAACTGCAAGCTTACCCCGTGACAGCTTCAAGTCATCTCTGACGACGATTACCTGCTTGTACTCCTTCATCAACCCACCTGTTCAGAGGCGGTCTATTATATCTCCATCTTCCGAATCTTTCACATCCTTTCTATCATCTGACGATTCGGATGTCTCTTTGGATTGTTCCCCTCCCATTTCAGATACTTTTTTGGTGATTTCTCTGTTCATTTCCTCATCAACAGGGACATCATTCTCATCACCCAGAACTCCAACTTCCTCACCCGGCTCACCGATCTCCTTTACAACAACAGAGAATCTGCTTTTATGTTCCTCTTCTGCCTTACCTACCTCTTCTACCTCACCAAATCCGAAAATTTTCAGTTCTTCAATTGAAACAGGTTTGGATTTTTCTTCAAACCATTCCTGTCCCGCTTTTTCTGCTGACTTTTCATCAAACTGCTTGAGATATATTTTTTCATCTTCCACCTTCTCAACCCTGTCGAGAGGAATGGCTATAAAATCCCCACCAACCTTGACAATCAGTCTATCTCTGTGGACATCTACAGACTCACCGATCTCTCTGCCATCAAGATAAACGAATTTGCAGATTAAATCCTGCATGCTTTCCACCTTTAAGTGAGATGGCACGAGTAAATATAAGGTTGTCGAAAGCTGAATTCATTGTAGAGTCTAAAAGATTAAATTTATTAGCCCCTCAGACCGCTTAACCTTTTATGGAACTGGAAAAGATAACCACTCTGATACCATTTAAACTTGAAAATCCAAAAACAAGACTTTCTGGATGTCTCTCTCTTCAGGAAAGAAGAGAGCTTGCGATGTGCATGCTCTCAGATGTTCTTTCTGCCCTGAATGAACTGAAACTCAGGACAGTGGTTACAGTTCCGGATAGGGAGACCGAGATGGCATGTAACCTTTTTGATGGTGTGGAGATTGTAGTGGATGAGCGCAAACTCGATGATTCTGTCAACTCATTCATTCAAAACTCATCACCTGTTGCGATTGTTATGGCAGACCTCCCTTTACTGAACTCTGAAATACTTCTGAGGTTCTTCAAAACTGAAGGAGATGTTGTAATCTCACCAGGACGAAAAGGCGGGACAAATCTTCTACTGGTAAGAAATCCCGAATTCAGGGTTTCATACCACTATGGTAGCTTTATGAAGCATATAAGGGCTGCAGAGACCCTGGGACTTTCGATAAGTGTTTTTGACTCATTCTATGCAAGTGTTGATATTGATGAGGAGAGTGATTTGCTGGAGCTTTTAATCCATGGGAAGGGGAAAAAGAGTCATGATTATCTAATATCTACAGGATTTAGGGTTGATTGCAGCGAAAAGGACCCGAAGGCAATTAGAAGATATCAGATGGATGACAGAAAAGGATAAAAAATTTCGTTTTATCTCATAATCATGAAAATTTTGCATCAATTTGGTAAATCTTTTATTTGATTGTCATCCTGATAAATCATGGATAAAAGGGACATCGAAATTCTGAGACACTTAGTCACAGATTCAAGGCTCTCATTGGCTGATATTTCGGATAAAACAGGGCTGGCAATATCAACAGTCCACAAGAGGATAAACAAACTTCTGAATGAAAAGTACATCGATCGATTTACCGTACTGCTGAATCCAGATAGATTTGGTTGTGCAACAGCATTTCTCCTTGTTGATGTGGATTCTGAAAGAATAAAAGAAGTTGTGGAGAAACTGAAAAACGATGAAAATATACTCGAGATTTACGAGTCTCTCGGCAGTCACAACTTAGTACTTAAGATAAGAGCCTCAACTCTCGAGAGGTTGAAGGAGGCAGTCAATAAAGTCTCAGATACGGAAGGAGTCTACAGCTTTGAGTTCTATCTGGCAACAACCAGATATAAAGAGAATGCCTGGAAGCCAGAGGTAGATAGCATATAAATTATGAGAAAGGTGATAAAATGGTCTGGGTGAACATTCTGACTATATTTTTCCTGATGCTTGGAGGAGCGTTTATAATCCATCTATATGATGCCTACAAGAACACAAAACAGAAATTTCTTCTTTTGCTTTCCACAGGTTTCTTCTTTCTGATAACTGGAGGAGCTCTGACCAGTCTACTCTATATATCCAGCAACTTCGGATTTGATATGGAGTACGTGTTGATGGGTTCGATAATCCTTCAAATAGCCGGAATATCGCTAATTTACTATTCTATTGTGAAATAGACGAGTGATAAAGATGGAAGAACGGGGAAAGAGAATTGCCAGAAAATGGAGAGTCATAAAGCTTGGCAGGGAGAAAAGAGAAGCCTTTATTCACCGCTTTATCCAGAGATTGACCCTTGAGATACCCCAGGCTGTGAAGGTGCTTGAGGCTGTGGCTTTCGAGTATGGGGAGGAAGAGGGTAGAAGGATCGTTAAGGAGCTTTCTGTAACAACTCCTGCAGATTTGATAGACACAGTGCTCATGCTTCACGGGGCAAAAGCCAATGTTAGTGAGAGGGAATCCGAGGATGCAGATAAAATAATTCTCATCGCAGAGATTGAATCCTGCCCGGAAGTGGGAGGATTAAGTGACAAAAACTCTTGTCTGGCTTATCTAAGAGGAGTTATCAGGGCTGCAGACTATGAATCAAGAGCAAAGGCTAACTGCCCTTTCGGGGAAAAGGGCTTGGGTGAAGGGGGGTGCATGATTCTCATCGAAGCTTGGAAAATCTTGAGAAAATGAGAATATATTCAGGTGGTAGATAATAATAACTAATTATAACATACAGAGAATACTGAATGAACAACCTTAATTTTTACAAATCTTACACTTAAATCGAAAAATTTACAACCATATCATGTGATTTAGAAAAAGTTTATATAGGCATTGTATAATGATAATTGTGAGAAAAAATGGGAGGTGAAAGGAGGATGTTTAGGAGGGATGAAAAGGCTGTATCGCCAGTGATTGGAGTTATACTGATGGTGGCAATAACGGTCATACTGGCTGCAGTGATTGCCAGCTTCGTCTTTGGAATGGGGAGCAATGTTAAGAAGACATATGTTGTTTCTGCGACTGCTTCACAGCAGGGTAGTGATATTGTTATAACATACCAAGGCGGCCCAGATCATCAGAGTGTGGATTATATCAATGTCACATCTCCTTGTACAAACAGTACGACTAATCCAACAGTAGGTAGCTCGTTAACATGTACTGGTAGTGGAACAAGTGGAAGAGATCATGTTGTGGTAACAGCAACATTTTTGGATGGAACAACCCAGGTGATACTGGATACATATGTCTAAATTTTTTTTATTTTTATAACAATATAAGGTGATAAATCTGGACATAAAAGGTGTAAGTCCAATTATTGGAACAATTTTTGTGATAGCGATAGTGATAGTAATATCCACACTTGTTATGGCTATGAGTCTTGGCTTAACTGAGAAACCCAGATATTCCTACATTGTGACTTTTCAACTGGTTGACCAAAAAGCAGATGATTTTACAGTTCTATTCTATGGGGGTCCCGACATCGAGTATCTTGAAGGTGTTAGAATGATGGTAAATGATGTTGTCTATGTCAACTACACTGGTTCTCTGTCTGTTGGAACCCAGTGGTATTTTAAAGATGGGCAAAATCCTACAGGTCCTGGCAATCAGTCCGTAATTGTAGATCTATCTCCAGGTAAGAACGATGATCATCTGATCGTGGTAGGAATGTTCTCGAACGATGTGGAAACTGTTTTAATAGATACATATATATAATACCTCTCTATATCATAAAAATAAAGTAGAACATACTTATTATATAGGTTCTACCAATAAATATGGAAAATGTTAGAAAGTATCGTCAATGTTTCCAAAAAAGGACATAGTAATACCAACGGATATCAGAGAAGTTTTAGATATGACCTAATAAAAAGCTCACAGTCATCATAAAGGATGATATATTATCTTCAGAAGAGTAGATAAGCTTGGTGTGCCTCAGAACGATCTCAGCAATTGTTGAGAAGGAGGAGAATCGATGTTGATAGACTTATTAAGGAGGTCGTTTAGTGGGGATAGAAAACAAAAGTAGTTATAGACACAAATGTCTGGCTTTCAATATTTTTTAGCAGTATATCGTCCAAAGAATTTGTTATTCTTTTCGAAGAAGAAAAAATTGAGGTTTACATTTCTTAAGAAATCTTAAAAGAAGTAGCAAGGGTTTTAGAATACCCAAAAAATAAATAAAATGTTTGAAGAGGCCAAAATTAGCCAAGTTGAGGTATTGGAGGAAATTATCTGAAAAAGTACATTGATTAACCCAAAGAAGAAATGAAGATCATTAAAGAAAATCATGAAAATACTAAACCTTTGGAGTGTGCTCCAGAAGACGGAGTGCAATTCGTTGTAAGTGACTTAAACACTTACTTTTTACCCAGGAAAAGCAAGAACCGATCAATCTTACAAAAATTTTAAGTATTGACAGATATACATATATACATATGTCCGTAAAAACGAAGGTTACCTTAAGCCTCAACAAAGACATAGTTGATGAGATAAAAAAAGAACTCGCTGGAGAGACTTTCAGCAGCATGGTTGAGAAATCCTTAGAGAATATATCCGGGATACTGTTCCTCAAAAAGACCGCATCCACATTAAACTTAAGCAGAGAGATAATTTCACCAAAGGATATACCAAAAATCAGGAAGAGGGGTGCAAAAGCTGAGGAAGTTGTGAGAGTCATCAGAGAAGGTAGATAACTCAAGAAGATTAGATAACCTATCGATCACCATCACAAAGTTTGAGTTCGAGGTGGATTCTGTGTCTCAACCCAAGGTATATTTAGATACAAGTGCTCTTGTGAAGAGATACGTTGAGGAAGAGGGATCTGAAAAAATTGATTCCCTTTTTGATAAGGCATACAGGGATGAATTAATACTCGTTACATCCCAGTGGAACATTGCGGAGGCTTCCGTAGTTTTCGACAAGTATGAGCGGAGAGCCCTTCTGAATGCTGTGGATACTTTTAATCTACTTCAGAATGAAATGGAAACAATGGTGAGAATGGGTTTGTTCAGGATTATACCATTGTTTGGTAATATCGTAGCTGAAAGCATACGCCTCATATTTACATATCATATCTATGTCGCCGATGCGGTTCAAATCCTGACTTGCCAGCAGGAAAGATGTGATCAGTTTGTAACCTTTGATAAAAAATTGAGAGAGATTGCAAAGTCAGAAAAATTAAATATTTTGGATCCCTAATTGCTGTAAAGTATCTATTTTGAAAAATAAGCTCTTTGGGATTCGTAAACCCAGAAAAAGTGCCGAGGGGGGGATTCGAACCCCCGACCTCCTGATTATGAGTCAGGCGCCCCAACCAGCTAGGCTACCTCGGCTTTCTAATGTTGAGATTGGTGATTCAACCCACTTAACCTTGCTTACCCCTTTCTCTATCTCCGCACCATCAGGATATTAAACTTTTGCTGAATGTTGATTTTACTCCAAAGTTTAATTTATAAAAAATATGTTGAGAGAATCACCCTTTTTTCATGATCTCAACCAAAAATCTTATCTCGAGCAAATTATATTAAACCAAACATGACTATCAATTGACTGGTTTTAAAAAAGAGATTTTATTTTCACGCTATTCATTAAGAATGGTTATAATTAACCTCCTTTGCCTGATTGATGGAATTTACCCTAATTTTTACAATTCGTGATATTTAAATAAATCGGTTAATGGAAAAATATTTATATAGTTGTGAGTATAACTAAACTTTAACATCGTCGTGAGGTGTGTTTGATGGTGGAAGAATTCACTGAAAAAGAGGAAAAAATCGTCAGACTCCTATCAGATGCAGGATTAAACAGAAATATAGCAAAAGTAGTTGTTTTCCTCTCTAAATCAGGAGAAGCCATATCAAGAGATATTGAGAGAGCAGCCAATTTGAGACAGCCTGAGGTTAGCCTTGCAATGAAGGAACTGAAGGAATGGAACTGGATAAAGGAGAGAGAACTCAAAAAGAAGGGCAAAGGAAGGCCCCTGAAAAGTTACAAACTTACACTGGATATCAAAGAAATAGTTTCCGAGCTTGTCAAAAAGAAAAGAGAAGAAATTAAAAAGACTGAAAAAGATCTTGAAGAGCTTGAGAAACTTGTAGGTGTTTAATCCCTTTACAAAGTGAATCAATCATTTCTCACCCTTTTTTGTGGGTCTAATAAGGTAAAGCATCATCTGAAAATTTAGGAAAATTAATTAACAAAAATTCCAGATAGGTTGCCATGAAGATCGATACCGTTTTTTCTGGAAAGCATCTCAGAGTTCATGTTGAGGATGTTGTCATATTCTGCCACGGGCTTCCCTACGAGGCAGGCTCAGTAATTGAGAAAGGCTATGATCAGATTGCGAAGCGTTTTGCTGAGAATGGCTTGAACTCTCTTATTTTTGATTTTTCCGGAACAGGTTTAAGCAAAGGTGATTTTAGCATAGAGAACTGGGTTAAAGATTTGCTTTCTATCGTCAGTGAATTCACATCCGTGAGTCTGGTCGGTTTCAGCATGGGTGGAGTTGTTGCCACCTATGTTGCGGCAAACAGCAGTAATGTGAACAATCTTGTGATTGTCGGAGTACCCTGCTGCTCTGATTCGATAACCGAAGATATGCTAAAAGAGATATACTCTCACAACAAAATGAGGGGTGTCCTCAGAGGGCTCAGAGATTTTGAATCCTTTAAAGATAGATTCTTAAGGGAGATGGAGATCTATGAGCCGAAAACATGGATTAGAAATGTGAAATGTCCCAAACTTATAGTCCATGGATCCTCTGACCAGATAATTCCATTTGAAGATGGTGAAAATCTATACAGCACAGCAAAGGAACCGAAATATTTCCTGAAGGTTGTAAACGGAAGCCATTTTCTGAGGAATCATGATGAGGTGATGGATAGAATAAGGAAGTGGCTAATCAAAAAAGAAAAGTATGGAAAGGTTATTCAGGAGATATTCGTTTAAATCGCCGTTTAAAATGCTCGTTCGAACTGCAGCCTGAGATACAGCATCACTTTAATTTTTCCAGAATCTCTTTTATCTCCTCAAAGACTCCCTCAATCGGCTTTGTGCCATCAACATTGTAAACAAGCCCTTTCTTGCTGTAGTAATCGATCAAAGGCTCGGTTTGACTTCTGTAAACTCTCAGCCTTTCTTTAACAGTCTCTTCTTTGTCATCATCCCTCTGGTACAGCTCTCCACCACACTTATCACATTTATTCTCTTCCTTTGGTGGATTATATATCAGGTGATAGACCGCCTTGCAGTTTCTGCATGTCCTTCTGTTCACGATTCTCTTAACGATTTCCTCCTCCGGTACAGCCACATTTATCACGGCATCTATGCTCTTGTTAAGCTCTTTCAAAATCTCATCAAGAGCCTCAGCCTGCTTGATTGTTCTGGGAAATCCATCGAGGATAAAACCATTGTCACAATCTGGCTGGGCAAGCCTCTCCTTGACAATCCCGATTACAACCTCATCAGGCACCAATTCTCCTTTATCCATGTATTCTTTTGCCTTTTTTCCAAGCTCTGTTCCCTTTGCGACTGCATCTCTCAACATATCTCCAGTTGAAATCTGTGGTATGCCATATTCTGCGACTATCATCTCAGCCTGAGTTCCTTTACCCGCTCCGGGTGCCCCCAATAAAATCAGGTTCATGCTTTAAGGTTGTGTCTGCAATTTTAAACTTTTTCATTTTTCGAAAACCAGTACTTGTTTCAGATTTTTAAAAATTTATGGGCATGCTGAACATCATACATATCAATCTGCATATCAGCACATATGCCTGTTCCACCAACAAATGTCCATCTAAGGGATTTAATCAATCACTTCACCCATGAAGATCCCATCCTTACTCCTTACGATTTTCATTCTGATATGTCTGCCAGTTTTATACTCTCCTTTCACAGTAATAACTCTGTTTGAAGACTCAACGAGCATCTCGCCACGCATTCTACCTCTCGCAATCACCACTCCATCAACTCTATCATTCTTTCTGAATGGATGTGGAAAACGCTTTCTTCTGTGCATCCCAAAATCTTCTGGTTTCAGAATAAGTTTCACTCCATATTCCTTCTCCCAGTCCTCAAGCTTTCGGTAAAATTCTGTAAACGAGATTACATTTTTCAGTCTTCTTCCAAATCTGTAGGGTATATACTTCTGAATTCCCAATGGCGGATACTTTCTGCCAGCACCAACATCAAGAGCAAATCTGATGATTTCCTCAATATCCTCATCATTGATACCCGGCACCCATACAGGAGCGATCAGCAAATCCACCCTACTGTTAGCAATCATCTCTGCAACCCTCTTAACTCTCTCCACGGGATATCTAATGCCTGCAAGCATGGATGACTTTTCCTCTCTCAGAGAGCTTATTGAGAGATTTATTCTCGTTATAAAAGGCTCTATAGCTTCAAATTTTCTTTCAGAGAGCAAAATTCCATTTGTTTGCATGGAAATCGTTGATATTTCCTTGATCCTGTTTAGCTGTTCTAGTAACTCGGTCATGTAAGGATAGAGGAGGGGTTCACCCTGTCCGTCGATGTGCCCTTCAATGCCATCTCCTTTAAACTCTGAGACTTTTTTAACCCATTCATAAAGGTAATCCGGATCGACAATGTAATCTGTTACCCTTGTTTTACTGTTTTTACCCTCATCAACACTGCAAAATATGCATCGAAGGTTGCAACCGGAGACAGGACGAATTTGAAGAAGATTCGTTCCTCTATCTATGACTCCAAAGGCTGAACTTCCCATAAGAGGGATTCCACTCTCTTTGGTCACAAAAACAAGTTCTCTTTTTGTTATATGGCTTAATACTCTCCTTGGCTCACCGAAGGAAATAATATATTCCTTATCCCGCCTTTTGATCATCTGTCTGTATTTTTCAAGCGGGATTCTCACCTCAACAAAATCCCTTACCACAAAAACCTTTTCACTACCATCTTCAAATTCCCTGATGTTTACCGAGTTTCTCACCTTTAAAGCTTGACCCAATGGATAAAAAACCTTAACGCACCGTTACCTTATCCCCTTGAGTTGATTATGAACTTCTACTCCAAGCTCCGTAATATGACAAGAGCCCTCCACAATACTCAGAAGCCCATCGGCTTCTAATTCCTCAATGAGCTCTTCTGCAACCTTTTGTGGAATTCTTATGTGCTTGGCGATGTATTCGGGGCTCGCATTCTTTCTCCTCAAAATTTCCAGAATTTTTACTTTGTTTGTACTGGATATAATATTGCCCAATAGTGCTGATATGTCTGCCATAACCCTATTTGTATGCTATAATACTTAAAGGCATCTGCATTGAATTTTTCGATATTTAGATTTAAAATGGAGAATTATAACATATCTTTCATGAATTCCTTTTGATTTCAAATCCGCAAACTTTAATACACCTCCATAGGTAATTTTAAATGGTGGGCTAGGCTGGGCTGTTCGGCGTAGCCTGTAACCCGAAACCGTCGATATGCGGGAGCCGAAGCCGAGGGGAGGTTCGTGGAGCAGAGGGGTATGCTCTCTTCACCCTCGCAGAGTCCCCGTCCCGATGGGCTGACGGTTACTGCATGGCTGCCCGGAGGGGCTGTCAGCAGTATTTACCGGAGGGACCGGCTCAGGCCCGGAAGGGAGCAGGCCAACTCCGGACGTTCGGCGCTATCGGGGTAGCGGGGAGGAGAGGGTGTCCTGAGCAACCCTCTGCAAAGCGAATCGACCCGAGGCGTGCCCACCTCCTTTCCCCGGATACAGTCTCACAGTCAATTTTCTGAGTTTTGCTAACAGCTATCACTGGCAAATATTTTATTCCGATATTTTCAAAAGATCTTATGAAAAGAGAGGGAATCGAGGAACTTCTGGGTATAACCTCTGTAATAGCTGGAGCCATTCTTATGGGTTCAGTAGCTATTTTCATAAGAAACATCAACCTCAGTCCCATACAGACATCATTTTTCAGGTTCTTTTTTGGTTTCCTTTTCCTCTTTCTTTTCACAGTTATAACTGGGAGGAGAATCAGAATAGGAAACAAAAGACTCCTTTTCATCATGGCTATTATTAATGTCATGCTTGTATCATCCTATATCGCCTCAATTCAACTTATTCCGGCTGCAACTGCTGCCTTACTTCTTTACATGGCTCCGGTATATGTGATTCTAATAGCCTATGCTATGGGTGAAAAAATCAGCCCAAAAGTCTTTTTAGCTCTCCCTCTCAGTCTTGTAGGGCTTTTCCTGATGCTCATGCCTGAAGGGGGTTTGAGTGAAGGTGTTTTCTTTGGCTTAATTGCCGGATTCAGCTATGCCTTTTATTTCTTCGTCATGAAAAAACTGAGAACAGAAATGGAATCCATAGAGGTCACGGTGGCATACCTTGGACTCTCAGCACTGATCCTATCTCCATCTCTTGCCCTTCCTTTCAGTGATGTGAGCATATTCTGGCTTCTGGGCCTCGGTCTTGTTCCAACGGCAGTTGCTTTCACCCTCTTCAACTATGGTCTCAAATACTGCAAAATCTCGGAAGGTCCGATATTTGCTCTGGTAGAACCAATTGCAGCAGCTTTCTTCGGCTTAATCTTTTTCGCTGAGACATTCACAACCATTCAGCTAATTGGAATGGCTCTCGTTCTCACAGGAGTGGGAATAGCTCTGAGAAAAATGTAGGTTTAAATCAAATAAATATCGTAAACAGCACATAAGCTAAGATGAGCATCACCAGTGAATGCTTTATTCCAGAAGAGATGCTACCTTCCCCCATGACTCCTGCAACTATTCCTGCAAATATCCCCTGGAAAACAGAGGCATGCATGAAGATGTTTTTGTATGTCTCGGTGTTTATTCCCTGTAGCATAGTGAATCCTGAAGAACCCGCCTGTGAAACTTTTTCAGCACTTTCAGCGAGTGTTGAAAGGAAAGTTGTTGAAATGATGTAAACAATCCCTATGAAAACAAAGAAGGCTATATAGACTATGATTACATACATGAACATGTTCGTGAGCCTCTCTCTTCTCATAAGCTCGGCATTTGATGCATCCTTTGCGGAAATCATAAGAACTTCTGTAACATTGCCTGTTGACTTCAACGCCTCATTCAAAAGTGTTATTGTCCTTGAGAGTTCGAAAACTCTCAGTCTGTTGGCAAACCTGACAAGTGCATCATTGAGACTTATACCCCAGTCAAGGTCTGATTTTATCTTGATTATGTCCTTTCTCAGAGGACTTGTATCAGATTTTGCAATCATTGTTATTGCTCTGTAAATCGGCATTCCGCTCTCATTTGCGGATGCAAGTTTGTTCAGGAAAACCGGGGTGAGTCTGAGGGCAGTTTTGATTTTCCTTCTTCCCGCCTCATAGAAAATCACGAAGGGCAGAAATATTATCACAAGGGAAATGAAGAGATAGTCATCGAAATAGAAAAGCCAGTAGAGAAAATCCATTCCCAGCCTGTAGGGAAACTGCATAAATCCGTAGAACATGAAAAGGAGTCCAAGCGGTATGGAGAATATGAAGGAGTAAACGGGTCTATCCTTTATGGGTCTTAAAGGACTTCTGAGGGTTTTCCTGAAATTCCACGATTTCAGCTTTTTGTGAAGTTTCTTTATTTCATTCTCATATCCTTCAGTTCTGACTGACTTCTTGATAACACCAAAACTCTCCCTTAACTTCGGAACTGATGATTCCTCAATTGGGGTCAGGAGTTTGATTACAACCGCAAAGAAGAAAGAACCTATCGGGATAACCAAGTATATTATCGCATACAGAGCTATATCATTTCCCTGTCCCATGACGACCATAACTGTCTGGATTATTATCAGGAAAAGTGGTCCTGCAACAAAGGCAGTAATGTAGCTCTCAGCCATGAGTCCAAGAAACTCGAGAAAGTTTTTCTGATCCTGTTTTGCTCTTTCCAAGTAGAATTCGGCTCTTTCCTCGAAATACCTCGTGATATCTCCACCACTGTCTATTATTGTTATCAATCCATGGAAAAACTCACTCAGACTCTCAGATGGTGAGAGATCAATGGCATCTGATAGGGCTGTTCTCAAATCTTTACCCAGCAGCTCCATATCTCTGATAATCCTAGAAATCTCAACCGATACCTCTCCATATACCTCATGATTTTCAGCAAGACTTTTGAAGATTTCAACTATATTCATCCCTCCCCGGCTGAGGGAGTACATGTAGGTTATGGCATGTGGTAAAACTCTGTTTATCTTGCTCTTTCTATCGCTTATCACAGTTGAAGGATAAATTTTGAAAAGGAGGTAGCCAATATAGTAAAGAATTACCGTTATGAGTATAGCAAGAAAACCGGCGATCACCCAAGGGCGGTATATCATCCAGTATGTGTATATGGGCTCGGGAAGATTTATTGGAAAAAGAACATCAGGCAGACCAACAATCTCAACAACAAGATATGCAGTAAGTAATCCAACAATCGCTCCAATGATGCCGAAAATTACGGATATAATCTGGGCAGAAGCAATGTACATTTCAGGAGGCATGGAAATCATTGCCTGTCTGAGAGATTTTTCAAGATAGTAATATTTGTGCCTCTCTCTTCTTATTCTGTCTCCAAAAAGCTTGTATCCAATATAGCTGAGATAATTTGCCTCCTTTAGCATAAAACCACCTAAGTTATACGAATTTCCATTTTTTCAAGAATCCTTTCAGGATTGCTCTGGTAGGCGTGGATAATGTTGGCAACACTCTTGAAATCCCTTATGTTGTGCTCCACCATAAACTCAATTATTTGCTTTCTTCTTTCGAGTTCCTTCTGTAGCTGCTTTACAGTCCATCCTCTGGACTTTCTTATATCTTCAAGGGTCTTGGAGGCTCCTATAACCTTATGCACATCTCTTACCGGGTCCCACTGGAAAACCGTTGTGGTTCTGAGCATTTTTGAGTATGGATCGAGTCCTACAATTTCGCTTATCTCCATATTCCTTCGAACTCTTTTCTTTCCAACAAAAGTCTGAGCCTGGATGCTGATTATGTCAAGAGCTTCAATCATTGCTCTTGGAACACTGATTGGAGGATTCTCAAGTCTGTGAATAACCCCACTGATTGTGTCAGCATGCAGAGTTGAGTATGTTGTATGTCCTGTACTCATCGCCTGGAAAAGGGTTAAAGCTTCTATGCCTCTAACCTCACCAACAATTATGAATTCTGGTCTCTGCCTCAGTGCAGCTTTGAGCAGATCATACATGTCAATCGAGCTTTTATCACCATGGAAAGCATCTCTTGTAACTGCAGGAATCCAGTTCTCGTGGGGGAGCATGATCTCTCTTGTGTCCTCAATCGTGACAATTTTGGCTCTTCTCGGGATGAAAAGGGAGATAGCATTCATTGATGTTGTTTTACCGCTTGCCGTACCTCCAGCAAAAATCAAGCTTTTCTTATTCTCAATGCAGAGCCAGAGATAAGCCATCTCCTCTGCTGAGAAAGTTTTCCATGCAACTAAATCAACGGGTGTAACAGGTTCTTCCCTGAATTTTCTTATCGTGAAGGTTGAGCCATGATCTGTAACCTCCCTGCCAAGTGTCATCTGAATTCTGCTCCCATTCGGCATTGTGGCATCGATCATTGGATCAGCGATTGAAATGTGCTTCCCACACCTCTGGGCAAGTGAAATTACAAAGGCATCTAGTTCTGATGGGTCATCAAACACAAGGTTGGTTTCAAGGTTGGTGTAGTTGCGGTGGAAAACGAAGATCGGGATGTTGTAACCATTGCAGGAAATATCCTCGAGGAGTTTATCTTCCATCAAAGTTGTTATTCTCTCGTAATGGACTATATCCCTTATCAGATAGTAAAGAATTTTGTAGTATGATTGAGGTGTAAGCGAAATCCCGATATCTTTTATAAGCATATCAACCTGTTCTTTCAAAACAGTCTCCTTTAGCTGCCCCTCTTCAATTTCTATATTTTCAAGCTCATCCTTCAAAATAGCTTTAAGTTCGTAGTAAACTTCTATCTCAAAAGGGTTTAGTTTTGGTTCAACAACAACATACCTCTCATCATGATGTTGTTCATTGTGGATTATGAAAACTTTTGAGTAATGCTCTTTTATCCAGTATTCATCGATTATCTCCCAACCAGGAGGAGGAGAGTACTCAATAAGCTCTCCGTGCTCTTCCGGATTGTAAGGTTCGAAAATAGGCTTTACTTTTTTCTTCTTTTTCTTTTTATCTTTCTTTTTTGCTTTCTTTTCTTTTTTACCGGTTAGTACACTCTTTTTTTCCTTTGCCTTCTCAATTGACTCTATTGCCTCCTTCTCAATTTTCTCTTCTTCAACCTTTTTTTCTTCCACAAACTCTGGAAGTCTGATTTTTTCAACATCTTTGGTCTCAACTATCTCTTTTTCAACTGAATCCAGTATCTTCTCTCCCTCTGAGGGTGTGTCCTCTGAAACTGAGATCTCGACTGTATCCATTTCAACAGGAGTATCTTCTATTTCTCTTTCTGCTTCCACTATGCTCTCTTTTTCTTCCACTCCAATTACCTGAGCCTCTATTTCAGAACCAGTTTCTTCAACAACCTCGATCTGGGACTTCCCAATAACTTCATCATCTTTCCTTTTAACTTCAGTTTCATCTGTTTCAGGTTTGGTTTCAGTTTCTTTTTTATCAGATGGTAGAATTGAATCAAAACTGCTGTACATTAAACCTTCAGGAACATCAATCTCATCTTTATCTATCTTTGAAATTTTATCTTTAATTTTCTTTTTCATATCTTTTTCAGTAATCTCACTCACCTCTCACTTTGAGTAAACTCTATCTGGCGATATTTTAGAGTTCTGTAATTAATAAATAAAGTTTTTCATTATCATCATGATGTCGAACTTATCTGGATTTTCCCGTGAATCTTTGCTGCTCACCTAACATACTCGCTTATCATTTTCAAGTGCTGTATGTGGTGTGAAAGTGCTCTCGTGTCGCCGATGTTTTTCAGTGCTATTTTGCTGACCTTCCCTCTTATAGCTGTCTCTATCCTTCCAGTATTTTGATGAGGCTCTTTACATCTCTTTTTTCCATTTTTTTAATGTCTGCTGTGAAGATTGGCATTAATCAGAACTTTTTTCGCCAGAACATTAACCTTTCCAAACTTATGATGATGAGATTTCAAATTATTTAAATAACTATCACAATAAGCATCATAGTATGTCCAGAAAAAAAATTCTCATAGTGGATGATGATGATCTGCTTAGAAAAATTTACAAAGCAATGCTTTCAGAAGAGTTTGAGGTAATTGAAGCTACCAACGGGAAAGAAGGAGTAGAACTGTATCAATCCCATTTTCCTGACCTCGTTCTGATTGATATCAAGATGCCGGTGATGGATGGAATTAAGGCTACAAAGGAGATCAAAAGAATTAACCCTGATGCTGTTGTTGTGGGGATTACAGCCTATGCTCCTGAAAAAGGAGATGAGATGCTTGAGGCTGGAGCGAGGAGTGTCATTCCTAAGCCCATCAAAAGGGAAGAGTTTGTTGAAGTGATAAAGAAAATGCTCACCTGAGCATCCCTATTTTACCAAAAGTTTATATAGCTTGAAAAACAAATCATCTGAACCAGAATTTGGAGGTAATAGAATTGGATAGTTTCGGAAATTTTGAGAGAAGTCCCCCCGTCAGTGAAGGGGATATTAGAACCGTCACAATAGAAGCGGTGGGGACAAAAGGTGATGGAATAGCAAGAATAGATGGATACGTAATCTTTGTTCCAAACGTGGAAATGAACGACGAGGTTACGGTAAGAATAGTAAGGGTTCTGAGAAAATACGGATTTGCTGAAGTTGTAGAATAGTGTAGAATAGAAAGTAAATAGTGTTTTGGGAATATCAGAGGATTTTCTCAAGGTTATCAATTGAAGTTTTCTGGATTTTCAATTTTTCTCTCTTTTTTACGATCTTTTCTGCAGCAGAGGGTACTTTCAGTCCAGAACCTGTAAGTATGCAGATGATTCTTTTATCTCTCATTCCATCCTCTCTGAGTTTTTTTACAGCTGCTAATGATGCAGCAGAGGCTGGCTGAACGAATAAACCCTCTCTTGCAAGCATATCCTGGGCTTCAAGAATCTCGTTATCAGATACTGCTATGGCTCTTCCACCCTTCTTAAGAATCCTGAGGATCTCGTTTCCACTCGGTGGCGATGGATCGGCTATTGCCCCGGCTATCGTCTCTGGATTATCAATACTCCCAACCTCATCAAGTCCCTTTTCAAAGGCACTCACTATTGGTGAACATCCCTCTGCCTGAACAGCAATGAATTCTGGTATTTCTCTTATAAGTTCAGATGCTTTCAATTCCCTGAAAGCCTTCATTATGCCCCTTAAAAGACCTCCTGAGCCTGTAGGGACTACTATGTAATCAATTTCAGGATTAAAGCTGAAGTAATCTGCTATTTCGAAACCTATTGTTTTGTACCCCTCCACTCTGAAGGGATCATCAGAATTGATGAAGTAAATTCCCTTTCTCTCCCCTATCTCCAGACTCTTTCGATAAATCTCTCCGAAATGTGCATCCACTTCAATGAGTCTTGAACCATGGATCAGAATAGGATATATCTTCTCCTCAGGGATATCCTGTCTGACAAGAACAGTTGTCTCAAGCCCCGCTCTCGCACCATATGCAGAAACAGAAGCAGCCATGTTTCCTGTAGACACAGTTCCTATTCTGCTGAAACCAAGCTTAACCGCTCTCACAACTCCTGTAAGAGTTCCTCTATCCTTGAAAGACCAGGTAGGATTCTGAGTCTCGTTTTTGAAAAAAATCTGGTTATCCAATTGCTGAGATAGGCTCGGTATTTCAACAATCGGTGTATTACCCTCTCCGAGTGAAAAGTTTCTGATGTGTTCTTTGCTCAGGTAAGGAAAAAAGCCACCAAATCTTTCCCACACATTTCCATGCTCAATTGATGCACGAATTAACTCAAGTTCAACTGGCTCTCCGCAGGAACACCTCTGGACAGCCAAATCCGATGGATACGATTCTGAGCATGCTGTGCATATAAGCTTCATAAAGGATAATTTATCTCTACCTCAATAAACCTTTGCCAAAGTTCGTGCAATTTGCTATCAATCCTCAATCCTGTGTGTTAAACTTTGATTCCAGAAAACCGCAGAACAAAATCTGAAATCTTTTCCACATCAGAAGAGGAAACAACTTCCGCATGTGATAAGATGAGTCTGCATTTTTTCCTGAAATCTTCAATTCCCTCATCGCCTGTGTAGACCACCAGCAAAATATCATTCTTTTTTGAGACTCTCAGCAGCTCTATTAATTCTGCCTCATCTCTTACAACCGCCACACCTTTGAGGAAATCTTTTTTGAAACCCTCAGCAATAACAACATCATAATCTCTGAAATAATCAGATAGCTCATGAAGACTCATCTCTCCTGTATGAGCTTGAAAAGCCATTTTTACAGGAGACAGGACAAGAACATCTGCACCTGACCTGAATATTCTCCACGAATCTTTACCTTCTATGTCCATCTCAATTTTCTTGTCAGAGTGTTTGATAACTCCGACTCTGAAACCCCTTTCACTCAAAATAGCTACGACTTCAGAGATTACTGCGGTTTTACCAGAGTTAGAAAACCCAAAAAAGCTTACAGGAATCATAGTTTTCCTTTCAGACAAATCTTATGGTTTCCAGATTCATCGGAGCTTTTGTTTCTATCCTGTAGGTTTTATACAAGCTTGAAGCAAGGTCTATGCACTTCGACTCGTCACCATGAACTGTTATTACCTTCTCCGGTTTGGAGCTTAGGGCTCTAACATAGTTCATCAACTGTTTTCTGTCAGAGTGTCCTGAAAAACCATCTACAGTTTCAACACGCATGTTAACTTCGACAACTTCTCTTTTTCCATTAGAGGTAAACGGAATCTCCTTCCACCCTTTCTGAATTCTTCTACCCAGAGTTCCCTCAGCCTGATAACCGACAAATATAAGCGTGTTTTTTTCATCTCCTGATAGATGCCTGAAGTACTCCATCACAGGACCACCATTGAGCATTCCTGAAGTCGCAAGAATTATCGAAGCAGATTCATCATCTATGATGTCCGCCCTTTTTGATGGTGAATCAACTGCAATGAAATTCTCTGATATGAAGGGATTCATACCATGATGGAAGATCATATCTCTCAGTACTGAGTTCAAATACTCAGGATAGGCCGTGTGGATGGCTGTTGCTTCATATATCATTCCATCAAGGTATACAGGCACACCTTCGATCTTCCCGTTTCTTATAGCTTCTTCAAGAACCATCATAACTTCCTGGCTCCTACCAACTGCGAAAGTTGGAATTAGCACTTTTCCTCTTTTCGATACAGTCTCATTTATAACCTTTATAAGCGCTTCTTCAGCCTCCTTTCTTGTTGGCTGGAAGTCTTGACTTCCCCCGTAAGTAGCCTCCATTATAAGCGCCTCAAGCCTGGGAAAGTTCGTTTCAGCCCTGTCAAATAGTCTTGTCCTCTCAAACTTGAAATCCCCTGAAAAGGCTATGTTGTAAAGCCCTTCCCCAACATGAAAGTGGGCGATAGAAGACCCAAGGATGTGTCCGGCATTATAGAAAGTCAGTCTGACATCGGGACTTATATCTGTCACAACACCGTAGTCAATTGGAATCGTGTGTTTAAGAGCTTCCCGAATATAGGATGACTCATATACGGTTGGATTTCCTTCCCTTGCTGCAACTTCGATAAAATCAAGCTGGAGAAGGACCATCAAATCTCTGGTTGGTGGTGTGAGATATATTGGTCCCCTGTATCCATACTTGTAGAGAATCGGTACAAGGCCACAGTGGTCGAGGTGGGCATGAGTAACAACTACCGCATCAATTGAGTCCAAAGGTTGCAGTTCCGGGGCATTAAGGAAGGGAGACTGCTGGATGTTACTCACATTAACACCGCAGTCAATCAGAATTTTACTCTCAGGTGTTTGAAGAAGGTAACAGCTTCTCCCCACCTCTCTGGAACCACCGAGAAATGTGACTCTAACCCACTTGTAATCGTATAAAACTCCACGGTGTATTCTCTCACCGATTTTCTTCAAAATCTTTTTTCTCTCATCTTTGAATGAGAGAATGAATTGTCTGACATTTTCAACAGTCTTTGATCTGATGGGTGGTGTCCTCATTACCTTTGGGCTCCATCCCACCGCCTTCATTATCTCCCTGAGCATTGCTCCTTGCTTTCCTATAACCACACCAGGTTTTTCCGCCTCAATTATCACAACACCATTCTCATGATCAAAGAAAAAGGATGAAACCTGTGCATCTTCCGGTACAATCTGCATTATAATCTCCTTTGCCTCTTCGGGTGGCTTGAGACTTTTCGGATCGGGACGGATATCAATCCTCTTTCTGAGGTCTTTGGCAAGCTTTTTTATTATATCTCCACTTTCTGCAAGTTCCTGTGGATTCTCCACATAGATTACAAGCTGAGGTCCCTCAAACTCGATATTCCTGACTCTTACACCACGGGGTAAGGACGATACAATTTTTTCTTTAAGTTCTGAAAGATACTCATTCACAGACATCCTATCAGCCAGTTAACTGTAACTATGGAGAAAAATAAAATTGAAATTACTTCTTTGAGAATTTCTCTATAATCTTGTCAATTTGTTCAGGTTCAAGCTGCAAATATTCATCAGGAGTGATTTTAACAACATCAATACCATCTCCAGAGGCTGAATCCCTCCTTATAGCATTATATATAGCTCTTATAACAACCTCAATCGCCTCATCTGTTGACATTCCATCATAATATCTATCCTCAAGAACACCATAGGCAGTGAGCGATCCGGAACCTGTGGCTACAATATCCTTCTCCTCAATTGCTCCGCCTATGGGGTCTATTGAGAACACTGAAGGTCCTCTTTCATCAACTCCCCCTATCAAAAGCTGAACGAAGTAGGGGAAGTATCTTGTCTGGTTCAGAATATTGGATACAAGAGTGGCGACAGATTTAACACTTGGCTTTCTCTCTTTCCTTATCTCATAGAGGTTTGTTTCGACCTTAATAAGGCGGTAGAGAAACTGAGCATCACCCACACTCCCTGCAGTTGTCAGAGCAATCCTGTCTGCAATCTGATATATCTTTTTAGCCCTTTTGCTTGCTATGAAGTTACCCATCGTTGCCCTTTTTTCAGTTCCCAAGATTATCCCGTCTCTGCAAATCATTCCAACTGTCGTAGTTCCTTTATATATCTTATCCTGCATCATGATGTATCACTTTTTTTTATTTTTTTGAAAAAAGCCATGGTTATGGCATTGTTTAATATATCCCGGCTACTTTTAAAACTTTCGATTGCTCTTTAGAATTGGTGATTTATTCAGGAATCAGGTAGTTAAAAAATTAAAATTTTGCTCGTGTAAGGATAAGGGAGTCAATGTGGTCAATAGCAGTCAGTGGCAGTATCCCATCCCATAGCCCATCATTCCTATTGGCATTCCATACCCCATCATTGGCATTCCATAGC
>DACH01000008.1 GCA_002494625.1 Archaeoglobus sp. UBA234
AGTATTAGCTGTATAACATAAAGTATAAATAATTTATCTACCCACCTCCCCTGCTTTATCCCCTCCCTTTCAGAAGGGATCTTAGCAGCAACGGAGAGTTAAAATGGTCAAAAAACTGCTGTATAGGTAGATGTATCTTCTCAGAATATCCAAGTTCACAATGAGCAATGAGTCATAACTAATTGTTTTTAGTAGCTGTAGCATACCACTCTTTAATCAACTCTTTGGCTTCATCATTATCTCTGAATTTAAATTCCAGATTGGACCATCCCAGAAAGCAATAACCATCAACCTTGCCCCAAGTTTCTTCCAGAACGGTTCTGAAAATTTCTGCCTGAACACTTTTATTAACTCTCGATCTCTCGGCTCCTAATTCTCCAAAGAAAAATCCTTTCAAGTTGTACTGCCTTTTTAAATTATTTCCCTTTTCAACAGCCATTTTCAGGTGATCTCTTAACTCCTGATATTGCGCATCACCCCATATAATATCAAAAGCCAAATAATCGTACTCATCTATACCTTCAATCTTTTCTGGACCAACATCAGCAAATTTTAGAACAAGATTTCCTGAAAACACTTGCCTTAAATCCTGAGATTTCTTAATCCACTGGTTAACCAAATCCAAACTGGCAAAGGTAGCATCGGGTTCATTTAAAGGAGAATAAAATTCAACTTTCTCTTCTTCGGCGATTTTTGCCCAGTGTAGAGCAACATCATAGAGCTCATCAATATACTCTGGGTCATTAAGATTTGGAAAACCACCCGGTCCAGCAGCATTTGGTTCAAGAAAAACAGCAAATCCCGCCTGATGGGCTTTCCTAATCAGAGCAATGATTCTACTTTCCGGGACATCTTCTCTTAAGCTTCCATCCTGCCTGACACTGTAAAGAGGACAAATTCTGATGCCATTAATGTTTAAAGACTTTAATTCTTCTATCTCCTGAGCATCAAGAGAATACATACAATCTTCACTTGAGACAAACCTTAGAAAAGTTATATTCTGCCTTTGATATTGCAGGATTTCTTTATTCTCCTGAGTTACATCTTGGCTTTGGTACTGAGATGGGGTCTCCTTTTTCTCTTGGATTTCACTTTGAAATGGAATTTTGTTTTCTAAACTCTCTTTTTTCTGGATGAAATAGGTTCCAATAATTAGAGAAAGTACCAAGATCCCGACTACTATCAAGATTTTTTTGTTCATTGCAATTTGATTACCTCCATACTTTAATAAACTTTTTATATGCTGCTCCGAATCTCCGCTTCACAAATAAAAAAGTTGCCAAAGGTGACTTTAAGAAATCTTGGAGAGAATTCTGATCTCTGTTTTATATTTTACCCGCTGTTATACGGACGCCCATCATAAATAGATTGCAATGCTTGTTTCGAACTGAAGAGAGCCATAAGCCTATGATTTTTTATTTTCATACGATCAACAACAGGTTGTCAGCATCGGATCGATCCTTTATACAACAACTCCTCCAATTCATCATCAGTCAGTTCTAACCCGGCAAATCTTTTTTGTAACCCAGCCGGAAATCGCTGAATTTGAACATCTCATCGTACTGAAAATCCAGAGAAATCTTTTATCAACTTCCAAGCATATCTGCAGCCTCTTTTAGTAGTTCTTCACCCTTTCTGAACTTCTTTACAGCTTTGAGAAGGGTTTCTGCGACATCCGGGCGTAAATCTTTGATTTTATCTACCCATTCAAGATACTTCTCGTTGTGCTCCTCAGTATGCTCAACCCAGTGCTGAAGAAGATGTTTTAGTTTTTCCAGTTCGTTATCCATTTTTTCACCTCAAAAAAAGAAAATGAGGCTGAAAGTTTTTAAAAGTTTTTAAAAGTTTATCTTCCTTTAAACCTCGGCTTATCCTTCCTTAAAAAGGCAGATATGCCCTCCCTCAGATCTTCGGTTGAAAAGACAATTCCAGCCCCAAAGCTCTCCATTTCAAGCCCGATATCCATAGGCACTTCTCCGCCCTTGTTAATTAACCTCTTGATTATCGCCATTGAAATCGGAGCACATCTCTCAGCTACCTCTTTTGCGTATTTCATTACCTCTTCGTCAAACTTGTCGTCCTCGAAAACCTTGTTGATTATACCAAATCTCTCTGCCTCTTCAGCAGTAATTCTCTCACCAGTTAAAGCAAGCTGCATTGCCCTGCTAATACCGACAAGTTTCACAAGCCTCTGTGTACCACTCCATCCAGGAATTAAACCAAGTGTGACCTCAGGCAATCCGATAACTGCCGATTTCTTTGCCAGCCTTATATCACATGACATAGCAAGTTCTAAACCACCACCAAGCGCATAGCCATTGATTGCTGCAATAACTGGTTTGGGAATCTCGCTCAATCTCCTGAAGACTCTCTCTCCCTTTCTATTGTGTTCGAGGAAGTCGAAAGCATGGTTTATCATCGAAGTCAGATCAGCTCCGGCTGAGAATGCTCTCCCCTCTCCCGTTACCACTATAACTCTGGAGTCATCATCCCAGAGCATTGTTATGGCTCTGTCAAGTTCCTCAATCATCTCTGAAGATATTGCGTTCAGTCTGTCAGGTCTGCTCAAAATGAGCTTTGTAATCTTACTTTCGGAATCTTTCTCTATTTTTATCGTGCTGAACTCCTTACATTCAGGTTCCTTTTCCTCTCCACTGAGGATTTTTTCAAGTTCTCCTTTTTTCAGACTTTCCGCAGGCTCAAATATTTTCTTGCCAAACTGTTTTGAGAGTTGCTCAAGCCTCTCAATAATCTGTTTTTCACCCAGGTTTTTGGCAAATTCAAAAGGTCCAAAGGGTCTGTTCAATCCAAGTTTGACAGCCATGTCAATGTCTTCAGGCTTTGCAACCCCCATTTCAACCAGCTTAACAGCTTCATTTATCTCGACAATCGTAAAGTCCATTGGATTTACCTTATCTGTTGCCTTATCCGAATCGATTGTGGGTCTTCCAGTACTCCAGTCGTACCACCCTGCTCCGCTCTTCTTCCCGAGTTTTCCTTCTTTAACCATCTTTTCGAGGATTTCAGGAGGCTCATAATCGCTGCTTATAGATTGAGAGTAATACTTCATGGCATGGTAGAAGATATCAATACCTGTATAGTCCATCAGCTCAAAAGGACCCATTGGCAGCCCGAGTCTTCGCATTGTAGCATCTACTTCTTCAGGCTCGGCTATACCCTTTTCAATTATCGCCATCAGCAAAGCACCGGATGGAGCCTGTATTCTGTTCACGATGAAGCCGGGAACATCTCTTTCAACCCTAACAGGAGTTTTCCCTATACTCTTCACGAATTCAATAAGAATATCCATTGTATCCTCACTCGTTTTCTCTCCTTTAATCACCTCAACCAGCCTCATCAGAACAGGTGGATTGAAGAAGTGCAATCCGGCAAATTTCTCCTCTCTCTTGGTTGCCTTAGCCAAATCAGTTATTTTCATCGTTGATGTGTTACTTGTAAAAATACACTTAGGTTTTGCAAACTTCTCGCACTCTCCAAATACCTCGGTTTTAATGTCGAATATCTCAGGCACAGCTTCTATAACCAGATCAGCATCTTTTACAGCTTCCTCTAAGCTCGTTGTTGGCTTTATCCTAGATAACACATCATCAGCACTATCTACCTTTCCTTTATCCTGCAGTTTTTTCAGACTCGCTTCAATCCTCTGCATTCCTCTATCTACGAATTCCTGCTTTATATCTCTCATAGCAACCTCATAACCGGCGATTGCGCAAACTTCAGCAATGCCATGCCCCATGTCCCCTGCTCCGAGAACAGCAACTTTCTTTATCCTTTCCTTCACATCCATAAAACCACCATAATAAACAGGAATGTATGAAAGAAAAATTTTTTCAAAATTATGCATTGCAGTTGAGAATATTTGATTACAGGAGAATCTAATTATGGGATGACTGCAGTAAAATTTTATGCAATATTTTATAACAGGTGGCACAGGTTTCATTGGTGGATATATCGTAAAAAAGCTGATTGAAGAGGATAATGAAGTAGTTGTTCTGACAAGAGAGGTCTCTGATAGCAGAAAGGTGGAAGGTGTAGAATATGTAAAGGGAAATCCTCTCAAAAAGGGAGAGTGGCAGAAAAAAGTTAAAGATGCTGAGACAGTAATCAACCTCGCAGGTTATCCGATATTCCTCAGATGGACCGATGAGAGAAAAAGGAAAATTTATGAGAGCAGGGTCCTGACGACAAGAAACTTAGTTGAGGCTCTTGATGATGGCATGCATCTCCTCAACGCCTCTGCCGTTGGCTATTATGGCTCAAGAGGTGATGAAATCCTCAACGAATTATCTCAACCGGGTAATGATTTTCTGGCTCGTGTTACTGCTGACTGGGAAAATGAAGCTTTGAAAGCTGAAGAAAAGGGAGTAAAGGTATCCATCTGCAGATTTGGAACTGTTCTGGGGAATGGAGGGATACTCAAAATGCTGTATCCTCTGTTCAGATGGTACATGGGTGGGGAAATCGGGAGTGGAAGACAGTGGTTCTCCTGGATTCACATAGAGGATCTTTACATGGTCTTCAGGTTTTTAATTGAGAATGAACTTGAGGGAATTTTCAACTGCACCTCTCCAAATCCTGTAACAAACAGTGAATTTACAGGATTTCTCTCAAAAGCTGTTAAAAGACCTGCTATATTCAGAATTCCCTCATCTATACTCCGCTTAATTTTTGGAGAGTTTGCGGATGTCATTACGGGTGGACAGAGAGCAATCCCTGAGAGATTGATAGACGAGGGTTTTGAGTTTCTCTATCCGAACATTGAGGAGGCACTCGGTGATGTTCTGAGGACTTTTTAGAGGTTTGGAGGCTTAAAAAGAAATTTATAAATTTTATGAATAAATCTCTGCAACTATTGGGGCCAGAGTCCCCTGAGTTCAAAGGCTCTTACAACCCTCTTAAGAGCGAGAATCATTGCAGCATCTCTTGAACTCACATCATAGTCTTCCTTTATGGTGTAAACCTCTTTGAAGCTCCTTACAAGAACCTTCTCAAGCTCCGAATTTACTCTTTCCTCACCCCAGAAATATCTGTTCAGATCCTGAACCCATTCAAAATAGCTGACAACAACTCCTCCAGCATTGGCAAGAATGTCTGGAACGACGAAAATGCCTCTTTCCTCAAGAATTCTGTCCGCCTCTGGAGTTGTTGGGCCGTTTGCTCCTTCCGATATGATTTTGGCGTTTATTCTATCTGCATTTTTCTCAGTGATAACTTCTTCAAGAGCTGCAGGTATGAGAATATCACACTCAAGCTCGAGAAGCTTCTCGTTGCTTATCTCCTCACATTTCTCTGCTCCTTTTACAGAGCCAGTATATGATTTATGCTCCGCAACCCTGTCAACATCCAGGCCATCATCGCTATATATTCCACCTTTGGAGTCGCTCACAGCTATTATTTTTGCTCCCCATTCTGAGAGGATTTTCGCAGCATGATATCCAACATTCCCAAAACCCTGGATTACTACCTTAGCGTTTTTTATCTCTATCCCAAGTTTTTTAGCGGCCTCTCTTGCTGCAATAGCAGTCCCCCTTCCTGTTGAAGCTGTTCTACCCTCACTTCCACCAATTTCAACGGGCTTTCCTGTCACTATTCCTGGGATAGTGTATCCCAGCACATTGCTGTATGTGTCCATTATCCATGCCATTGTCTGAGGGTTCGTGTAAACATCAGGAGCTGGAATATCTCTGTCTGGTCCGATTACCGGAAGAATTGCTGTTGTATATCTTCTTGTCAATCTTTCAAGCTCTCCTTCACTCATCTTTTTTGGATCACAGATTATTCCTCCTTTACCACCACCGTAAGGGATGTTCACAACCGCACACTTCCACGTCATCCACATAGACAGGGCTATTACTTCTTCAAGTGTAACCTCTGGGTGATACCTTATCCCTCCTTTGTAAGGTCCTCTCACACCGCAGTGCTGGCTTCTAAAGCCTGTAAATACTTTTATGCTACCATCATCCATTTTAACAGGCACTTTTACCTGCAGAACTCTATCTGGAACTTTGAGGTAGTCAACCACTCCTCTATCAAGCTTAAGAACTTCAGCAGCATCCTCCAACTGCTTTACAGCCATTTCATATGGATTGCGCTTTATGCGCTCCATAATATCACCTGCAAATTGTATTTTCAATCTTAAAATATTTAATACTGTTCACAATTAATTTCAGAAAACCCATAGGGACTAAGGATATATTCCAGGCAGGAGTATCTATATTGTGCCCGTAAAATATCGATAAGGGGCTTTGTTCAGGATGTGGCTTATGATAGGAAATATGTCCCGAAGTACTTGAACTTGGAGATGATGATACTATTCATGTCATCGGAGATTGCAGCGAGAATGAAAGTTGCAGTGAGGCAGCAGAAAGCTGCCCCGAGGGTGCAATAAGCATAGAATAAGACAAGCTTAATCGACTGATAGAGTAGGTTATCATCACTCAAAAAATTGAGTGGTAAGAAATAGAGAACTATAGTTTGACTTCAACCTCACTTCTCCAGAGTCCATGAATGTTACAGAAGGAAGTTGCGATGAGTTTTCCTGATCTGGATGTTTTAAAGGCAAAAAGAGCAATGGGTTCTGTGTAAACTGCTCCTTTGTTAGCCCCCTCTACCGACTCTCCATGAGCCGTAAACTCTGCCCTACCCACCTGGTAGGGAAACTTCTCACCCTCAGGAAGAAACAGCAACTCAATCCACCTTATGTGGTGTTCTGTTGTGTTCGGATGGGGTATTTCTTTTCCGACTGTAATTTTCACTTCGGTAACCTTATCCTTTACTATATCACCCACTTCTATAACGGGAACATGTTTTTCACTTTTCCAGTCGGCAGTTTGATAGAGTTCCATAATATCACCACCTCAAACTTAATTTCAAATTTTAAAATACTATCGGGGTTTTTTATAAGTATGGATTCCTACTTTTCCCGGACTCACAGTTTAGAAAAGTAAAAAATTACTTTTTTATTTATCCGTCCCTTTCAAAGGTACTGGTTTGTAGTGAAGCGTAAGCTTATCCAAGAAGTCCTCGAAATCAATTTTTGTCAGTATATCCCAGTCAAAGGGATCAGCCTCGCGGATCTCAATAGAGAGAGCATTTGCTGGACAAACAGCTATGCATGAACCAAAACCATCACAGAGCTTTTCATCTTTGAGTATGACTTTCTCATCGACAAGCTCGAGAGCTGAAGTGGGGCATGAGTTTACACATCTCCCACAACCAGTGCACAGCTCCTCGTTAATGGTAATAATCATCCTTTTCTCCTTCATGCTCTATCTCCCTCTATGTGCTCTCGCTTCAGCCTCCCTCATCTCGTGATCAATCTTCCCGGAGTATGGTTCAACTCTTCCTGAAACCCTCACTATATATCTATTAAGCTTTATTTTTTCCTTACCCATGCTTTCCCTCTCGTCATTCGCCCTGTCAACCATGAGATGGATTGCATGACAGCACGGGACCTCCATTGTATAGACATCGATTTCCTCAGCGTTCGATTCTCTCATGATGAATTTCAGTTTCTCAAAAACCCTTCTGGGATCCTCGAGCATGGGACACCCTATAAGGAGGGGTTCTTCCCCAAATCTCTCAACAATCTCTTTATCAACAACAACTGCACAGTCTGCTGCTATTGTGATTTTTCTATCCTGCATAAATTCTGCTTCTGGATGAACCAGCAGAATTTTCAAAGGCCATTGTCTCATATTCTGTATTTCTGTTCTGTAGCGGTATCTCTCTTTTCCCTAAATATTTTGGTCTTAACAATTCTCAAAATTTTTCTATCGAACATTAGTTCGATATTAAATTAAAACTCTGTCAGACAAACCCAAATTTTTTTATTTTAGAAGGTTAACAAAGTTTATAATGACTAAACCACCATGCATGATGGTTGTGAGATACATTCTTCCTGCAATCAGGGCAAAACTTGCACAGGAACTTGTGGAGAAGCATGGGTTTAGGAGTAAAGATGCTGCTGAAAAGCTTGGTCTGACTCAAGCTGCAGTTTCTCAGTATATGAGCAGCAAAAGAGGGCAGCAAGGTATCGAAATTCTTCAAAAATCATCAGGGGCAGAAAAAATCCTGAACGAGCTTATCGAGAAAATAGTCGATGGAGACTTCAAACTAGATGATGAAGTAGAGTATCTCTGCAGGATATGCGAAAGACTGAGAAAAGAGGGCTTGATACCGGATTATTAGCGTCCTCTCCTTTTGTATGAGTTCAGTATTTCTTCAATCACTTCTGAGACCGTTATATCTGCAGTCCTGAAAAGTTTGAGAACTCTTTCTCCCTCCTCACTCAGGATTGTGCCACCTCCTTTTGAACCACCTCTGTCTTTCAGAACAAGTTCAAGCCCGGTTCTTTTCTCTATTTTTCTGAGATATTCCCAGACATACCTGTATGACATTCCAAGTTTTTTTGATGCAGCCATAATTGAACCTTCTTGTTTTATTGCTTCAAGAATATCTGCCCCTCCTTTACCGATGACATGATTTCCATCTTTCTCTATCCAGAGTTTGAACCTTATTTCAAAACTACCTGATCCATCTTTATCTTCTTCAGACATGATTCACCTCCTGTTCTCAGTAAAAAAGTTCTCCTGAAAGAAACTTTTTCGTCACCTCACTTGAAGGATTCTCAAAAATCTTTTTAACATTTCCTACCTCCACAATTTTCCCCTCATGTAGATGTACAACCCTTTCGGCTATTCTTTTTGCCTGGAACATATTATGGGTGGAGAAAACAACTGTTATTCCCTGCTCTGCCATTTTTTTTATTATGTCTTCAATTACTTTAATATTTTGAGGATCAAGGTTGGCTGTTGGTTCGTCGAGTACGATCAACTCTGGTTTAACCGCAACTGCTCTGGCTATGGCAACTCTCTGCTGTTCTCCGCCTGAGAGGGTTTTCGCCCTTCTTTTTGCATAATCTTCAAGTCCAACCATTGAAAGAGCCTCTTTAACCCTCTTTCTCGCCTCACCATTCTCTACACCCCTTACTTTTAATCCAAATTCGATATTTTTGTAAACAGATGTGTTGAAAATAACAGGCTTCTGGAACACCATTGTCACACTTCTTCTCTGCTCTATGGAATAGGTGTTCTCCTTCCCTTTGAGGTAATAAACTCCCTTATCAGGCATATCGAGCATAGAAATAATCCTCAGAAGAGTCGTCTTTCCAGCCCCACTGCTGCCAATTATTGAAAGAATTTCACCTTCTCTGATATCCAGGTTTATATCTTTAAGAGCTGGAAAGCTGCCGAAGTACTTCCAGATGCGTTCAAGTCTGACAATCATGTTTCACCTCTGAGGTAGGTGTGAACTGTATTGGAAAGATACGAGATTATGAACACGATTGCCATGAGGATCAATCCAAGAGCGATTGCAATTTCTATTTCTCCTCTCGAGACATACATTTGCATTGCAGTCGTCAAAACTCTCGTGTTTTGCCCTCCTCTCACAAAAATATTACCTCCTATCATCAGTGCTATTCCCAGTTCAGCTATTGCTCTATTAAAGGCAGCTATTGCTGAAAGAAGAACACCAGATGAGGCTTCCTTTATCATCGCAATTGAAGCCTGAAAGTCTGTTGCCCCCAGTGTAAGGGCAAGTTCTCGGATCTCCTTTTCAACAGCCTCTATGGAGTTTGATACGAAACTCACTATTATGGGGGAAATAAGGAGTGACTGACCGATGCTTATGCCCATCTCAGTATATAGAAGCCCAAGTCTCCCAAGAATCCCGTTAGGGGCAAGCATCAGGTATAAGATAAGTCCAAGAACTACCGTAGGAACACCTATCATTGCGTTGAAAAAGCTTTTCAGATAATCCCTTCCTGGAAACCTGAAAAATCCTATTGCCATCGCAACGGGAATTGAATAACCTAATGCCAAAAGAGTTGCAATACCTGATACTTTTATCGATCTCAAAGCAATCTCCAGAACTTCCTCACTTGTTATGATATCAATCAGCATAACTTTCCACCTCAATGAACCCCATCGAACCCTTTCTGAACTCTAATGGACACTCAGTTAACTTTCTATTATCCTCAAAGAACCCGTACTTTGCAATCCACATCAAGGTTTTCTCGTCTGCCATAGAAATGGGATAGAAAAGGGGTTGTGAATAATCTCCGAATTCTGCTATAATCTTCTGCCCTCTGTCCATCATCCATTTTTCAAATTCCATAAAGAGCTCCTCTTTTTTACCTCTGACGCCCATCATGCTGTATATGTTAATCAGTTCCTCTCCTTTATTGACATAAATCTCAAGCTCTATCAGCCCGTCTTTTTTGAACTTGAGAAAGGTTCCAATGTCTGAAAGCGTGTAAGCTGGCAGAGACTTACCTATGTTGTTAGTATAGAGCAATGTTTTCCCCATTCCAGTGCCTGTGCTCCTGAACCATGCCTCATTTTTGATTTCAGAGTAATTTAAGCCTGCCATTTTCCATAATTCCTTCTCTTTCGTGTTGGTGCCTGATTTATCATCTCTGGAAACCCACACTACCTTTCCCTGTCTTCCATATTCAGCTACCTTCATTAGGAATTCGGTGGCGCTCGAAGCCTCAATTTTTTTATCGCTCCCAACTATCACGAAATAGTTATAAGCGAAAACCTTTCTGTTATATCCCATTTCCTCGAGAAAGTCCTTTTCGAGTACAGGAGAGTGTACTAACAGTCCGTCACTAACACCCTGTTTGGCATCAATAATTGCAGCTCCCGTCCCCTTTGGTATAAAGTGTATCTCTATTCCGCTATCTTTCATGAACTCTTCTGCAATCACATCAAGCAATCCGGTATCGTAAAGGCTCGTTGTTGTCGATATGGTCAGAATTCTGCTGTTTTGGCTGGGGAAGAATATAAAAGCCAGCAGAACAAATAAAATAACTACCGGAACAACATAACTATACTTCATGATATGCACAGCCATTCATAACGATATAAAATTTTTGGTAATCTGAAATAAAACCATATCAAAAAATGCATGCAGGTAATATTTAAATAGGCAATTATCAATTAACTTTCTGTATGCTTTTTGAAATTGAGGAGATCAAAAGAAAAAGAAAAAAGCTTGGGTTAACACAGAAAAAGCTTGCTGAACTCGTTGGAGTAAGTCAACCACTTGTCGCAAGAATAGAATCCGGAGATATAGATCCAAAACTCTCACTTGTGAAGAAAATTTTTGAGGTTTTGGAGAGCTTAGAGGGAAAAAAGGTGAACGCCAGAAGTGTGATGAATCCCGAGATAATGTATGCAAAGCCTGAAGAATCGCTGAGAGAAGTAATGAAAGTTATGCTGGAAAAAGGCATATCTCAGATGCCAGTTCTTGAGCTTGGAAGAGTGCTTGGTACAATTACGGAGAGTTCGATAGTCAGAATAATTCTCAGTAAAGGTATCGAGAGCACCGAGGAAATGAGGGTAAAGGACTGTATGGATTCACCTCTCCCTGCAGTCTCCCCAGATGAGAGCCTTGAGTATATTTGCAAAATGCTTATACACAATCCCGCAGTGCTTGTTATGGAAGATGGAGAGGTCAAGGGAATAATAACAAAGCATGATATAATGAAGACAATAAGGGGAAAGTCCTATGAGGAAAATTTTCTGGTACAGAATGGCGGATGAGAAGAAGATCGACTACCTTGAGAAGTTCAGTGTTGGAGTTATTGGCTCAAGGATGGTGATGGAGCTTCTGTGGAGAAGTGGTGTCGGCTGCATAAGATACATAGGTGACTTTGTAACTCCTGCTGATGTAAGGATAGATTCCACAATAAAACCCCTCGAAGCAAATGATTACGATGTTGTTCATCCAATGAGCACGGATTCCTGCATTATCTCCTACCAGTACCCGGATGATTATTCAGAGTTCAAAAGGCAGTTGAAGGGAATTGATGTAATACTGGCTCACAAGCACATCAGAAACTCTGCAAGAGCCGCTGAAGAACTTGGAGTACCCTTTATTCCAGACATTGTAACAACTTTTCTTCCTGATGGTGTCTCATTTTTTGATGTTAACTATCCTCGAACAGATTATGACCCTGTATCCTATGCTCTTATATGCTCCATTCAGGCTGGAGAAATAATGAGGATATTCACAGGCTATCAGCTCCCTGTAATCGCTCCCGAAGCATATGTTGTTGATTTCAACAGTCCTGGATATCTGAAAAAGATAAATCTTAAATAAATTTTAATGTTCAGGGTATTTCCAGTTAGTTTAAAAGGGTCGAGAGAATGAGAGTCAGAATCAAAACTCCTTCAAGAATTCACATAACGCTGATAGATCTCAATGGAGAGATCGGGAGAATTGATGGAGGAATAGGACTCGCTCTGAATGAGCCATTTATAGAAATTGAGGCGTCCGTGGCTGAAGAAGTATCTGTGGATGGAGGTACAGCTTTCTCAAGAGCAGCTAAAAAGCTGAGTGACGCTTTCGGGAGAGGAATCATTGTAAAGGTTCTGAACAGATATGAAAGTCATGTCGGCTTGGGGAGCGGAACTCAGGCGGCACTTGCTGTAGCAAAAGCCTATCAGATGATTTACAGTCTTGATCTCACCCTGAAGGAGCTTGCTGCACTCGTTGGCCGCGGTGGCACATCAGGGGTTGGAGTAGCAGCCTTTGAGAGAGGTGGATTTATTCTGGATGGAGGGCACTCAAAAAAGGTAAAAAAGGGTTTTCTCCCCTCTTCGGCAAGCAGAGCACCCCCACCCCCCATCCTTGCAAGGTATGATTTCCCCGACTGGGATGTTGTTATTGCAACTCCAGATCTGAAAGGATACTACGGAGACGAGGAAATCAATCTATTCCAGAAGTACTGCCCGATATCGCAAGGGGAAGTTAAGACGGTATCCCATCTGATCCTGATGAAAATCCTGCCTTCCATCATCGAAGAAGACCTTGATGCTTTCAGAGAGGGAATTTATAGAATTCAACATACAGGATTTAAGAGAATCGAAGTAGAGCAATATGGAGAGCTGATAAAAAATATAATTGAGCTACATAAAGACTCTGCTGCAGTGGGCATGAGCTCAACTGGACCAACAGTTTATGCCATAACAGACACCAATGCATCCAAAATTGAGAGAGATTTTAAATCTGCCTTCAAAGACAGGGGATTTGACTGTAAAACAACTGTAACTACAGCCAATAACTCTGGAGCACTGATAGAGATGAAAGAGGTTGTTGAAAAAATATGAGTGAAATCAATAACTGCTACAATACCTGGTTTGGAGAAGTCTGTCTGGAAGATGGGCTGAAAGTTTTCAGATCCAAGAACCTCAAAGAATCCTTCCAGTCCTGCAAAAATTGGAAACTTCCTTTCTCAGTCAAAGATGCAGGCATGATTGCTTTTGGCTCTGAAAGTGAATACTACAGAAATTTGAGAAGGACAGCTCTGCAGGTTGCCGAAGAGAGAGTAAGAAAAGAGCTCCAGAGTGATGAAAGATATTTGATCTCACTTCTCAAGGCTCTTGATGAAATTGACCTTGGGATTAACCTTTTCAGTGAAAAAATAAGAGATATTGAAGAGACAAGAGAGTCCAGTTTAACTGAGAAATTCAACCAGATTGTAAGCGATTTGAAAACTTTCAGAAAAGACCTCGAAAATGAAATAAACTCTCATGCAGAAAGAATTATTCCGAATGTCAGCAGCATTGCGGGTGGTGTTATTGCTGCAAGGCTTCTCGAAAAAGCTGGTAGCCTGAAAAAACTCGCCTCCATGCCTGCCAGCACAATTCAGATTATCGGAGCTGAAAAGAGTCTATTCAAAGCTATCTCCCGGATGAAAAAAGGTAAGAAAGCCAAAACACCAAAGCACGGGATTATTTTTCAGCACCCCTATATCAGAGGTCTTCCAAAGAAGAAAAGAGGAAAAATGGCAAGGTTCATGGCTGCAAAACTTGCAATAGCAGCAAGGATAGACTTTTATGGTGGAGAGCTCAATGAAGAACTCGTGGAGATAGTCAGGAAAAAGTATGGCGAACTGCAGGAGCGGTAACAATGAGGGTGATAAAAGAGATACTGAACAACACTTTTATTGTCGAACACAGAGATAGTTCTTTTCTGGCTACAAAAAGCCGTTACCCTCCATTTTATGGTGAAAAAAAAATTGGTGACTACCGAGAGTGGAAGGCTTATAGAAGCAAACTTGCTGCAGTCATTCTTAACGGTTATACCCCCTCTATAAAAAAAGATGCAGTGATGCTCTATCTCGGAGTAGCAAGCGGAACAACAGCCAGCCATCTATCTGACATTCTTGACTCCGGGATAATCTATGCAGTTGAGTATTCAGCCACTCCCTTTAAAAAGTTCTTAGAGCTGGCAGAAGAAAGAGAGAATATAATACCTCTACTCGAAGATGCCTCAAAACCCGAGAACTACTCTGGAATCGTTGAACCAGTTGATTTTATCTATCAGGACATCTCACAGAAAAATCAGATAGAGATATTCAGCACAAATGCAGATTTATTTCTAAGGGACGGAGGAGAGGGAATAATTATGGTGAAGGCGAGGAGCATAGACTCGACTTCTGAGCCTTCAGAGGTTTTCAATTTTGTCTTATCAGAACTTGAGAAGTTCTTCGACATCTTGAAGCATGGCGGCCTTGAGCCATTTCATAAAGACCACATTTTTGTGCATGTGAGAAAATAACCCCACTCCCAATCAAAAAGTTTATATTCTTATCAAAGGTTTATACCTTCTTGGTAGGAACGGACTCATGTTGTACTTTGGCAGTGTAATACAAGGAGCATCTCTGATGAGATAAAATGGATGCACGCGAAAGAAACCCCATCATAGCAGAGATAAAAACCTATTCTCCAGTTTACGGTGACCTTCTGCGTGGTAGGAATAAACAACAGAGACATACTGTGCCTTGAGAAAGATTCGGGAAATGTCAGCGTAACAGAAAAAATAGCTCCTCATCTGAGAGATGTAATAAAGATAAGCGCAAGTGGAATCTTCAACCATTATGCTGGAGTTTGGTAGAGTGGGATGATACGAGTGAAACGAGTGGAGTGATGTTTCTTAAATACCGGTCGAAAAATATAATTAAACCGAAAAGTATCTTAACATCCTTCAGGAGAGAATATCCATGAAGTATCTTGAAGTCATATACAATCCTGATAGCTTTTTTAGAAATGCTCTTGAAGAGGGTATGAGCTACAAACCCTCCATTGTAGTTATCATACTGACGATTCTTATTTCAACAGCATCTACAATTCCTTTTGCTGAGGTCTACGCGAGAGCTACAGTTGAGGCAATATCTACCCAGATTTCATCAGATCAGACCGAGGTTGTCTACGCCATGACCTATTACCTCACGATCCTCTCACCACTTTTCACTGTACCCATCCTGTGGATTGTAATCTCTGCTGTTCTTCATGGAATCTCCGCTCTTTTTGGCGGAAAGGGTGAGTTCTCTACAACCCTCAAATTTACAGCTTTCAGCTATGTTCCAGTTATCGTTCTTTCTCCCCTTAGCTTCATTGTGGGGATGGAGATTGCGAGTATAATTGCTGCCGAGGGAGTTCAGGGATTGATGAGTGAAACAGTTAAAATAGCTCAGGCATCGACGGGAACCCTTACAACTTTATGGCAGATGACTCTCTGGACCTTTGCGATAAAATATGCCCGCTCGCTTCCCACAAAAAAGGCTCTATATGTTGCCCTTATCCCGGGAGCTGTATTTCTGATCGGAATATGGTTATCCCTTATTTTACCAACCTGATTTTTCAGTTTCATAGAGCTGGAATACGATGTACACGGACCAAAATATATTTAAATCAAAGTTCCATTATTTATGCCTGCTCTGAGAAATCAAAGCCCCGTGGGGTAGCGGTCAATCCTGTCGGACTCTGGATCCGACGACTCCGGTTCGAATCCGGACGGGGCTACTAACTACAAACAAAAAAGAGGAAAATTGTTTCAAAGTTCATTCTCAGCATTTATTCCTCTTCAGACTTTCTTCTCCTCTGATTGATCCTCTCGAGAAATCTCAGTTTTGACTGTTTTCTACTTGTCTGTCCAAATCTAACCATTGCAACCATGCACATTTTTCTGCCCCATTGTCTTTGCCTGCAAATACATCCCAGATAAAATAAACTTTTCCAAATTTTCAATGATTGTGATTGAATGTGAGAAAAGATAAAAAGATTGGGTAAGAGATTGCGAAAGAAACTGCATCAGTGGATTATCCCTTGCTCACACGAGGGACTTTTCCCCATCCCATGCTGCCTTTGTCGCCGAAAATAAAAAAATTAGAAGAGTTCATGGAGGTTTATCAGATGCTGTCCAAGTTTTCCACCGTAGTTTCCGGCAGTTATTTTTACAACACCAGGAATCTTGGTTGCAGCCTCGATTCCAACCTTTGTAGCTTCCTTTACGGCATCTATATCCAGACCATTGATCACAAGTTCATAGACAGCCTTGACATTTTCAGGGATATATGTTCCTTCAACCTGATCTCTGAGTGTCGGTGCAAACTTCTCGTTTGTAGTTGCTTTCAGGAACTTATATTTGTTCGCCCCCACTTTGGATCCTGAAGCAACAATACCCCCTGGAAACGGTGTGATTGCTCCTTCGACATCTAAAATAGCTTGGACTGCAGCCTTAGCTGCTGCCAGTCCTGAAGGCTGTGTTTCTGCGAATATGAAGAAGTTCCCTCCTGCAACACCATCAACATATCCTATGTCGCTCTCTATGATGAATTCACCCTGCATCATTGGTACTGCCCAGCACTTCCTTCCTCCAACCTCAACCTCTCTTTCATAGCCATCTGCAAAGAACTTGAGCTTAAAGCCCGTATCAAATTTGTTCTCCACATCTGGTAATCCGTTGAAGGCTGCGGTTGTTGGTGCTGTAAGAACACATTGACCAAGTCTGGCAAGTAACTGCTCCTCAAGCCCCTTCTTCGACATATGACAGATCTGAATATATACTCCCGGTCTGCCATCAGGTGTTTTTGATGGTGGAACTCTCATCTCCACTCCAGCCTCTGCTGGACACATTATCACGGATGTTCCAAAACCAGTTGCCTCTGTAGCAGCCACCATAGCCCAGTCGTAGTCATAGGCTGTAATCAAAACCCTTGCTACTTTTATTCCAAAAGCCTCTGCAAAGGTGTCTTCCACCTCAACTCCATTTACTTTCATACAATCACCTTATTAAATTGAAGGGAGGGATGATATTAAAGTTTTGATTTTTATTTCTGAGTCATCCTGGTTATGTTAGCTTATTGTTGGTATGGCATTGGAATTTAACAGAGTTTGATTTTCTCACGAACGAAGTTAGCTTAGCTGGAAAATCAAATTTGGATGAGAAAACCTGCAAGGTTTCAGAGCCATTAGATTCATGTCTATAGTTAAATGGAAGTATCCTTCGACATCACAGCCTAATTCAGTATCTAACTCAAGCCATTCTTATAATTACAGTTCTGAGACGAATTCTATTATTCTTTCGGCAGCTTCTCTGAGCTTATCCATGCTGACAGCATAGGCACATCTTATAAAACCCTCTCCTGACTCTCCAAAAGCATTTCCTGGGACAACAGCTACATTCTTTTCCATAAGCAGCTTCTCAGCGAACTCTTCACTTTTTCCCTGAATGAGAAGACAGTCAGTTGTTTGTCAAGGATTCATAGGGATGGATAAGTAGACGGGTTTAGAGATTTTAGAAATACATAAAAAATAATAAAGATTATTTTATATATTTTTATTTGAATTTACATCGCGGTGTCTTCCAGTATTTTATTCAGATCGACAAGAATTAGCAACCCATCTGGTAGCTTGCCAACGCCCTTTAGGAATTTTGATTCACTTCTTGCGGTAATTGTACTTGGTAGGGCTTCAATGTCTGATATTGATAAATATTTAACCTCTGTAACAGTGTCTACCATCATCCCTACGGTGCTTCCGTTGTGATCAAACACTATTATCCTGGTATCGTTGTCAACATCTTTTGGCTCCATTCCAAAACGTTTTCTGAGGTTTATTATTGTCGTTATCTGTCCTCTTAAATTTATTACGCCCTCTACATAATCTGGAGCATTTGGAATGGATGTTATTTCTCCAACCCTGATGATTTCTTTGACTTGTGAGGTCTCAACACCATATCTTTCGTTACCGAGACGGTAAATTACCACCTGAAGTGTTGAATCTTTGGAGTCGAGTTGTAGCATTGTCATCACCCAAAAAATTATGTGAGATTACTGAATCTCTTCATAAACTGGTTTATGTTTTCTTGAGCCAATTGCAACAGTCTTTCAGATCCGTTTGCAATCTGCTGAACTGCTGCAGTTTGCTCTTCAATTGCTGCTGAAGATTCTTCACTTGCAGCAGCCGACTCTTCTGCGGTAGAGGCAACCTCTTCGATGTTCTTTACCAGAACTGCCAGCTTTTCTATGCCTTTTTCAGATTCTTTTGCAACTTCATCGAGCATTCTGTTTATCTCTCCTACCATCCTGCCGATCTCCTCTGCCATCTTCAGTGCTCCGTCAATCTCCTTTCCACCTTCTTCTGATTCAAGCTTAGCCTTTCTCACCGCATCTATTACCCTCTGTGTTGCCTCCTGTACGCTTCTGACAATTGTGTTTATTTCTTCGGTGCTTTTTCT
>DACH01000001.1 GCA_002494625.1 Archaeoglobus sp. UBA234
GAAGTAGGCGAAGGGGGTGGCTATGTCGAGAGAGAAGAGAGTCTGATAACCGATTATGAAAATAACACCCCTGAGTATTGAGAAAACACCGGCTTTAACAACAGCTACTGCGTGGAGTAAAGCGCTGACCGGAGTGGGGGCTATCATTGCTGTAGGGAGCCAGGAGTGGAGGGGCATAACTGCTGCTTTGGTATATCCACCAATAAACATTATCAGCAGTGCAATGGCTACCTCTGGCTTTACATCTCCATTAAAAACTCCACCCGGTGTGAAGTCTGTAGTCCCAGCTGTAACATATGTCAGAACTATCGCCGAAAGCTGAAGAGCGGATGTACCAAGCAGATACACGAAATATTTCCAGCCTGCGAAAAAGGCTTCAAGTGTTTCATCGTGGGCAACCAGAAGGTATGTTGATACTGTCAAAATCTCATAAAACAGATAGAGCGTTATAAGATTGGCTGCAAAGCATATACCCATGGTTGAGGAGAGAGCCAAAGCAAAGCAGGCGAAATATCTGGTTTGTGCATGCTCTTTGAGAGACCTCATATAGCCAATTGAGTAGAGAGTGTTCAGAATCCAGAGGAGTGATGCGGTTGTAGCGAAGAAAAGCCCGAATGCATCGACTTTGAATTTGAGTTCGATGAATCCCGGTATGATTTCGCTTATCTTAAACACTATAACATTTCCATCCAGGATAATGGGAGCCATGGAGATTACTGTGATGAACTTTATAATCGAGGCAAGAACACTCCAGGACTCCCTGAGGTTGGGTCTTTTATCTGAGAGGATGATCAGTACGGCTGCAACCATGGATACTATGACTGCAACAAGGGGCTGTAAAGATACAACCTCCATAATCTCTCCCCTCAATACCTCAATTTGCTCAGCACAGAGATTTCAACCGTGCCATATAGCCTGTAAATCAGCAGAATAAGGGCAAATCCAACAGCAGCCTCGGCTGCAGCAATCGCAAGTGAGAATGTGACAAAAAGCTGCCCTGAAAGGTCTCCAGCAAGCCTCGAGAAGGTAACGAGGTTAATATTGGCTGCATTCATCATTATTTCAAGACACATCAGCACTCTGATGGCATTTCTGCTCACAATAACCCCGTAACCACCAATGATGAGCATGAGGGCAGAAAGGAGGAAATATCCCTCAGGATTCATTCTCATCCCTCCTTGCTAAATAAACTGCTGCTATAAGGGCCCCTAAGAGGAGGTATGCAATCAGCTCAAAGTGAAGAATGTAACTCTCGAATAGAAGGGTGGCTATGTTGTATGTAGAGCCATATATGAGCTTTTCTTCAAGTCCAACCTGACTGAAGACTATTATTGAAATTATAACGACCCCAAAGACGACCACAGAGATTATCTTCATAGAATTCAAACTCAGACCAAGAACGTCCACTCCCTCTTCTCTTCTTGTGAGCATTATTGCAAAGAGCGCGATAACTGTTACTGCTCCTGCATAAATCAGAATCTGAATGACAGCAAGGAATTCAGCATCAAGCATCAGAAAAAGTCCTGCTACTGCAACGAAGGTAAGAGCAAGATAGAGTGCCGAGTGAAAAACCTCCTTGGAGTGAACGACCATTATTGAGGAGAATACAGCAACAAACCAGAGAACATATGCGAAGTCCAACTCAATCACCTCTGTAGTAAAACTTTTTTAAATCAAAAACGAGAGATTCCCTTGATGTGTCCGCAAGCTCGTAATTTTTTGTCAGGTGAATCGATTTTGGCTTGGTAGGACAAACATCATGACAGATCCCGCAGAACATGCACCTTCCGGCAAAGTAAAGGAACTCTTCAACTATTCTCTTTTTGTTCTCCTTCCTTGACTTTATTTTTATGCACTGGTTGGGACAGTTCCTCTCACACGATAGACAGGCAGTGCAGACCTCATAATTGTAGCTGAGGAAGCCTCTGAACCTTTCAGATATTTCTAGCTTTTCTTCAGGATACTGAACCGTCACAGGTTTTTTAAAGAGGTAACGAATCGTCACAGCCAGCGGCTCCAAGATTATGGTTTTTGCAGATATTTTCATAATTCACCTCTAAAAAACTTTTATCGCTCCAGCGATCAGAATATTGAGCAGAGAGAGCGGAATCAGAAACTTCCATCCAAAGCTAACCATCTGGTCAATCCTGATTCTCACCACGGAGGCTCTGACCCACATCAAAAAGAGCATTATTACGAGAGTCTTGAGAGCAAGCCAGAAAGGTGAATCGAACAGAGGACCCATCCATCCTCCAAAGTAGAGAATCGCTATGAGAACTGATGTGAAGACGGCATGTGTATATTCTCCAAGCATCAGCAGGGCGAACTTAACACTACTGTACTCTGTAGTCCACCCCTGAACTATCTCAGACTCTGCTTCAGGTAGATCAAAGGGTGGACGGGCGGATTCCATGAAAGAGACAGTGATGAAGATTATGAAACCAAGAAACTGTGGTAGGATAAACCAGCCATCTCTCTGAGCTTCAACAATATCAATCATATTCAGGGATCCTGATAGAACCAAAACACCTATCACTGCCAGTCCAGCTGGAATCTCATAACTTATCATCAGTGCTGCAGACCTTATTCCACCAATAAGGTTGTATTTGTTGTTCGGGCTCCATCCCGCCATTATGACAGGTATTATAGAGAGCGAAGCAACTGCGAGTATGAAAAGAATCCCTGCATTCAGATTGGCTACAACTATGTTTCTTTCAACAGGAACTGCCACAAAGGGGAGCATAGCTAAGGAGAAGCAAAGGATTGGGGCAAGGGTGTACGCATACTTTTCAGCCTTCTCAGGAAGTATATCCTCCTTAAGGAAGAGTTTCAAACCGTCTGCCAGTGTCTGAAGTATTCCATATTTTCCTGCTCTGTTGGGCCCATATCGGTGCTGTAATCTTGCAACAAACTTTCTTTCAGCCCATATCAGTATCAGCACGGCAAGAGAGATAACTGTAATAACACCAAGAGCCCCTGCCAGTCCCCTGAAGAGAGGATTTTCAAGCAGGCTCAGGTAGAATTCCAGATTGAGGGGGAACATGATGCCACCTCTACCTATCAACCTCTCCAAAAACAGGATCAAGTGTACCAAGAATTGCAATCAGGTCAGCAATGAAGACTCCTTTTGCCAGATGCGGAAGTATGGAAAGGTTACAGAAGGCAGGACTTCTTATTTTCAGCCTGTATGGATGGGTAGAGCCATCCCCAATAATATGGAATCCAAGTTCACCTCTCGGGCTCTCAATTCTTGAGTATACTTCTCCCTCCGGGGGTCTGACGACTCTGGAGACTTTGGCTCTGAAGAGCCCCGGTGGAATGTTCTCGATCGCCTGTTCCACAATATCTGCACTCATCTTCATTTCATTTATCCATACACTGATTCTTGAAAGACAGTCCCCTCTTTTACCGGTCACTATCCTCCAGTCAAAGTAATGGTAAATGCTGTAAGGGTCTTCCTTCCTGATATCCCTCCTAACACCCGATCCCCTCAGAACAGGACCTGTTGCCCCGAGATTTATTGCATCCTTCGGACTTAAAACCCCGATCCCCTCAGTCCTCTTGACAAATATTTCATTATCATATACGAGGTCTTCATACTCCTCAATTTTCTGTCTTAACTCCCTGAGAAAGGATAGGGTGAAATCCGTAAAGCCAAGCGGAAGGTCATCCATTACACCCCCAATGGTTATGTAATTGTACCCAAGCCTCGCTCCAGACAGGCTCTCGAAGAGGTCAAGAATTGTCTCTCTTTCCCGGAAGGTGTACATCATCAGAGTGAACGGCATTCCCAAGTCGTTACCAATGCTTCCCAGTGCAAGAAGGTGGCTTGCAATCCTTTGAAGTTCAAGGACTATCACCCTAATATATTCCGCTCTCTCCGGGACTTCCAGACCAAGAAGCTCTTCAACAGCTTTAACATAAGCCATGTTGTTTGCCATCGAGGAAACATAATCGAGCTTGTCCGTAAGAGGGGTTATCTGTATGTATCTCCTGTTCTCAGCTATTTTTTCAAACCCCCTGTGGAGGTAGCCAATAACAGGTGTAACATTTACAACTCTCTCTCCTTCGAGTTCAACAACCAGCCTCAACACACCGTGTGTGCTTGGGTGCTGGGGTCCGAGATTGAGAAGTACCCTTTCAGACATAAGCTACACCCTAAAGCCAGCTTCTTTCCTCGAGTTTGAAGTCTTTCCTGAGCGGAAATCCCTCGAAATCGTCAGGAAGAAGAATCCTCCTCAGATCCGGATGCCCACGGAAAATAATACCGAACATATCATAGGTCTCCCTCTCATGCCAGTCTGCAGCTCTCCAGATACTGACAACCGAATCTACCTCAGGATCATCCTTAGGAACCTTGACCCTTACTGAGAGCATCCTTCTATCGATATAAGACCAGATATGGTATATGACCTCAAAATACTCTCCTCTATCAACCCCAAGGATACATGAAAAATGGTCAAAGCCATTCTCTTTCAAAAAACTGCAGAATTCAAGCAGGTTTTCCCTCTTAACTTCCACCCAGATTTTATTGCATTTCTGAATGTATATCGATTCCACACCACTTTCCGCTATCCGGTAGATGAGAGGAAAAGCCGGAGCTATATCCTCGATAGTGAGCCTTTCTTCCTCAATTTCATCTTTCTTCTCTTCTTTTCTTTTTTCAGCTTTCTCAATCTTGTTTTCACTCTTCTTTTCTTCGCTCATCATATCTGGTCTTTCCCTCTCTTATCATCCTTCTTAGCTTCACAATTCCATGAAGGAGAGCTTCAGGACGGGGGGGACAGCCAGGCACATACACATCAACAGGGATTACTCTATCAACACCATCAACCACATTGTATGAATCATACCAAGGCCCACCGCTTATTGCACATTCACCCATTGCAATCACATATTTTGGCTCTGGCATCTGCTCGTACAGCCTCTTCACAACAGGAGCCATTCTATTCGTAACCCACCCTGAGACTATCATAACATCTGCCTGTCTTGGGGTTGCTCTTGCAAGCATTCCAAACCTCTCAACACCATCGAACCTCGGAGTGCCTGTTGCCATAAATTCTATGGCACAGCACGCGAGCCCGAAGGTAAAAACCCATGGTGACTTCGATCTCATCCACCTGACAAGATAATTCCTGTCCACAATATCCTTTATCGAATCAAGTCTGAGCAGTGCTACTGCCATTCCAGCGCCCCCTTCCTCCACTCATAAACAAGTCCTGCAAAGACAATAAATAGGAAGAGCAATCCTGCAGCAAAGATTTCTGTGTTCTGCGTTTTAATAGCCCATGGATATAGGAAAAGTATTTCCACATCGAAGATTACGAAGAGAATTGCATACATGTAGTACTGCACGCTGAACTGATGCCAGGCATCACTGAATGGCTTCTCTCCACACTCATAAACCGTTCTCTTTTCAGGTTCACTTTTGCTCGGCCGTATTAACTTAGAGAAAACCAAAGCAATCAGCGAGAAGACTACCACAACTCCCGTGAACACTGCCACCGTAACATACTCTTCGAGCATCCTTTCATATCACCTCCCTTTAATAAACAATTAATCATTTTAATTCAACCATTAAAAAGGTTACTATAACATGATAAATCATTATAATAACCCTACATTAAAATAATATATACTTTATTGTAAATAATAGGAATAAACTAAATAAAATAGACCACAGACCACAAAATTGAAAAGATTAAACTTCCTATGGCTTGTTATGGTAAAGATATATGTCGTTTACAACCACGGACAGTACAACCACCTCATACACAGAATGCTAAGAGATCTGGATGTTGAAACCAGGCTTGTTCAGAACGATACTGATGCGAAAGATTTGATGGATGTAGATGGTCTTGTGCTTGGAGGTGGACCGAGCATTGAAAAAGCAGGAAATTCCTTTATTTACTTGGATGAGCTTGATGTTCCTGTTCTCGGAATTTGTCTCGGTTTGCATATAATTGCCAAGCATTTTGGAGGAGAGGTTAAGACCGGAGATGTTGGAGGGTATGCAGAGGTTGAAATCCAGCTCTTAAAAGATGATGAGCTATTCTCAGGTTTTCCCGAATCCTTTACAGTATGGGCAAGTCATGCAGATGAGGTTAAAAGAATGCCTGAGAACTTTATCCATCTTGCTCAATCGAAAATATGCAGGTTTGAGGCAATAAGACATCCAGACAGACCTGTTTATGGAGTTCAGTGGCATCCTGAAGTGTATCACTCACAGTATGGGGAGGAGCTTTACAGGAATTTCATTGAAATCTGCAAAAAATAAAAAATTTAAATGAAAATCTAAATCAGAAAATCATCCACCCTTTCCCCCAGAAAAGATATCCAGTCTATTTTCCCAGGTTTAAAATTTTCAATTACAGCGCCTCTTTTTTCAGCTTCTATTAATTCAACAAGTATGTTTGCAACCTCTTTCACTGATTTCTCTGTTGTATCGATTTCATAAACCTTCCTGTTGCTCTCAAGAGCCTCCACAAGAATTACATCAAGAATTTCTGCCTGAATATTTTCTCTAATTTTCTCTTCACTCCATCCCTTGCTCTCAAGCCTTTTTTCCAGCACAATGGGGTTGCATCTGAGAACTACAATTAAATCAGCAGGGAGATTGTGAGAGAGGTGACCTTCTACTATGGAATTCTGAAATTCTTCCTTCACACTCTCAAGCTTCTCATAAAGTTCCTCGATATCGATTATAAGGGTCGTTCCTCCTTCACTGATCTCCTCTCCCATAATGCATTCAAATTTCTCTGCAAGCTCCTCAACTGAGAAAATTTTGTATATCTCTGAAAGAGCTGTTGCTACAGAGGTTTTTCCCACACCCGGTGTTCCTGTAAGTGCTATCAACCCAGCACCTCCAGAACCTCCCCAACACTCTGGAGAAGGATGTCATTCTCTTCTTTTTTTCCAATGCTAATCCTCACATCCCTATTACTGCACCCCTCAAATCCCGAGCAATCTCTGATGATGATGCCCCTCTTCATCAATTCTTCACAGAATCTGGATGATTCAACTTTGAGCCTTACAAAAAGGAAATTTGCCTCTGATGGGAAAACTTCTAAACCCTCCTTCCTGAGTGCTGAAAAAACTCTCTGTCTCTCTTTCCTGACTTTGTCCACGGTTTTCTCCATATATTCTATATCATCAAGGGCAGCTTCTGCAGCCTTAATGGCAGGTGTTGATAGCGGGAAGGGTGTCTTTGCTTTGAGATAGAATTTTCTGAGCCATTCCGGTACAACAGCATATCCGATTCTGAGGTTCGCAAGTCCGAAAGCCTTGGAAAAAGTTCTTGCAACAACCACATTTTCTGAATCGGCAAGATGAAGTAGAGTTCTAGATGAGAACTCAACATAGGCTTCATCTATAAACACGATCCCCCCTGAATCTATCAGACTCCTAACAACTTCCTCTCTTTCAAGGTTGCCCGTCGGATTGTTAGGGGAGCAGACGATGGCAAGCTTGAATTCCCGGGGTGGATTGCTTATCATGAAGTTCTCATCCCTCTCCACCCTTACAGTATCTGCAGAACTTATCTCAGCGAGAGTGTGATAGTAAGGAAAAGTCGGTGGGGCTATAAGGACTCTGTCTCCTTTATCGATGAAAATTTTGAATATTGCCTCAAGAATCCCATCTATACCCGCACCAACAACAATCCTGCTCTCCTCAAATCCTGTGTACTCAGAAATTTTCTGAATTAACTCTTCAGGATGTGATGGCGGATAGATATGGAGTCTGTCATACTCTCTAAATGCTTGGATAGCTCTGGGGCTTGCTCCATGCGGATTCTCATTTGAGGCAAGCTTGATTACCTTCTCAACCCCATATCTCTTTTTTACATAATCTTCATCCTTTCCAGGCACATACTCTTTCAATCTAAGAAAAGGTTTTTTCACGAGCGAGTTCAAGAGACCACCTTCAGTACCTCATCTATCAAGCTGAACCTCGACATGGTTCCAGTTTTCATCAACACCTTTGAGGGTAGATATAAGACTCCTGATTACAGCTCCAAACACTTTTTGAACATAGGGATTCATTGGAATTTCCTTTCCGTCCACCATAAGCTTTACATCAATTTCTGGTTCACTCAACCTGACCACCTCCTTTATTGCAGACGAAATATGGCTCTCTCAGCCCAATGGCTTCAAAAATCTTTTTCTTCAGCTCATCTCCTTTAAGACCCTTTATGTCCACGAGGTTATCGTCTCTGAGCAAACAGGGCTTTATCTTGCCATCAGTTGTAATTCTTATTCTGTTACAGTTGTAGCAAAATTCGGTGTTGTCTATCGGTCTGACAAACTCAACTGCAGAACTATTGAGGAAGTACTGTTTCCTGTGATGCATGCTCCTGACTCTGAAACCATTAGCCTGAGCAGAGATTATTTCCTCTATGCTTCCTATATCGTAATAATATTTTTCCAGCTCAGGAAGCTTCAATAATTCAATGACCTGAAGAATGACCTTTATTCCATTACTGTTGTATTTTGAGATAAATTCAATCATTTCTTCTACCTCATTATGATTTATTCCACTCATGACCACCATGTTCAGCTTAACAGGAGTTAATCCTGCATTAACGGCTGAATCAAGCCCTTTAACAACTTCTTCTATGTTACCGCCTGTAAGCTTTCTGTAAGTTTCAGGACTGAGCGTGTCAAGACTTATGTTAACCCTGGAGAGACCACTTTCCTTCAGCTCCTGAGCGTATTTTTCCAGTAGAATTCCATTTGTTGTCATCGATATTTCCTCAAAAGAGGGCATGAGAGAGATTATTTCAACTATATCTCTCCTTAACAGTGGTTCACCACCGGTTATTTTAACCTTTTTCACCCCAAGCTCTCTGAAAACAAGGGCTATTTCCTTTATTTCCTCAGGAGTCATTTCAACACCGGTATTTGAGAACTGACCCTCTTTATGACAGTAAAAACACCTTAAATTGCATTTATCGGTAACAGAAATTCTGAGATTCGTTATTCTCCTGTTAAATCTGTCAATCAGCATTACAGAGATATTCAACTACATCGAATTTATAATTTTTTCAGCCTTTTTCAGGTCGGAAGGTGTGTTGATATTCGTGAAGGAGATAAGTCCAGGGTCAAATTTTCTCAAAACCTCTACTGGAATGTATTTAACCTTCTCCACTCCTTTAAAAGCACAGATGACCTTTTTCTCGCCTCTTCTCAGGCATTTTTCTATATTCACCCTTATCTCTGGAGTGTAAGCCGCAAGAGTCGGCTCAAACTTCCCATCACTCCATACAGGAACTGCTGCTGAACAGTCTACAGATTCCTCATAGAGAAATCTGCAGATATCCGGTGATACGAAAGGCATATCCGTGCTGACAATAACCAGTCTTTCACCGAGATGTTCAAGGGCAGAATGTATTCCAGCAAGAGGACCCATTTCCTTAAAGATATCTGTTATAACATCGCCATAAACAGAATATAGTTCTGCCTGATTGCTATCCCTGCAAACAATTACAGTTTGAAAATCTTTAAGTGATTCAAGGATTATACTGATGATTTCTCTTCCACCAATTTTGATAAGCCCCTTTTCCACCCCACCTAATCTCCTCCCTGTACCACCAGCGAGTATGGCAGCCCACACAGAGGAACTCATACAGTTACATATTTAAGACCTTGCCTCCACCCACTCCTGATGTCTTCAGGATGGGAAGAAAGGCTGAGTGAGCTTGAGGAGATACTGAAAACATACCGCGAGAAAGATATACCCTACTCAAGGGTTCTCAGCTCAATGTGTACATCCCCTCACCCCCTTGCTTTGAAGGCATTGAACATGTTCATTGAAACCAATCTCGGAGATCCAGGTATTTTTCAGGGAACAAGGGAGCTTGAGGGGAGACTAATGCAAATGCTCGGAGAATTGCTCCACAACAAGAGTGTAGCAGGATATATATGCTCTGGAGGGACAGAAGCTAACATTCAGGGAGTCAGAGCAGCAAGAAACATCATGAGGAGAAAGAAAGGCATTTCTGAGCCCAATATCGTTATTCCAGAATCAGCCCACTTCTCCTTTGAAAAAATAGGTGATATTCTCGGGGTTGAAATAAGGAGAGCCCGTCTTGATGAGGACTACAGAGTTGATACTGCCCATGTTGAATCCTTAGTGGATTCAAATACAATATCAGTTGTCGGGATTGCCGGTACAACCGAACTCGGGCAGATAGACCCAATTGTTGAACTTTCCAGGCTGGTGGAGGAGAAAGATATTGAACTGCATGTAGATGCTGCTTTTGGTGGGCTTGTTATCCCCTTTATGGATGAACCATACCCCTTTGATTTTCAGCTCGATGGTGTTAGCTCGATAACAATAGACCCACACAAAATGGGTATGGCAACCATTCCTTCCGGTGGAATTCTTTTCAGGGATGAGAGTTACCTCCATGCTCTTGAGGTTGAGACTCCCTACCTCACAACGAAAACACAATTCACACTCACAGGAACAAGGCCCGGAACAGGGGTTGCTTCAGCCTTTGCTGTTCTCCACACACTCGGGTTTGAGGGGATGAAAGAGATAGTCGAGAAATGTCTCGAGAACACCAACCTTCTCGTGGATGAGATGAGAAATCTTGGATTTGAGCCAGTAATTGAGCCAATAATGAATGTTGTGAGCTTTGAAACGGATAAAGCAGAGAGAATTAAGGATGAACTCATGAAAAGGAAATGGGTTATCTCCACAATCAGAAGACCCCGGGCTATAAGGTTTGTTATCATGCCCCATGTCACTGAGGAGGTAATTGTGAACTTCTTAGCGGAGTTCAGGAGGGTTATTTCTTCACTCTAAGGTTTATTAGATTATATTTACCTACTATAACTTTTTTACACAGGCTTAAACCTCCAAATAAAGAGGTGTGATATATAACAATTAAAAAGCCATCATACATTGAGTAAAAACGGCAGGATGATTGACTGTTCCTGCCTATGGTTTCCCGTAAAGCTTCCCGTAGACAGCACACATAACCGGATCAGGGGCATTTAAACTGTTAAAGGTGGCAGCCCTGAATCTGCAACCTCCCTTACAGCTCTCTTTAATTTCACAATCCCTGCATCCCTCAATCTCCTCAAGCTTCCAGAGATGTGTCAGATTTAGCCTTTTCCAGCACTCATCGAGACCTTCCCTTATATTTCCCACAGGCTCAAAAAAACCACACCTTGAGATGTTGCCATCAGGGTCAGATGAGCACATGTGAGCACCACAGGCATAATCCCCATGACTCCTGTGTCCTGAATCAAAAAAACCATAATTTCTCATTATCCTGGCTGCCTTTTCAGGAGGGAGAAGAAGATGGGTATTTGACTTCATCTCTCCCTCTATGGAGGGATAATCAACCATCCAGGATTTAACTCCAAGCTCTTTGAAGATCTTCTCCATCTTCTCGAACTCATCTGCATTCAGACTGTGAACCATTGTTGCTATGCTCACATCGACTCCAGATCCTCGCAGCAGTTCAACTGCCTTTATTGCTTTTTCAAAGCTTCCTTCACTTCTGATGAGATCATGAGATTCTAAGCCATCTATACTGATCTGAACCTCATCCACTTCAATGTTGCAGTTTTTCTCATTAATTAAGGTTCCATTGGTTATCAGAACCTTTCTAAAATCGTACTGGTTTGTTAGAGCAATCATCCTGTCTATTTCAGGATGGAGAAGAGGTTCACCACCAGATAACATCACCTTCAATCCTCCGGCAGAGTTGAATTCATCAAGAAGTAGCTCGAAAACCCCATAATCCATGTCCCGGGACTTTTTCTCAAGATAACAGTGCCTACACCTGAGATTACATCTGTATGTAGTATGAAGTAGAAGATGTCTGAGAGATGGTCTGAAGCCTTCAGTCCATGAGATCTCTTCAGGTTTTTCAGATAATTCAACTATCCCCTCCTGAATACAGTAATCGATGAAATCTCTCTCCTGTTTATCAAAACTCCTGTCAATTCTGTTAATATCTTTCAAAAACTGAAATCCTTCATCATCAAGCTCGTAAAGCTCATCTGTCTTTGCTTTATATACAATAGGAACTTCAAATTTTCTTAAGAGAACTCTATCAGCCAGTTTCAGATACTTCTTTCCCTGCAAGCCTGATGTCCTCCAGAGTGATTTTTTCTCTCTCTAAGAGAACTCTGATTATTCTGTAAGCTCCACACTCAAGCTGCTCCTCTGTTTCCTTGTAAAAATCACAGACTATGCATACAGCATCCACAAGTTCCTTCTTTGAAACCATAACAACCACCCTAAAAAATAAAAAATCAGGCGCAGGATGCATTACACTTGCAAATCCCTGACTCTTTTCTAACTTTCTCTATTTTCATACATAGTCACCTGAATCAAATGCTTTTTTTCAAATTTATAAGTTTTACGCATCTCAGACTTTTTTATTAAAAAATTTCTGCTGATAAACCTTATTTAATAAAAAAATACAGTAGTTGTTACCTTTTGCTACTAAAAACAGAGTTATTAGTACTTACCCTTCATGTAAAGAAAGATTTCTTCCCCGTCCTTTACACTTTTAAAGGCTTCAATATCTCCCTTCACTCTACCAAAAACATTTACAGGGCTTGCAGGTCTAATTCTATCATCACTTACAGGTGTTTTCCCGAAGAAAATACATATAGCCTTTCCCGGAATCCAGAAAGCTACATCACCCAGTTCAACAACATCTCTTGAATTCTCCTCCTCATCGAAGTCGATTGGAGCGGTGAAATAAATCTCATCACCCCACCTGTTAGCATAGCCTTTAATGGGGAGTTTCTCCAGGATTGCTCTGGATGTTTTACAATCAACAAGCTCTATTTCCCTCTCAATATCCCCGACCTTAACGAGAATCTTCATTTCAATCAACCCTGTCTTTGAACAGAGCATTCTCCTTCTCGAGAACTTCAACCGCTTTCTCGATATTATCAACCCTGAGAATGACCAGTGCCTTATCCCTTCCCCATGTAAAGGCATAAACATATTCTATATTAACTCCTGCACTTCCAAGAGCATTTGCTATTCTGTAAAGCCCCCCGGGTTCATCTTCAACTTCCACACCAAGTACATCTGTGAGTGAAACTGTAAAGCCAGAAGATTTCAGGGTTCTGTATGCCTTCTCAGTATCATCCACAACCATTCTGATTATTCCAAAATCTCCAGCCTCTGCAATTGTGAATGCCCTGATATTGATATTCTCTTCATATAGTTTTTCTGTGATTGCTGCAAGTCTTCCGGGTTTGTTCTCCACAAAAACAGAGACCTGTTTGATAACTTTATCCTCCATATCATCACCTGTATGGTTGGCTGAGTTCTCAAAATATAACTGTTTCTGATTATTTCGTTGTTAAAGCTTCCGGAGAAGAACGAACAGAAAAACAAAGAGAAATATGAACGGAGCGACAAAAACCTGTACATTGATGTCCTCAGTTCTGAATATGAATTCGGGCTGGAGGCAGAGATTTACGATAGAGCCAAAAAATAATCGAAAGGAGAGAGTTACTGTCTCGAGATAAGAACAAGAGCTATCTAAGTTGAACCAGCTGAAAAAGTTAACCACGCTGAGAGATAAGAGAAAGATGATGAAAAAAAGGAGAATTTCTCTCTCCAATCTCCTCCATACGAAGAATAGCCACACTATCAGTCCACCTGCAAAGTATGCGGTAAGCCATACCGTAACATTAAGGGGAAAAACAATGCCCATCTGATAAGCAATCTGCACTGAGCCTGGAAGAGAGAAAGTGAGAATATAAATATTCATGAAAAAAAATCTATCAGAAAGTTTATTTATGGAAAGATATCCAACTAAGGAGCCGTAAATCAAGGCTATACCTGTGAACAGACCACCTATTGATGATAAACCCATTATATGAAACACAGCAGCAATACTCACCATCAGTACTAAAGGGATGATCATTACTGAATTCTTAAATTTAATGAATATTTATTTTACGGTTTAAAATTTATCTAATCTGTTTTTCTGAATTCTGGTGAGAACATTTAATCAATCAAAACTTTTCACTCCAGCAAAAAAAATTTCATCAGTTAGCATTATGAAAATATGTTTGTGAAAGTTTGTGGAAAAAGGTGTAAAGCATATATATACCTCCACCAGAGGCAATAGAGATGCTTGAAATTGATGTTGCCAGTTTGAAAATGAAGAGCCCTCTTGTCCTAGCAAGTGGGGTACTTGGGAGCTTCTCCCCATCTCTCAGCAGAGTTGCAGAACATGCAGGAGCAGTTGTTACAAAAAGTGTTGGTCTGCAGCCAAGAGAAGGATACAGAACACCTGTCATCATTAATACACCCCATGGACTCATCAACGCAGTTGGTTTATCCTCTCCCGGATGTGAAGAGTTCTCAAAAGAGCTTTCAAAGTTCAGAGGAGATGCAAAGCTTATAGTCAGCCTCTTCGCCTCAGAACCCGATGATTTTGTTAAGTTGAGCAGTTATTTTGATATGGCCGATGCTTTTGAGCTGAATTTAAGCTGTCCTCATGTGAGTGATGCGGGACTGACTGTAGGAAGTGATCCAGAACTTGTTAAAGAGATTGTTGAGAAAATGAAGAGTAGATCATCAAAACCCGTTTTCCCGAAACTATCCGCAGCAACGGACTACATTGAGGTTGCAAAGGCTGCTGAAGAGGGAGGAGCCGATGGTATCGTTGCCATAAACACACTCAGAGGTATGGCAATAGACATAGGCACACGGAAGCCGATACTCTCCAATATCAGCGGAGGTGTCAGTGGTGAGGGCATAAAACCAATTGCAATGAAGGTTGTCTGGGACCTCTATGAGGAGCTTGAGATCCCCGTAATTGCCTCTGGTGGAGCTACCACATGGAGAGATGTTATTGAGTTCATCTTAGCAGGAGCAAGAGCTGTACAAATAGGTTCTGCGTTTTTCTACAGTTACAGAGTTTTTTACAGTATAAAGGAGAGTTTGATAGCATATCTTAGAAAGGAAAAGATAAGCTTAAATGAGCTCGTCGGAATGGCTCATAAAACAGTATGAAGGTGATTACATGTTCAGCATGAGAATAGACAAGATTATAAGGCATTCAGATGATGTTTCAACACTTTTTTTCAGCTCAAGACTCAGATCATACCCTGGGCAGTTCATAATGCTCAACCTTCCCCGATATGAGGAAATACCCCTCAGTCTCTCCTCTCCCAACTCAGTCACAGTCAGAGCCGTTGGAGAGACCACCTATGCCCTGATCAGATTGAGTGCTGGTGAGATTGTTGGCATAAGGGGACCTTTCGGTAAACCATTCACACCTACCGACGGAAAAGCTCTGCTTGTTGCAGGTGGGATAGGTGCCGCCCCGCTCTACTACCTCCACGATTACCTGAAGAGAAGGGGAGCAGAGGTCAAAGTTCTCTTTGGTGCAAGAAAAGCAGAGGAGCTCGTGTGGAAGGATAGATTTTCAGTTCTGATGGTTGCAACAGATGATGGTTCAGAGGGGTTAAGGGGGACTGTAATCGACCTTTTGAAAGAGGAGGAACTGCAGCAATACGACAGAATTTATGTATGTGGTCCTGAAGAGATGCTCAGAAAAGCCTTCACACACCTGAAGGAGAAAGAAGTGCTTGGAAAAGCTGAATTCTCCCTCGAAAGATACATGAAATGTGGCATAGGGGTTTGTGGAACCTGTATTCTTGAGGATGGTTCAAGAGTGTGTGCTGAGGGTCCTGTTTTCAGTGGTAAGGATCTCGAGGGAGTGGAGTTCTGAGACAGCTGAGCTAAAAATCAGCCATTCTCATTGATTACTTTGAGAATTATCTCAGATATATCCAGAACTTCGGGTTTTTCAATTCCTGCTACTCTCTTGGAATGACAGAGGTGCATCTTGCAGAAGGGACATGCAGAGACAAGATAATCTGCTCCGGTTTCAAACGCTTCCATAATCCTCATCCCTCCAATTTTCAATGAGAGGTCTCTGAACTGCGCTCTCACACCCCCACCCGCACCACAGCAGAAAGATTCATTTCTGTTATGTGTCATCTCCACAAGCTCCAGCCCTGTCGCCTTTATGAGGTTTCTTGGCTCCTCATAAACCCCCGTATGCCTCCCGAGGTGGCAGGGATCGTGGTATGTGGCTTTTCCTTCCAGCTTTGCCCTCATCCCCTCTTTAATATTTCTTCCTGCCTCTCTCTCTATGAACTGCGTAAGGTGTAAAATCTCAAAATCAAAATCCAATCCCAATTCCCTGCAGATCTCGGGATAGTCTATTGAAAAAGTCCTGTAGCATCCTGCACATGTCGTAACAATACTTTCAATCCCCCTTCTCTCAAGCATTCTGACATTTCTCTCGATAATCTTCTCCGCGAATTTTCTCTGTCCGGTTCTCAGGAGGGTCGAACCACAGCAAATTTCATCTCTTCCGAGATAGTTGAATTCAATACCGAAATGAGAAAAAATTTCCACCGTGCTCAGAGCTATTTCCTTAGCTCTGAAACTTGCCGTGCATCCTGCAAAATAAAGAGTAGATGAGCCGGAGAGTTTCAACCCCTGAGGAAGCCAGGCATCCCTTAAATTTCTTTCTTCACCGTAAGGGTTCATGTTAACTCCAATACTGTTTGCTATTTTTTTGTGTGAGGGTAAAGGTCCCTTTGAATCCACTATAATTCTCCTGGCTTTCTCCCAGAGGTTAATCAGAGGGATATTAACCTGACAGACAGTTTCGCAGAATCCACAGGTTGTGCATTTGAAAAAGTCCTTAACCATATTGCTATCCATGACGCCCTTTCCTGAGAGAATCTTTTTAAGCATGTATAGCTTTCCTCTTGGAGATATACTCTCCCAGCCTTCTATTCTAAAAGCCGGACATATTCTACAGTAATTACAATATGCACATACCAGGACATCCTCTGTAATCTCCTCAAGCTCTCTTCCCGTTGGTATAACTCTCACCTCATACAACTATTTCGGCAAGTTTCATGATTCTTGGGAGCTTCCCGCTGGGAAATATTTTACCTGGATTTAGTAGATTTTCGGGATCTACTCTTTTCTTGAAACTTTCAAGTTCCATGTAGTCGGGCAGGACTTTTTTACTGAGATGGGAGAGATACAAACCTGTTGAGTAAGGTTTTCCGGAGTTTTTAATTCCTATCTTGACAATTTTAAAGGCGGTTTTCCAGTCTTTTGTATATCTTTTCTCCCTCTCATCACTGGGGATCATTGTTATGACATTTGCATGATTTCTTGAAAAGTAAATTTGCACACCTGCACCGGGTGGAATTTTCATCATCAGCTCGCTGTAAAAAGAGGGAAGAGAATCAACCGGTATAAGCACTTCAGATATTACAATGGACGGTCCCTTCTTCTTTATCCTCATAGGAAAAAACCTGTCCTCCCATAGTCTCTCAGCAACCTCATCTCTCTCCATATTTTCATCAAAAGATACACAGAGAAGAATATCTTTCTCAGGATAATCTTCTCCTCTAACTTCATTAAGGAGCTTCATGTAATTTTTGCTGAGAAAAACTGCTGTATAGAGGGTTTTTAACCTTAAAACATTTACAGCATGTGAAATATCTTCTACCGGCACGATAAAGGCTTTTTCATTCCTTAAATCCATCAGGGGAATTTTTGCCTTTACCAAAAGCCCTGTCGTTCCCTGCATCCCTACATAAAACTTCAGTTCTTCGCCAGAGATTCTCTTCGTACCTTCAAAGTCAATCACCTTTATTTCCTCTATATTCTCCTCGATCCCTCCAAACATTCTGCTACCCACTCCAATACCACCATGGGCTATCCATCCACCAACAGTAGAGGAGGGGGCACTGGTTGGATAAACTCTCAGACTCAATCCAAGCTCATTTGCCTTTTTCTGTATATCCCACCATACTGCTCCCGGTTCAGCTGTAAGGATTTTCTTCTCATCATCAATCTCAAACCAGTCCATTCTTGAAAAATCAACCACAATTCCTCCTTTATATGGAATTACTCCACCATAGCCAGAGGTTGCTGAACCCCTCGGTATGACGGGAATCGAGTACTCTTTACTTAGCCTGAGTATCTCCTTAACCTGAAATGTATTCTCAGGCTGAATGACCACATCTGCGATGGAATGAGCTATGCTATCAATATAACCCGGCAGGACAGAGATATCATGGGAGTAGATCTCTCTTTCAAGAGGATGGAAGGAAACATATGGAAAGAGTCTCCTAACCTCCATCTCAAATTTATCCATAACTTCCATCGAAAATTTCTTTTATGTAAAAACTATAAAAGCTTTGAGTTTTAGGTTATTTAACATAATTAAATCTTTAAAATTTAACACCGAGCTGTAAAAAAGGACTTCAAAAGAAAAGGAGTCCTACAAAGCATTTCTATCAAATTTTCATCAGATCAATCAATTTCCAGTACCTCTATTACCTCAAGTGGAACCCTCCCCAGTCTTTTTCCAATCTCATACTTGGCAATCCTTGCTGCATGTTCACTGTTTTCTGCATTGAACACCTTCATCTCAAAAACAAGTCCCACAAGAGCCACTCCTGCAACCATAAAGGCTGATTTAAAGATTTCTCCACATTTCGGGCAGTCTACATCACCAACATCAATTTCAACAAAATCAAGATCGGGGTTTAGCTTTTTTCCGGCTTCAGCAACCGCTATATTCATCGCATCCTCAACGCTTCTTGCTTTTTTCACTATCCAGCCACCCTGAAGCCTGACAAGACAGTTCAAACTATCACCACTTCAAGTTAAACCCTGAGAAGAAAAACATTGCTATCTGCTCAAATCAATAAAAGTTTTATACTCACCTTGTCATTCGTTGTCACATGTTCTGGAATCCAAGCATCGAAAAAATGCCTGTTCAGGATTTAAAGGAAATGCAGGATAGAAAGCTGAAAGCTTTACTCCATCATGCATACACAAACTCATCCTTTTACAGAAAAAGGTTTAAGGAGGCTGAAATTAACCCATGGGATATAAAAGGTCTGGAAGACCTCCCAAAACTTCCCTTTACACAAAAGCAGGATTTGAGAGATAGTTACCCAACAGGCATGTTTGCTGTTCCTACTTCACAGGTTGTGAGATTCCATGCATCAAGTGGAACGACAGGAAAACCAACCGTTGTCGGATACACCGAGAATGACATAAGATGCTGGGTTGATAGCTTATGCAGAGCGCTTAATTCATGTGGTGTGACAAACAACGACATCATGCAAATTGCATATGGTTATGGGCTTTTCACAGGGGGGCTTGGATTCCACTATGCTGCAGAGAAACTCGGAGCGAGTGTTATACCTGTCTCAGCCGGAAACACCCAAAGACAGGTGGAGCTTATGAGAGACCTAAAGGCAACAGTAATTGCCTGTACTCCATCCTACATGCTATACATAGCAGACTTTATTCAGGAAAACGGTTATGATTTTTCCGAGACACTCCTGAGAATGGGAATATTTGGTGCCGAACCATGGAGTGAGGAGACAAGAAAGAGGATAGAGGACAGAACAGGAATTGACGCCTATGATGTCTATGGAACATCCGAGTTGAGCGGTCCATTATTCACCGAATGTACAGAAAAGGCAGGAATTCACATCTGGGGAGACTATTTCCTCATCGAGATAATCGACCCTGAGACAGGTGAGCAACTGGGAGAGGGGGAGAGAGGAGAGCTTGTTGTGACGACGCTTTCCAAGGAAGCGTTACCTCTCATAAGATGGAGGACTGGAGACATCACATCCTTCACAGAGGAAAAATGCTCATGCGGGAGAACACATCCAAGAATATCAAGAATTATGGGCCGAAGTGATGATATGATAATTGTCAGAGGTGTAAATGTTTTCCCCAGCCAGATAGAGCATGTCCTTATGCAGATTCCGGATGTTGGAGAACACTATATGATATACCTCGACAGAGAGAAAGAACTGGATGTGATGACAATACAAATAGAGCTGAAAGATGCGACCATTGACAGAGTTTCAGATGTTCTGAAGCTGGAAAAGAGCATTGCTGAGAAGTTAAAAAGTGTTTTGAATGTTTGGGCAAAGGTTGAACTTGTGAATCCTGGAACAATTCAAAGATTCGAAGGAAAAGCAAAAAGAGTTGTGGACAGAAGGAAGATTTGATTTCAAACCTTTCCCCTTGACTCTCCATGTACAAAGGCGGTTGCAACCATGTGTGCAAGTCTCAGAGGTTCAGGAATTTTTCCTTTCCCTGTCGAAAGCCTTAGATATTCCTCAGCCTCATCCACTCCACACCCAGCTACCTGAACATAGACTTCAGCAATTCTGAGGACCTTTCCTGCTTTCTCAATTGCATTCCATCTTTCATGGCTGAGAGGGAGATTTAAAAGTGCCTTCTTCATTGCCTGAATGTCTGGAAACTTTCGCATAACAGATATTACCGGTATCTGAACCTCATCTGAAAGTTTTCTGATGTCCACGATATTGAAGCCTCCAAAAGTTATTCCGCTGAGAAATATGCATCTGAGCTGAGAGTAAAATTTTGATTTTCTTACCATAAGAGAGATTTTTTCGGTTGCATCAACACCATCAATCTCGATTGTTGTGAACATGAAGCCCTCAGGTACTGTTCCTGCAGTTACACAACCTGCCAGAATTGCCTTTTCCCCTTTAAGCTCGGAAATTGAGCCTTCTATCCTGAAGCTATCATCAAATCCAGCAAATCTCCAGCTTTTTCCAGATTTGGTCATAAAAAGATTATATTTCCTCTAAGATGGAGTCACACTCACTGATAATCATTTCATTTGCTGCTCTCAGAGCTTCCATAGGATTCATCCCATCAGTTCTAACTATCAGCTCAGCTTCCTGAATGAGGGGATGTGGAATGTCGTATTTTGCAAAAAGGACATGTTCATTCTCGAGCAGGTAATGCTGAAGCAGGTTCAAAAATGTGTGATCCTCTCCTTTTATCTTCAACTTTGCATAGTTCTCATCCAGCTCAACTATTTTGATTTCCATAGCCTTCACCTCCCTTTAAAATAAAATTAACTTCAACAAGTTTTTATCTGAATTTCAATCCCATCCACCCTTTCCATAATCTGAAGACAGTTTCCTTCTCTCAACATTCCCGCAGTTAGAACATTTCAAAACATTTCCATCCCTGTGCAATTCCTGTTTGCACTTTGAACAGTATGCTTTGAGAACACCCATATCACCATCCTTTGTCGAGAGCTTTAGCATATCCGCATCAATTATTCTTGCTTTAAGGATATCCATATAACCTATCACCTGATTCAAATCCTTCAGATATTCGTTCTGAACATTTGAAATGTGAAGAGCAGCTATACCAGTATGTTTGAGCTCTCTCTCAACCCCACGCTTTCTTGAGAGCTCAACCAGAGCCAAGGAATTTCTCACATCAACAACCTTACCAAGAACCACATCACCCCTTTTGATTTCAGGTATCTCTTTAACCGAATTAACATTTATTGTCTTGTCCTTAACAGTAAGTTCACCTGCTACAGCAGCAAAAAGCTCGCCATTTTCTTCATAAACTCCCTTTCCAACCACATATTCTTCTGCATACCCGATCTTATCACCGGGGAATACAAACCTCATTTAACATCATCTCCTGAATTCCCTAATTTTTCAATTCTGTAAACCTCTACAGGGATATATTTAAATTCTTTTTCATGGAACTCATATGTCCTCCTGAGCGGGATGCTGAAAAACCACCTGTGAGTGATGAAAAAACTTCTCCTCTCAGCCAGCCTCTCAATGAAGCTTTCACTTCCAGCAGAGTGGATTGTGTAAATAACCTCTGATAACTCCATTGCCTTTTCAAGAAAGGGTCTATCAGCGTACTTTCTCTGAATTCCGAAAGGTGGATTCATTATCGTTGTAAAATCTCTTTTTTTACACTCAAATCTTAAAACATCAGCTCTCACGAAATCAACTCTAACTTTCATCTTTTCTGAGTTCTCAAGGGCGATTTTCAGCGCGTACATATCTATATCCACACCCAGAACTTCTGCTCCTGCAAGAGCAGAAGCTATTGAAAGCATACCCGTTCCACACCCCAGATCAAGAACATAACCCAAATCCCCCATGAGTCTGGCATGAGATACAATATGTGCCGCTAGTGCAGGAGGGGTTACATACTGTTCTAGACTCAACACGGGTTTATCAAAACCTTTCAAACCTTCAAGCATTATCTCGAGATGCTTTTTCACATCCTGTAAAAGTACCCGGCAGAATACAACACTTTCGATGCAAAGGTGCAGGAAAATGCCATATACGGTGTAGATGAACAGTTATCATTTATTCAGAAGGTTGGCATATTTTTGATTTAAATAAAGAGCAGAGATGGCATTTTAAACTATTATTTTTGCAGTACATGTTTATTAAGAAAGAATCTTTTTCATTTTTCCAGTACTCCATCATTTTTTAAAAACATTTTTAAACGATAGATTGGTAACTGAAAATTGGTGATGGAATGAAACTCCCATTCGGGATTGAAAGACTTGATGAGGCTCTCGGAGGGGGACTTGATAGAAATACAACAAACCTGATAACAGGAAGGAGTGGGATAGGAAAAACAATACTTGCCTCCCACTGGGCTGCAGAGGGTGCAAGAAATGGTGAAAGTGTTGTTTACATATCAACTACCCTCGGCAGGAGAAGTTGTGAATCTTATTTGGGCAAAATGAAGTTTATGGAAGGAGTGTATGACAAAATAAACTGGAGATTCATCAGAATAGAGGCAAAGTACCTTTTACCCCTGACCCCTGAAAAGATCGAGCAATCCACAATTTCAGCTATCAGAATGAAACCAGATGAAGTTGACAGAATCGTATTCGATACGATAACAGACATGGATAAAGCCCTTCATGATCCTGTTCTCTATCGAAACGCACTGAGATACCTGTCAAGACTATGCTATAAGAACGATATCACAGCTCTCTTTGTCGAGGAGGCACCAATGAAGGGTGAGTGGAGTGAGACCAAAAATATCGCAGAGGCAGTAATATTCTTAGATCTGCTGAGAGTGCCCGACGGATATGCTAGAGGGATTAGAATTCTAAAGAAGTACAGAACAGCTCATCCCCTACACTTCATGCCCTTTGAGATAACTGATAACGGTATAGATGTCAAAAGAGGCAGATTTGTAAGAAAAGATTACGAATATGTCTTTAAAGAGTGATTTGATGAACATGGAGATCGCAGAAAAAATCGATGCCGCTATCAAAAACGGTGCAGAGATCATACTTGTAATTGTAGAGGCGAAAAAGTATGTAAGAACGAGCCTTGAAATTCTAAGGTACCTGACAAAAGATGCAGAGGGTGTTTTTGTAACTCTGAACAGACCTTACTCTTCCATGAAAAAGCTTCTTGAGAAGGAAGGAGTGGATTACAGCAGGATAATCTTTATCGACAGTATAACCAGACAGCTGGGGGGCGAGGAGATAGATATTGAAAGATGTATCTACCTCAACTCTCCCGACCCCACACTTATACAGATGGCAATCGAGCAAACAATGGACAGGATTTTCTCCGAGAACAGATTCATTTACATAGATTCCCTCTCCACCATATCACTCTACAAATCCTTTGAAACTCTTCTGAAATTTATCAGATACATCACCGGAAAAATAAGAATCAAAGGTTTTATCGGAACCATATTCTCAGTGGAGAAAGAGATAAATGAATCGTATTACTCTCAGATTGCCCTGATGGTCGATGAGGTTATCGAAGTTGATTAATAAGTACTGATATTTTTAAAAGGTGTAGAGATATGAAATTCCATACAGGGATTGATGTTTTCGATACCTCGACTGGTGGAATAAATCCCGGGCTAATAATTCTTGCCGAGCAGGTGGGAGCTGGAGGGAAGGAGTTTGCCCTAACATCCCTCATGAATCTTTCAAAAAAAGGTGATAAAAAATTTTACATTATCTCAATGCTTTCAAACGAGGATGAATTAAAGAGAGATTTGAAGAGAACTTTTCCGGAAGCTTCAGAAAAATGGATTGAGAGTCTGAATATCTTCAGCCTCTCAAAAGAGTACTTTGCAAGGACAATTGTGCCAGCATCCTGGGTTTCCGAAGAGAGATTATCTCTTACAAGTTTAAAACCAGAAAGGATTCTTGAGAAGCTCGTTGACTACTTTGACGAGATTGAAGAAAAGAGCGTTGTGTTTCTGGATTCCTTAACAGACCTTGCAAGAAAAACAGAAGCTCTTGGAGGTGACGAAATAAAGTGGAAGGATTTCATAGACTTCCTGCTTGGTATAAAAAAGCTGATCCTGAGAAAAAACCTCCTTGTCTATGCACTGCTTTCCAGAGAGGTTGTTGAAAAGTCAAGAGCTGAGGAAATCTTTTATACTGCTGATGGTGTGATATTATTCGAGTGGATTGAGGAAAGGGACAGTATTAAGAGATCGATGCACATAAAGAAACTAACAGGTGCTCTGTCAATTCTCGAAAGACAAAAACTTGTAAAATACGACATAACAATCGACCCCGCAAATGGTTTCACGATTTCAAGAATTCACAGAATCCTGTGAGGTGTGTTTATGCTATCAACCGGGATTGAGGGGCTGGATTCACTGATGGGTGGAGGAATCCCTGAAGGGCATATAGTAACAATTTTCGGAGCCTATGGCACCGGAAAAACTACCTTCGCACTACACTTCATCTACGAGGGGCTTAAGAGTGGTGAGAATTGCATATTCATAAGCCTCGATGAGGACGAGAAAAGCATTATCGACACTGCAAAGGGTTTTGGAATGGATTTTGAGGTATATCGGGACAATGTGGAAATCCTCAGACTGGACGCCATTACAGTTAAGGAGTCACTTGACAAGGTAAGAAGCGATCTGGCCGAAACAATCAAGCAGATGGGGGCGAGAAGGCTTGTAATAGATACCGTGAGTGTTCTGGAGAGTCTGTTTGATGAGAGGGAAAGGTGGATTGCTTTAGTATATTTAAGGGATATGATCAAACTCTCCGGAGTGACAGCCATCTTCACATCAGAGGCTGACAGAACTACTCAATCAACGACCAAGTATGGAGTACTTGAATATGTTTCAGATGGGGCTGTTGCCCTGAAATACATCCGAAGAAGTGAGATAGATGAACCTGTTCTTGCCCTTGAAGTTGTCAAAATGAGGAGAGTAAAGCACTCCAGAAAGCTCACACCATACATAATAACCGAAAATGGAATAAAAGTTCTTGAAGGTGCAGAGCTATTCTAAAAACCTGCAGAATATCCGTTCATTTATCCCATTCCTCCAGAAACACAACCTCTTCCAGAGTATTTCTTGGCTCCTTTTTCTTTTCATCTGCAGAATAACCAACCGGAAGAATGGTTTCGAGCCTAAAATTATCCGGGATGTTTAAAAGCTTCTTTATATCCTCTAAGTTTGGAGGAGTATATGTCGCTGTGGCAAGACCCTTTTCCTCCAAAGCTAAAAGAAAGTATCCTATGGATAACCATACAGATTGAATGAAGTATCTGAATTTCTTGTTTGAGAAGACCAGTACAAGAAATGGCGCAGATTCAAGAAACTCCTTTTCCCAGGTTATTCCCTTCTCCTTCACCCATCCACCAAGCTCTCCTTTCAACCTCTCATGAAATTTCCTCTCCCCCTCCTCACAAACTTTTCTTATAAGGGCTTTTTTCTCCCTGTCTGAAATAATCAAAAATCTCCATGGCTGTGCGTTCATACCAGATGGGGCTTCTTTTGCGGTTTCAATGCAGTAAAGAATATCCTCAAGCGATACCTTTCTGCCTGAGAATTTTCTAACAGTTTTCCTTCTTTTTGCAAGCTCTCTTACATTCTTCATAATCCAATACCACTCTTCTTTGTCTGAAAAGTCAAAGCTTTTTGATATAATTCACCATCGACTCAAAAACTACTTTCCCATCACCATACTCGCTTTCTTTCCCCTCTGATGGATAATCGAAATGATGCCATGCATAAAAAGCCCTCTCCGGGTGTGGCATAAGCCCGAAAACATTTCCTGTTATGTTGCAAATTCCTGCTATGTTGTAAATGCTTCCATTGGGGTTCCAGGGATAGCCCGCATAATTTCCTCTTTCATCAACATACCGGAAAACAATCTGGTCGTTTTCAACGAGTCTATTGATATGGAGGGACTCCAAACCCGAGGGAAAAGTTACCTTTCCTTCTGCATGAGCTACGGGATATACTACTATGTCTTTCTTCAAAGCCCCTGTGAAGATACAGTTCCCTCTGTTTTCATGCTTGAGATAGCTCAGCCTGCACTCAAAGCGATTCGAGTTGTTGATTGCGAGCACCATCTCTGGCTTTTCTGAAAGCGGTTTGTCTTCATCCATCCCGGGAAGTGCTCCAAGCTCAACAAGAACCTGAAATCCATTGCATATGCCCAGAATTGGGTATCCTTCCCTGATGAATTCCTCAATATCCCGTCTCAAAACACTCCTCATTCTGGCTGAGAATATGGCTCCAGCCCTCACATAATCCCCAGCAGAAAATCCTCCGGGAATAACTATCCCATTATAGTCCCTGAGACTTCTCCTCTCTTTTTCCTTTATCATATCACTGTAAAGCTGCTTCAAATGAACAGCTTCCGCAAAAGCCCCCACATTTCTAAGAGCTTTAACCGTTTCATCTTCACAATTTGTTCCTTCAATCCTGAGAACAGCAATTCTAACCTCCATGCAAACCACCTCAGCCAGTAAATCTTGACAATCCGTTTCTCCACAGCCTCTCAGTTTCCTGAAGCTTCAGTTCAAGCTGAAAATCGATATCATTGAAAGATACTTCCTTTCCAGCCACAACTCCGATTTCGAATGCACTGCATTCCCTTGATATCAGATAGGCTATGTAATCCTGTGCATCTCTCTCTTCCACCTCAACAAGCCATCTGGTGTTTGACTCTGAGAAAAGCTTGACAAAAGTATCACCTTCGATTCCTCTCAAATCAATTTCAGCCCCTCTCCCTCCACCGATGCACATCTCCGTCACTGCCACTGCAAGTCCGCCTTCCGAGAGATCATGACACGAAAGCACATTGAATTCCCTGAAGGAATCAAGCATGGCTTTGCTGTATTTTTTAAGCTTTTGTGGATCTGTTCTTGGAACCATAGAGGCTGGTTGGGAGGTTACCGCTGAGTAAACACTGCCACCAAACTCTGGCTGAGTTTCACCAACCAGAATTATCGAGTTTCCTTTTTTCTTGAAATAAGAGGTTATAGCATTCCTGATATCCTCTAAAATGCCTATACCGAGAAGAGTTGGGGTTGGTGCAACTGAGGCATGAGGAGTTTCATTGTAAAAACTAACATTTCCACTAACACAGGGGATACCCATCTCTCCTGCCATCCAGCCCATTGCCTTTACACTCTCGACAAACTCCCACATCCTCTCTGGCTTTTCAGGATTTCCGAAGTTGAGACAATCAACGAAAGAGTGTGGAAGTGAATTTACTGCAACCAGATTTCTCACCATCTCATCAAAGGAGGACGCTGTGCCCCAGTAAGGGTCAATTTTTGTCATCCATGGATTTACATCTGCTGTTATTGCCAGTCCTCTGAGGGATTCAGTCGGTTTTATAACTGCTGCATCCCCATGTGTTTCAAGGTTTATCCTGCCCTGCAGGGGTCTGAGAACAGTTGATGCCCTCACCTGATGGTCATATTGCCTTATAATCCACTCCTTACTGCTCACATTTGGATGGGCGAGGATTTTTCTGAAAATCTCTTCGTAATCTCGCGGTGGTTTAACCTCCTGTAAGGAGGGTGGCTGAGGCTTCTTGGCTGTATAGGGTCTGCAGTACTCAGGACCACCTGTCACAAATTCTATGTCCATATCATAAACCTTGAAACCATTGTAGTAAACCTCAAGGGTCTTATCCTTTTTGACTTCTCCTATGACTGTAGCTGTGACATCCCATTTGTCGAATACATAAAGCACATCATCAACCAGTTCAGGCTTAACTGTCACGAGCATTCTCTCCTGACTCTCGGAAACCCATATCTCCCAGGGTGCCATGTTCAGTTCCTTTAGCGGAACCTTTTCAAGATATACCCTCGCTCCAAATCCGGCAGCAAGAGCCATTTCACCTACAGCACAGCTCAGACCTCCACCACCTAGATCCTTCATTCCAGTTATCAGCCTCTTTTCAACTATCTCAAGACAGGCATGGATCAGCGGTTCCTTAGTGATTGGATTCCCGAGCTGAACAGCTCCTCTCGACTCCTCCTCACTGGTTTCTTTTAGCTCAGCAGAGGCAAAGGTCACTCCATGAATGCCATCCCTTCCTGTGAGACCACCTGCAAGAATGAATACATCTCCCTCTCCACCCGCTCTGCTGGGCACTATGCTGTCTTTTCTTGCGATGCCGATGCAGCCAACATTCACGAGACAGTTTGTGAGGTAACTTTCATCAAAGAAAACCATGCCCGCCACCGTTGGTATTCCAACTCTGTTGCCGTAATCCCTTATACCCGCAACCACACCTGAAAGCAGATATACCGGATGTTTTGTTCCTCTCGGCAGTCTTGCATGCTCAAAATCCGGTTTTCCAAAGAATAATGGATCTATCAATGCCACAGGTTGTGCACCCATGCAGACAACATCTCTCAGAATGCCCCCAATGCCCGTTGCCGCTCCTCCGTAGGGCTCTATTGCAGATGGGTGATTGTGGGACTCAAAAGCAACAACATATGCATAGTCCTCATCAAACTCAACAACTCCTGCATCTTCCTTTATAGCTGAAATGACATAATCAGTTTCAAGATTGAAAATGAACTGTTTTAGATAATATTTCGAGCTTTTGTAGCAGCAGTGTTCACTCCAAGCTTGTCCGAGAGCTTGAAGCTCTATATCATAGGGATTTCTTCCATTAGACCGGAAGTACTCCTTTATCCTTTTCATCTCATCAACATTCAGGGCGAGTCCGAGCTCATCACTAATTTTCTGCAATGTCTCATCGTCACTGGAGAGTAAATCCACCTGATACAGTGGAAAATCTACATCAACCTTTCTGAAAACCTCTCCTGACATACAGTTCACCTTCAGGATATCCAGGTTATGTGATATCTCTGAATTACAGGATTTGCGAGCAGTTTCTCACACATCTGCTTTATTTCCTCTTCAGCTTCCTCTCTGCTATTCGCATCAATTTCAATTCTGAAAACTTTCCTCGTTGATACACTCTTGACATTTTCAAAACCGAGGAGCTTCAGAGCTTTTTTTGTTGACTCTCCTTCGGGGTCAGATACCCCTTCCTTAAGTTCGATGTAAACATCAGCAATCATATTTTCAGATTCATGACATTAGTATAAAACAATTTTGAGAGCATTTCGATTGAGAAGGATTCCAACAACATGATAAAGAATCAATGTAAAAAGCTTTAAAAACCCGGTTAGAATGGTCTTATTCATGAATCCTGGAGTGGAAAGTAATTCAGAATCAATTTCATCTGAATCCAGTATAAATTCAAAATTGCAACTCATTGAGAGGAATCTTGTAGAAGTCGTAACAAGGGAGGAGCTTCAGGAAATCATCGCATCAGGAAAACCAAGAGCCTATGTTGGCTACGAACCAAGCGGGGAGATTCATCTAGGACATATGATGACAGTTAATAAGCTCATGGATCTGCAAAAAGCAGGTGTGGACATCGTTGTACTGCTCGCAGATGTTCATGCATACCTCAACGAAAAGGGAGACTTCGATGAGATAAGAGAGATCGCCGAATATAACAAGAGGGCTTTCATAGCCCTTGGACTTGATGAGAGCAAAACTGAATTCGTTCTTGGAAGTGAGTTTCAGCTTGAAAGAGAATATGTCCTCGATGTCCACAAGCTGGCAAGAATAACAACACTGAACAGAGCCAGACGGAGTATGGATGAGGTGAGCAGAAGAAAGGAGGATCCCATGGTCTCTCAGATGATCTATCCACTCATGCAGGCTCTTGATATCGCACATCTGAGAGTTGATATAGCAGTTGGAGGTATTGATCAGAGAAAGATACACATGCTTGCAAGAGAGAATCTTCCAAAACTTGGATACAGCAGCCCTGTCTGTCTGCACACACCGATTATTCTCGGGCTTGATGGAGAGAAAATGAGTTCTTCAAAGGGAAACTACATTTCTGTCAGAGATTCTCCCGAAGAAGTTAAGAACAAAATAAAAAAGGCGTACTGTCCTGCAAAACAGGTAAACGATAATCCAATCATACAGATAGCTCAGTACCACATTTTTCCAAGATTCGAGAGTTTTGTTGTGGAAAGAGATGAAAAATTCGGTGGAGATATAGAATACAGAAGCTTTGAGGAACTTAAAAAGGATTTTGCCTCAGGAGAGCTCCATCCAATGGACTTAAAAATATCTATAGCAAATTATTTAAACAAACTGCTTGAAAATACGAGGGAGAAATTAAAATAATCTCTTGATATTGAAAAATTCAGAGAGGGGTGGTTATCTGAGTGATGAAGAAGTAATTCGTGTAAGGCTTCCAGATAGAAAGAAGAACGAGATGTTTGCAATAGTCGATACAATGCTCGGTGCAGGACACATAAAGGTGAGATGTGAGGATGGAGTTGAGAGGCTTGCAAGAATTCCAGGAAAGATGAGGAAAAAAATCTGGATAAGAGAAGGCGACATCGTGATAATCGTCCCATGGTCATTTCAAGACTCTAGGGCGGATATTGTTTGGAGATACACCATACCACAGGTTGAGTGGCTGGAGAAGAAAGGATATCTGAAATTTTAAAATACTTGGATAAAATCGGTTCCTCCTCGTTTCAGATAGGGTTTGTTGAGTGGTTCTCTAAGCATTTTAAATTTAGAAACACCAATTTAATCTTTTTATTGAAATACCAAAAGCTACTTGACTTTACTTCTAGATTTTATCATTTTTTATTAATTACCATAGAGATTATCTTAATTTTTCATAAGTTTCATAAAATTAGTAACACTTATAAACATCCAAGGAAAGGGTTCCTTATGAGCATCAAAAAAATGGTTTTGGTCATTCTGATTGCATCGCTACTGCTAACTGGATGTGTTCAAGAACAGGTTAAAACCGAGACCACAAACATTAACGCTAAAAAACTGCCCGAAACTGAAGTAACTATAACCGACATGGCTGGCAGAACAGTCACACTAAATAAGACTCCTGAAAGAGTTGTGGTGCTGACTTCTTATTGGGTTGAAACTTTGCGATTGCTGAATGTTGATGACAAGATCGTCGGAATAGGAAACTACGTCCCAAGTTCTGGATACATTTCAGATTACATCAAGGAAAAACCAAAAGTTGGAAGTACATTTAAAGGTTTGAATTGGGAAGCTGTCGTTAGCCTGAACCCTGACTTAATAATAACAGACTGGTATGACGGGAAATATAAGGATAAGGAGATCATAGAGAGAGCTGAAGAGCTAGGAATTCCAGTTGTGGCTTTACAGGCAAAAACAGTAGATGATAACCTGAAATGCATAGAGATACTGGGTAAAATATTTGGAAAGAAAGACAGGGCAGATGAAATCATTGACCTCATGCAGTCCAAACTAAATGAGGTTAAAGAAGTTGCAAAACAAGTTACAAAGAAGAACGTTCTCATAATTTCCGCTCCAAAGGATATATCCGGTCCAATTTCTGTTTATGCAAAAGGAAGCGCATGGGGAAGTATTCCAGAGCTTATTGGCGCCCATAATATGGCTTTCGACAGGGAGTTCGACACACAGTGGCCAAAAGTGGATCTGGAGAAGATGATAGCGTGGTGGAAGGATGCAGATGTAATAGTAGTTGTCTCATACAGTGACGATAAACTCGAGAAAGCTGTTGAGGAGATAAAGGAAGATCCAAGATGGAAAGAGATCAAAGCCGTAAAAGAGGGACATGTATATGGGGTTCCTGCTGGAGGTAAATTCGGACATTTCTTAGACTGGGGACCGAGGATAGTTGCTGGAGTTTATCAGTTTGGGAGCGTGATATATCCAGAAGAGTATCCGAGATGGCAGAAAATTGCTGACGAGATTTTACAGTTATATGGTATGAGCTTCTATAAGACTGTTAAAGACTCCTTGGGAAGAGAAATAAAGATTCCAAAGGCAGATGTGAGGGCTGTTGTTTTGACCACAGATTACGAACTTATCGTATATACACTTGGCGCATATGACCATGTTGTTGGTGTAGGCAAATATCACTCAAAGAACCCGATCCTCCAGTTTTTAACGGAAAAAGGAAAAATTCCAGAAAACCTACCTGATCTTGGGAGTCTATGGTTGGGAGTGAATCTGGAGATGTTAAAAGCTCTTAATCCTGACTGCGTTATTATATGGGCGTACAGTGAGGCAGATATTGAAAAAATAAGAAACATTGAGGAAACTACAGGCATCCCAGTTATAGCCATAGATATTAAAACAATAAACGACTTCTACAATGCAACTGAACTTCTTGGCGAGATATTCAACAAAGAAGATAAGAGCAAAGAGGTAATCGATGCCGTAAAGAAGGAAATAAATGCCATTACATCACGTACTGCAGATATCTCAGGTAATAAAGTCAGAGTATTTCTGACCTATGGACTTAAAGACAGTCAGATTTCAACCGAGGGGAAAGGAGGCATCAATATGCAGATTTTACAAATGATAAACGCAGTTCCTGTAACAGAGAACATCACACAAAAATATCCAAAAATAAACTTCGAACAGCTTTATGTATTAAATCCAGATGTTATAATCCTGTTTTACATGTACAAAAAAGAGCCTTCACCAGAGAGTATCTATAACGATCCAAAGTGGCAGGACTTAAAGGCGATCAAGGAAAGAAATGTATGCGATCTCAGAGGATACTATCAGGAAGGATGGGGATCATGGAACCCAGCAGGTATTCCACTAAGGATCCTCGCATTTGCTAAGTGTTGCTATCCAGATAAATTAAAGGACTTTGACTTCAACACGACAGCAGAGAGGCTCTTTAATCAATTCTATGGAATAAGCTACGAGGAAATGGAGAAAAGGGTCACAGAATGAAGAGAAAAATAATATTATCATTTTTCCTGCTTTTTCCAATTTTTGCCTTCCTCCTTAGCTTATGCATCGGAGTTTACAAAATACCGCTTTTAGCTATAATCAAGATTATAGTGGTTAAAACGATTGAAACTGCAACTTTTGGGAAGCTCAGTTTTGATTTGAATCCATATCCAACTGTCTATCAAACCGTTCTACTACAGATAAGACTCCCAAGAATTATTGCCGCAATGCTTGTCGGCTCAGCTTTAGCGATTTCAGGAGCAGTGTTGCAGGCTACATTCAGAAACCCTCTCGTTGACTCGTATATAGTAGGAATCTCCGCCGGAGCTGCTTTTGGGGCAGCTTTAGCAATAGGCTTCTTTCCGGCAAGCGTAGAGCTCATGGCTTTTATTTTCGCAATGATTGCAATGACCCTGACCTATTCCCTCGCAAAGATAAAGGGGAGAGTAACAGTTATATCGCTGATTCTGGCTGGAATAATAATAAACGCATTTTTCTCAGCTCTGACTTCGATGCTGAAGTTTTTAATGGAACATGAAAAGCTTGCTGCAGTGGTTTACTGGCTCATGGGTAGCTTTAACGGAGCAGATTGGAATGTCGTTAGCAGGATAGCTATCCCTATAATTCTCGGCAGCCTGGCAATCTTCCTGATGAGATGGCATTTGAATGTGCTTTCGATGGGTGAGGAGGCACAGATACTGGGGATAGATGTCGGGAAGATGAGGTTAATATACATTTCAATCGTCTCGTTCATAACTGCTATATCGGTTGCCCACTGTGGAATAATCGGATGGGTTGGGCTTATAATGCCCCATATCGTCAGAATGGCTTTTGGGCCTGATCACAAGACGCTCATACCATTATCCATAGCAATAGGTGCCGGGTTCATGGTTCTGGCAGATGATGTAGCAAGAGCTTTAACAACCTTTGAAATACCTATAGGGATAGTGACAACCCTCCTTGGGATTCCATTCTTCGTATATCTCCTGAGGAAGACTGGTGGTGAGTGGTAATGGTAAACTCTGAAGTTGAGCTTGAAGTTAAACTTGATGCCAAGCTTGAAGTTAAAAATCTCAGGTTTAAATACAACGGTTTTGAACTGTTAGCAAGTTTGGAGGTAAAAAAAGGGGAAATTTTGACATTACTTGGCCCAAATGGTAGTGGAAAGACCACCATGTTAAAATGCATTTACGGAATTCTCAAGCCAAAAGCTCCATGTATTTACATAGATGGAGAAGACCTTCATTCTATGAGTTTGAAAAATAGGGCCAAAAAAATCGGCTATGTCCCTCAAATCCACCATCCAAGTTTTCCTTATACAGTTCTGGAGTTCGTCGTTATGGGAAGAGCTTCTCAAATCCAAGTTTTTGACTCTCCCGGTGAAGAAGATTATAAAATGGCCATGGATGCTCTGAAACTTGTCGGAATAGTGGACTTAGCAGATAAGCCTTACACTCAAATCAGTGGTGGACAATTACAGTTAGCCTTAATAGCCAGAGCTCTGGTTCAAAATCCAGAAGTTATTTTATTTGATGAACCAACAGCTCATCTCGATTTTAAGAATAAGATCAAGATTTCGAACATTATAAGAAAAATTACGCTGAGTAAAAAAACTGCAACCATATTAACACTCCACGACCCAAATCTGGCTGGTATGTATTCTGATAAGATTGCTCTCATTAAGGGTGGCAGAATTTATTCAGCTGGGAAGCCTGAGGAAGTGTTGAACGAGAAAGTGCTCGGTGATGTATATGAGATGAGAGTAAGAGTTGTTGATGTTGACTCTTTCAAACTGATTATTCCAGATCCAACATATTGAGTTTTAAGAAATTGAAGATTCTTCAGAAATGATAATACTTAAATACAATATCTTGTTACGATTAATGCCATGGAATTAAGTTTTATAGTGGGATATGGAGCCTCAATGCTTCCAATTTTATCCAGAATATTAGACAGAGAATCAGAAAAACTGGGTTTCGAGTACTTAGCCATAAGCGATTTCTCCAGCGAAAAATATGCTGAAAGAATTTCAAAAAGTGATGCTATTTTTGTTTATGCTTATGAACTGCCCGAAAAAGTCGAGAGAGCGATAGAGAACTCTAAAGCCAAGATCGTGATTTCAGCTTCAGATAATTACCTCCACCTTTCAAAAGGTTCTGCAGACATTTTAAACAAGGCAATATCCTACTTTAAAATCGGTGGAGAGGATAATTTAAGAAACCTTGTCCGATTCATGCTCAAGAGTGTTGGTCTGAAGGTAGAGGTTGAAGATGTTAAAGAACTGCCTTGGCATGGAATATACCATCCAGAATTTGGACTTTTTAGAACAACCAATGAATACCTCAAGGTTTATGACAGAGTTTACGATGAGGTTTATGGCAGAAAACCTTTAGTGGGTATAATCATTCACAGAACATACTGGCTCTATGGCAACTTAAAGCACTTCAATGCCGTTGTTAAAGCTTTTGAGGATGCAGGACTGGGAGTGTTGCCAGTATTTACACAGGGCTGGAGAGATGAGCTACTGAACACCCCATCAAAGGAGGATACCATCAGAGAATTTTTTATTATCGACGGAAGAGTGATTGTTGATGCTATACTCAATTCAACTTACTTCTTTTTGCTCGATCATGGAAGTAGAGATGATAGGTACAGATTCAAAGAGGTTGAGGGAATAAATCTCCTCAAAACATTAAATGTTCCAATTATTCAGCCCTGTCTTTCATCATCTCAGAGTGTCGAAGAATGGCGTGACGATCCTCAAGGCTTGGACTACCTTTCTCAAGTTTACACGATAATAATGCCAGAGGTTGATGGGTTGATAGAGCCAGTATATCTCGCTGGCACGAAACTCAGCGATGATGGTGTTAAATCTTTTGAGCCATACACAGAGCATGCAAGATATTTAGCAAGGAGGATAAAGAAGTGGATAGATTTGAGGAAAAAGAAACCGGAGGAAAGAAAAATCGCGATAGTACTGATTAACCCTCCATGCAAGGGACTTGAAGCAAGCGTTGCTGTTGGTTTCGGATTGGATGTTCCAGAAAGTATTGCAAGACTTCTGAAAAGGCTAAAAGAAGCTGGATATAAGATAGATAACCCACCGAATGACGGAAAAGAGCTGATAAGGCTTATACTCGAACGGAGAGCTATAAGTGAGTTTAGATGGACTTCGGTTGAGGAGATAGTTGAGAGAGGAGGGGCAATTGACTTCGTGGACATTGAGACCTACAACGAGTGGTTCAGCGAGCTACCAAGCGAGACAAGGCAAGAAATGGAAAAAGAGTGGGGGAGAGCTAGGGATATTTTTGCTGGAGATTTTTCATCCGGTGATGTTGAGAAACTTGCGGGCATGGTTTATAAAAATAAATTTGTTATTCCAGGATTGCTTTTTGGCAACGTTTTCATAACACCCCAGCCAAAATTTGGGTGTGCAGGCAGTAGATGTGATGGAAAAGTTTGCAGAATTTTACACAATCCAACTATTCCCCCTCCACATCAGTGGCTTGCCGTATATAGATGGATTACGAGGAAATTTAAAGCAGACATCATAGTTCACTTCGGAACTCACGGTTATTTGGAGTTCAGACCGGGTAAGAGTGTTGGTTTATCAACTTCATGCTGGCCGGAGATTAGCGTAGATGATGTTCCCCACCTGTATGTTTATAATGTTTCAAATCCCATGGAAGGTGTACTGGCAAAGAGGAGGAGCTATGCAACAATCGTTGACCACATTTATCCTCCGATGGTCATGGCTGAGGTGTTCGAAGAGATCGAATCCTTACTTGCTCAGTATAGTAAAGCTAAACAGCTTGGAGATTTTGAGAGGGCTAAGATAATCTATGAAGATATAATCAAAAAATCTAAGGCTAATAACATTCCAATTAAAGCTACCGATCCAGAAAAAGTTATTGAGGAAATACACAGGTATGTTGAAGTAGTTAGAGGGACGCAAATAGAAATGGGGCTGCATGTATTTGCTCATCCCCGCATTGATAAGCTTGCCGAGTACGCTACAACTGTCATGACCTATGACAGCAACAACTTTCCATCGATAAGAAGAGTGCTGGCTGAATACATCGGCCTGAATTACGATGAAATGAGAGCCAATCCCGACGAGATCAACAAACTGGGATTGACCAATTCTGAAACGCTGCATTTACTCCACAAAGCTGCAGTTAAGACAATAGATGATTTGTTGAAAGCCGGAAATGATGAAAATATAAATGATGAAAATATTATCCATTTCTTGAATAAAAACATTTCAGATGTTTTTGAAACATTATCTATGCCTGAGTCTTTAAAAATTACTTCTGTTTTTAAAAGGGCGCTGGAGATTGCCAGTAAAATCGAGGAATGTGTAAATGAATATGACGGATTTATTTGTGGAATAAGTGGAGAATTCGTTGAACCGGGAGCCTCAGGATCACTTACGAGAGGGAAGATTGAGATACTACCAACCGGTAGAAACTTCTTCGCAGTCGATCCTACTGCTCTTCCAACTGAGTCTGCATGGAAAGTCGGAGTCGAGACTGCTAATAAGCTCCTCAGACATTACATAGAAAAGCACGAAAGATATCCTGAGTCCATTGGAGAATGGTTATGGAGTATAGACGGGTACAAAGCTGATGGAGAGCAAATAGCTCAGATACTCTATTTACTTGGAGTCAGACCTGTCTGGATAAATGGATCGGTTAAGGGATTGGAGATAATCCCGCTTGAAGAATTAAAGAGGCCTCGTATCGATGTTGTTATACGAATTAGTGGTATAGTTAGGGATACGTTACCCAACTACATTTACATGATTGATGAGGCTGTCTCGAAGGTTGCAGCTTTAGATGAGCCACCAGAGATGAATTACATCAGAAAACACTATCTGGAGCATGTATCGAGGATTAAAAACGAGGAACTTGCGTTGTGCAGGGTATTTTGTGCTCCACCCGGCAGTTATGGATCTGGTGTGAACTATGCTGTTGAGGCTTCAGCCTGGCAGAATGATGAGGATCTGGCAAAAGCCTGGGTTCAATGGAGTGGATATGCGTATACAAGAAAATACTTTGGAGAGGAGGCGTTTGAAAGTTTGATCCTTAACCTGAAGAATGTGGATGTTGTAACGAGAGATCATGTGAGTGATGAGCACGACATACTCAACTGCTGTTGCTACTTCTCCTACCATGGAGGGTTCTACAACGCTGTCAAAAGCTTGGGTAAGGAGCCGGAGATGGTCATCGTTGATACCAAGGATGTTTCATCTACAACAGTCAGGGAAATGAAGGACGAGATAGAGAGAGTTGTCAGGGCTAAACTACTAAACCCAGTCTGGATTTCCGAAATGAAGAAACACGGCTACAGAGGGGCAAATGAATTCTCGAAGAAGATTGTACACCTATACGGCTGGTCAGCAACTACAAAGCTCGTTGATAAGTGGGTCTTCGATGAGATTGCAAACACATACGTACTGGATGATGAAATGCGTAAGTGGTTCGAAGAGAATAATGTGTACGCTGCAGAGGAGATCACCAGAAGGTTGTTCGAGGCTGCCGAAAGAGGTTTGTGGGATGCAGATGATCAACTCCTTGAGAGACTCAGAGAGGTCTACGGAGAGATTGAAGGAATTCTCGAGGACAGTATCGTCGGAGATGTTCAAGGAGGAGTCATCAATACGTATACGATGAATGATGTCGAAAACTGGGAGAGGAGCTCAGAAAAAGTGGTGAACGTATGGGAGAAGCTGAAAGAGTGAGGATTCTTATAATTTCACTCATTGTAAATAAAAGCCTCGTAAAAGCAATTGAAGATGTTAAGGAGTATGCAGATGTTAAGCTGATATTTGCCCATGAACTTCATAAAGTTGATGACCTCCAGAGCTACGTTTACTGGGCAGATATTGTTTTAATCGATGTTAGAGGAGACCCCTCAACTTTAACGGAACTCGACTATAAGGATAAAGATGTTGTGGTTTTAGTCGGTGGCTCTTCCCTCTTCACTCTTGCAAAGCTTGGTAGCTTTAGAATGAGCAAGATGAAAGGAGCCAACATGTCTTATGGAGCGAATCCTGAAAGTGTGAAGAAGTGGATAAACAGAATTCAAAGAATTATAGAAGCGATGGGAAAAATTCTGCCCTTTGGTGTATTTAAAGATGCGAGGAGCTACATCAGGATTGTAAAGTACTGGGCTAATGGAGGCTACGAGAATTACAAAAACATGCTTCTTTTCATCTGCAAGATAAAGGGGTTAGATGTTGAAGTTGAAGATCCAGTCGAGTATCCAGATTACGGCTTGTATCATCCAGATTATGGCTATGACTACGAACCTCAAATCGATCCAAGCAAGCCGACTGTTGGATTGATCTTCTACGGCGGGATGCATTTGGAATCATGCATACCAACACTTAGAGAGATTATAAAAAGACTAAATGCAAATATAATTCCTGTTCATTCTGATGGAATTATAAATTTGAAAGCCATAAAAGAGTACTTTAAAGATGAAGATATCGATTGCATAGTCAGTTTACTGTGGTTCAGGCTGAATGGGGGACCTTTGGGAGGAGATCCAAGACCAACAATCGAGTTCTTAAATGAGAAGAAAGCTAAGCTGTTCTCTCCAGCTATAATGCTAATGCAAAAAATAGAGGACTGGGAAAAGAGTGAGAGGGGACTGGATGTTCTTCAGACGATAACAGCCGTCGAACTGCCGGAAATGGATGGAGGAGTTGAACCGATTCCTGTTTGTGGTGTAAAAGACTGTGAAGTCGTTCCCATGGTAGATAGAGTTGATAGATTCGTTAGCAGGGTGAACAGATGGCTTGAACTCAAGAGAAAGCCAAATAGAGATAAGAGAATCGCCATAATCATCTACAACTATCCCCCGGGAGAAGAAAATCTCGGCAGTGCAGCCTACATAGACACCTTCGCAAGCGTTGAAAGGATTCTTGAAAGGCTTGAAAAAGAAGGCTGTACAGTAGAAAAAGCCAAGATAAAGGATTTGTTCGTGGAAAGAATGTTGTTCAATCCAAAACTGTATCCGCCGGAAAAAATCGAATGTCCGAGAATGAGCTTTGAAGAGTACCTAAGCTATTTTAACGAGCTACCGGAAGAGTGCAGAAGAGATGTCGTAGAATGCTGGGGAAATCCGCCGGGAGAAATAATGGTTGATGGTAGTAGTATTCTCATCCCTGGAGTTATCTTGGGAAATGTTTTTGTTGGTGTTCAGCCTTCAAGACCCCCATTAGACAATGAAGACCCTTATTCAGCAATTCACGACCAGACAAAACCACCCCACCACCAGTACATAGCGTTCTACAAGTGGATTGAGAAAGTCTTCAAAGCAGACTGCGTTATCCACGTAGGAACTCACGGACTGGCAGAATTTATGAAAGGAAAAGAGGTAGGATTGAGTTCGAAATGTTTCCCAGACATTTTGATTGGAGCGATACCCCACCTCTACATCTATCACGTCATCAATACATCCGAAGCTTCGATAGCAAAAAGAAGACTTTACGGAACTTTAATCAGCTACAACTCCCCTCCATACACAACTTCCGGGCTTTATGAAGAATATGCGAGGCTTGAGGAGTTCTTAAATGAGTACAGAGAGGCCTTAAGTAAAGATGAGCCGAGGGCGGAGATAGCAAAGAGAAAAGCGTTGGAGCTTGCAGAGAAGTTGAATCTTGGGGGCAATTTGGACGAAATAGAAGCAAGGCTCTACGAATACAAACGCTCAATAATTCCAAAGGGCTTGCATGTAGTCGGGGAGGAATACAGCTTGGATGATTTGGAAGACTTCATAACACTCGTAGCAAGATACGATAGAGGAGAGATAAAGTCCCTAAACAGATTAATTGCTGAGAAAAGAGGACTAAAATACGAAGAAGTGCTCAACGATCCCCCAAAACTCAAAGAAATCGAGGAAGAGGCGAAAGAAATTGTTAATCGATTTTTAAAAGGTGAAAGATTTCCAGAGTATGAAAAAACATTGAGATATGCTCTTGAAGTTGCCAAGAAGTTTGAGGATAATTCCTTAGAGCTCGAAAACTTAGTCGAAGGGCTGAATGGCCGTTATATAGAGCCTTCCGTTGGAGGAGATGTCATAAGAAATCCGGAGGTATTGCCAACGGGGAGAAATATTTACCCATTTGACCCGCTAAAAGTTCCAACAGAATCTGCTGTTGAAAGGGGAAGAAAAATAGCCGAGATAACGATAAAGAAGTATTTAGAGAAGCATGGAAAGTATCCAGAAAGCGTTGGTGTAGTTCTCTGGGGGTTTGAAACGGCAAAAACGTATGGAGAAACAATCGCCCAAATACTGGAGTACATCGGAGTTAGGGTAGTTCACGTAAGCCCCTGGGAGAAGAAGCTTGAAGTCATTCCGATTGAGGAACTTGGAAGACCTCGTATCGATGTAGTCGTTACAATATGCGGCTTCTTCAGAGAGATGTTTCCAAACATTATGGAGTTGCTCGATAAGGCCTTTAGAATGGTTGCAGAACTCGATGAGCCGGAAGATACGAACTTCGTAAAAAAGCATGCGAAAGAGATGAGTAATTATGGAGAGTTAGCGAAGGCGAGAATTTTTGGCCCCACTTCAACTGAATACAATACGAGATTACTCCAGCTCGTCGAAGATAGCGTTTGGAATGAAGAAGGAGACTTAGCAGAGGCTTACATATCCTCAATGAGTTATGCATATACAAAGGGGTACTACTCCAGAGAAGCGAGAGAAGTATTTGAAAATCTTCTAAGAAAAGTTGATCTCGTTTCGCAGGTAAGGGATTCTCACGACTATGAAATTACGGATTTAGATCACTACTACGAGTTTTTTGGAGGTTTATCCAAATCTGTTGAAATTTTAAAAGGAGAAAAGCCAGAGATGTTCATAGCAGACACCACAATGGAGATTGTAAAGGTTGAGAATGTTAAGGAAGCTATAGGGAAGGGGACTGTAACGAGAATTCTTAATCCAAAGTGGATAGATGAGATGCTGAAACATGGGTTTTTAGGAGCTCAGAAGATTGCTGAAAGAATTGAGAATCTGCTTGGCTTGGCAGCGACAACAAACGCTGTTGAGAACTGGATTTGGGATAAAGTTGCTGAAAGGTTTGTATTTGACGAAGAGATTTTTGAGAGGTTGAAAGAGAGCAATCCTTATGCAACAAAAGAAATACTTGAAAGGCTTCTTGAAGCGAATAAGAGGGGTTACTGGGACGCTGATGAGGAAATTTTAGAAAAACTTGAAGATGAATACCTTGAGCTGGATGGAATACTTGAAGAAGAGATTTGAGGAGGTGAAATCGATGGAAAAAGCTCAAAGAGAAGAGCGCTTGGTCTTTCCGTTCTCTGCAATAGTCGGGCGGGAGAAGGCTAAACTTGCCCTTCTATGCAACGCTGTAAATCCTGCGATTGGTGGAGTTTTGCTCAGTGGTGATAAGGGGACTGGCAAGTCGACAATGGTTAGGGCTCTAGCGGACGTGCTACCAGAAATAGAAGTCGTGAAAGACTGTCTTTTCAATTGCAATCCAAACAACGAACTTGAGATGTGCGAAGCATGCCTTGAGAAAAGCGAAAACGGCAATATTGAAGTGATAATAAGGAGAATGAGAGTTGTTGATTTACCTCTAAGCGTTACTATCGATAGACTGGTTGGAACTATAGACATCCAGAAGGCATTAAAGGAGGGTATCAGAGCCTTACAGCCAGGAATCCTTGCTGAAGCGAACAGAAACATTCTGTATATTGATGAAGTAAACTTACTCGACGATTACATTGCAGATGTTCTCCTGGATTCTGCAGCCATGGGCTGGAACATAATAGAGAGGGAAGGAGTCAGTTTAAAGCATCCGTCCCGCTTCATCCTCATTGGCTCAATGAATCCCGAGGAGGGTGAGCTCAGACCACAAATTCTGGACAGGTTTGGCCTGTTTGTAAACGTCGAGGCTTCCGACAATATGGAGGAAAGGATTGAAATAGTGAAGAGGGTTGAGGAGTTCCAGACTGATCCACTATCCTTCGGAGAGAAGTACCAAAGAGAGCAGGAGAAACTTAGAGAATCCATAAAGAGGGCAAGAGAGATTGTGAATAAAGTAGAGGTTGATGATGAGCTCCTCGAACTTTTAGCTAAAACCATAATCGAGAATGGTATAAAAACGCATAGAGCAGAGATAGTCACTATTAAAACAGCGAAAGCAATTGCAGCCTTGGATGGTAGAAAAAAAGTTAGTCTGGAAGATTTGAAGAGGGCAATGGAGTTAGCTTTACCGCATAGAATTAAGCTAAAACCATTTGAGCCGCCACCAAAAATGCCAGAAAATAACACAAGAAAAGAGAATAAGCAGCACAACCATGAGCACAACCATGAGCACAATCACAGCCATAAACAAAATCAGGATAAAAGTGAGGGCAGGACAGAGAACAGAAATGGATTGGGAAACAGGGGAGAACAATTCGAAGCTTCTAATGTGGATATAAATGTTCGCTTAACCGAGAGGAGAAATAGAGAGGGAAAAAATACGAGAGGGTCGAGAGATGAAAAAGCCACCGTTATCGGCCACCCCCATGGCTATCCGGTCTCAAACACCCCCCCATTAAAACCTGAACAGTTATGTGATGTCGATCTGGTGGCAACAATAAGAGCTTCTGCATCTAAGTTTAAAAGCGAAATAGATGAGGACGATGTGAGGGTTAGAGTAAGAAAAACCAGAGTGCCAAGACTGACGATCATATTGCTCGACTCCAGCGGAAGTATGGCGGCGATGCGGAGAATAAGCATTGCAAAGGGTGTAGCAAAAAGGATAATAGAGAACAGTTACATAAAAAGGGACTCACTTGCTTTGATAACCTTCAGAGGTTATGGAGCTGATATTTTAGTTCCTCCAACTCGTAGATACACCAGTGTTATGGATGCACTTCAAAACGTTAAAACAGGTGGAAGGACTCCACTCTCATCTGCCTTGCAGACCCTTCTGATGTTAGCCAGAAGTTTTAGAATGAAAAACAAAAATTCAGTCGTGAGATGCATTCTGATTTCCGATGGAAAGGCAAACACGCCACTCTTCAACAAATCAATAAAAGAGGAAATACAAATACTTTCTTCCGCTATAAAAAAGAATAAAATAAAGTTTGAAATATACGATACAAGGGCAAAAACGATAGATCCTGCTCCTACTTATGTTGAAATGCTGTCAGACATACTCAATGCACCCATCCACGGTGTTTGATTGTCAGTTTCTCAATACCTTAGACCAATACCTTCATCCAGGAGCCGAATTATCCGTACACAACTTTGTTCAGATCAAAAATCTTTTTATGAGAGATATCCTCATACAATAGCCAAAACAGAAATGATCTCGGATTTCTATTACCATAAAAATATAAAGTGAGAGACGGATTTAAATCTATGGGACTACACAAAGAACGTCAGAATAGAATCGTGCTGAGATCTTCAATTTCAGACTCTGTACTCTGGAATGTCAGCCAAACAGATAGGTGAACACAATGAAAGAGTCAAAGCTTAAAAAAATAGATTTCTACCTCGAGAAACTCAGGATCAAGGAGAGGGATGTCTCTGATAGAAAAATTTATGCGGAGGTTCTTGATGATAGGACCCTTAAAAACCTTTATAAATTATCCAAAAAGTACATAAGGGCTCTCGGTGGTGTGATCAGCACAGGCAAGGAAGCCAATGTCTTTTTTGCCGATGGTTTTGATGATGGTAAACCTGTTCCAGTAGCCATTAAGATATATCGAACAGAGACGAGTGAATTTTACAAAATGGATGAGTACATCTTTGGCGATAAGAGATTCGATCTTAGAAGGATTTCGAAAAAGGATTTAATTAACCTATGGGCCGAAAAGGAGTTCAGAAATCTTCAGAGAGCCTATACTTCAGGTATAAATGTCCCAAAGCCAATCGTTCATTTCAGAAACATTCTAATAATGGAGTTTCTCGGAGAAGATGAAATTCCTGCCTCCTCCCTATTTGAGCTTGGTAGAATCCTTCCTGAAGTCGCTGATGTTGAAGCTCTCTTTGATGAGATTGTTTTAAATTTGAAACTTCTGTATCACAAAGCTGAACTCGTTCATTCAGATCTCAGTGAGTACAACATCCTCTTTCACAGAGAGAAACCATATCTCATAGACATGGGGCAGGCAGTTCTGACAGATCACCCAAGAGCAATGGCTTATCTTGAGAGAGATCTCAAAAACCTTTTAAGATTCTTTGCCAGATTTGATGTAAAAAAGGAGTTCGAAGAACTTATTTCTGAGGTCAGAGGAGAGAGGCTTTGATGAGGTGATACCATGAAAAATGATGATTTTGAATTTCTCCATCAAACCCAGATAAGGATACCTGAAGATAGAATCGGTGTCCTCATAGGAAAGAATGGGGAAGTGAGAAGACAGATTGAAAAAGAAACTGGTTGCAGAATAAATATTTCTCCAGACGGTGTTATCATAATCTCTGGAAAAGATGCTATCGGATTTATTAAGGCTCAGAATGTTGTCAAGGCAATAGGTAAGGGTTTCAATCCTGAGATAGCAATGATACTCCTGAAAGATGATCTGAAAATGATTGAAATTATTGAGCTTCCAGAATATGTCGATGAGAATGCCATAAAAAGAGTAAAGGGTAGAATAATTGGAAAAGACGGAATTATGAGAAGAAATATCGAGGACACACTTGATGTAAAGATCTCAATTTACGGAAAGAGTGTAGCAATAATTGGAAATATAGAGAATGTTGATGCTGCGAGAGAAGCAATATTCATGCTGATAGATGGGGCGCAGCATTCGAGAGTTTTGAAGTTCATGGAGAAAAGAAAAAGAGAGATGAAAACCAGAGATCTTGACTGGCAGCCCCTTTATTAGACCGTAAAATTTTAACTGAAGTAGATGGATTAATTAATGAGGTGAGGTGTATGGATGAAAGGGAGAAAGTCGTTCTTGAGGCTATTAAAAAAGCAGGAAAACCTGTAAGACCAGGAGATGTTGCTAAGGAGACTGGTATTGATAAAAATGAAGTATCAAAAATAATAAAAAAGCTAAAAAATGAAGGGAAGGTTATCTCACCCAAGAGGTGCTTTTACGCACCATCAGAATAAGGGATTAAAAAAATTGATTGAAGTTTTTTAGCCATCCAGTATTTTGTCACCAGCTTGGCTCACTCAGCCTGGCGCTTTTTCAGTTCCTCCTCCTTGAGAATCCTTCTGAGTACCTTTCCAACCTGACTTTTCGGAAGCTCGTCTCTGAACTCTATAATTCTCGGCACCTTATATGGAGCAAGATGCTCTCTGCAGAACTTTTCTATCTCCTCGGCAGTAACATCTGCCCCTTCTCTGAGGACGACAAATGCTTTCACAGTTTCTCCTCTCTTGGGGTCAGGAACACCTATCACCGCAGCTTCAAGGATGTCCGGATGCTCATAAAGGACTTCTTCCACCTCTCTCGGATAGATGTTGTAACCTCCCGCGATAATCAAATCTTTCTTCCTGTCCACGATGTAGAAGTATCCATCCTCATCAACTCTACCGATATCTCCTGTCAGCAACCACCCGTTGATCAGAGTTTCCTTTGTTTCAGCCTCCATTTTGTAGTATCCCTTCATCACCTGAGGTCCTTTAATAGCAATCTCTCCCACCTCACCGACTGGCAGAACATTACCCTCTGTATCAACTACCACCGCAACAGTATCTGGCATTGGAAGCCCAATGCTTCCTTCCTTGTTTATCCCATTGATTGGATTGGCATGTGTAACAGGGGATGTCTCGCTCAGTCCATAGCCTTCAACAAGTTTTCCTCCAGTCAGCCTCTCAAACTCTTTTTTAACTTCAAGAGGGAGTGGAGCTGCACCGCTTATGCACGCCTTTATTGAACTCAGATCATACTTTTCTATATCCGGATAGTTGTTTATCGCATTGTACATCGTGGGAACACCGCAGTAAATCGTTGCTCTGTGCTTCTGTATTGAGCTGAGTACTCTTTTCAGATCCCTGGGATCTGGTATAAGTACAATCTTTGCCCCTAAGGCAATGGGAAGGTTCATGCTCGTTGTCATACCATAGGAGTGGAAGTATGGCAGTGCCCCTATTACGACATCTCTGTTTGTAAGATCAGGGAACCATTCTATAAGCTGGTACACATTGGCGACCAGATTGAAGTGTGTGAGCATTACCGCCTTCGGTAAGCCTGTGGTTCCACCAGTATACTGAAAGACCGCCACATCTTCCTTTGGATCTATCTCAACTTTCTCTGATGATGGTGAATATTTCATAACATCCTTCCAGTGGATTACCTCCGGTCTGGAATCAATCTGAACCTTTTGTTTTTTCAAGCCAAACAGGATATTCAGCGGGAATTTCAGGAAATCTTCAATCTTGCAGATTATGACCTTCTCAAGGGTTCCATCATCAAGCAGTGGTTTGAGTCTTGGGTACATCTGCTCAAATGCGAATATGATCTTTGCCTCACTGTTCTCTGCTATGTGTCTCAGTTCTCTTTCAGTATACATCGGATTACATTGAACAACTGTCGAACCTGTTTTGAGAATACCATAATATACAGCAATATAATGGGGGGTATTGGGAGTGCCAAGGATAACACGACCTTTCTTCACACCATTATCATAAAGGAAGGCTGCAACCCTGTCAGACATCTCATTCATATCTCTGTAGGTGATAGATTTTCCAATGAAGTCTGCAGCTACTGAATCCGGATATTTTTTCGCAGATTCTTCAAGAAGCGTGTAAAGGGGTACTTCAGGATACTCGAGTCTTTCTCTAACACCCTCGTCATAGCTTTTTACCCAGAACCTCTCAATCTCATCCCCACCCAGTTCTCTAATATTCTTTCCTGCCACCTCATTCATAGTCTTTACGGGATTTCCAAACAATAAATAATTTTCTTTTTTGAAATAATTGACTTGTAATAGAGTTCAAAATAAAAATTAAATCGTTTTATAATTTTACTTTGAAAAATTATCATTAAATTCTGAGGAAAAAATTAAAGTTTTGTTTAATTTTTCAAAATAATTATCCTCCGCATCTTTATCCGATTTTGAATAATAGAAAAGTTTATTTACCTCTACACCAAAAAAATATTGTGGATAATAAAAGGAAAAAAAGTCACTGTAATTTGCATTGGATGAACGAAATCACTGTAATTTTCGAATATTCAGTAGTCACATTTTCAGCATTGCATTCTGCCTTTAAAATTTTCCTGTGTCAATTAGATAAAAAAATAAAAATAAGCAATATATTCATGGAGTGATGTCCATGGCTGGAGGAATTAACGAATTCAGGGGCATGAGTGAGTACTCTGCAAGGCATATCACAGTTCTATCAGACCTTGATGCCGTAAGAAAGCGCCCAGGAATGTATGTTGGCGGAACAGGAATCAGAGGACTTCACCACCTCTTATGGGAGGTAATAGATAACTCAATTGATGAATCACTGGCTGGATTTTGCAAAAACATCCGGGTGATTCTGCATGAAGATGGTTCTGCAACTGTCGAAGATGATGGAAGAGGAATTCCAACTGAACTTCATCAATCAGGAAAAAGTGCTCTTGAAATCGTCCTAACAAAACTGCATGCTGGTGGAAAGTTCGACAACAAAGCATACAGGGTTTCTGGAGGTTTGCATGGAGTAGGATTGAGCGTTGTGAATGCACTGACAGAATGGCTTGAGGTATGGGTTGAGAGGAACAGAAAAATACACTACCAGAAGTACAGAAAGGGTGTTCCTCAATCAGATGTCGAAATTCTCGGTGAAACAGACAAAACGGGCACAAAAATCAGGTTCAAGCCAGATGATACAATTTTTGAGGTTACCGAGTTCAGATACGATATAATATCTCAGAGACTGAAAGAGCTTGCATTCCTGACAAAAGGAGTTAGAATCGAGCTGATCGATGAAAGAAGTAGCAAAAAAGATGTTTTCTACTCTGAAAAGGGCATAAGTGAGTATATCAAGCTTGTAAACAGGAACAAAAATACGCTGCATGATGTTGTATATTTCGAGAACACCAGAAACGGGATTCAAATTGAGGTTGCAATCCAGTTTACCGATTCTGATGTGGAAAATGTACTCGCCTTTGCAAACAACATCCACACAATTGAAGGGGGCACGCATGTTTCAGGTTTCAGAGCTGGCTTAACAAGAGCAATAAACGAGTATGGGAAGAAAAATGTTAAAAAATTCAAAAATCTCACAGGGCAGGATATTAGGGAAGGTTTGACTGCCATTATATCGGTAAGACTTACAGAGCCGCAGTTTGAGGGGCAGACGAAAACCAAGCTGACGAACAGTGAAGTGAAAACAGTGGTTGAATCAAATGTTTACATGGAGGTGCTGAGGTGGCTTGAAGAGCATCCTAACGAGGCAAACATCATAATTGATAAATGTATGCTCTCATTGATGGCTCGACAGGCAGCAAAAAGGGCGAGAGAGCTTGTAAAAAGAAAGAATGACATCTCAATAACTTTACCCGGAAAACTTGCAGACTGCTCTTCCAAGAACCCTGAAGAGAGGGAGCTGTTCATAGTAGAGGGTGAATCTGCCGGAGGTTCTGCCAAACAGGCAAGAGATAGAAACTTCCAGGCTATTCTTCCGTTGAGAGGTAAGATTATCAATGTCGAGAAGGCCGGGATTTCCAAAGCTCTCAAAAACGAGGAGATTAAGGCAATTGCATCGGCAATAGGAGCGGGGATAGGCAGTGATTTCGATATTACGAAGGCAAGATATAAAAGAATCATAATAATGACCGATGCCGATGTTGATGGCTCGCATATCAGAACCCTCCTGCTGACTTTCTTTTTCAGACACATGAAGCCGTTGATAGAGAATGGATACCTCTATATAGCTCAGCCACCGCTCTACAGGGTTAAAAAGAAGAGCAAGGTTTTCTATGCCTACTCAGACAGAGAACTTGAAGATCTGCTGAACAGAATAGGTGATGCTGAGGTTCAGAGATACAAGGGTCTGGGAGAAATGAACCCTGAACAGCTATGGGAGACTACAATGAACCCACAGACCAGAATTCTCCTCCAGGTTACTGTTGAGGAGGCTCTCCAGGCAGAAGAGCTCTTTTCAACCCTTATGGGTGAGGATGTGGAGGCGAGAAGGCAGTTCATAATAGAGAACTCAGATAAGGTCAGGAACCTTGACATCTGAGGTGATTAAATGGAACTTGTCAGAGAGATTGGAGAGGAACTAAAAAGCTCTTACATCGATTACGCAATGAGTGTTATTATAGGAAGAGCTCTTCCCGATGTTAGAGATGGTCTAAAGCCTGTTCAGAGGAGGATACTTTACGCAATGCATGAAATGGGTCTGACGAGCAATCGCCCATACAGGAAGTGTGCAAGGATTGTAGGAGATGTTCTTGGAAAATACCACCCCCATGGTGACTCTGCTGTTTACGATGCTCTTGTCAGAATGGCTCAGGACTTCAGCATGCGATACACTCTTGTTGATGGACAGGGGAATTTTGGCTCCATAGATGGAGATGTCGCCGCTGCGATGAGATACACAGAAGCAAGACTGACAAAGATTGCTGAGGAGATGCTCGAGGACATAGAGAAAGATACCGTGGATTTTGTTCCCAACTTCGATGCAACTCTGAAAGAACCGTCAGTACTTCCCTCAAAAGTTCCTAACCTCCTTATAAATGGCTCAAGTGGAATTGCTGTTGGGATGGCAACCAACATCCCACCTCACAATCTGAAGGAAATATGTGATGCTATTGTTGAGGTTGTCAGAAATCCCCTGATAAGCAATGAAGAGCTGATGAAAATAGTGAAGGGTCCAGACTTCCCCACGGGAGGAGTTATAGTAGGAAAAGAAGGAATAGAACAGGTTTATTCCACAGGAAAGGGAAAACTCATCTTAAGGGGAAAGGTAGAGGTTGAAGATGAAGCTATAGTGATAAAAGAGATTCCCTACCAAGTTAACAAGGCAAAACTCGTTGAAAAAATTGCAGAGCTGGTAAAAGAAGGGAAACTTGAAGAAGTGAAGGCAGTAAGGGATGAATCAGACAGAGAAGGTATAAGGGTTGTTGTTGAGCTTAGAAGAGGTGATTTTAACACCGTAATCAAAAAGCTCTACGCTTACACTCCTCTTCAAACAACCTTTGGTGTCATCAACCTTGCAATCGCAAACGGTGTACCAAAAATCTTCAATCTGAAGGGAATGCTGGAAGAGTTCATCAGCCACAGAAGAGAGGTAATCAAGAGAAGAACAGAGTACCTTTTGAAAAAGGCTGAAGAGAGATTCCACATACTTGAAGGATTAAAAATAGCCCTTCAGAATATAGATGAAGTTATAGAACTGATAAAATCTTCAAAATCTCCTGAAGAGGCAAAGAAAGGTCTGATTGAAAAATTCAACCTTTCAGAGGCGCAATCAAACGCCATTCTCCAAATGAGGTTGCAGAGGCTTACAGCTCTTGAGATGGAATCCATTATCAATGAGTATAAAGAGCTCGAAACCAGAATAAAAGACTTCAAAGAAATTCTCGCCCTCAGGGAGAGAATAGATGAGATACTCATTAAGGAAACTGTTGAGATCGCAGAAAAGTATGGAGATGAAAGAAGAACCCAGATTGTGATTGAGAGGGGAGAGATAAACTATGAGGAACTGATAACACGGGAGGATAACCTTGTGGTCATAACATCAGAAGGTTACATGAAAAGAATGGATATGAACACCTTCAGAACTCAGAGAAGAGGTGGTGTAGGAGTAATAGGAGTCTCGCTCAGACAGAATGATGTTCCAAAGCTGATATCAGTTTGCAACACTCACGACAGGCTGCTTCTCTTTACCAATGCGGGGAAAGCATACTGGATAAACGCCTATGAACTGCCAAAGCAGGACAGAACTGGCAGGGGGACGCATATCAAGAATTTCATCAGTCTCTCCGAGGAGGAAAAGATTGTTTCAGTCATATCAGTACCGGAATTCAAAGGAAAAGTGGTTATTCTTACGGCAGATGGCTATATAAAGAGGACAAGACTTGAAGAGTTCGAGAACGCAAAGAGAGCAGGAGTTATCGCTGGTGGAAGGATTGCCTTTGCAAGACTCTGTGATGGAGAAGAGGTGTTGATTTCAACAAGACTCGGGCTGACAGCAAGGTTCAGAGTTGAAGATATTCCGGTTTACAGTAGGTCAGCCAAGGGTGTCAAGGCGATAAAACTGCAGAAAAATGATTCAATCTGCTGGGTAACCACAGCATCAGGAGAAGGTTACCTCTTGACTCTCACAGACAAGGGATTCGGAAAGAGAACGAAAAAGGATGAATACAGACTTACCAACAGAGGGGCTAAGGGTGTAAGAAACATCAGGCTGACAAAAAGAAATGGAGAAGTTGTGTTTTCCGAGTTTGTTAAGGGTGATGAGGAACTTCTGACTTTCAGCCATGATGGCTATGCTTTCAAGACGGCCGTAAAAACGATATCGGTTCATGGAAGAAATTCCTCCGGAGTCAGCGTCAGCAAAAAAGGAATTGAATGTGCTGTGGTGATAAAAAGCAGTTAATTCTGGTTATATCTGTTTCTTCTTTTTTCCACAGCGAGGGTTTCTTCTACATTATCTGGTTAACATTCTTCTAAATAAGCAAGAACAGGCCGAGAATAACATTTATACAAGGACTGCAAAATATCAAGTATCAACTGTCACCATAACCCTCAGATTTAAGACTCATTTTTACCTCATACAAAAAATGTATCGTTTATTTTTATCCTAAAACCATTAATCTCCGCTTCTTTCTTCAGCAGATCTAAAAATTGCTTTTTAGAACTATTCAGCAAAGATGTGTTGAATTCATTATCTGTCGTTAATTTCAGAATGGGAATTGGTTTAAATTTATGTCCATCCGCCAGAACATTTTCAAGGTTCGTGAATAATATCATCTTTATCAATCCATCTTTTATATCTCCCTCAGATGGTAAAACACCTGTTTTTGTATGTTTTCCTTCAATCAAATACAACTCATCCTGATGCACTTCTACTTCATCACAAGTAAAATAATAATAACCACCCAGGTAATTCTTAATTGTAATTATTGCTTTTACACCCGCCAAATATTCTTTGGGTTGTGTTGTCATACTTTCCCTTATTTGAGCTTTATAAGCAAGTTCCCTGGATAGTTCCATAAATCTCTCCTTTCCTTTACGAAGTTCATCAATTCTCCTCCACGCAGATTCCATAGAGTGCATTTCAACTTCCAGTTTCTTAGAGATACTTCTGTAAGCATTAAGGGCTAATTCTGCTGTTTTGGGTATTTTGTCTATCTGCTCCAAATTCCAGTGCAGTGCATCAGACTGATACGATAGAAGTCTTTTAATTTCGTCTCTTATATAGCCAATATCAAATCTTTGATTTGTAATCTTATTAGCATATCTTGGGTTTTTGTCCGCATCAACATAGTACGCTATGATTGCATAAACCCCCAACAAACTCATTAAAGAGATTGTATCCCACTGAAGAAAATCTCTGTCTCCATCCTTACCCTCATCCTTTATAACTGGAATTATTGTAACTTTTCTACCAGCGAAATTTAAAGTATCATACACCCTTGCATAGGGATAGGATCTTGTTCTCTTGGGAGATACCCACCAACTTACTGCTACCTCATTTCTCCTGTTAACTTCTAAAATAAAACTGGCCCTTTCCGACAATGCTTTATCAATTTGAGCAATATTATATTTATCCAACGATCTACATAAAAAAGGTGTGTATTTTATCCCTTTTATTTCTGCAAAAACCTCCATTTCTATTTCCCCCTGCTGTTTTTAGTCACTCGCTCTTGTAACTGGGTTCTCAAATGCTTAATATCATCCCTGATTATTATCTCAAAGTCTGATGGGTCTCCAAGCAAAGTTCGTTGACCGAATTTTAACTTCTTTTTCACGACTTCCAAAAGTTCGATGTCGATCTCATATCCCACTGCTCTTCTTCCCAGCTCAACAGCAACTTTTAGCGTGGTTCCAGAACCCATAAAAGGATCTAAAACCGTTTCTCCTTTATATGAAAACAGCTTTATCAGCCTGTAAGGAATATCCTCAGGAAATGCAGCTATGCCTTTTTCTAACCTGTTATTTATAGGCAACACATTAGTAATCTGCCACACACTCAGATACCATTTCTCTCTCTGATACTCCTGAATATCTATCTTCGACTCTTCCTTAAGTTCCTTTGGAATTTTCCTGTAATCAAAATCCCCATTCTGAAATATCAGTATGGATTCCTGAAGATTGTCAGGGTAGTAATACATTGGATAGGGATGCTGTAATAGAACCCCACTTCTTCTGCTTATTCTGATGTAACCTTCGGGTTTAACCCAGACTATTCTCTCCCTATACTTGAATCCCTTCTCTATAAAGATTTTAGTGATGTCCGCAACAACAGGATATTTTTTCCCTTTGATCAGTGTATCATCAACAACAAATGCTGCAATTCTCCCCCTGTCTAAAACCCTTTTCAATTCCTTCGCCACATTCGATATTAACTCCAAAAATTCATCATAGCTCTCAAATAAATCAGGATAATCGAAGGGAGCATTAAAGTAAGGTGGGGAAGTAACGACTAAATGAACACTATTGTCATCGAGTTCTTTCATATCCTGAGCGTCTCCAAATATCAACATGTTTTTCTGATTTTTACTCATACTCACATCCCCTTACATAATCTACACACCATATTTTAAATCTCTTCTGAAATCATAGAGAGTTTTTGATTGGGTACCTCCTCAACTATTTCCTCAGACCCATGACAGATTGAAATCTCTCTCATAAAAGAGATAAATCCCCCACAATAGGAGCCATAGTAAGCAACCAGAGTTCTGTTTTTCTCACTTTGCAGCACTTCCCGGACAGATCAATTTCATCTTACATTTTGTGCATGTCTTTTTTCTACTGATAGCTCCACTATATAGATGCTAATTTTATACAAGTGCCTGTGCCGAACTCCTCAATACTGCCCTTTTTGAATAACAGAGCAGATAATTTCCCCTAACCAATGTGACACCACTTTCCGTAGTAATAGCAATTTGTACAGATTAGCTTTCGCAGAACTACGAAAACCACCACCACAGCAGAGATGAGGTAAGCATAAGCGAGAAAAGGATTCAGAAACCAGCAGGCAAGTGTCCCTAAGCCGATCCACAGAACCGTGAGAAGATTTCCCAGGAATATACTAATTTTAGGATATTCTTCCAGTCCCTGCCCGTATATTTTCACTCCCTTTTTCATGGGTTTCTCCCTATCAAGTTGAACTGTGATGTAAGTTTCCCGGAGTAGTTGAGTGTCTCACTTAGCGTTTCAGTAAATGTGTCAGATCTGTGGAGAATGATAGAACAATCCGGATTCAGTATTAAACTACAGATACTTTCCTCTCCAGAACCACTTCTTCAACCCAAAGGAGCGCTTATCTACCTATTTACATTCAATCAGGAACATCTGTCCCAATAGTTTTCCTGTACCTCATCCCCGGAAAGCTAATTTTGCTTAGCACTTCATAAGCCTCTTTTCTTGCCTCCTCTAAGGTGTCACCGAGGGATGATACTGTCAATACTCTGCCCCCAGTGGTCTGAAATCCATTCTTTGTCTTTGATATTCCATTAGCATACACAATAGAGCTGGAATCCAGCCCCTCAATGGGCTGATTTGTGTAGTGGTCCCCCGGATAACCTGGCTTCAAACCCTCTCTCCCCTTCAGAAAACCACTGACTGCACAGACCGCCACACAGTACTTATCAGAGAATTTTATTTCTTCTTCCTTGAGTCTCCCCTCAACCACAGCTTCACCAAGCCTGAAGATGTCACTTTCAAGTCTTGGAAGTTTTGCTTCCGCTCCAGGATCACAATCCCTGACATTTATCTCAAGAACTTTCGGGATGTATTCTCCCTCCTCCTCAACAAGCATTATAACAGGATACAGCACGCCTTTGAACTCACTCCCCTCAACCTCTCTGAACTTTTTGATTATTGGTTTTACTACCATCTCCATTATCCTGTCCTCAAGCTCCTCGTTCAGGAAAGGATGTGGAGAGATTGCCCCCATACCACCTGTATTTGGATTGGGGAGTTTTCCCTCTCTGAACAATCTTTCAGCATCCTTTGAGGTAAGAAACTTCTTGGTGACCCCAATATAAAAATTCCTCATACCCTCTATATCATCAGGGTCGAATGCCCTCTTGTAATCCTTGGCATGTCCGAATTTAACAGCATGTCTACCATCACTCAGAGCAGTGAAGGCCACCTCAACACCATAAAGCCTTTCCTCAATGCAAATTCTGTTTCCTGCATCACCAAACCTTTTCTTTACCATTATCTCATCCACAGCATTGATTGCCTCCTCGACAGAATCACATACATAAACCCCTTTTCCAGCAGCAAGTCCATCAGCCTTGATAACCAAGTTTTTTCCCGTCTCCCTGTAATAATCTCCAATGAACTCTTTTGCCTCCTCAGGATTGTCAAAGTTCCAGTATTCTGGAATTGGAACACCAATTTTCGCCATAAAATCCTTAGCCCAGCATTTGCTTGCTTCCAGAATCGTTTCTTCCTTTCCTGGACCAACGGCCCTTATTCCTTCCTCTTCAAGTCTATCAACCAGTCCTAAGCTGAGAGGTTCTTCAGGTCCTATATACACAAGGTCAACTTCTGTCTTTTTCGCAAAAGTGACAATGTCCTCGATAGCTCTTATAGAGGGGATTTGTCTGCCATTAAGCTCTGCAGTCCTGCACTTTTCAAAGAACTCGCTACCACCATTGCCAGGAGCAACATAAACTTCCTTAACCTCTGAACTTCGAGAAAAAGCGTGAGCAATTGCATTACCTCTACCACCTGCATCTACAACAAGAACCCTATTCATTGATGGGCATTTGAATGGCTTGTTTAAAAAATTTGTTTAAATTTGAACCTTCCCTGAGAGCCTCCTCAATGAAAGGATGAAAAAATATGTGAGAGTTGCCAGCAGAGATGCAAAGGCTCCTGGAGACACATCGACGAAGAAAGATACAGCGATCCCTCCAAGACCACTTAAAAGAGCAATTAAAAAGGAAAAAAGGAAAACTTCTCTTATATTCCTCGCAACTTCGTTTGAGGCTGCAGCAGGAGCTACGAGCATTGCAAAAACCAGTATTGCTCCCACTCCCTTCAGTAAAATCACCGAGGAGAGAGCTATAATTGAAAGTAGGACATAATTATAAAGTCTTGCATTCAATCCAAAAGCCTCTGCACCCTCAAAATCAAAAGAAATAAAGAGAAAAGCCCTGTAAAACATCAAAATAAGTGTTATGTTAAAGGCTGTTACACCCACCATTAAGTAGATGTCGTGCTGCGTTAAAAGGTAAATATCCCCTATGAGAAGGGTCCAGACCCTTGAACTGTACTCTCTAATCATCGATATCAGAAGAACAGCCAAACTCATGGACATAGCAAACGATATTCCAATTACTGTATTGATATCCTCCTTTCGTGTATAACCTGCTGAAATAGCCACAATAAGAGCAAAGATCAATCCACCCACTATGGGGTTTATCTCAGGCATCCCCATACTTCCCAGAAGGATGAAAAGAGCCGCTCCAGCAAGTGCTGAATGGCTTGCTCCTGCAACAAGGAAAGATACATTTCTAAAAACAGTAAATGATCCCGCAATTGAGGCATTCAGTGAGATCAGAAAAACCCCCAGTAGAGCTCTGATGATGTATGGTTGAAGAGGTAAAAGCTCCAATTACACCACCTCACTCAGTGTGTATCTCCATAAACAGGATGTCCAAAGCCTTCCTCACAGTAAATTATGGGTATGGACGCTCCATATGCTTTTCTCAGATTTTGCTCGGTCAAAACCTCTTCGATTCTACCACAGGCAATCAGTCTGTTCCTGAGAAGCATCAGTTTGTCAATATGGTGAAGGAGTGGGTTGATGTTGTGAACAACTATTATCACAGTTTTCCCTTTCCTTCTTAATTCCATAACAGTATCGAGCATCCTGTTCTGGCTGGGAATATCCACACCATTGAAGGGTTCATCCAGCAGAAGTATCTCAGGTTCAACCGCTATAGCTCTTGCGAAAAGAACCCTCTGCTTCTGTCCACCACTGAGCCTATCAAACTTTCTGTTCAAAAACTCTTCATTCATCCCCACTGCCTCGAGGGCTTTTATTGCAATTTCTTCATCTTCTTCTGAGAGTTTTTTCAGCCTTTTTCTGGCAGAAATTCCCATCATCATCACATCTCTGACGAGGATGGGAAAGCCCGAAGAGATGTGTTCCCTTTGGGGCATGAAACCTGTGATAGCCTGAATCTGCTCCCTTTCGGATGAGTCATGTCCATAGATCGTTATTTTCCCGCTTTCAGGCTGTAAAATCCCAAGAATTAGCTTCAAAAGTGTTGTCTTACCTGAACCATTTGGCCCTGTAATCGCTACAAACTCCCCCTTTTTAATTTCGAAGGAGATGTTACTCAAAACAGGAAAGTTTGAGTACCTGAAAAAGAGGTTTTCAGCAATTATTCCTTCTTCCTTGACCACACTATCTCCTCCATAGCCACGCAATCACTACTGACTCAAGCATCAGCAGGAACACAAGCAACAGGATGAGCGAGTTGTCCTCCTCCTGGTTTTCTGAACATTGCTGGAAAGCTTTAACAAACTGCATGAGGTTGTAGAGATGGAGTGAGAACAGACTTTCACCTCCTGCCACAAATCTGACATAAATAACTGGTTTTCCCGTATCTTTTGATAGCTGTTCAGCAATCTCTCCCGGTTTTGAATTTTTCATGGATTCAGGAACAACAATACAATTCATCTCAGAGTCCGATAGTTTTCTTTCAATTTCAACATAATCTCCTGTGAATCCTAGTCCTTCCTCGAGGAGTATCGCTCCAGTTTCAAGACCAGCATTCTGAATTATGTATGCAACCCCAGGTATAACAGCCAGACACTTGCTTTCCATCTTGGATTCTTTCAAAAATCTGTCAACTTCACGCATTTTATTTTCAAAAAGAAGTAAATTGGTTGAAAAATAGCCTTCTTTTTCCGGTGAAATCCTGCTCAACTTTTCCGCTACCGCTCTTGCTATTGCAATCGAGTTATTAATCTTCAACCAGTACCCGTGGGGATTGTTGGAGAATTCAGGAAAGTCATCAAACTCAGCCCCCTCTAATCTGTAGTCATCAATATCCAGCGTATTCACATACTCATCCTTTATTTTCCTCTCAAAACTGAAGTCTTCCGAGTTAGTAAGCACCACCAGATCCGCAGACTCAAGAATTTCGATATCCTTTCTGGAAATTGAAAAGGAATGGGGATCTGAACCGGGTGGGATTATGGACTCAACAGTAACTGCATCACCTCCAATCTCTTTTATAATCGAAATAAAATCAGGATTAGTTGTTACAACTGAAATCGTATCCAGACTTTCAGCAGGTACAATCAGAAACAGAATTACAGAAACGCTTAAAAGGATTAGACTCACCCTCATAATCTTATCTCCTTACCACAAGGGCAGTGATCTCTGTGATAAAAGCTTTCTCTCAACTTTTCAAAGGCTTTTCTGCTAACAAAACCCTCGATTCTCGTCGCCTCTCTGCATGCCTCCTCTGCCTCCAGACCGATTTCCTCGAAGAGGCACTCAATGAGTCTGTGTTTACAGGTAACTTCTTTACCCTTCTCAACACCTCTAACATTCAATTTAAAGCCTTTTCCTGCAATATAATCCCCATAATCTTTCTCAGCAAGCTTTAAAAGTGCTTCCTGAGCCGCTGGTCTGGAAATACCGAGTTCCTTAGCTACAAAGGAGGGTCCTATGATATCCCTACCTTCTTCAAGTGCCATGTAGGCTATCCTAAGATAAGTTTCCTCCCTCACAATTGTTAGGTTAACCTAACTGTACTTAAATCTTAGGATTGGAGTGATTGCTATCAGAAGTGGGATCAAACTAAGAATTCAAAATGAGAGGTTATTTGAAGTAATTCTCAAAATGTCTGTCAGGTATAGGTCTATCTGGAATTTTATCCTCAATATACTCTTTGCTGACATAAAGTCCACAGTAACACCTTCCGTACTCCTCAATATCCTCTTCCGCATACACACACGGGCAGATAATTTGTCTGTCAATTTCTCTGTCCCCTGTAGCAATTCTGCAGGGACAGATTGCGATCCCGTACCTTTCTTTATTGTGGAGTAAACCCTCGGCAAATTCTTGGAGAAGCTCTTTATCTGGATTGGTTCTCCAGCCCTTTTTCTCAGCTATCCTTTCAAAAATCCCGAGATAACTCCCAACATCCACTTTTTCACCCTTTTTCCAGAAGTTCCTGAAGTTTATCTTTACTGTACCCAAGAACCCATTTATCTCCCATAACAACTAGTGGGACCGAGTAACTGCCTGAAATTTTACGAACCTCTTCTATAGCCTTTTTTTTCTCATCTTCTCCGAGCTTATCAAGCCAGATGATCTCAAAATCTGCTCCGACACTCTCAAGAAAATCTCTCGTTCTTTTACAGTGGGGGCAGGTGGTTAAACCATACATCAAAATTTTTACCATATCCTTATAAGCTCTCAAACATTTTTAAAACTTGCCATTATTTTATAAATTTTTGATGTGGGGAGGTTATCGGAAAAAATTTGCAGTAACCTTCAGAAGTTACATCACATCCTTAGAAGTTTCACCACATTCACAATCCTCAATAATCAGACTAAATTTCAGCGAGATACAGGCCGATAAACACCTTATAATGCCTTTATTTTAAATTTAAAACCTATTACAGGACTTTGGCGAGATAAGTGTAGTTACCATCACTCCCCTCTACCTCAAACCCAAGCCACAGATAGAGATTGATTGCACTTCTGTTTGTTCTCTCTGTCATCGCTTTAATCTTTCTAATCCCTCTGCCCCTCAAAAATTTCTCTGCAACTCTTATCATCTCTCCTCCAATCCATTTTCCCTCGTAATCCTGGTGGATAAATATAACAAATTCTGCTTCTTCCTCCTCTGGAACTGCTGCAAGATGCCCTATAACCCTTTCACCATGCTTTGCGATAAATCCATAACCCTTTGATGCAAGTTCATCAATCCAGCTTTCAATAAGAGACCTCCTGATTGGTGGAAGCCCGCAACACCTCTTCTCCACGCTGAAGGTTTCATACATCTTTATGAGATTCTCCCTTTCTTCCTGTAAATAAGGTGTAATGAAAATTATCTCCCCATTTTTCGAAGTGAAGAACTCTGAAATTCCTTCCACTGAACAATAGTGTGATCCCCCGACAAAATAAATTTTTTGAGAGTATGAGGGAATGGGGTATGCAGAAATGATTTCCGAAAAATTATCCTTTGACAGATGAAAAACAAAGTTTTCTAAGCCGAATACTAAAATAATATTCCAATATAAAGCTGTAAAAGCCTAAAAATCAGAAGCGTACAGCCCATAAGCCCATATAAAAATCCGTATAAAGACAGTAAATTATTTAAATTTGGTTCTATTTTTCCAGCCATGTACTATGAAGTCTGGGTTAACCCACTGAAAAAAGATGAGGTACTGAAAAAGCTCAGACAGGTTTGTGATGAGGTTCATGAAGTGTTTTATGACTATCATTTCATAGTCAGAATAGATGATGAGAAGCTACTCAATATAGAGGGTGTGAAAAGATACAGAAGACATTACAACTGCTGATCCTAATCATTTTTGCCATCCTATCAGTAATAAAAGCTGTCGAATAATTCCCAAATCTGTTTCACATTTACTATAGAGGTAAAAAATATGGAAAACATTAGGGAGATACCATAAAGTTCATAAACAGAAAAATTCAGGTTGATTAAGCATCTGAGTATCCAGTAAGCTCCCTGTCCTTAGCGGGGGTTGCCGAGTCAGGAAAAGGCGCTAGATTCAGGGTCTAGTCCCGTAGGGGTCCGAGGGTTCAAATCCCTCCCCCCGCATGCTGTTTATTGGAATATTTGATTTAACATCCAGTCTAATGGTCAGTCCCATCTATCTCCTCAAAGATTCTCAACGGAAAGAAAAATTAATTAATCCTGCTCCAACAGTCTTACTGGATTTACCAAAAAATCAGCCGTCGTAGCTCAGCTGGCCAGAGCGGGTGACTCGTAATCACCAGGTCGCGGGTTCAAATCCCGCCGACGGCTTTTCTACTGGCTTTCAAATATTCTCACTAACTTCCAAACTCCCACTTCTGAACTCCTGAACCAATTACCAGATCGAAAATCCCCTACTCTCTTCCCTTATTTTTTCAAGAAGAGTTTCAAGAATTTCCAGGTATTCTCCTTCTGCTTTCTTTATTTCCTCTTCTATATAAGGTATACACTCCTCTCCGATACGAAGAAGTATCGTGAATGCTGCTCTTTTCACAGCATCACTTTCATCACCAAGTGCCTTTACAATACCCTTCACAGCCCTTATATCTCCAATCTCTGCGAGGATTAGAAGAGCCGCATACCTTACCTCCTCATCTTCATCCCTTAGAGCATTCAGAATTGCCTCATAAACTCTTGGAATATTGATAAAACCCCTAAGAGCTCTTAAAACATAATACCTCCCCTTCCTGTTTGAGGAGGTTTCAAGATAATCGACAAGCTCCTGCCACTCACCCAGTTTCTCAATTGCCGCAGCTGCAGTTCTTCTGAGTCCTGCATCGTCTGCTTCCAGAAACCTGATTAGGTGTTCTGCAGCCTTTTTATCACCAATCTCTCCGAGAATTTCAATTGCCTTGCACCTCACATCAATATCGGGATGTTCGAGGAGAGGGATAATATCCTCTGAATCGCAACCAATTTCTGCGAGAGATTTTGCAGTTTCGAAGCGAACCATTCTCTCAGACTTTAAAGCCTCTAAGAGAGGTTTAACTGCAGCTCTGCACTTCAACTTACCAAGGGAGGTTGCCGCTGCCCTCCTTACATCCCATGATTCATCTTTGAGTAACTCGGCAAGCTTAACTGCAATCGTTTCTCGTCTGTCTTCATCCACTCCCTTCACTTCACCAAGAGCTATTGCACATGCCCATCTTATCTCCCAGTCCTTACTGCTCAAGGAATCGATAAGTGTTTCAATCGCCTTTTCGTCACCAATCCTACCAAGAACATAAGCTAAATTTACCTTCCTCCTTTTCTTCCCCTTTTTGAATGCCCTAACTATAAAATCGGCATGACTCTTAGCTTCAGTGAGTATTTCCAAGATTTCCCAGACTTCATATTTATCATCAGAATCGAGTCTTTTGATCAGCTTCTTAATTTCCGATAAAGCTGGTTCTTTTTTCAACCCCACATCATCAAACTCAGAATGGTGATTGCTAACCTTTTCAACAGCATTTCCTGGTTCAAGAATTCTTTTGATATCAATAATTTTTTTGAAAATTTCCATAATCCTAAACTCCTTTAAGGGTAGAATAAGAATAAATTATTTTCTTATAAATTTTTTTCTCTTAACTATGTTAAACTTAAAATTGTTTTCAAACGATTGGAAGGAAAAGAATTAAAATCTCTCTGAATCTCTAAAATTGAGAGGATGAGGATTGAAGAAGTGGAAGTAATATCCTTCGATGTTGATGGAACCCTTGTAGACGGAAGATTCATGGATGAATTCTGGAATAAACACATACCTTTCTACTATTCAAAAAAGCACGGACTCAGCATCAATGAATCAATTGAGATAATCAAAAGAAGTTATGATGAGGTTGGAGACAGGGATATGAGGTGGTACATCCCCGATTACTGGTTTAAGAGGTTCAACTTAGATATAAACCTCCCGGATGCATTGAAGGAATTTAAGGATGGCTTGAGGATATATCCGGATGCGATTGAAGTTCTGGAGGAGCTGAAGGGGAGAACAAAATTAATTGCTGTCACAAACGCTGTCAGAGAGATCATGGAGTTCGAGCTTAGACAGATCAAAAAATTTTTCTGGAAAACCTTTTCCTGTCCGAGTGATTTTGGTGATATAAGGCGCGAGCCCGGAATATACCTCAAGATTTGTAATGAAGCTGGAGCTAAGCCGGAAAAAGTTCTTCATATTGGTGACCATCCCTACTTTGATTTTGAGGTTCCGAGAAAAGCAGGAATAAGGGCATTGCTTATCGACAGAGATGGGAAAAATGGGCATATTCGAAAACTGACTGAGCTAAAAGAAATACTGAGAATTTAAGTTATTTCTAATTCGAAACTCCGAGATACTCTGATGCTTTCTGCAACTGTTTTTCATTACCTATTAGATACAGATTGTCCCCGTACTCAAGTTTGAGGTTCGCCTCTGGAATGAGAATCTCCCCTTTTCTCTCGATTGCCACAATGTTGGTTCCAGTTTTGCTTCTGAGTTCTATCTCCTTTATAGCCTTTCCGTCAAGCTTTTTATTAAGAAGCTGAACTTTCTCGAGCATCATATTTTCTCCAATCTTGCTTATGACTTCAAAGAACTCTGCGGCAGATTCTCTCCTGAGAATTAGCGCAGCTTTCTTAGCTGTGTCAGAGTAGGGAGAAAGAACAAGATCTGCACCTGCTCTCCTTGTATTCTTTATCCCGGATGGGCTCCTCGCAATAGCCATTGTATATATATTCGGATTTAGCTCCTTCGCAGTCATTATGGTGAACGCATTTGATGAGTCTGCCATGCATGCAATCAGAGCTTTCGCATGTCTTATCCTCGCTCTTTCAAGAGTCTTCTCCTCAATCGTATTTCCCTGAAATGAAATGTACCCGTCTTCTCTTGCAAGGTTAATCTTCTCTATACTCTCATCAATAATTACAATTTTATCCCTACCAGCCATTCTGGAAAGTTCATAAACGATTTCCTTCCCCATAACACCATATCCACAAACTATGTAATGATCCGAAATGTTTTCGAGCACCTTTCTCCACCTCTCAATTCTCCTCTGAACAAGTACAGGCACAATAAGGTTGATCCCATAAAAGAAGACACCTATACCAAAAAACATCAATATTACCGCCAGAATTCTCCCGTAGGTTGATAGCTCATAGATCTCCCTGTAACCTGTTGTCGTTATGGTGATGACAGTCATGTAAAAGGAGTCAAAAATGGGCCATCCTTCAATTAATGTGAAACCCACAGTTCCGAGAATAATTGTTCCGAGGAGCAAAGAAACGGTTGTGAATATTGCTCTTCTAACATCTTCCGGCATTTACTCAGAATTGGAGAAATAGGATTTAAATTTTTCTTACAAACTCTGTAATCTCAGAAACACGATACTCTGGTTATGGTTATCTCAAGTGCGATAGTTTTAATTACAGCCATCACAGAGGAGTTGCAATGAGTATCTCTGAAAAAGTCCCTATACTGAAATACTCTGCAATACTCTTCATGATTTTCATCTTAACAGCTATTTTTGGCTACATATCAGGCTCAGTCTATCCCGAGCGAGCAGATGAGTTTGTCGATAGGCTCTTTGAGGGTTTTAAGTTCATAGATTTCAGTAACCCGTTGGAAGTGCTGATGGTGATATTCCTGAACAACACCTCAAAAACCCTTATTTCGATTCTTGCCGGATTCTTCTTCGGAATATTTCCGGTGATTTTTGTTGCCCTCAATGGATACATAATAGGTATTTTCGTATTCTCCAAAGGTGGTGAAATCGGGATAGAAAAAGTCATAGCAACTCTTATTCCCCACGGAATCCTCGAGATTCCCGGGATAATCCTTGGTTCTGCTTACGGGCTGTGGCTTGGAAACCTCTTTTACAGATATGTAGTGAAAAATGAGAGAGATATTGATCTGATAAAAGCAATCAGGTACTCACTGAAAAAATTCGTAAAAATAGTCGTTCCCTTGCTATTTATCGCTGCAATTGTAGAAACTTTTGTGTCACCCCTTGTACCTGTTCTTCTGTTTGGGATGGATTGATGAGATAGAATGGAGGCAAGATATACTAAAAAATTAAATTAGAGGTTTAGAAGTATATTTTAGAGTTATATTTTACCCTGTTGTCTGCTGGAACTGAACCTCTATTTCAGTATATCCATCCTCTGCAGAGATGGTTACAGTAACTACTGTATTTCCATCACTCTTTATTGCAGTAATTGTTTTTGTTTCAGCATAGGTTTGCTCAGCAACAATCTGCCAATCTTTGGACAGGAAAGTCCTGTACCAGTTGAGGACCGTGTTTACATCATCTGTAGTGCCATAGGTGATGTAGATGGTCTTTCCTCCTCCATAGGTTATAGAAGAGTAGCTCAGCATAACAGAGGTAGAATATCTTTTAATGGGTTCTTCTCCAGAGGCTTGATCCGAGGACGGGAGTCTGCTGCTGGAGTAGTAAACATATATCTCTGTGTATCCAGTATCCTGTGAAGGGGGAATAATCGTAACCTCAACCTCATCAGAGTCTTTACTAAGTACCATGTAAATCTCTTCCGCACTCTTATCAGCCTCCTTCAGTATCCATCCACCTGACTGAAGCTCATTTCTGTACCAGTTTTCAACTGCAAAAGCATCATCTCTAGTTCCATAAACTATGGAGTAGTAGGAAGGGAAACCTTCTTCAAAGGAGTACTCCTGCATCACAGAACCGGGATACCTTTTCAGGGGTTCATCTCCCGCCACCTGATCGGATGCCGGAAGTTTTGAGGTTGTAGTAGCTACCTCCTCCCCCATAAGCTTATCCCAGGGACCTGTTACAATATAATACATGACCCCTTTACCACTTTCAATAGATTTTCCACTAATTGCCCATATACCAACCCCTCTATCGCCTTTCCTGAAAATAATCCCTCCCCATTCCATAGAACCCTGAGGAGTTGTTACAGAGGAGAGCTTGATCTCCTGAACCATTTCATAGTCACTTAGCTTTCCCTTGTACCATTCAAGGATATCCTTCACACTGCCTTCCTTCAGATAGTAAACATGAACGCTCAGTCCCTCAAGCGGAATTTCCATCATCTGGTAAAAGAAAGACTGAGCAGAATAAACCTCTGAACCGCTATAAACCGGGATGTCTTCAACCTTAACCTGAGATGTAGGAGATTGTGTGGTTTTTTCTGATGGTTCCTCCTGTGCGCATCCTGACAACGCTATTGAAAGAAGCAATAAAATCAACAGAACTTCTGTCCTCATAAATCAATTTAGGATATATCAATCATTTAAAAAATTTCTTGTTTAATTAATTTCATTGGAGAATTTGAGGATTGAAACTTGATAGTGCGATTAAATTCCTTAAATCTGTGTGGTGGTGAACCAAGTGGTGGTAAAAATCCATCAGGAGAAGATTTCATGTTCAAAGAATCGATTTCAATCTACACGGAAGGTTAAAATAATCCGACCTTAGGCACTAAATTGATGATAAGTCTGACAAAAATGCTTACGGGAGAAGCAACAGTCTCGGAAAAAATTACATATAATGGAGATAGAAGCTACCTTCCCAAAAAACTAAAAGAACTGAGAAAAAGCTTATCACCGGTTACAGTCCTGAATCTAACAGGAAAATGCAACCTCAGATGCATTCACTGTTATGCTGATGCTGGCAAAGGTGAAGCTGGGCTCAGCACAGAGGAAGTCAAGAGGCTCATAGATGACCTTGCTTCACTTAAAATTCCAGTTTTGCTTTTCAGTGGTGGTGAGCCTCTTTTAAGAGAGGATATTTTCGAACTTGCATCCTATGCCACAAAAAAGGGTTTGAAGTGCTCACTCTCAACTAACGGAACCCTTATCACAGAGGAAGTCGCAGATAAACTCAGAGAATCCGGGTTTATTTATGTGGGAGTAAGTATCGACGGGCTTCCAAAAACCAACGACAGGTTCAGGGGGGTCAGAGGTGCTTTTGAAAGGGCATTTCAGGGTTTGCTGAATGCAAGAGATGCAGGGATTATGACAGGTATCAGATTTACCGTAACGAAATACAATGTTGGTGAGGTTCCAGATGTGATTCAGCTCATTGCAGAAGAGGAAATTCCCAGGTTCTGTCTGTACCATCTCGTACCATCAGGAAGGGCAGATTTCAGTGATGATATAAGCATAGGGGAGAGGAGAAAGTTGATTGATTTCCTTATTGATGCATCAATCAGACTTTCAGATGATTACAAAACTGAGTTACTGACAGTAGACAATCCTGCTGATGGAATATATGCTTACCTCAAAACGAGAGACCTCTATGAGGATGCTGAAAAAGTTCTGGAGTTTGTCAGATTCAGAGGTGGAGATGGAAGCGGTGAAAGACTTGCAAGCATCGATTTTGAGGGGAATGTCCATCCCAACCAGTTCTGGTGGGACCATACATGCGGAAACATAAGGGATGAGAAATTCAGTGAAATCTGGTTGAATCCCAAGGATGAACTGTTGATAAAGCTCAGAAACAAAAGAGCATATCTGAGGGGAGAAAAATGCAGTAAATGTATATACAACGATATCTGTGGAGGATTCAGGGTGAGGGCGCTGAGAGCTGGAGACCTCTGGGGTGACGATCCCGACTGTTATCTCACATCAGAAGAGATTAGGGGAAAGTAAGCTGAAAACTCATTCATGGCTCAATCATGACTGCTAATATGAATCCAAGTAAACAAGGGCAAATCAGAAATTTGTGTAGTGTATCACACCATCAATTTCCTTTTCCCTTAACCTGCCCTCATTAACAAGCCTTTTAAGAAAGGCTAGGGTTTCACTAAATGCCAGCACCTTACCCCACCCATCAATGGTGTCAAAACTTCCAGTACTCCAGTTTACTTTTCTTGCCACATCAAGAACCCTGCTATCCCCTTCAACTGCCGAATAAACTTCCTCCTCTCTCTCCTCATAATGATGTATGAGCTCGCTTATTCTTTTCCCAGGATTTTTTATTATATCTTCATGTGCAGGATATACCACATCGATTTCAAGTTCAAGTAATTTTCTGAGGCTTTTAACATGATCTCCTACAGGATCGGGACTGTATCCAGGGTAGTATCCTACATGGGTTGTAGTAACGCTCAAAATGAGATCACCAGAGAATATCACCTTTTCAGATGGGATATAAAAGGATAAATGTCCCGGACAGTGTCCGGGAGTGTGAATAACCCTGAGATATGATAAAACTTCCCCATCCTCAAGAGGGCTGATGTTCCCCTTTGTTTCAATCCGCACACCTGTGCTGTACGATGTCTCCGCTCTTCTCGAGGTTTTGAAGAAGGAGATAAGAGGTTTGAGAAGCTCCATGTCTATTCCATACTTCCTCGACCATTCAAGATATGGTCGGGCAAAATACGATGGGTCAGTATAGAGCTTTAGAAATGGAATTTCAAGGGGATGCATGAATGCATTCACCTTTTTCCAGATTACAATGCCAACATGATCGATGTGATGATGGGTGATGAGAAATCTGGAGCTGCTGAGTGAAAGACCAAAACTCTCAAGCTTTTCGGTGATTTCGATGGCATGTTTTTCCGATATAAAACCCCCGTCAATCACATAAACCTCTCCCCCATCACATATAACATAAACATTGGAGAATTCAGGAGATTTAATCGGAAGATTCAATTTTATACGACTTATTTCCATAAAAAAAGTTGGATTCGCAGCTAAAAAGTTTTTTTCCTTGAGAGTTACTGGCAAAGCCATTTGGAGAAACTTAAATAATTTAAATCTCATGGATGATTGGTGGAACTCTGTGAAGAAAAAAGGGACAAGGTTTGAAAGAGAACTCATTCATAAGCTGTGGGAGAATGGATTTGCTGCAATAAGAAGTCCCGCAAGCGGTGGAAGCACAAACTACCCAATGCCAGATATAATAGCAGGAAATGGGAAGAAATACTTAGCGATAGAGGTTAAGATGAGGGCAAAACTCCCACTGTACATTGATGAACAGCAGATAAAAGACTTAGCAATGTTTTCCAATCTTTTCGGAGCAGATGCTGTTATTGGACTGAAGCTTCCAAGACAGGATTGGAGATTTTTTGAGATTAAACAGCTCAAAAGGACAGAAAAAGGATATAAAATAGATTCCGAGGTTTTTCACTTAGGATTTGACATATATGAGTTAATAGGGAAGCTGAAACAGGTAAGGTTTGAAGATTAATCTTTGGCTAATTAAGAAAAACTTAAAAGCAAACTGTCACCCTCCAATAATATGGTTGACGAAAGTAAAAAAGTGCTCATGCCAGTTCTTTGTTCAGCAATGGCAATATTCACAGGCATAACTGCCCAGATGAGTTTTAAAATTGGTTTTATCCCCTATACTATGCAGAACCTCGGAGTGGTGCTCTCTGGTTTTTTGCTCGGTCCTTACTGGGGATTTATGTCGCAGGTAGTTTATTTAGTTCTCATTGCCATCGGTATAAATCTGGCAAGTGGTTTCACAGGAGGCATAGGCATTTTTTTTGGTCCAACAGCAGGTTATCTTTTGACTTTTCCCATAGCAGCCTTTCTTTCAGGGTATTTCAGAAGAATATTCTGGGACAATAGCAGAAAAGGGTATCTCTTTGTGTGGCTTGGGAGCATTATATCATTCTTGCCTGTATACGCTGGAGGTTTTTTAGTGTTTTACATCTATGCCACCGCACATTCCTCGGCAATGAAGTTTGCAGTGGGAGCAAGTTCCTTTCTTGGTGATTTAACTCCGATGCTTGCGGTTCTTGTTGCAACAACGATAATATATATGCCCCAGGACTTTTTCATTGACCACATTCTTGCGATAGGAGCCTACAGATACCTTAGAGAACTTATAGAAGAGAAGGGAATTAGAATAGAATGATGACGTCCGACTGTGGAAGGATCGAGTTCAAAGATGTTTCATTTTCTTTTTCCGGGCGAGAGATACTTAAAGCAAGCTTTACTGTCGAACAGGGAGAGAAGATTTTGCTCAGAGGAGGTGTTGGTTCGGGGAAAACAACTGCTTTCAGAATTCTCACTGGATTGATTCCAGTATTTTACAGGGGTGAACTGAAGGGAGAAGTGAGGGTCTCGGGTGAGAAAAACCCATTGAACTTCAGAGACCACTTTTACTGTGCCTTTCAGTGCCCAGAAGAGCAAATTGTGTTTGATACAGTGATGGATGAGGTTGGTTCAATCGATGAAAAATTAATTTCAAAGCTCAAATTGAAACATTTACTGGAAAAAAGAACCCATCAGCTATCCGATGGAGAGAAACAGCTTGTCGTGATACTGACAGCAATACTCTCCAGTAGGGAATGTATGGGCTTTGATGAGGCTTTATCCCACCTCTATCCTGAGAGAGCAGAAAAAATACTCAAAATTATACTGGAGGATGAGAGGACAGTTATCTTTTCAGATAAGAGAAAGTATTTTGAGAAGTTTTTTGACAGAGTTATATCCATAGGAAAAAGCCACGAATATCCTCCAAAAATTCCACAGGCTGATTTTGGAGAGGAAATTGTCAGCCTGACTGATGTTTCCTTCTCCTATCCAGAGTCCATAGAACCCCTTCTTGAGGATGTGAACCTCAGCGTTGCAAAGGGAGAGATTGTCTCAATAACAGGAGACAACGGGAGCGGTAAAACAACCCTTCTCAAAATAATTTCAGGCATACTTGAAGCAGAAGGAAAAGCTGAGGTTAATGGGAAAGTGTCACTGAGCCTCCAGTATCCGAACTACAGCTTTGTCGAAAGGACTGTAAGAGATGAACTGCAATTTCTCAAACATCCAGAGCTGATAAATCAGGTAAAGGAATTGTTGAGCAGACACCCGCACTCACTCAGTGTGGGAGAATCCAAGCTTTTATCCGTAATAAAATCTTTTGATGGGGATGTACTGCTTCTTGATGAGCCAGCAGTTGGACAGGAGGAGTCCTTCAGATTCAGACTTCTTGAATGGATTAGACGATTCGGAAAAACAGCAATCATCGCCACCCATGATATGAAGCTGGCAGAGCTTTCAGACAGCATCTATGAGATTCGAAAAAAGAAGCTTGTAAAGGTAGAAGGGCGAAATAAATGAGGGCGAGAAGAAGGGACAGAATCCTGAAGGGGATTTTGAGAAGTACTTCAGACTTCATGTCATCAGGAAACGATGTTGTCGATGGCAGATTTGTCCTGTTTTTCATCATAATATCTATTATATTCCTCAACATTTCCTCTTTTAGCTTTTTTACATCAATTACTGTAATCTTTCTATCTTCAATCTACTCCCTTAGCGTATCCAGAAAAATTCTGAGCGGTATTGCTGCTTCTATACCATTCATAGCTTTCTTCTCGATTTCAACACTGATACTCACATCCAGTACTGAAAGTGCCATAAAAAATGCCCTCTTCATTCTTTCACTAGTATCAATGAGCTCGATTTTACTTAACCTTCCACACAAAAAAGTTCTGGCAACTTTCAGGTATTTCAGACTGCCTGAAAAGGTTTCACTCATGGTTATTATATCCTTCAGACTCTTGAACCTCTATTCTGAAGATATCGCAAATATAATCGACCTCTACTCGATTCAGAGAATGAAAAGGATAGAATACTACAGAAAAATCGTGAGGGCTTTCCTTTCAGTTCTTATGCTAAGAGCTGTAAATCTCTCAGAGGCAATATACCTCAGAGGTGGAGTCTCGATTCCTGAGGAGCATTTCAGGAGACCCGGAAAAAGGGAACTTTATTTTTTTATATCCTCCATTATCGTTGCCCTTTCTGCCATCATCTGAAAAACTTGGGAAAGTTTAATAATCTCCTCTTCTTCACTCTCTATAATGGCACTTGAGGGACTCAGAGAGGTTGTGAGAAAGATTACGACCTCTTCATCTGTTGACAAATACCTTGTAGAAGAGATTGTAAGAGACATTCAGAGGGCTCTTCTGAGGGCGGATGTGAATGTCAGACAGGTAAAGCAGATAACCGATGCAATAAAGAAGAGAGCTCTTGCAGAGGATGTTCTTCCCACTTTCAATGTAAGAGAGCACATAATAAGGATTGTATATGAAGAGCTAATGGGTGGAATCGGAGAAGGACTTGAGATTCCACTCAAAAAGTCAAGAATCGTGCTCGTTGGATTGCAGGGCAGTGGAAAAACTACGACAACGACAAAAATGGCAAAGTACTTTAAAGACAGAGGTTTGAAAACAGCAGTGGTAGCTGCTGACACCTGGCGTCCTGCTGCCTATGACCAACTAAAACAGCTTGCTGATGCCTATGGGATCGGATTCTATGGAGAAAAGGATGAGAAGGATGCAGTAAAAATTGCGAAAAAGGGTCTTGATGCCCTTAAAGACTACGATATGGTAATAATCGACACTGCAGGAAGACACGCTCTTGAAGAGGAACTCATTGAGGAGATGATTCAGATCAGCAGGGTATCCAGCCCAGACTACAAGCTACTTGTTCTCGATGCTGCAATCGGGCAGCTTGCAAGTACCCAGGCAAAGAGATTTCATGAGGCTATAGGAATCGATGGAATAGTGATAACAAAGTTTGATGGGACGGCAAAAGGTGGTGGGGCTTTATCGGCTGCAAGGGAGATAGGAATCCCAATTGCCTTCATAGGAAGTGGAGAGAAGGTTGAGGATTTTGAAAGATTTGATCCTGCAGGATTTGTCTCCAGACTTCTTGGAATGGGAGATATTAAAGCCCTTCTTGAAAAAGTTGAGAGAGTTGTCTCAGAAGAGGAGCTTGATCCTGAGGCTTTTCTTAAAGGCACTTTCACACTGAAGGATGTTTACAAGCAGATTGAGGCAATGAAGAAGATGGGTCCTATCACAAAGATTCTCGAAATGCTGCCCTTTGGAGGACTGGGAGTTAAAATAGATGATGACATGATGGAAACAACTCAGGAAAAAATGCAGAAGTTCAAGTACATAATGGATTCCATGACTGAAGAGGAGATAACAAATCCCTCCATCATAGACTCTTCGAGGATAAGAAGAATAGCTATAGGTTCAGGAACCTCACCACAGGAAGTAAAGGAACTTCTAAAATACTACAGGACGATGAAAAATCTGATGAAAAAAATGAAGAAGGGCAAAATGGGCAAGTTACCAATAAAGGGCTTTCCAAAGCTCGGATTTTGAAGATGAAGAGTATTTGATTAAGAGGACTCTGAGATAATGAAAAAGAGGGTAATTGGAGTTGATGAGGCTGGCAAGGGTCCCGTTATAGGACCTCTTGTTGTTTGTGGTTTTGCCACCACTGCTGACAGAATAGAGGATTTGTTAAAATTGGGTGTGAAAGACTCAAAAAGACTGAGCAGGAAAAGAAGAGAGAAGATTGCCAATTTTCTTTTAAAACATGGTGACTCCGAGGTTATTGTGATTCAACCTTCAGAACTTGACAAAATGATGTCTGAAAAGACGATAAACGAGATCCTCTGTGAGTGCTACGAAAGGATTGTGGACAGGTTTAAGCCAGGAACTTTTTTCGTGGATAGCTTTGATGTTAAACCTGAGAGACTCGAGAAGAGATTGAAAAGGAAGGGAGCAGAAGTTGTAGCAGAGCACGGTGCAGATGAAAAATACCCTGTAGTTGCTGCTGCATCCATTATCGCAAAGGTAAGGCGGGATGAAGAGATTGAAAAGCTCAGGAGAATTTATGGCGATTTCGGAAGTGGCTATGCAAGTGATGAGAGAACAAGAGAATTTCTGAGAAGTTACCTTGAAAAAAATGGTTGTTTCCCACCCTGCGCCAGAAAAAGCTGGAAGACTCTTGAGAAAATCTCACAGAAATCCCTTAACGATTTTTCTGATATCAGCTTCTAAAATAGGACACCACCTCCTCAGCCAGCAACCTGATGGTGGGTACATAATCGCTGTGCCTGACAAGGGGTGTGAAAACAAAATGCTCAACTCCTGCACTCACGAACTCTTCAACTCTCCCGATAACATCATCAGGGGTGCCAAAAATGAATCTATGCTTCACCACCTCAAAGGGAAGCTCCTTCGCAAGTCTTATCGCTTTTTCCATCTGCCTCTCATTGAAGGTGAAACCGAATAGATCTGGAATTTCAATCTTCTCCGTATCAACTCCTGCTTTTTCAAGAAAGTGTTTTCTCGCAGGCGACATAAGTGATAGAAGTTTTGCAGGAAGTTCAATCTTTCTTAGAGCTTCATCAAATTCTCTTTCCACAACAACATAGGCGAAAACTCCGGCTTCAACATACCTTCCAAGTTCTTCTGCTTTTTTTCTTATCCTTTTCAGGTTCTCTGCATATTTTCTGGGACCCATTCCAGCAGTTGGGATCCATCCATCCCCATAAATTGCCGTCAGATCCATGGTTCTCGGTGAGTTTCCTGCTACCCAGATAGGAACCTTTTTTCTAGGCATGATGAATGCATTTGTGAGTCTGAAGTATTTTCCCTCATAGTTAACCCTTTCTTCTTCAAAAAGTCTTTTTACCACTTCCAATCCCTCTTCAAGCCTTGAAACGAGGTTTTTGTTCTCAATTCCATATGGAAGGATGTTCATTCCCTCGCCTGCACCGAGACCAAGGACTGCTCTACCACCCGAAAAATCATGAAGTGTCACTGCCGACTGTGCGAGAACTGCAGGATGCTTTCTCAGAACATCGCTTACACAGGTTCCAATCCTGACATTTTTTGTAATCTGAGAGATTGCTCCGAGCAAGGTAAAAGCCTCATATGCACTCCAGTTTTTTATTCCAATTCCAACAAGGTGATCAGGTGTAAAAACAGAATCGAAGCCATTTCTGTCTGCATAGAGAGAGGCTTTCAGAATTATATCCACTGGATCATGAGGGAGCTGGATACCAAACTTTACACCCATTTTACCACCTTCTGCAATCGAGAATCCTGTTTTTCTATGATTAATAACTTTAAAAGCCCTTCGAATCGGAGAAAAATGAAAATATTTATTATGATGTATCCACTCTATTAAGGTTAATGAGAGATCTGAGTATAACCCTGATTTTTCTGATAGGGGCGATTATCTTATCAGGCTGTGTTGGTGAAACTCCGGAGAAGGTTGAAAAAAAGGAGGTTACGATAAAGATAGGTGTTCTTGTACCCAAAACAGGAAGGTTTCAGAACGCAGGAGTGTTTATGGAGAATGCAGCAAAACTCGCAAAAAAGCATGCTGAAGAGATCGGAGTGAGGGTTGAACTCGAGTTCGCAGATTGTGGTGATTCACCGGAAAAAACGAAATCAGCATTCATTGAGCTTTCTGGTAAAGGCGTCAATGCGATTGTGGGTGCATATTCAAGTGCTCAGGCTATTTCCGCAGCAGAGGCAGCCCAGCAGACATCCACCCTGTATATGGTAAGTGTTGCCTCTACAACACAGATCGAAAAAGCTGTTCTGAATGGCAACAGGTATGTTTTCAGAAATGCGTACAACACCAGCTACTGGGGTGAGCTTGCTGCTGAATTCATTAGACTTTCAGGAGCAGAGGGATATTACTTCCAGGGATTTCAACCTCTCAGAACATTCAACCAGGGAATGCTCGATGTTATAAAAGAGAGAACCGATGTGGAGCTTAAAGAGGAGAGCTACTACAACCCCTCTGCCGATCCCAAAGATGTATACAACAAAGCAATCGATGCTGCCTCAAAAATGGGGGAGAAAGATGTACTTGTACTCGGAGATCCGGGAAGCCTCTCTGTTTCCTATCTCAAAGAATACAGAAGTAACGGAGGGAAAGGTATAGTTTACTCAGTTGGAGGTGTTCTTGCCCTCCCCCAGACCCTGAGATCTCTTGGAGAGATTGCAGACTACACTGCCTTCCAGGCTGCTTCTCTTGAAGGAGTAATGGAGACAGAATATACCAAGAAATATTTCAGCGAATACAGGGAGGAGTTCGGTGTCGAAGCTAACAACTACGCAGGGGTTCTGACATATGACTCAATTTTGATTCTGGCTCAGGCCGCTCAGAAAGCAGATGATGTCACATCAGATAAGCTGATAGAAGTACTCGAGAAAGGTAGTTTTACCGGGGCAGCTGGGATATATAGATTCAACGATGCCCATCAGGCAGAATGGGGAAGCGATGAGCTCAAAGGAAAGATTGCCGAATGGGTTAACGGAGATATGCTTGTTGTTTATCCTGAAGAAGCCAGAGAAAGCGATATCGTATGGCAGTGAGTTTTATATCTGTCATTTCATCCACAATTTTTTTATCTATTTTTGCTGTGGCTGTAAGCCTTAACTTCCGAATAGCTCGATTTCTCAACCTTTCCCACGGTTCCATATATGCGCTGGGAGGTTATATCTCTTTCTTCACTTTCAGCCTGCATTTCAATGCTTTTCTTGGTTTTCTAACTTCAGCTGTCTTTTCCTTTATTACGGGGGCTATACTATTTCTTCTTGTAAAAAAAATCGGAAAGAATCTTCTCGAAGCAACAATCATTAGTCTTGGTTTTGGAATTGGGCTCGAAGAGATTCTCAGACTTACAAACAGGACGGGGTACTACCTGATAATAGGAGAAAATGTGATTCCCACAGACTTGCGGGAAAACCTTAACTTCCTGATTTTTCTCCTCGTATTTTTCTTTTTGCTCGCAATTTACAGATCACAGACAGGAATAAAACTGAAGTTTATCGAGGAAGATAGCACCCTTGCGGAGATATACGGTGTTAATACAGAAAAATACGCCCTTCTATGCACGGGATTTACTTCTTCAATAATAGCCTCTCTTGGATTCATAAACTCAACATCCCAAGCAATTTTCCCAGCAATAGGTTGGAGTCCATTGATCTCGGGAATTCTCATTGCTGCTTTTGCATCAATCTTCAGAACCACAGGTTTTCTACACTACCTCAGAATTTCAGCTGTAGCTTTGGTTTACTCCCTCATTCTCTCTTTCATAATCTGAGGAGGAGTTCCATGAACCCGGAAGTTGAAGAAAAAATTACACCACTCAGAATATATCGAAAAACAATATCAAGCAAAAAAAGAAAATTTGCTTTTGAGCTGCTAAGCTTGATAGTTATTCTTTCAGCCATAATCCTCACAGGCAACTTCTTTCTGATCTGGTTAACTTCTCTCGCTCTGATTTACTCCTCTCTCACACTTTCCTGGGCTTTCATGGAAGATATGGGTGGAAGAACGAGCCTCGGACATACAATTCCCTTCGGATTGTCTGCCTATCTCTCTGCGATTCTTCTCATACTGACAAAACGCCCGGAGTCTGTTCTTTTTTCATGGATTGCAGCAGGAATGGTGTCAGCGATTATTTTTTACATACTTTCACGGATTGACAGAGTTGGATTTGTGTTCATCACCTTCATCGTGGGTGCTTCAGCATGGCTTATTTCTCCACTCATACTTCTGAAAGTAAATGGTGAATTGATAGGTGGAGAAGAGGGGTTTTCCATCTTCACAATCTCGCTTGAAAGAATATACATCATCTCCTCTACCTTCATGATCCTGTTATTTGCATTTTTCAGTCTTTTCAGTCTGAATTACCGAAGTCTTGTCTTCAAAGCAATGAGAGATGATGAGAAGGCTGCAAGAGCTTCTGGAATAAAGATTGACAGGCTAAAACTCTACATTTCCATTATATCATGTATCCCCGCTTCAATAAGTGGAGGGCTTTACGCACTTCTCTTTTCCCATGTGAGTCCTGATAGCTTCTCCATACACATTGCTATATTCCCCTTCATAGCGTCAGTTTTTTCCAGAGATGAATCTCTTTCCGGAAGAATTGTAGGGAGCTTTATCCTGGTATTTATCTCAAATTACATGAACTCACTCCTACCAGAATCATATCTTCTTCTATATGCAGCAATTCTGATTCTATCTCCAAGAATTGTCAGGATGAGATTTTTCAGGATGGAAATTCTGGGTGGTTAAATGCTCAAGCTTAGAGATGTTTCAAAGAAGTTCAACAGCCTAATGGTGCTGAAAAAAATAAACCTTGACATCAGAACGGGAGAGACCATTGGAATCTATGGACCCAACGGGAGTGGTAAATCCACCCTCCTGAAGATACTCTCTGGATTTACAAAGCCTTCCTGTGGCAAGGTTTTCATAAATGACAGAGACATTACAGAAATGCCCGCTGAAAAAAGAGCAGAGCTCGGAATTGCATATGCTTTTCAGATTCCCAGACCTTTCGAGAGGCTCACGGTGTTCGAGAACATTTACACAACCTCTCTCCTCCGGAGTGATCCTGAAGAAGCTGCAATTAAGACAGAAGAGCTTCTTTATCAGTTTGAGCTATCAGATGTTTCTGATTCTATAGCTGCAAATCTCTCACAGGGTGAAATGAAGTTGCTTGAAATATGCAGAAGTGTTGCAACTCAGCCAGACTTTCTGCTGCTTGATGAGCCTTTTGCAGCACTTGACAAAGAGAATGCAAGAGTGATAAGGCGTAAAATAAGAATGCTCAGAAGCATGGACATGGGAATTGTAATAACCGCTCACAGATCAAGAATTCTTGAGGGGCTCGTGGACAGGATTATGAAGATAGAATACGGCATACTTAATAGAGAGTGAGAAAATGCTCGAGCTTGTCAACGGGAGAGTAAAGGTGGATGGAAAGGAACTCATATCTGACGTAAATTTTAAAATCAGGAGAGGAGAGATCTCGCTTCTTTTTGGTCCAAACGGGAGTGGCAAAACAACTATTTTCAGAGCCCTTATGGGACTTGTGAGCATTTCAGGAAGAGTTGTTATGGATGGAGAAGATATAACCCCCCTGAAACCCCATGAAAGATTCGAAAAAGGGCTTGTTCTTGCTCCTGAAAGAATGAGAGTGGCTAAAAACCTAACAGTTGAAGAGAATCTACTAATAGGCTGCAGGAAAAAAAGCATAGAAGTTGCTTACAAAACCTTCCCCATTCTGAAAAAGCTTAGACACCAGAGAGCAGGTACACTCAGTGGTGGTGAGAGACAGCTTGTGGTGTTCTGCAGGGCAATTCTTTCTGAGCCCAAATACCTTCTCCTTGATGAGCCATTTCAGGGTCTCCAACCTGAGTATGTGGATGCTGTGATTGAAAAGATAGAGTTCATGGCGAGCCAGGGTAGTGGAGTTGGCATCATATCCCACGAAAGGGTGGAAGATTTGCTCAGAATATCGGAGTCCTTCACAGTTTTGCTTGGTGGAAAAATTGTCTGCACGGAGAAGATCGATGACTTTGAAACTGGATTGAACAGACTGAAGGAATTCATGCTGATTTGATTAGATTATTTATTAATCTCAATCAAAAAACAGATCAAGAGTCGCATCTTTAGGCTTTCTGACCTGTTTGTCCAGGTCTGTTTCCGGTTTCTCCTCTATTTCTTTTTCCTCTAGTTCGGGACCCTCTTCAAAGCCAGAGAGAAAGCTTTCATCAACTCTGTGAAGGTTGTGTTCATCGATATACTTCATGATCGCCTCTGCCTTTGCTGCATCCCCTGTCATGAATTCAATATCATCGGCATCAAAATCATAAAAAACACTTATTCTGGCAGCTCTTTCAACTTCAATCCCCGATATAAGCGTTTTTATCAGAAAATATAACTCACTATAGGCTTTCTTCTGAGAAAGATGTGAAGCCTTTCCTATCTTTGCAAGAATCTTTCTCAGCTTCTCCCTTCTACCCCTGAAATGCATCATTCTCTGCCAGATCGCCGGTCTTCTGTATCTTGTGAAACCCTTATGCGGTTCTTTCTTCGATTGCTGAACTCCGACAGTCATCAGATATCCTGCATACTTCCATAGCCTGTAAAACTGTCTTCTCCTGACTCTCCCAAGAAAGATGTCTGCTCTTGACAGAACTAACGATGCTTTCAGAAGATCCTCCCCTCTGTACTCAAGGGGTACGTTCTCGCTTACCCACCAGATGATATCTTCAGGTGATTCATCAAGTAACATGGATTTCGAGTAAACTTCAGGGTCGAAAGATTTGAAGATTTTCTGAATCACTCTGAATATGTCAGTTTCCTGTGTTCTGGTAGCTGTCACCACATCTCCAATAGAGAGATGATCTTTTCCTTCTGCTGCAGCCTGCAGATCATTTATTGCTGCCCTTAAATCCCCTCCACTGTTCTTTGCTATAAGAGTTAAAGCATCGATGTCTGCCTTAATACCTTCTTTTCTGCATATTTCCCTGAGAACCTTAACCACAGACCGGTAATCTATCCTCCTGAAGCTCACAAACTCACATATACTTCTCAGTTCCCTTGAAAGTGCATAGGGATCGTTGGCTATCAGTATTATTGGCTGAGGGGGTTTTCTTTTAATTATTTTGATAAGAGCACCCTCACCACCCGCATCTTCTTTTTTGTGGATGTTGTCCACTTCGTCGAGAATAATTACTTTCCTTTTCCCCTCAGTGGTTCTGAGAAACTCACCTTCATCACTTATGGTTTCATTAAAGGCTCCTTCACCAACTACCCTGTTTATAATCTGCCAGCTCCTCTGATCGCTTGCATTCAGCTCAACAGCCTCCCAGCCATAGGTTGATGCAAGAGCTAAAGCCATGCTCGTTTTGCCTGTACCTGGTGGACCACCAAGTAAAAGAGGTTTTCTATGTTTTTCCCAGCTTTCTGCCCATTTCTTGACCTTATCAACAATAGTTTTACCTGCAACAATATCTCTGAGGTTTGATGGTCTGTATTTTTCCACCCACAGCATTCACTGAAAGTCTCGAGAGATAATATATTACCCTTTTGTTATCTCCTTAGACTTCTGAATTCAAAGTGTATTCACCTGATTTGATTATGTGGGTGATACATTTTTTAACCCCACGACTGATAGAATTCTGGATGGAAAACTGCAGGGTTTACATCGAGACCTATGGATGCACAAGCAATCAGGCTGACTCGGATATAATGAGAGGTATCATAAAAAGAAGATTTATTCTTTCAGATGACAGTGAAAAAAGTGATATCGTGGTTATAAATTCATGTGGTGTTGTTGAGCACACCGAAAGAAAGATTCTTCGCCGGATAGATGAGCTGAAAAAAAAAGGGAAAAAGGTTGTGCTTGCAGGCTGTCTTCCAAGAATAGCCGATGCGAATGGTGCAGACTCTATCGTGACACCCGACAATCTCGAACTCATTGGAGATGTTATCGGGGCTCTGATTGATGGAAAGAGGTTGAATTTAGACAGGAGAAAAAAAATCGACAAATCAGAGTTAAGATGCATCAAGGAAAGATTGAAGGAGAATAAAATAGCCATAGTTTCAATTTCAGATGGTTGCTTAGGAAGCTGTGCCTACTGTGCCACCAGGTTTGCAAGAGGCAGGCTTTTCAGCTTCAAACCTGAAAACATCGTGGAAGAAGTAAAAGAGGCTGTGAGTCAGGGATTCAAGGAGATACAGCTGACTTCACAGGATACTGCTGCCTACGGTTTTGATGGAAGAAGCTATAACCTTGCAGACCTCCTGAATGAGATTTCAAAAATTGAAGGAGAGTTCAGGGTTAGAGTCGGGATGATGAATCCCAATAACGCGATAGAAATACTCGATGAGCTTGTTGATGCCTTTAAGAGTGAAAAGATCTTTAAGTTCATTCACATTCCGGTTCAGAGCGGTGATAATGGAGTTATTGAAAGAATGAACAGAAACTACACCGTTGAAGAGTTTATTGAGATTGTCTCAGCTTTCAGAAGAGAATTCGATGACATAACTCTTTCAACAGACATAATCGTCGGCTTTCCAGGAGAGACTGACGAGGAATTCACTGAGAGCTGCAGGCTGATTGAGAAGGTGAAACCAGATATTGTAAATATAACCCGATTTTCTCCAAGAAAAGGTACACCTGCCTCGAAAATGAAAGATATGCCAGATAGGATAAAAAAGGAGAGAAGCAGAATTTTAACGGAGCTGGCTATGAAGATTGGGGAGGAGAACAACAAAAATCACACGGGAAAAGAGTACAGAGTTCTTGTTACAAAAAGGGGGAAAAAAGATACATTTCTTTCAAGAACAGATTCTTACAGACCCGTCATTCTCAAGGGGGTTGAGCCCGGCAAATTCTATCATGTAAGAATTGTAGACTTCACCTTCAATTATCTTAGGGGAAAGGTGGTGGAAAAATAGTTTATACCCCCTCAGAATCTTTTTTTCATGCATTCAAAATTCATCGATCTCTCCCACAAAATTGAAGAGGATATGCCCACCTTTAAAGGGATTGAAAAGCCCAGAATCTATCCTGTACTTACACACGAAGCATCCAGACAGAGATATTCGGGGTTTGCAGAATTTGAGCTGACAAGAGTGGAACTCACAACGAGCATAGGAACTTACATTGACTCCCCATACCACAGACACAGAGACATGGAGGACATTTCTTCAATAAAACTTGAAGATGTGATCCTCGACGGTGTTCTGGCAAAATCAAGGGGTAAGGCACTTTTCCCTGAGTCACTTGAAATGGAGGATAAAAATCTGAGTGGAAAGGCAGTCCTTATCAACACCGGATGGAGCAGGTTCTGGAGAAGTGAGGAGTATTTTGATCATCCCTTTGTAACTGCCGAACTTGCAGAATATTTTGTTGAGCAAAATGTAAGGCTCGTTGGAATAGACACAATAAATATAGACAACCCCGAGGATTTATCCCGCCCTGCACATACAATTCTGCTGAGAAACCACATCTATATTGTGGAGAACCTCAACAACCTACATCTCCTTTACGGCAAAAAATTCATTTTCTTCGCAGTCCCACTTAAAATCAGGGCTGCAGCCTTTCCCGTAAGGGCATTTGCAGAGATCTTTTAGCACAACAAAAGATTTATTTTTTAATAATTAATTTTAAACGATGTACTCATACAGGAGAAGATGGTTAATATTTGGAGTTCTTGCTGCAATCTATTTCTTCGTTTACTTCCACCGTACATCCTCTGCTGTGATTGCTAAAGAACTGATGGTCGAGTTTGGAGTTTCAGCTGTTGCAATTGGATTGATGTCCTCCCTTTATTTCTACCCCTACGCACTCATGCAAATTCCAGTTGGAATGCTTAGCGATACGGTAGGAACAAGAAGAACTGCCACTTTCTTCACCTTCTTGGCTTTTGCAGGGGCAACCCTTTTTGGCTTATCTCAAAACTTCTCGATGGTTCTTTTTGCCAGACTTCTGATGGGTATAGGGGTTTCAGGGGTTTACATCCCAACCCTCAAGATACTATCCCAGTGGTTCAGACAGCATGAGTTCGCAAGTCTAACAGGTCTTTTGCTTGCAATAGGTAACTTCGGGGCGATCTCTTCTGCATATCCTCTTGCAATGATGGTGATTTTCTTTGGATGGAGGAGTTCCTTTCTTGTCATAGGATCCATTACTTTTACTCTTGCTGTACTCTGCTGGGTCTTTGTTCGAGACTCCCCGGCATCGGTTGGACTCAAGCCACTCTACAGAACAACTCTTGAGAAGGTCAATGTGAAAGAAGGTGTCAAGAGTGTTGTAAAAAACAGGTACTTCTGGCCCCTTGCAATATGGTTCTTCTTTGAGTATGGTGCGCTGATGGGATTCCAGGGGCTGTGGGGAGGACCCTACCTGATCGAAGTTTATGGGATGAGCAAGGCAGAGGCTGGAGCAATTCTTATGACAGTCGGGATAGGAGTGATGATCGGAAGCCCTGTTATAGGTCTGCTTTCCGACAGAGTTTTTAAAAATAGAAAGAAAACTCTGATAACATTTACAGCCATATACTTCCTGATCTGGATACCTCTGGCTTTTTCAACTTCACTTTCAGTTTTTGTTCTCTATGCCATAGCCTTTATCATGGGCTTTTCAGGAAGCGTACTGATAATCACTTTCACTTCAACAAAGGAGCTCTTTCCACTGAAAATAACAGGAATTGCCACAAGCATGGTAAACATATTCCCATTCATTGGTGGTGCAGTATTCCAGACTGTGATGGGGTATATCATGGATACCATTGGTAAAAGAGGTGAGAGCTATCCACCCGAGGCTTATCTGCTGGCTTTCAAATTCTGTCTGATTGCTGCCCTCATTTCACTTGTGTTTTCATTTTTGACCAAAGAAACTTACACAGCTGAGAGCTAAGTTTATCTGGAATAAAATAGAAACCTGATCTATGGAAAAATCAACCCAGGATAAAAGAGTAAAACCCTTCATCGATAGCCTTGAAGTTAGAAGGAGAGTGAGGGATTTCCTCATATCAAAAAAAGGTTACAGGGCAGATGATATTGTCGAGAATGTTTTGGTGGAAGTCAATGATATTGCTATCCCCATAGACATTCTCATAACCATCGATGGAAAAAACAGAGTGATCGTTCTCTGTGAATCTCCAAGTGAGAACCTCTCACTCACCTCAAGAATTGCAAACCTCATTGCCAAGATTATGGATGGTCCCCCAGCTATCGCAGTTGCAACCAACCTCGACGATACTGAAATTATGGATTTGAGCCGTAAAAAAACAAGCTTTGGGCTCGATAAATTCCCGAGCAGAGAGGAAGCTGAAAAACTTGTATTTTCACCAGACATAAATAGAAAAGATGAGGTGAAAAAGCTGATTGAGTCTTTATATTCTCTGAAAGCATGCAAATGTGGTATCGGCAAAAGCCTTGAAGAGTCGCTTAAAAGCTCTGAATTTGAAAATCAGTAAAAATAGATAAAATTAATAGGAGGTTCTTGGATTTATCTCTCCAACCAGGTTTTCTCTTACAAGCTTTTTTGCCTCCTCAACCGGATAATTCCCCAGAAGCCACATTACTTTTATCAGAGCTGTCTCAGGAAGCATGTCTTCTCCTTCAATCACACCAGCCCTGAGTAAATCTCTTCCAGTATCATATACTCTATCACAAACCCTCCCCCAAAGACACTGAGAAGTCATTACAACGATAGAATCCTCAGTAATTCTCTTAAGTGTGTCAACCCAGTCAGTGGAGACATGTCCGAGTCCTGTACCTTCTATTACAAACCCCCTGAATCCCTTTTCGTGGAAGTACTCAATTACATCGGGCTTTAACCCGGGGAAGAACTTTATTAGGATGCATTTTTCCTCAAGACCTTCTCTCAGCAAAAGCTCCCTTTCATCCCTTTTTATTCTCTCAACAATCCACTCAATCTTTCCGGTGGGATACTCTATCTTTCCAAGGGGCTGCTGATTGACTGACTGAAAAGCATCCCTTCTGGATGTATGGTTCTTCCTCACCTTCACACCCCTGTGAATGTAACAGAAGTCATCTGAAGTTGATGCATGCATCACCACAACAACCTCTCCAAGATCGGATGTGGCAGCATGGGCAGCACATAGAAGGTTCATGGTTGCATCACTTGATGGTCTGTCCGAACTTCTCTGAGAGCCAACAAAAACAACTGGAGAAGGTGTTGACAGCATAAATGAGATGGCTGAAGCGGTGTATGCCATTGTGTCTGTTCCATGGGTTACAATTACTCCTTCATAACCTTCCTTTATGCTCGAGTAGATCTCCTTAGCAAGTTCCACCCAGTATGCAGGCTTCATGTTTTCTGAAAGGATATTGTAAAGGAGAACTGAATCCACATTACATATCTCCTTGAGCTCGGGAACCTCGCTGAGGATTTCTTCTGAGGAAAACTGACTTGTAACAGCCCCGGTTCTGTAATCAACTTTACTAGCTATTGTTCCCCCAGTTGAGATTATTTTTACATCAGGTAAATCAGGATGTTCTGGAGGTTTTTCCAGCTCAATTACAGGTTTTTTCTCCTCCATCACCTCAATAATTTCATAGTCTTTTAAACCAACATTGTAACCGCTATCAAGTTTCAGAATAAGGGTTTCTGAGCGTGAGGGCATTGCAATCCCTTCGAAAATTCTACCACCCTTTCTAACCTTAACCCTTTTTCCCTCTATACCTTCCATTGAATCACTCTCCTGTAAGCTTTTTAATCTCTGAATACAGTCTTTCAAGAGATGCAGATAATCTTTCGACGAGATTTTCAACCTCCTCCACATCTACTTCCAGCAGAGATTTTCTGCTCTCTATCATTCTGATTACCTCTTCCCTTCTGGGTGAGCCAGTATTCTTTTTCCTTTCAACAACCCTTTCAGGTGTTTTTACTTCCATTAAATCTTTTTCATCAATCTGCTTAGCTTTCTCGGCAACTTCCCTGCTCACATTCATCGCTGCTCTGACAATATCCTCCTTTGTCGGATTGAACTTCTGTTCCATCGCGAGACTTCCCACTATCTTATGCGCGATTCTGAAGGGGATTTTCAGCTTCTGAACAAGCATATCAGCTATCTCAGTTGCTGTTGTGAATCCTTTTCCTGCTTTCTCCTCCAGAACATCTGCTTTAAACTTTACCCCATTAAGAAGTCTTGAAATGAGAATCGTGCAGATTTCTGCACTCTCCATGCTGAAATAAAGGAGGGGGTTGATTTCCTGAAAGTCTCTGTTATAGGAGAAGGGCATCGCCTTGTAAATCATCATTGCAGAGCTTAAATTGCCGAAAACTCTTCCAGCTCTTGCTCTGATTAACTCTGCAATATCCGGATTCTTTTTTTGGGGCATTATACTTGATGATGATGCTAAATCATCCGGAAGTTCAACAAAACCAAATTCTGAACTCCATAGAATAAGCTCTTCAGCTATTCTGCTGAGGGACTGCATTAAGGAGGAGCACACAAAAATTGATTCAAGTGCAAAGTCCCTTGAAGAGACCGCATCCATTGAATTCTCGACTATCCCATCAAATCCAAGGACTTCTGCGACAAAGATTCTGTCCAGTTCGAAGGAGGTGGAAGCAAAGGCAGCCGAACCGAGAGGGGAAAGGTTTACCCTCCTGAAAGCATCCTTTGCTCTCTGAAATTCCCTTTCTATCATGTCATGGTACGCTAAAAGGTGATGGGATAGTCTCGTTGGCTGTGCATACTGGAGATGAGTAAAACCCGGACAGACGACATCAATATGCTTCTCAGCAAGGGAGAGCAGGATTGCCCTCAATTCAAGTACTGAACTCATCAGCGAGAGTAATTTATCCCTTGCAAGAAGTCTGAGGCAGGTTGCAACCTCATCATTTCTTGATCTTCCTGTATGCATTTTCATTCCACTGTCCGTTATTGATGTCAACTTTGCTTCTATAGCCTCATGAACATCCTCATATTCATCTGATAACCCATCAAAGCCTTCATCTCTTATTCTGAGGAGTCCGAGCAAAATCTCTTTTGCTTCTCCATCATCAATATGCCCCATCCTGTGAAGACAGAGTGTGTGTGCAATATCTACAAGAATGTCATAGTAGAATATGTTCTTATCATCTTTCATAGAGGAGGAGAATCTAAGTGCAAGTCTGTCCATCGGCTTTGCAAGCCTGCTCCTCACAACGGATTTGGCATTCTCTTCTGTCACATTACCACCTTTACCTCATCTATCTTTCTCCCAATTAAAGTCTTGCTCTGAATTTATTCAAAAATCACCATCAGACTACCTCTTTCTCCACCACAACTCCCCTTTATAATACACTCTCAGTACTCTGTGAAGAGGGATAGGCGTTCCATCCTCCAGATAAAGAAACTTATGTCCCACTTCTTTAATATCACTCCCTTTAAGGGTTGAAACACCCTTCGGACGATCGATGTAATGAATCAACACCTCCCCAGTATCACAATCAGGATTCCAGATAAAATAGTTAAAAAGCTCTCTGAGAGTTTTGAATTTCTTTCTGAAAACTCGTTCTTTTTTCATGACTCAAAAAAGTAAGGTTTAGATTTCCTGATCTTTTGCAAGTTCTATTAACTGACCTTTAACATTCAATTTCAGAGAGCGCTTTGCAGCTGCCCGGATAATCAATGGATCAAGCTCCAGACTTCTGCTTATATGTGGAACCGACATCCTTCCCACATTGATTTCATCAATGATTTTCGAGACTATGTTTTCTATCTCATTGTCTGGAAGGAATATAATCTCCAGAATCTTATTAAGATCCTTAAGAGATGTATAGAAGTTGGCACTCAGGTGAGTGTAGCTCACATGGTATTCCTTTTCAGGTGTGTCTCCTGGATTTGCTGGCATTCTCCACTTTACTTCCAGCATCCCTGCATGCTTCAGGATTTTCAGAGCTTCCTCCACTCCATCTCCGAACTCATTTTCCAGCTCTTTGAAGGTCATCCACCTGTCAAGCAAGGATTCATAAACCTTCCTGTAAATTTTTGTTGAGAATATCTGCAGGATCGGAACAAGTTCCACTATGTCGCTTACAAGCTTTGCTCGCTTTGCCATTTCACCACCTTCAAAATAATCAAAACTTTCTATTCGGCACGATATTTTTAATTTTCTATACAGTAAAATATGCTCTTGGGCTTATGTTTATGTCCTCAATGTTTTTATCTGGTTTTTATTCACAGTTTAACCTTCAAATTCGGGTAAAAAACCTCATCAAGCAATAATTTCCAATCTTAGGTTCTATTGAGTTGATTGAAAGAATAAGAGCCTTATATGGGGTGATCTCCCAAACCAGTTTACAGGCAAAACAGAAAACTTCCATTAAACTGACAAAAAACTTTAAAGCCATCAGTGCCAGAGGTGTTGAGGAATGACTCAGACTACGAATGAAAACGAGGAAATGGAATCGAAAAACGCTGAAAGGCCTGACATAGATTCTTACTTTATGGAAATTGCCAAGGTTGTAGCAAGGAGGTCAACCTGCCTGAGACAGAATGTCGGAGCTGTTATTGTCAAGGATAAAAGAATCCTCTCTACAGGCTACAACGGAGCCCCCACAGGACTGGAGCACTGCTTGGATATAGGCTGTCTGAGGGAGCGGCTCAACATCGCTTCGGGAGAGAGACATGAACTTTGCAGAGCTGTGCATGCTGAGCAGAATGCCATCATACAGGCTGCTGTCCATGGTGTGAGTATTGAGGGCGCAACACTCTACACAACCCACCAGCCCTGCATTCTGTGTGCAAAGATGATAATCAACGCCAAGATAAAAAAAGTAATCTACGGCAGAAAATACCCTGACGAAAGAGCTCTTGAGTTTTTAAAGGATGCGAAAATAGAAGTGGTTTACATTCCATCCTATTCTGATTGAAGAGGTATCTGTTGCCCGTCCTGTGGCATCCTCATCACAGTTCTGAGGACTCATGGCGGACGGGCACTAATTATTCTAAACCTCGCCTATTTAAAGATTGCTTATAAAGAGTATTTATCCGATCAAGCTGAATACTGTGGCTTCAACCTCTCTTGCCTCCAACACTTCAATCTCATCCATTGAAAGTTCCCTTCTGCATTCTCTCTCACTGAGCTGAACAAACATCCCCTCACTGATGTGCTTTCCAAAGACTCTCGGTGGCAGATAGGCGATCACAGCAAATAACCCTGGCTTGAACTTTTCAGAGTTTGTAACAATATTCATCCTGAATCCGCAATCAACAGTGCAGAGCCATAAACCATCAGTTTTAGTTCTCGAAACAATTTCTCCGCAGAAGTATCTTATTGCCTTATAAGCTCTGTCCAGTTCTCCTCTCTTAAAGAGCTCAGGAAGATTTTCAAGGTACTCAAGCCAGTATGATGCCTGAATAACTGCCAAGTCCCTTTCAATCTTTTTCAGATCTGTCCTTATCTCCCTTGCAGATTCAACTATTTTTTTAAGACTTTCAAGTTTTTCAAGCTCAGAAAGGGGCATGTAAGAGTACTTGAGGGTCTGAATTTCAGAAGAGAGTTCCCTAATTCTTCTAATGTAATCTTTTCTTCTCTGTATCTTAACAGCATTGAAAATTTTTTCAAGCTCAGAAAATGCTTGCTCAGCAATAAGGATTCTGAAGTCCTTTGAAGTATCGAAATAGCTCATAAATCAGGCACCTCACCTGAAATTATAACTACAAGCTTTTTCCAGATCCTGTTGGGACCCGTTTCAACATATCTGATGTTCTCAAGCCCGGCTGCTTTATACCATGCAACGCACTGCTGTGTTGAAGGAAAGAGCATAACACTCTCCGCAAATTTTCTCACAAACATGTTATCTGGCTTCCTTGGAGCTAGAACCACAACCTTTCCACCGGGCTTTGTAACCCTTGCCATCTCCGAAATTCCCTTTTGCGGGTTAGGCCAGTACTCTATGCTTCCCGCAGATATACATGAGTCAAAGGTGCTATCCCGAAAGGGGAGATTTTCTGCATCACCTCGGATATACTGAACCTCCGGAAGTTTCTCCATCGCCTTTCTCATCTGCTCAGGTGTGAGATCGAGGGCAATAATATTCTGCTGCCCCGCTTTTGCAGCAATCCCGGTGGTGGTGAAGCCCGTTCCGCAACCAACCTCAAGAACGAGGCTTTGCCCATCGAGTTCTGCCATGTCTATAACTTTCTCCAGCATATGATCTGCATAGAAAATAGGATTTACCCTATCATAAATTTTCGAAAAATACCTGTAAAAGTTTCTTGCTCTTATTTTGTTCTCAAGCAGTCCCATATTTACTCATTCTAACTCTGTTTCTCCTTAAAGAACTCTGCCAGAGGTACTTTTCCGTGTTTCTCAACCTTCATATTTATCTGAACAATCTCCCTTCCAATCGTGTTACCCCTTACCGCTTTTTTTCTTCTCAAACCGTTTTCCTTAGGTTTGTAGCCCACACCTCCGGCAAGTAGTATTCTCTTTCTTACATTACCCGGGATGTCTTTTCTCATTGGTACCCCATCTCTGTCACTCCCCCCGCAGATTTTGAGCTCATAATCGGGGGGGAGTTCAACAACCGTTCCGTTTACAATATCACCAATTTTCTTACCGATAAGCTTGTTCGCATTTGCCCCGCTGATTACTTTCTGATATGCCAATCCAGTTGAGGGATCAGATATAACCACTTTAAACTCCATTTTCATCACCTCACATTATTTTATCAGCCTGATTCAACACCTTGGTATTTACTCTGCATTTATTATTTATCCTGTGATTCTTCACCGTTACTCTTCAAAACCCGCTGCTTTTTTAATTTTCTACCTTCCCCAGAAGGGGTTATCCTTCCTTTTCATCTCAAGAAACGCTCTGAAAGCCTTTTGAGCCTCTTCACTCAGTGAATCCATCAGGTCTTTTTCTATAACCCTTGCATGCCTCTCGGGTATATCAACATACAGTATGTCATCTCCGCTCAGCTGCCTGCCAATAGTAACACCATCGATTGAAATTGCAAGTTCTTCACCCTCTTCTGCCATAGAGACATTCTCACCCTCCTTCTGCATGCTCCTGACGGTTCCTGCTGGTGTGCCATCCTCTTTAATCAGTTTTACCTCTCTTTTCAGCTCTCCTGCCAATATCTTCACACCAACAACAGCAGGTCTGCTTCTCCTGAAAATATACTCTTTGAGAAGCTTGAGTTTGCAGGGTTTGATGAGTTCTTCTACCTTCTGCCTCTCTCTCAACCTCTTCTCTTCTTCTCTCCACTTCAAAAACTCATCTATCAGATTGTAGATGATTACATCTCTGAAAATCTTTATCCCGTATTTCGCTGCTTCCTCCTCAACTCCTGGAAGCACTTTGATGCTAAATCCAATAATCACCCGGTTAAGCTCATCCCTGTTTGCTGATGCTTCTATCACATCTCTCTTATCTATGTCTCCAACCTCAGCTTTCTTTATTTTTATATCTGCCTCTTTCAGCTCATTAATCAAAGCTTCAAGAGAACCGAGAGTATCGGTTTTGAGAACAACACCCTCTTCATCGGTTTTGATTTCAATTTCCTCATATTCTCTTGCCATCCTCTCCCGAAACTCAGCAATCTGTTCCTCCGATTCAACTGCTTCAAACTCACTTCCAGCAAGTACACCTTCAAGATTAGCAGCAATGAGCTTTATTCCGGCTGCAGCTGTCACACTCTTGACACTTCTGAATTTGCTCTCCAATCTCATTTCCTGGGATGGCCGGGGCCTAAGTATCCCTTTGATATGGGTAACAATAACATCATCCTTTCCAGAAATGACTACCCTGTCTCCAACATGCAGTGTTCCATCATAAAGAATAACATCACAGGTCGTTCCTATCCCCTTCTCCTCCTTCACTTCAAGAATGGTTCCCTTTGCCCTTCCTGAAACATGAAGCTTTAAACTCTCTTCAAGGTACCTCTGCGCAAGCCCGACAAGGATAAGGAGGAGTTCTGGGATCCCCTCTCCTTTTAAAGCTGAAACAGGTACTATAGCGACATTTCTTGTGAAATCCTTTATTCTGTCGAACCTTTCCGCTGAAAAACCATGTTCATAAAGCTTCGCTATAAGCTCATAGATTCTATTGTCGAGTCTCCTTCTTGCGATGTCCTCCTGCTGCTGATAGCTATAAAGGAAGGGTTTGAACTCCATGGATTGCCATCCAGGAATTTTATCAATCTTGTTGGCAGCAACGACAAAGGGTGTTCTGAAGGTTTTGAGAATTGAGATTGCCTCCTCGGTTTGAGGCTTGAAGCCCTCATTGATGTCAACAATCAGTATTGCAAGATCAGCCAGCGCTCCTCCTCTCCTTCGTAGATTGGTAAAGGCTCTGTGTCCAGGTGTGTCAATAAATAGGAGTCCCGGAATATCAACCTCCCTCTTCCAGACCCCTCTGCAGATGTCCTTTATGATGTCGATCGGTATTTCAGTTGCCCCAATATGCTGGGTTATACCTCCAGCTTCTTTTGCTACTACCCTCCCCTTCCTGATTTTATCGAGAAGAGTAGTTTTCCCATGATCTACATGCCCCAAAACCGATACAATTGGCGTTCTGAGCGCCTTCTGACTTTTATTCTTCTCCTTCATAAATAAATAAAATTAATCTGAATTGCTTTATTCATATTTTCTTTATTCATATATCCAGGTATCGATTGCTCTCTTGTAATCAAGAATCTCATCAGGACTGAAGAAAAGGTCAATTTCCCTCCGGGCAGATTCACCTGAATCGGAGGCATGAATTATGTTTCTGCCAACATCCATACCAAAATCCCCTCTGATTGTGCCTGGAGTGGCTTCAGCGGGATTTGTTGCCCCGACAAGTGTTCTGATGACCTTTATAGCATCTTTGCCTTCGACGACCATTGCCACGACAGGACCACTTGTGATGTACGAGACGAGAGCATCGAAGAATGGCTTTTCCCTGTGCTCTGCATAGTGCCGTGATGCAAGCTCTTTATCTATCTTCATCATTTTCATTGCCACAATTTTCAGTCCCTTTCTCTCGAGTCTCCTTATTACCTCTCCGATGACACCTCTTTCTACCCCGTCTGGTTTCACCATCACAAATGTCCTTTCCATGGTTTCACTTCCTCGAATACTTCTTTGTCCATTTGAGCTTTCTTGGATTTCTTTTAAGCTTCAGCATGTTTTTCTCACACTTGCCAGAGCAAAAATAGAGAATTCTGCCATCCCTTCTAACAAACATCTTTCCCGTGCCTACTTCTATCTCCTCACCACAAAAGCTGCAGATATGAGTCTCCATGTATAACACCCCTGCAAAAATTACTTGAGAGCGAGTTTTCTCGCTTCTCTTGCAGTCTCCTTAATCATCAGAATGTCGCCAACTCTGACCGGTCCAAAAACATTCCTGGTGATTATTCTTCCCTTATTTTCTCCACCGAGTATTCTAACCTTTACCTGGGTTGCCTCTCCATGCATTCCTGTCCTGCCAATGAGTTCTATAACCTCAGCGGGCTGGACATCCTCCTCTTCTGCCATGCGTATTCACCTCTGGTTTGATTTAAGCCCTACTTTTTGAGACCATTTATCTTTGTAACCAAGTCTTTAAGCTCTTTTTTGTTTTCACCCTCATCTACCACTGCAACTGCAGCACAGCTTACATGCAGTCCAGCAGCCTGTCCAAGCATGCTTTTTGTGTTGATATAGAGATAAGGTACATTCTTCTCCTCACAAAGAAGTGGGAGATGTGCAACAATCTCTGGTGGCTCGACATCCTTTGCGATATAGACGAGTTTTGCCACTCCTCTTTCAACTACCTTCGTTGTCTCATTTGTCCCCTTTTTAATTCTACCAGTCTCCCTGAACCTTTCAAGCAATGCAAGAGCATCATTCTGCAAATCCTCAGGAACATCAAATCTTACATACACCATCCTTACACCTCCTTCCTATCAGTCATCATTCATCGGTTCAAGAATGAAGAGTGCCGCGTTGTTTTAAACTTTTTGGTGTTCACGCTGCAGGAAAATCTGTTCTGGGTTTGGGCTCTTTACTCCTCATCAGCCTTTCATAGATTTTGTTTGCTTCTTCCCTGTACTTCTTAGCCTCAGACTCTTTCCCCGTTTCCTTGTAGAAATCTGATATATTGTCAAGGCTGTGAGCGTAACTTTTGAGATAAGCCGGATTCTTCGCTACAAGCTCCTTTTTCAGTTCTATATCCTTCAAAAAAGCTTTTTCTGCTTCTTCAAACCTTCCAGTCTTTTTGTAAATAACAGCAAGATTGGTCATTGTATCTCCCAGAAATCCTTTGTAAAACTCGTTTCTCTCTGCCATCTCCTCGAATATCTGCTTCGACTCGTTGAACTTCTTCTCTGCCTCATCAAAAAGTTTTATCTCTCTGTATAGAGCGCCCTGATTATTGAGCACTGTGGCGAGATCAACAACATACTTCTCATCCTCTTCTATCAAATCTCTGAAAATCCTTTCAGACTCGTCATAGTACTTCTTCGCTTCATCGAACTTCCGCAACTCCGTCATCAGTGAGCCGAGGTTACTAAGGATTTCACCCAAAATCTCCGACTTGAATAACTCTCTGTTTTCCTCAACTATACTGAGAGCTTCCATCAAAAGCTCTTCTGCCCTGTCAAATTTCTCCTGCTCTATACAAAAGGCACCAAAGTCATTCAGATTTGCCACAAACCCCCTCAAATTCTCCTCCGTTTTCTCAAGACTTCTGTAAATTCTATCAGCTTCGATGTATGCCCTGTTTGCTCTTTCCGGCATGTTCATCAGAGATAAAGCCTTTGCAGCATTTGATGCGGTTCTTGCCTCAAGTTCCGGTATGTTAAGCTTTCTTGCAAGCTTCGCAGCATTCAAAGATGAAACACTCCAAGAAACAAGACCCTCCATGCCCATCATCTCGTTTGTTATCAGAGAGAAATGAGCAAAGTATATAAGCGTTAAAATATCTCTCCAATCTTCTTCAAGCTCCTTAACAGCTGAAGGGTTTTCCAGGAGTGATTCGGCAGCTTTTTTGACATTTTCAGGAGCATTTTTTCTGATTTCCTCCAGCGCCATAAGGGGTAAACCCCTTTTCAGATTGGCATAAATCTGCACTTTCAATTCTTCCGGTACCATGTATGCGGGGTAGCTGAAAGTTATTTAAATTATTCTGACACAATCCCTGAAATATACTTTCCTTCATATAAATCTAAATATTTTAAACCAATAAATCATAAAATTTATAATTGAAAAGCACACAAAAAATAACGATGATATCTAAAAAGAGGGTTCTAAGTCTTATTTTGCTCGTTGTACTTGCAGCATTTCTCTTATCTGCCTACAACTATGTGAGACTTTTTGCACCATTGAGCGGAGAAATCTGGGAGACAAAATACTCAGAGAGGGTTCTGAATCCCTACGGAAGGGCTGAAGTGTACTATGATGAATACGGCGTTCCACACATAAAGGCAGAGAATGAAGAGGCTCTTGCCTTTGCAGTGGGTTATGTGCAGGCAAAGGACAGGCTATTCCAGATGGACCTGCACAGAAGACTGATGAAAGGCGAACTCTCAGAGGTTTTCGGAGAAGAGCTTGTAGATTCAGATATATTCCACATCAAAATGGACTTTGCAGGGGCTGCTGAAGCCTCCTGGAAAGAAATTGAGGGTTCCGAGTTTGCGGAGATTATAAAAGCATACTGTGATGGTGTAAATACCTACATTTCAGAAGGAAACCTTCCGATGGAGTTCAAAATTCTGGGATATAGACCAGAACCTTGGAGTCCGGTGGATGTGTTTCTCATCGATAAAGAGATAGCATGGGGACTCACAGGAGATTTCCATGACATTGAAAGAGCAATCATTGCTGAAAAGCTTCCCAATGCACTTGAACTTTTTCCGGATGAGTTGAACCACAGCTACCCGATTGTGAGGACAGAAAAAGTTAGTCCGGAGCTTCTTGAGTGGTTGAGGCCCTTTGAGAGGGAAGAGGGTTTCGGGTCAAACAACTGGATAATTTCAGGAAAATACACCGCAGATGGTAAACCCATCCTCGCAAACGATCCGCACCTTGCACTCACCGTTCCACCAGTCTGGTATGAAATGCATCTGATAACTGAAGACATGAATGTTCGTGGTGTTACCTTCCCAGGAGTACCACTCATAGTCATCGGACAGAACGAGCATGTTGCTTGGGGATTCACGAATGTGGGAGCCGATGTGATTGATTTTTACTACTATGTCACTAAGGATGGAAAATACCTCTACAAGGGTGAGTGGAAGGACTTCCAGAAGGAAGAGAGAATTCTCAAAGTTAAAACAGATAAGGGATTCGAGGAAAGAAGAATAACAGTTAAAAAAACTATTCATGGTCCTGTTATTGAGAAAGACGGAAAAGAAGTGGCAGTTGCATGGACAGGACTTTCTGCCACAAGGGAATTTCTTGCGATCTACATATACAATCATGCCGATAATCTTGAAGAGTTTCTCGAGGGAGTAAGGTATTTTGATGTTCCCGCCCAGAATTTGGTTTATATTGACGACAAAGGGAATACAATGTACTATCCCGCTGGAAGGTTTCCGATCAGATACATAAATGGCGAGGAAGTCCCGGGGAACATAATATTCAACGGATCAGCTGGAGAGGGGGAGTGGAGAGGTTTTGTGCCTTATGGAACTTCAACATGGGAGGGATTCATTCCTTTCGATGAGATCCCGCACCTCATAAATCCCGAGTATGTCGCAACAGCAAATCAGAGGGTTGTTTACAACTATCAGCATTATCTCGGCGATAGCAACTACTTCGCAGATCCCTATAGAGGAATGAGAATTTACGAGTTAATTGACAGTGCTATTTCAAAAGGCAGGAAAATAGATGTGGAATACGCGATGGAGATGCAGAGAGATGTTTATTCAAAACCCGCAGAATTCTTCATAAAGCAGATGAAAGACTCCAGTCCAGATTTTCAGGAAGGAGTCAAACCGTATGTCAACGAGCTTCTCAACTGGGACTTTCAGATGAAAAAAGACTCGCGGGCTGCACTGATATTTGCAATCTGGCTAAAGCACTACATAAATGAGACTTTCGGTGATGAGTTCTATTCTGCAGGACTTGATAAGAGCTACTATCCCAAGGTATGGATACTGCAGAACTTGGATGAAGAGAGTAAATGGTTTGATGACATCAGAACAGCAGAGAAAGAGACAAGAGCAGATATAATGGCAAGGGCAATGGAGAAAGCCGTGGATGAAATCGAATCAAAGGGTTACAGAGTTTATGGAGACTATAACCGACTCAAAGTGAACCACCCCTTTGGAAGTATTCTTGAGTTTCTGAACTATCCACCCCTACCAATGGATGGCTCAAAATACACCGTATTCAACTTCAGAGTTGCCAATGAGCCTTTCCAGGCTGGAAGCAGCTGGAGGATGATTTCAACATTTCCCACCTCCTACTGCATAATCCCTGGAGGGAACTCAGGAAACTACCTATCAGAACATTACGATGACCAGCTTGAAGACTGGGCTGATGGCAAGTACAAACCAATGGACTTTGAAATAAGGGGAGATAAGGTGATTGAATTCGAGGTGATGAGATGATGAAAAAGGTAGCGTTAGTTGCTTTCATTGTTTCACTTGCAATCTCCTACTTCCACTGGATAGGGCTGATAGCAGGAGGAATTGCCTCCGCTCTTGCTGGCAAAAACATTTTGAGAGCGCTGCTTTACGGTTTTCTATTCGGTGTAACAGTGTGGGTAATTTTTCTGATCAACATGAGCTACTCTGGCATGCTTGGAAAATACATGGGAATGGGGATCGTTCTCTACCTAAGCCTGCTGACATCGATTCTGATTCCAACCCTTTCTGCATCTGTCAGAGGGTTGATTGACTGATAAACTGACAACTAAACTGCAGAATTAAAATTTTAATTTTTTAGTTCCCGGACAGTTTAACATCTTGTTGTATTACCAGTATTTCTGGCATTCTATCCGCAGTTGTGCTGAATGGAAATAAAAAATCGGATGGTTAGCTTTAAATACGAATAAGCAGGATAACTTCTGAGGAGAGAACATGAATCCTCTCAGACTTTTGACAGTTAATCTTTCCTCCATGGAGGTTTCTTTTTCCAGCTTGGATCAATTTACAGACCTTTTTGGGGGGAAAGGCGTTGCAACAAAGCTGCTCTTGGAAAATCTTCCAGCAGGTGTTGACCCACTCTCTCCAGAGAACCTGCTCATCTTTGCCACTGGACCACTCAACGGAATAAACCTGAGCGGGGCATCAAGACTAACCTGCCATTTCAAATCACCTCTCACAGGAGGATACGGAGAGTCACAGTGTGGGGGGTACATTGCTCATGAAATGAAAAAAGCCCGTATTGACATACTTATGATAAAAGGAAAGGCAGCTAACCCGGTTTATCTCATAATAGAGGATGAAAAGGTCGAAATAATGGATGCAGACGATATCTGGGGAAAGGATTCCTTTGAAACAGAGGACATTCTGAAAGATAGGCATGGTGGTGAAATACTGAATATAGGACAGGCTGGTGAAAATCTTGTCAGATTTGCGTGTATAAACCATAGAAAAGGGAGACAGTTCGGCAGAGGAGGAGCAGGAGCCGTTATGGGGTCAAAAAAGCTAAAGGCTATTGTTGTCAGAGGGAGTAAAAAACCCGAACCGGCAGATCCAGAAGGTTTGAGAGAGTTCAGAAGATGGTTGCTGGAAGCCCTCAAAAAAACTCACACGAGTCTCATGAATTACGGCACGCCAGGAATAATGTCTCTTGCAAACGAGGCAGGTGTTTTACCAACGCGATACTGGGAGAAGGGGAGCTTTGACGGGGTTGAGAAAATCAACGCAGAGGCTTTGAAAAAATATGTGGTAAGGCATACAAGCTGTTATGGCTGTGTCGTCGCCTGTGGAATCCTCGTAAAAACCGAGAATGCAGAGGTTGAAGGTCCAGAATACGAGACACTCTACGCTCTCGGATCCCTGTGCGAGAACAGCAATCTGGAAGAACTTATAAAAGCATCAGAACTCTGTGACAGATTCGGGATGGATACAATCACAGCAGGGAATATTATCGCTTTCTGGATGTCATCCGGAAAAGTAGATTTTGGCGATTCAGAAAAAATAATCGAACTCATCAGAAAAATAGCTTTCAGAGAGGACGAAGGAGATGTGCTCGCAGAGGGTGTGAAAAGGGCAAAGGATAAACTCAGGCTTGAAATCGAGGCTATACATGTCAAGGGACTCGAGCCAGCAGGTTATGATCCCAGAGGGCTTTTTGGAATGGCTTTAGCCTATGCTACTTCCCCCCGGGGAGCATGCCATATGAGGAGTTGCGCATACAGGCCAAACCTCACTGGAAAACTCGATAGATTCAGTATTGAGGGTCAGGCAGCTCTTGTAAAGGATTTTGAGGATTTCTACGCTGTTGTAGATTCAATGGTTTTCTGCAGGTTTCTCTGCCTCCCGGTGATTGGACCAATCTACTGGGAGGAGCTTGCAAAGCTTTACAGAATCGTAACTGGAATTGAAATCACAGTCGAGGAATTAAAGAAAAAGGGAGAAGAGATTGTCAATCTTACAAGAGAATTCAACCTAAGGGAAGGGTTGAAGGATGAATCTCTTCCCTCGAAGTTCCTGAATTCAATAGGAAAAGATAATTTCAGGAAAATGCTCGATGAATACTACAGATTGAGAGGGTGGTAAAAATATAAAGAACACGCTGAAGAACCAAATCCACCACATTTTCCAGTAATAAATCTTACCACAAATATCCCCGAGTTTATTCTCCAGACTTTTCAACAAATTCAAGGATGGTTCTGCTAACCTCATCAGGCCTCTCAAGCATCACCATATGACCTGCTTTCTCCATCACTTTGATCTCCGCATTCACCATTTTCTGGAAGAATTCAGAATACTTTGGTGGTGTCATGATATCATCAGACCCGACAATACACATCACAGGCACCTCAATTTTTATCTTTGCGGAACGGTAGTCCTCGAGAAGGTCGAATCTGTCGCATGCTTTGAAGTCTCTGTGTGTAATCCTGCTCCCACATCCAGTTATCTCCTCAAAAACCATTTTTTTAACCTCTTCATCTTTGAAAGAATGTGAAAAGAGGTTATCAACTATCATCTTTGCTGTTTCTTCAAAATTATCAATCAGTCCATCGAGTATTTCATTCAGAACTCTGAGTCTAGCACCAGTACTTACAAGAATTAAACCCTTCACGATTTCAGGCTTTATCAGATAAGCCATCTGGGCTATTGCCCCTCCAAGAGAGTGTCCTGCTATAAAGACCTCTCCTATGCTTTCAGCCACCTTAACAACATACCTTGCATAGTCCTCAACAAATTCGATTGTTTCATCGTCCTCCGACTCACCATGCCCAGGGAGGTCTATGGCATAACCTCCAACAGTGGCAAGCTGATGCTGCCATACATTCCCAGTTCCACCGGAACCGTGAACATACAACAGGGGCAATTTTTTCTCCGATTCATGAATTCTGATTTTTATCCCATCCACATCAATAAACATACAAAACACCCCCTGAATTTTTGATGAGGAAAGAGATAAATCTTCTGATTTTCACTGGCTTCAAAACAGACAATACATAACTAAGTGGAGTGAAAGGTACAATATGTAAGATAGCTGCACCGATAATACAACATGATAGATTTTTAACTCCTATATGTTTTTGATCGTTTTTTAAAAAAATTATATAAAGGAAACCAACGCAAAAATATAAACATGAAATTACACTGGTGGGGGGCACCCGAGAAAATAAAAGATGCTGAAAAGCTGAGAAGCCCAGTTGAAAGATTTCCGGGTTCAGTGCTGCTAAAAAAAGCCAGTCAGATGACAATATTTTTAAGAGGTGTGATGATACGGGAAAAGTATGATTCCTCTGTTTTCCACTCAAAAGATACAAATGACCTGTTCATTGCCACAACCTATCAGATTGGGACTGAGCCAACAATAAATGTTGTACACTATATACAGGAGGGTGCCGAACTGGGGTGGCAAGGAGATTTCTTCAGTAATGTTGTCCTTGCAGAAGATGACTTCAAATCAGACCACATCACGCTCAGGCTGCAGGTTTATGATCTGGACAACTACGATAGATATAAGAGTCTGATCGATTCTGCTCTAAGTGAAATTAATGTTGGGCTCATTTTCCCTGTTTTAATGCCTTACATGGCTTTTGCGTCCTCGATATCCAAGCAGTTACTGGAGCTTGTGGATGTGATGGACACACACGACAGAATAATTGATGAGAGAATCAGGTTTGCTGCTGCTGAACCCGGGACAGGTCAGAAGATTCTGCAGACTGGACATTTTGTCTGTTTCAAAGACGAGATAGATGCGGAGAGTGAAAACCTCTATCTCGACAAAAACCTGAGAGTTACCCATGAGGATGGGAATGAGTTTGAAGATTGCAGCTATGCAATCTACACAATAACAGACAGACTCTACACTGACTACGGATGGATAATCGACCAGAAAGTCGCCAAACTCCTATCAGAGCTCAATGGTAAGGGTAACAGTGGCGAAGCAGCAATCCACTTCCTAAGGAATACAATCGAAGCATACACAAAATACCGGAAAGTTGAGAGATACATAGAGCTAAAATCAAAACAGGATTTAACGGAGGAGGAGAAGCGACTCTTAAATAGATTGGAATCAGAAATAAAGGAGGATGATGTTTTCAAAAAACTTATCAGTGAGATACAGTAGAACTAATGGGACTTTCATATTATTTTACATAGATTTTTTCCAGATGACTGTATGGAGTTGTATAGAATTTAGTTTTAAAGATGAAAATCAGAGCTTGAAAACCGATGAGTAGAACTGTTCACAATCTGAGATTACAGCAAGTGGATAAAAAATCATGACGCTAAAAATGACAGTAAATAATACTTGAAAGTTAATATCTGAGAAGTTAATATCCGAGCTCCTTTAACCTATCCCTCAGAATTCTCGCTGAATTCCTTAGACCTTCAAGTTCCTCCTCAGGAAGATCATATTCGACAATCTTTTCCACCCCGTTCCTGCCAATTATCGCCGGCACACCAACAGCCACATCACTGATTCCATACTCGCCATCGAGAATAACACTCGTTGGAATTTCCTCCTTTGTATCATTTACCACTGCTTTTACCATCCGGAAAATACAGACTGCTGGTCCATATATTGTGGCTCCTTTCCTTTTGATTACTTCCGCAGCTATGAACCTTGCCTCTTCCTCAACCTTTTTCCAGTCAACCTCATTATCGAAGTCGGCTAAGCTCTTTGCAGGAAACATGCTGTCACCATGCTCTCCAATCATGTAAGCCTTCCTTATGTTTCTGGCTCCGTGAGCAAAGAGCCTTTCCTTCAGCCTCGAGGAGTCGAGGATGTTGCCCATTCCAAAAACTTCATTTCTCGGTTTTCCACTTTCCTTCCACATTATATAGTTCATAACATCCATTGGATTTGTAACAACCAGTATTTTGCTCTCCGGGCTATGATTCATTATGTTCTTCGCAATTTCCTTCATTATCCCCGCATTTTTTGTTGCCAAATCAAGCCTGGTCATTCCAGGTTTCCTTGCAAGTCCAGCACTAACGACAATTATCTCACTTCCTTTCAGCAGAGAATAGTCTGCCCCTCCCCTGATCGTGGGATACCTGTCAAAGGCCGCAGCCGCATGAGAGAGATCCATTGCCTCACCAACAGCCAAATCCTCTAAGATATCCACGATGGCTATCTCATCAACATCCAGATGCTGCAAACATGTGAATGCAGAAGTTGATCCGATTCTTCCTGCACCAACAAAACCTATTTTCAAAATCTTCACCCCCGCGAACAGATTAATTTTAATTTTAAGTAGTTAAATTTTGTGATAGACTCTGAAAAGGGATGTTCTCCACCGAAATTAAAAACAATTAATCGTTAAATTTTATCATTGCCGGAGAAAAAATCCCACACTTCCTCATTTAGCTTTCCCACCAGCTTACCTGAATCCGTATTCACATAATAAGCCCGGACATTTCGGGCATGATAAAAAGAGAACCTGCTTCAGAGAAAGATGGAATTTCCTTAAATTTAAAGATTAGTTCTCAAACAAGAAAAAATAAAAATAGGGCACCGAACTACTCTACCTTCTCAAACTCTTCCTTTGATGCTCCGCAGACAGGGCAGACCCAGTCGTCAGGGAGATCTTCCCACTTTGTTCCCGGGTTAACATCATTTTCAGGATCTCCCTCTACCTCATCATATACATACCCGCAAACGGAGCACTGATATTTTGCCATTTCTTTCCCTCCTCTAAAAGTCAAAGTAATTTAATTGAAGCCAAACTATTTTAATATATCGGATTTATTCTTCCCCTTCCAAAAATAAATGCCCTATGACAGTTATTTTTCGCTCTTGTTTATGAGTCTATAGCTGTCGATTACGAGTGTGGCTGACATTCCATCTGACTCAACATGACTCTCTACGATCTCTATCCTGTTCCTGAAAAAAGGAGCATCGAGGACAAGTGTTTCGAATTCACCCCCCTCTCCAGCCATGTTAATTCCATACATCTCTTTCAGCTTTCTAAGCTCCCCTATAGCTTTCTCATCAACCTTTCGTCCGAGCCATCCTTCATCCAGCCCCATGGCGGAAACCCTGACGATTATGAAATCAAAGACCTCGGATGCTTTTCTGATGACTTCCTCATCACTCCATCCCCAGAGTGGAGCTATGAGATCAATGTCAAGGTTTTTACAGATTCTCTCGAACCTTTTCTTCTGATAGTTCGAGGCTATACCTCCAATCACTATCCCATCTATGTTCAAAACTGACAGTGCTCTTTCCAGATCTTCCACTTCCTCTTCCTCTACCCCTGGAGTCGGTATTCTATATAGAGGCTTTTCTGCTGAAACAGCTATAGCCTCAACAAGATGTGTGTTTGGTGTGTGGAACATGTATGAGTCGGGATTTGATGGCATTACAGAAATATAACAGACTATTTCAACCTCCTCCGAGGCGAGATGACTTGCGAGCAGAGAATCCTTTCCCCCTGAGATGAGTGCTCCGACTCTCATATCTGGAAACTCCAGCATCAGAAGACGAAGAAGTCTATTTTTCTGCCAATCTTCTTTTCAAGCGCTCTCTGGAACACTATGCTGGCTGTCGAAATATCCTGAATAGCAAGTCCAGTGGAGTCAAAAACGGTTATCTCATCCCCTTCTCTTCCCCTCACACTACCCACTATCACCTCACCTATGGTTCCAGCTATATTTTCTTCAGAGATTAACCCCTGGGAGAGAGGAACATTGACTTCCCCACTATGAAATGCCTGCTCCCTGTCATCTACGAATACTCTTGCATCCCTTATAATCTCAGGGTCAAGCTCCTGTTTCCCGGGTGCATCTGCTCCAATTGCATTTATGTGAGTGCCATCTCCAATCCATTCTCTTTTCACAACTGGCTTTCTCGAGGGGGTTGTTGTAATCAGAATGTCAGATCTGCAAGCTCCCTCTATATCAACAACCTCTACATTAAATCCGAACTTTCTGCAATGTTCTGCAAATCTTTCAGACTTCTCCCTGCTCAAATCAAAGCATTTTATGCTCTCTAAATCAAAAAGCTCCATATGGGCTGAGAGCTGTGTGTAAGCCTGTGTTCCACAGCCGATAAACCCCAGTACGCTGCTATCTTTTTTTGCAAGGTATTTTGATGCTATACCACCTGCTGCACCTGTCCTCATGTTTGTGATGTGGGTTGCATCCATAACTGCAAGTGGAAAGCCTGTTTCCGGGTCATTGTAAATCAGAAGAGCCATAACTGTTGGCAGGCCCTTTTCACTGTTGTGGGGATGGCTGTTGACCCACTTCACACCTGCCTTCCCATCTAAATACGCTGGCATAGCTCTCAGATCTCCCTTTTCGAATTCTAAATAAATCTTCGCAGGCATCTGAACCATATTTTTGCCATGCATCTCAAAAGCGTGCTCCACTGCATCAAGAGCATCTTTCATTGTAAGGAGTTCTTTTATTTCATCCTGAGTAAGAATCAAGGTTTCCATAATTTAAATCTGAGAAGGTAGTAAAAAATATTACCGTCGAACATGTTTCATAGTCTTGGATCCTGACCATCCGAAAATGTTTTGTATTCCATAGATATTCCAGAATTCATGAATCCCATCTACGATTTTATAAAAAAATATTATATTGACTCTATAGTCTACAAGCAGGGTTACAATGTCGTAAACACATTCACTTTTGCCATCATACTCATAATCGCAGTTGTTCTGATTTACAGATATCTCAAAAAGCGTATCGATTTAGACCACAGATTCGTTCTCGGGAATGTGCCCTTTGTTTTACTCGGTTCTTCTGTCAGGGTTGTTGAAGACGCAGATTTTCTGACACCACCAATCTCATATCTTTTCATGACTCCCTTTATCTACATTCTCATTTTCCTGATTGCCTTCCCATCGCTTATGATACTGATAAGATTGAAAGGAGAGGACTACTGGAAATTTTACTCTGCTGAGGGGGTAATTTTATCTCTCATCGTTCTGATACTTCTTTTCTCAAATCTCCCTGTAGTAAATGGATGGGTTATCCCCGCAGCCATCTCAGGAGCTTTTATTCTTACTACAATATATTCACTTGTTTTCAGCAAGATATACTCAGAAATGAACAATCTCCTCAGCAGGACAGTCTTCTTTTCACACATGGTAGATGGATTCGCCACCTTCCTCGGGATACAATATCTGGGATACTGGGAGCTTCATGTTCTACCAAGATTCTTGATAGATACCTTTGGAGCCTGGGTGATGGTGCCGGCAAAGATAGTAGTGTTTCTGCCTATACTCTACATCCTAGACTCCTCAAAAGAGGATGAGAATTTCACGAACTTCATCAAATTCGTGTTGGTTGTACTTGGACTTGCTCCAGGGCTGAGAGATGCACTCAGGATGGGTTTCTCGGTTTGAAATCACTTAGAAATCACTTAGAAGAAACAGGAATTCGAGCAACCTTCTCAGAATAAATATAATCAGCCCACTCATCCCTGCAGTCACAGTAAAGGGAATCAAGGGATTTTCTGACCCTGAGTGAAAACAGTCTTATAGCCTCTGCTACCTCATCATCACATTTTCCACAGTTATGCGGTCCTCTCGCCTTTCCTGCAGCAACAGGATCGGACATTACTGCTATGCTATCTTTAACTCTTTCAAGCACCTCCACCGCACTCCAGAGCCAGGGAGGGCGATAGAGATTTCTTCTCCAGAGTGCCTCAACATATGTATGAGACTGAACATTCATCAGGTTGAGAGATACAACATCCACCAGATCATTTTCAGAGAGTATATTACAAGTTTCTACAATATCTTCTATCGCCTCCCCTTCTGATAGAAAGGGTGGTTTGAGAAGAAGATAGGCTTTTACAGAGATACCAGCGTCCCTCAGGGTTTCACTTGCCTTTTTGAAGTCCTCAAAGGTAAAGCCTTTATTTATTAGTTCCTTTCTGATGAAGTCATTTGCAGTCTCAAGACCAATTCCCACTTCAAGAAGGAATTCTTGGTGAATTTCAGCATTCCCAACAAACTCTGGACGGCTTTCGACTATCAGTTTTTTGATTCCAAAATTTTCTACAAGCTCATAAATTCTTCTTCTTAAATAAGTATCGAGCTCAGAAGGGTCAAAAAAGCTACCAGATGTAAAAATTTTGAGAATTTCTGGCTTTTTCTCAGATTTGTCGATTTTCTCCTCAATAAGTGTGATTTCCTCTAAAATTTCCTCTTTCTTTATTCCAGGTATTGAGTCTCTGCTGTAACCACACATTGCACATCCACTTTTCTTTGCCCAGTAGCAACCAGATGTTTTTAGGATAACAGTGAGACAATCAGATATTCTGTTTTTCTCCCTGAAATACTCCTTTTCAAACCACATTGATGGTTTAATTGCCCTTGATTTTCTATTTTTTTGATTTTCAGTCATTTTCTCTACCAGGTTCTTTACAAGTCATCTACCAAGCTTTTACCAGGGCCATCTTTTTCTCAGTACCTTTAGCTTCTTTCCGTAGTAAAGTCCAACTGCAAGTCCTGAAAGATGTGCAACATAAGCGACACCAGTAACACTGCTGAGTGGTAGCATTAACAAATTATAGGCGACGAAAATAACCAGAGCCACCCTTATGCTCATGGGTAAGATAAAGAAGAAAAGTACCCTTATCTCAGGGGCTATTATAGCCAGTGTACCCATAACACCATATATGGCTCCCGATGCACCAAGTGCTCCTGCACTGCTGCCTGTGAAGAGTGCAAAGGCTAAATAACCAATGTTTCCGGCAAGACCCGAGAGCAGAAATATTTTCAGATAATTGTTCCCTCCAACTCTCCTTTCAAGCTCTCCTCCGAAGAAGAGCAGGACGATGGCATTCACGAGATAATGACCAAAATCAACATGGAAGAACATGCTCGTGATGAGCTGCCAGGGCATTGAAAGAAAAGTCTGAGGGAAAAGAGCGAAGATATAGAAAGATTGTCTGAAGATAACTCCAATAAAGAACATTACCGTTATAATGCCCAGAAAAATATTGTTGTAGCCATATGCAGCTATTGTGCTAACCTTTACCCGCTTACCAGAGGCTCTATCGACTGGAATCGTGATCTTTGGCTTCCTTTTTACTTTGACCGGCACATTCCAGTACTCATCACCGGGTGAGAACTCACATCTGTGTGCCTCAGGAAGCCTGTGTTCAACACAGAATTTTCCTCCGCAGTATCTGCATTCAAAGGGCAGATACTCTTCTTTTCCGCAAAAGTCACACTTAGATCCCACTTTAAACACCTATGTCCCAAATGTTATTAATGCTTTTCTGAGAAATGCTTCATGATTTCAGAACCATTTTGCTATTTCCTGAGTGCAGTCAATACACCATGGCACCTGCAGGCTGTACCTATGAAAGCTTTATTCTTCCCTTCCACCCACTTCATAAGTATCTCAAGCTCTTCTCCCCTCAAAGCACCTATACCGGGTTTAAGCTGATGACTCTGAATAACAAAGCCATTTCTTGCAGCAAAACCAAGCATTCTGAACATGGGCGCTGGCTTCTTTATTTCGGTAACAGGACAGATGTCGGGTGCACTGCAGTATGGCTGACATTCATAATCTCTGTTGTATGAAACAACAACACTTCCTCTCCCGGCACTGATAATTATCCTCGGCGGAAGCCCCGATAGAAGAAAATCAACTCCTTCTTCCCAGGTTTTGAATCTGTACTTTTCCTGAACAAGAGCGGCTGAAAGATGGATCGGAGCAGTAGGAAAGACATATTCCGGCTTAAGCTCTTCGAAAATTCTCAGAGCTTCATAAACTCCACCCTCAACAAAGTAAACCTCAGGTTCCTTTAACTCAGCATATTTCAGCTTATCAATATTCTTCAGCCGAATTTTTTCTGTAGAAAATCTTGACAGAAGAGGACATTTCGAATCAACATCTACAACCACAAAGCTCCTGTTTTTGGATATAAGATATTCTGCTGCCTCTATACCGTATTTCCCCCCACCAAATATAAGATCAAAACCCATTTCAATCACTCCTTTCCAGTCAGAGAGTTATTTTCCCCAAGAGTGGGGACTTTTCCATCTCTGTGTGGTCTGAAATTCCTGTAAACAACAGGATATCCAACTGCTGTGAATTCTCTATCTGAATACCCTCTGCATAAAATTCCTCTCTTCTCTGATATCTTTGAGCCCGTCTTAACATCAAAAACAAGACCAAAAGGCAGGTTCCCCTTCCTGAATGTCTCGAATATCTCTTCATTTGTAAACCCCGAGATCTTTTCCGCAATCTTTTCCCTTATCTCCTCAGATTCTTCAAGCCTCTTCGAGAATTCAAGATCCAGGTATTCCTCCAGTCCAAGTGATCTGCAGAGGTTGTTCCAGAAATGGGGCTCATCAAGCATACCTATGCTTACATAACCATCCCTAGTTTTGTAAACTTCATAACCTGGGTTGGAGATGAAATACGGTAAACTGCCCAAGTTGTTAAGATAGGCTGCAGTGTGAAGTGGTATAGCAGCAAGGGAGGAGTCAAACATACTTACATCAATATATTCTCCCTCCCCCGTCTTCTCTCTCCTGAATAGGGCCATCACAATCGATACCACAGCAAACATCGCTGAGGAGAAGTCGGCAAGCTGAACATTTGGATCTTTTGGCACTCCATCTTTTAAACCAGAAACCGTGCAAACTCCATTCATCGAAAGAAGATTGATGTCGTGAACTGGGATATCTGAGAACTCTGAATCCTGTCCGAAACCAGATATTGAGCAGTAAATTATGTCTTTATTCACCTTTCGGACAGAATCATAATCTATACCGAGTTTCTTTGCTACACCCGGTCTGAATCCTTCCACAATTACATCAGCCTCTTTTGCAAGACTCATAAATCTCTTCAGATCTTCAGGCTTTTTTAAGTCCAGCACAACACTCTTTTTGTTTCTGTTCATGACTGAAAAAAGGACGGTGTTAAACCTCATGGGATCTCCAGAAGGTGGTTCAACCTTTATAACATCTGCTCCATGTTCTGCAAGAATCTGTGTACAGAAGGGTCCGGGATAGAAGGGAGCTACCTCTATCACTCTGATTCCATCAAGCATGAAGTTCATTGTATTTTTTTCATTTTAAAATTTGTCATTTTTCATTGCTTTAAGAACAACATCTGATTTTCCCCTTTATCACCCGCAACAAACCTTATATCCGTGAAAAGATATAGTACAAACATGAGCATTGAAGAAATATTTTCGGATGGAATTGAAACATCTAAGAAACTCCTTGATGATACTTCTCGATTGCTGATCTTAGTGATTATCGGCGTTATACCCATTATAAATATAATGCTCAGTGGCTATGCAGCAAGGATCATAAGAAGCGGAAAACCAGAGCTTCCGGAAGTTAAAGATTTCGGAGGACTCTTCATCGATGGTCTTAAAATAGTGATTACGGTGATAATATACTTCATAATCCCTCTCGCTCTGATAGGTTTTGGTGCAGGAGCCGCTTACTTTTCCGGTTTTATTGCCGCACCCTTCATGATTCTCGGTGTAATACTCTCCTTGATTATAGCAGTTATAGCCTCAATGGGAATAATACATATGATTTACACCAACAGTATGGGAAAGGCTTTTGCTTTCGGTGATGTGTTTGAAATAATCGGAACTTTCGGCTGGGGGAACTATATAATATGGGTTCTTGCCGTGTGGGTTATCTTGCTGATAATATCATCCATCTCACAGCTGACACCAATAGGATGGGTAATTTCTGCCTTTTTGATGCCATTTTTCACAGTTTTCACCGCCAGAACAGGATTTTTGATTTACGCAAGGGGTGCAGGAATCTTACTCGATTGAAATTATATATCATTTATATCTATGAGCCCAGAACGGACACTCAGTTTTTCATGGCTTTAATTAAAACATCTTCAAAAAATCAGTAATAACAAAAAAATTTATATAACTTTTACCTGAGCAAGCTAAAAGTAAATCAAAAAGGAGGATAAATATGGAGGAGGCAGTAAAAATTCTGAAAGAAAATGGTGTCAGGCAAGTTCTCTGTGCATTCAGTGACATAAGGGGATTCATGCAGACATTTTCCATCCCCGCCAGAGAGTTCACTGAAGGGAGTGCCTTTGAGAATGGAATAGGTTTTGATGGTTCTTCAATCAGAGGTTTCAAAACAATTGAACAAAGTGACCTCGTCTGGATGCCAGACCCCGCAACACTGAAAGTGATTCCCTGGATTGACGACCCCATACAGAAATCTGCCATTATGTTCGGAAATGTTTATGAGGCGTGGGGAAGTGAGATTGCAGACTGTGATCCAAGAGGATTTGTTGCCTCAAAGCACGAGGAAGAACTGAAGGAGAAGGGAATGAGTGTTATTTTCGGACCTGAAATAGAGTTTTTCGTTTTTGAGAGTCTTGATCCAACAAACCTTACATGGGATATGTGGGTTTCACCAAATGGTGGAGCAGGGGATTCCTGGGGACCACCAAGAGTTATGCCAGAAAGCAGCGAAATAGATCCAGGCAGTTTCTTTATCAGACCCAAAGAAGGTTACTTCCGCCCACCACCAGAAGATACAACCGTTGAATACAGAAATGAGCTGACATATTATCTCGAATTTCTGGGCGTAGATATAGAATACCACCACCATGAGGTTGCAACTGCCGGACAGGTGGAGCTCGATTTCAAGCCCAAAAAACTCGTCGATGTTGGTGATGCGTTCTATAAATACAAATTCGCAGCGAAGAACATAGCTGCAATGCACGGTCTGCTTGCAACATTCATGCCCAAGCCACTGTATTTAGATAATGCAAGCGGTATGCACTGCCACCAGAGCCTCTGGGAAGGTGAGCCTTTTTCAGGGAAAGCTCTCTTTGCCGATCCGGACGATGAGTATATGCTGAGTCAGACCGCCAGATACTATATCGGAGGTTTGCTTGAGCATGCCAGAGCCCTCACAGCCCTCTGTGCACCGTCAATCAACTCATACAAGAGACTTGTACCAGGATTTGAAGCTCCGATCTATATCTGCTGGAGCCCAAGAAACAGATCTGCCCTCGTAAGAGTCCCAATGTACCTGAAGAAGCCCTCCGCAATCAGGGTAGAGTACAGAGGTGCTGATCCGAGCTGTAATCCATACCTTGCATTCACTGCAATGCTCGCTGCAGGTCTTGACGGAATAAAGAAGAAAATAGAACCAGGAGACCCGATAATGGAGGATGTTTACGAGCTATCGCCTGTTAAAAAGAGAGAACTTGGAATTGGTGAGCTTCCAACAACCCTCAGAGATGCTCTTGACCACCTCGCAAGTGATGAACTTATGCAGAAGGTTCTTGGCTCACACATATTCGATGCCTTCATGAGCCTCAAGTACGATGAGTGGAACCAGTACTGCCTTTACATAACCCCATGGGAAATATTAAAATATATGGACATATAAAAAGACAGATATAATAATATCAAAATTTAGGAGGTGTTTGAATGGGTGTTCACAGAATAACGAGTGAGGCTGCAAAATACTATGCAATGAAGGAGAAGATACTGGGAACGGGAATATCCCTTTTTGGAACAGCTAGTGAAAAAGTCAGTGACATGTCCAAGGAGGATTTTGAGGCTCTCGGAGATCTGGCTGCTGCGCTTCTTCCACACACACCTGGTAACTCAGGGAAGCTGATGGTTGTTGTTGCAAGGCTTTTCTGGGCTCTCGCCGGTGTGTCTGAGAAAGAGTTTAAGATTCTTCCACTTGAGGAGATTGAAGCTGAAGTTGAGAAGCTTAAGGAGAAACTTGGAGCTGAGTGAGCTCCATCAATTTTTTATTGTTGAAAAATAGCTGAAATTTATGGTAAGAGGAGTTATCCACATCATAAACCCATATGATCCCGGTAGCTTTCCTGAGGACATAGAAAAGAGGTACGGAGTGAAAAGCTCGGATGTAATCTCACTCTCCTCAAATGAGAACCCTTTTCTCCCGCCTGATAATGTAAAGAGAGCTTATAATGATTCTTTCAAGTTTATCAACAGATATCCTCATCCGGTTTACAGAGACTTAAAAGAGAGGATTTCCGATTTGATAAATGTCGATTCAGAAAACATTGCTGTGGGAAACGGTGCAAGCGAGATTTTGAAGATGATCTGTGAGGTTCATCTTGAGGCTTTTGATCCGGTCACGATTCCCATTCCAGGATATACTCTCTATGCAATACTTTCCATGATGATGGATGCTTCGATAAGGTTCATCGACTTCCCGGAATACCAGATTGATCCTGAGAAACTGCTGGAAAAAAGATCTAAATTGATTTTTATATGCTCTCCAAACAATCCAACAGGAAACTCAGTGCCAGAAAGTGTAATGAGGAAAATTCTCAGGAATACCGATGCGATTGTGGTTGTCGATGAAGCATACTCGGATTTTTCAAAAACTTCACATATCAAACTGATAGACGAGTTTGACAATCTCGTGGTTGTGAAGTCATTCTCAAAGTTCTTCTCCCTTGCAGGATTAAGAGTGGGCTATGCTGTGGGAAATCAGGAGACGATTCAGTCCATAGAAAAGGTAAGACTTCCCTTCAACATCTCAACAATTTCCGCAAAAGTTGCAGAGGCTTGCATTGAATCAATCGACTATTTCAATGAAATAAGAGACTACATAATCCGGGAAAGGGAAAGAATCTCCAAGAAGCTCGAAAAAATGGAGAGATTAAAGGTTTACCCCTCGGATGCAAACTTCATTCTCTTCAGGATCGAGGGAGAAGATAGGGAAATTAAGGAAAGGTTTGAAAGGAAGGGCATAATCCTGAGGAATGTAACCGGTCTTATGGGCCTGGATGGAACTCATTTCAGGGTCACTGTGGGCAAAAAGGAGCACAACGATATGTTTCTGCAAATACTTCAGGATTATCTCGAGCACAGATGAAGCTGGGAAAAGCTTTAGAGTAGATTTACAATAGAGCTCCTGTCACAGTGTATTTCTCCTCTTCTGACTCTTCCATTTATCACCACTGCTTTCACACCAACATCTGCTCTTTTTAAAAGCTCTGCCTTCCTTCCCCAGAGTAAAACTCTGATTCTTCCAGTTTTATCAGATACATAAATGTCTGAAAGTTTGATAGTTCTGTTTTCCTTCCTTAAAACTTTCAGAGTCCCAATACCACTTACTCTCCCCAGAATATTTACCTTCTTCCCTTCTTTAATCCCGGAAATTGTGTCAAAATACATTTCGACTGCTTCTTTTTTTCCTTCTTCCGTTTTGAACTCCATTAAAATATCTGAGTCAATTTTTAAATATATTCTCTGTCCAAATTCTGGATTTAAATCGAATTCTTTCGCCCTGCAACCTATGACCTTTATTCTCCCTTCTTTCTCATCTATTACTCCAAATCGGAGAATGCTCTCTCTTTTATCCAGACCCACCAGAATTCCTTCTATCTCTGTGCTGCCCATTTCGAGTATTACCACATCCAGCGGATCATTCACAGATACTTCGAGCCTTTCACCCCATCTTCTGACAAACCCCTTAACTTCAATGTTACATCCCTCAAATATCTCACCAGTCCTCACAAGTTCCGCAGCTTCATTCCATAGTGTGGCGATAATGCTTCCTGTTTCATCCTCAAGCACTACTTTTGCAAGCAAGCCCTCTCCGTCCTTAGTAGAATAGGCTCTTACCTGCTCAATACCAGCAACTTTACCTCTAAGCATGACTTTACCACTTTCTTTCTCAAGTTCTGAGATTTTTGAGAGAGGCATATAACCGAAACTATAGGCTGTTAGCCTGAAGGCTGTTTCCTGCTCTATGAGATTTCCAAAATGCTCCTTCACTTCGCAGTATTTCATGACGAATTCATTAAAGGATGCCCCCTGTAGAGTTCCGAGCGATTCAAATTTACTCCTCAGCTGTTCAATCTCGTTATCAGAGAGCTCATCAGAAAGTTTTTCAAATTCTGATAGTCTTCCTGAGTTATTTCCACTGTTTTCAGGTTTGCTCACAGATTATGGTCAATTTCAAAATATTTTAGTTTTCTGGGAGTCGGGTTGGAAGATATCAGGTTCAGTCTTGGGAACTCTTTAATAGGGTGGACTCTCAAAAACTTCTTTGAAAAAGTTTATCAAAACAGTAACTGTGAAATGAGGGTGATGGTGTGAATCAAACTGGTAAAATCAGTAAGTTTGTCATTAAAATCTTTATTCTGACTCTTATTCTATTCTCCGGATACTCCGTAGCCCCTTTGATTTCCGGCCTAAGTAACTCACAGGCTTCCAGCAGTATCCCATACCTGCTTTTAGTTTCCTTCCTGCAGGTAACTGTGATCAGCTATCCGATCCTGAAATCAGACTGGAGTGGTATTAAGCTTATCCTATCAACTTTTGTTATTTTTTATGGTATCACAACTCTCCTGACCCAGATAGAAACCCTTGTATTTCTCGATTACTTCTCGAAAATCCTGCCTCCTGAAACGGTTCCAAAGCTTTTTCTTCAGGGAACAGTAGTTGCAGCAATTTTCTCCCCGATGGCAGTAATAGTACATGGAAAAATCAGAGTCAAGCCCTATGGAAAAAATAATGAGGCTTTCAATAAAGTCAGAGAGCAAATATTCACTCTTACCTGGAAGTTTTCAGTGATTGCAATCATCTATGTTCTCATCTATATCTCATTCGGAATGTTTGTATTTATTCCCTTAGCGGGGGAGGCGTTCCAGCAGTACTACAGCAATTTACAGCTTCCTGCCTGGATTATTCCCTTCCAGTTGCTGAGAGGTACCCTATGGGGAGCTATCGCCTATCTTATAATCCGGATGATGAAGGGGAGCAGAAGAGAGGTTGCCATTACGGTAGCATTTATCTTTTCCGTGCTCATGGGTTCACTTCTTCTCCTACCAAACCCCTACATGCCTGAGAAAATCAGACTGGCTCACTTCGTTGAGGTTTCAACCTCAAACTTCCTCTTCGGCTTTATGACTGCCTTGATTTTCACAAGAAAAGAAGATAATAAAGATTAATCCCAGAAGCCTCTCGTCCTGATATATCTTTTTTCAGCCTCCATCAGCTCCAAAAAGAAGTCATCTTCCTTTTCATAATATTTTGAGAGGATCCTGCTGGCATTTTCAGCACCAACACCATGAGTATTCATCGCAAAAACAGCTCTTTTTCCATGGGAAAGAACGAGATTGGCTATTCTGTAAAGCTCCTTTTTCGGAATGTCTTCAAATTTTCTCCTTGCATTGAAGCATGCTATAAGTCCTGAACCACATCTGGGACACTGCAGTTTATCAATAAGCCTGACAGGAGTTCTTACCGTGTATTTGCAGTTCAAGCAGTGGAAAACTGTAATCTCATCCTCAAGTCTCTTCCTGAAGATCTTCAGGAGAGCTTCAACCGGTTTTCCAGGAGAGAGTAAATCAAAGGCATGTTCCCTTGATGCAAGAGATATGGGACTAAGTGAATCGTAAACTTTAATCTTAATCTTATCTTCAAGCTGCTCAAGAATTTGCGATGTTCTGTCAACATCTAGCTTTTCTAAGAAGATTTCTCTAACCGCTTCACGAAATATCGGTGTATCTTTGAGCTTTATCACCAGTTTCTTCAGGTTAATGCGCGAGAGGTCAGTATCCTTTCTAAGATAGCCAAACTTTCTTGCAGAATTAACAACCTTCCATTGAAGTAGGTGTGTGTCGAGTAAAGAGCGTTCTGCAAGTTGAGGAACAGCCTCTGGACTTATTGAAAGAAGAGTTTTCATTACCTCCTCAGCACTGGCTGGAGTGAGCTTGATTCTGTATGGATCGACCTCAATTCCAATGTTTCTTCCCTTTCTGGCAGACAAAAGTAAAGCTATTATTCTCCCGAGCGTTTCATTTACTCTGTGTCCGAAACAGCAATTTATCACTGCAATGTTTTCCGAGCTTTCTATTGTGATAATCTTATCGGAGGGGACTTCAAATCCCTTTTCTATTTGTTCAGAGATAACATTCACCACAGTTCTAACAGCCTCGTCATTTGTCAGAAATCTGGATTTGATATACCTGAAGGCATTCTCTTTCAAAATCTCAGCAATCTTCCTCCTGAGCTTTCCAACCTCAACAGCCACCTCAAAGGGAACCGGAATTTCTTCACCCACCCATGATGGGATTGCTCCCTCTCGGGTTACGGGCTCTACCTTTACGACCTCATCCACCGCAAGAACTCTCCACAGCTCACCTTTTATAGCAAATACCTCTCCGCTGAAAGTTGAAAGAAAGCTCTCATCAAGGATACCTATCGTTTTCCCTGTTGTTACATCAACAACCCTGTAACTTTTTTCATCCGGTATCATTGAGATGTTTTCATAAAAGTAATATCTGGTTTTTCTTCTTGAAGCTATCAACCCATTTTCGTAAAAAATAATATTTCCCGCAGCAAGGAATTCACAGATTTCTTTGAATTCCTCGAAATCCAGATCTTTGAATGGATACGCCCTTTTTATAATCGAGTAAGCTTTAATGTCCTGAATTCTTCCATACTCAAGAGCAAGAGCAGAAATCTGGTTGGCGAGGGTGTCAAGACTTTTTAGATGGATTTTCAGCGGCTCAATTTCGCTATTAAGAGCTCTTGAAGATATAATCCAGGATTCCATTATATCATCAAAAGCTCTTGAAATGATATATCCTTTCGAGACTTTCTCTCTTCTGTGACCGCTTCTACCCACTCTCTGAATGAGCCTGGCAACCTCCCTCGGGCTGTTGAACTGAACGACCACATCAACATGGCCTATATCAATTCCAAGCTCCATGGAAGATGTGCATATAAGAGCCCTGAGCTCTCTTTCTGCAAACCTTCTTTCTGCCTCAATCCTTGCCTCCCTAGATAAAGAGCCGTGATGTACCTCAACATCAAGAATCGTCTTAAGCTTTAAGCCAAGTGCCTCTGCTGTTTGTCTTGTGTTAACAAAGATAAGGGCTGACCTGTGTTCCTCAACAATTTCCTTTATCTTCCTGAGTTCCGCTGCTACTTCAGGCTCAACATTCAATTTTTCAGAAAGTCTTTCGTCCTCCTCCATAACCTCAGGCATGATAACCTCAAACCTGTACTCTTTTTCCGATTCGTCTCTAACTACAACCGCATCTGATGACAGAAAGCTGGAAACAGTCTCCTCAACGGTAGCTGAGAGACCAATCAACATGAAATCTGCCATCTCCCTCAATCTTTCGATCCCTACAGAGAGTTGAACACCTCTTTCACTGTCAGCCATCTCATGAATTTCATCGATAACGACATATCTCACATTGGAAAGAGCCTTTCTGAGCTTTTTACCCTGAAAGAGAATCTGAAAAGTTTCCGGAGTGGTTATGAGAATTTGAGGTGGCTTTAGACTCTGCCTCTTCCTTTCTGTCATCAGTGTGTCTCCATGTCTTACCGCAACCGTGAAGCCAAGCTTTCGGGCAATATTCTCAAGTCTTCGAAGCATATCTCTGTTCAGAGCCTTGAGAGGGGTTATATAGAGAAAAAAGATGCCCTTCAAGTCCTTAATAGAGAGCATTTCATTCAGCACAGGAATAACAGCGGCCTCTGTCTTACCCGAGCCAGTAGGAGCTATTATGAGAACATCCCTACCTGCAGCTATCTCCTTAAAAGCCCTAATCTGAAAATCACTCAGATTTTCTATTCCAGCTGATTCAATTGCCTCTCTGAGTTCCTCCTTAATCCCCAATTCCATTGTAATTCCGAAGCTGAGAATTTCTGTTTATAACTTTTGGGTGGGAGTAGCGGTGGTAAGCCCCCTTCTGTTCCGGCGGCATCAGTCTGAGCGCATAAGCTTGCACCGGCGGGGTCGGAACGTTTCATCCCGCTTGGGTGACCTCTGCATTTGCTTCATCGCATTTCCCCAAGCGGGTATCGTTTCTGTGCCGTTGCCATGCCTCTCGGCATACTCCCTTGCGGGAGTCCGCCTCTTACGGTGGGGGGACTTTCCTCCTTTCGGTCAGCTTGTATGCTAACCGCAGGTTAGCCGCCCACCGCCTCTCCCTTTAACATATTACCTAAAAGAGTTAAATCTTTTGTGGTGAGTAGTTGATAATTAGATATGTAATACGATTTTTCTCCATTTTTGGCTATAAAAAGTAAAAACTTATGCAATGCTATAATTTATCCCACATGATCCTCAACTTGTCCCTCGCAAGCAACACATAATCCCTGTCCCTCGAAAATACTTCTAAGGTTATCGTTCCGTCATAGTACCTTTTTAAAACTTTTAGAATCTTTTCCCACTCGATACTACCGACACCCGGTGGAAGGTGCAGATCTCTTGACTTATTGTTATCATGGAGGTGGACATGCTTCAGCCTATCATGAAATTTTCTGATGAAATCCTCTGGTTTCCTCCCGTGGAGGCTTGTATGACCTATATCAAGATGTAAATAGAGATCGGGCACAGCCATCAAAATCGAAGAGATGTTTTTAACTGTATCAAACCTTGTGTCCAGAGGTTCCAACATTAAGTTGATTCCGAATCCTTTCGCTTCCTTCACAAGCTTTTTTAGTGTCTCAATCTGGAACTTTACACCCTCTTTGTCTGAGAACAAACCCCCAGGCCAGTTTACATGGATATTTACATATTTTACTCCAAGCTCTGCAAAAATTTCAAAATATCTTTTCAACTCACTGACTGCAGCATCTCTCAATGTCTTAACGGGGGATCCTATAGGCATATACCATGCAGTATGGCCTATAACACCGAGATCGTATTTTTCAAGAAGTTTTCTCGTTTTACTGACATTAACTTTCTCTGGAGTGGCCCTATCCTCCTCCAAAAAGAGATCCACAAAATCAAAGTCATTCTTTCCGATCCATTCAATTTCCTTTAGTAAATTTTTCCTTGGGTGATTTGGGAAGCCAATTTTCATGATAGCTGATGGGGTTATCTGCTATAAATTTGTTGATTTGTGTATTTGGTATAGCTTTTTCGATATTTTCATTCCCCATTTACCCATTCATTTGCCCCAAAATTCTCTACTGTCAGATACAACCTCGAATAACACTTCCTGTATCAAATTTCCTAAGAATCTCAAGAAATGAGTGAAAAGTGTTTCTCAGACGGCACGAGAAGTCTTAGATGAATATTAAATCATAAAAGACTTGTTTGCGGTTAGATTGAAGATTGAAAACTGAAAATTGAAGCAAACTTTTATAAATTATCAAGATTATATGAAACCTATGTCCATTTTTCAATCCATCTACAAAAAATTAGATGACTCCAAAGCTGTTTATGGAACCACAAGAATTGAACAAAATTCTATTTTCCCAGATGCGAGAAGTGCCCTTATTTTTGGATTGCCAATACCAAGAGCAGTTCTTAGATCTACAAAGCTTTTACACAATTATTGGAGAACTGCAAATCTTTTTTACCGATATCTCGATACCTTAGCAGTTGAAATTGCACTTATTCTGGAGGAGGAAGGTTTTGACTCTTTACCAATATTTGGCTGTTTTCCTTTTCAGATAAGGGGATTATACGAATATGCTGGATTTGTAGACCTCATTAGACTCGCAGCCAAATGTGGACTTGGAAAACTCTCGAAAAGTTCAATGCTCATAAATCCAGAATATGGTACGAGGTTAATCTTGGCAGGAGTTCTTACAGAAGCCGAGTTAGATGAGATTAAAAGAGAGCCGGGGAATGGATGTCCAGAAGATTGCTTTGAGTGTATTAAGGCATGTCCAGCTAAAGCTCTTGAACCATATGGTATTGATGTTGAAAAATGCATAAGGACGCAGTCATTCTCCCCACTCTTTGTACACCTCTTAAAATCAGAAAATAGAAGACTCTCGCATAATGAAATTGAAATTCTCCAGCACATTACTGTTGTGGACGACCATAACTGGTATACTTGCATTGAATGTACAGCCAAATGTCCAATGAATCTCTGAATACATTACAAAGAAATTTTTACCCAGTCTCCTCAGAATGTTACTTTTAGCTCCATGTATTTTCACCTTTATTTTATATCATACCTTTTTATCATCCTCAACTTGGATCGCGAAAAGATTCAGAGTCGAGTAATTTTTGCAGTTCAGATATGAATTTATCAATATCCTTCTCGTTATTGTACACATGCACAGAAACCCTCAATCCCCTTCCGCGTGCCGAAACAACGACATCTTTTTTATATAACTCCTGAACGATCTTTTCTGCATTTTCAAACCCTATCACGGTAATACCCGACCTATATTTTCTATCAAGTGGTGATACTATTCGGAAACTCAGCCCCGAATTCAACTCTTCCAATTTTTCCACTAGATAATCCCCTAACTCATATATTCTTCTTTCAACATTTTTCTTCCCAATCTCGTTTAACAAATCCAAAGCCCCACCCAAAGCGAAAATATTCGAAAAATGCGGACATCCTAATTCGAACACTGATGCTTCTTTTCTTAGATCCAATTTCCTGTTATCCATTAGAGAGGGATCTTTCACACTCTGCCAACCGGCAACAGGATAATCTACTTTTTCAAACCATTTTTTGCTAATGTAAAGAACACCAACCCCATAACCCGCCATCATCCATTTCAAGCCCGAGAAAACAAGAAAATCGATATTCGCCTTTCTAACATCTATCGGCATAGCTCCTGCTGACTGGGTTGCGTTCACGACAAAAATTAAATCCCTATCTTTGCACAGTTTCCCCAGTTCAACCAAATCCTGTTTAAATCCGGTCTTATATTGGACATGACTGGTTACAAGAATTTTTGTATTGGAAGTGATATTTTTCTCAATTTCATCTATCGAATAAACAGCATTCTCAGGCTTAACAAAACGAAGTGTATATTTGAGATTCAACCATGGAAGGGTTGAGGACGGGAACTCATCTTCCATCGTTATGACTTCCTTTCCATCGGGATCTTCTATCCCCTTCAACATTCCAGCTATCAAATTCATCCCATGGGAGGTGTTTAATGTGAAGGCAATTTCACTTTTATCAGCGTTTATTAGTTCTGCAACCTTCTTTCTAATCTTTTCACGTTTTTCAAGCCATTCATCCCAGAGTAAATCGCCTTTTGTGAGAATTTCATCGTAGAATGTTTTTGCTTCTCTGGCAGACATGACAGAGACTGGAGAAGCTTCTGCTGCATTGAGGTAAGCGAACTTTTTTGTTGCAGGAAAAAGATTCCTGATTTTATTCCAATCCATTACAACAAATATATTCACTACATTTATAAGTTCTTTCCAAACCTCATCTTTTTTTGAAGTATTTCAGATTCCAAAACCTCCCTTAAAGTAATCCCTGAGTTCGTAGATACCAGTTTTGAGAGCTACAAAATCATTTTGCATGGCTGCTATGATGAGCTTCGCGAGCGTATAGTAATGCTTGCTAAATGGTCGAATTTATCTTTGCAGCAAGACTCGCTAACTTTGCCGGAATATCCGTGATTTTTGGTTGCCTGCCAACAACATCATTCAAAGTAATTCAGTCATATCAGAAAAATACCCGGTTGGCCTAATTACCACATAATCAACCCTTAGATATTTCCCAGTTCTTCAACAAACTTTTCTCATGCCTTAGAAAATTACCATTATCCCTTTAATTACAAGTTTTCCTGTCTTAGAAAGTTCAAGCTATGGTAGTTTCCACTCTAAAATCTCAATATGATGATAAAATCACGACAAAATGTAAACTACAAATCTCCTAATCCACCATTTCAACAAATATTTATTCAGCCCCCCATAAACAACCAAGCAATGAGATACGAAGAGCCAGTATTCCGCCCACCGAGCGAGGCTTACAGCCTGATCATACAGGCAACCATAGGATGTTCCCACAATAAATGCACATTCTGCGGGATGTACAGAGGTAAGAGGTTCAGAATCAGAGATCTGGAGGAAATAAAGGAAGATATCCTTTTATCAAAAGATTACTATGGTGAGGTAAAGAGGATTTTTCTTGCAGATGGGAACGCACTTGCCATGCCCACCAATAGCCTCCTCGAGATTCTCGATTTTGCATTTGAGGTTTATCCAGAACTTGAGAGAGTAACAGCCTATGCTTCTCCAAATGATTTGCTTGAGAAAACAGATGAGGAAATTCGAGAACTTGCTGAAAGAGGTTTGAAGATGGTTTATCTTGGAGTCGAGACCGGAGATGACGAGCTTTTAAGAGAGATCAGAAAAGGTGCAACTGCAGAGGAGATGATCGCTGCTGGTAGAAAAGCCATTGATAACGGGATGCTTCTGTCGGTAACAATCCTAATAGGTATCGGTGGTAAAGAGAGATCATATAGGCACGCGAAAGAGACTGCAAAAGTAATTAACGCAATGGAGCCTCATTACACAGCAGCGCTTACTCTAATGCTTGTTCCAAGAACTCCCCTCTACAGACAGTATGAGAAGGATTTATTTCACCCTCTGGATAAAATAGAAACCCTCCAGGAGCTGAGGTGGTTGATAGAAGACATTGACTGCAGAACTGTTTTCAGAAGTAACCATGCATCAAACTACCTGCCGATAAGGGGTAACCTGCCTGAAGATAAAGATGACATCCTGAAACTGATCGATTATTCGATAAAAAATCCGAGAATTCTAAGACCTGAGTTTATGAGGGGTCTTTGATCCAGATTTTTAATCCAACCCTTTAACCCCCTTACCACCAATTTTAACCAAAGAATATACTAAAAATCCAGAAAGTTATCCATCCACTCCCTCAGAAAAATTTTAAACTCTCCGGACTGTACCTCTTTTCTTCTCAGAAGGATCGTTCCTTCAACCATTCCACCTTTTCTATAGATCTTAGCTGCTATATCTTTTGCATATCTTTTTTCATCGAATCCGCCGTAGGTTATCACAAGAACCACCTTTCTACGCCTCATCTCTGTTTTTTTCAAAAATTCTGTAACTGGAGGACAGTTGAGTGTCCACTTGGGCATACCAAGAAAAATCAAATCCGATTCAGGCACAGGAATTGAGACTTTCACAGATAACCCGGGAAAAAATGAGAGAAAAAGCCAGACGAGATATGGATAGTTTCTTAAAGGCTTTATTTCCTTCAGATTTGGCTCATAACCTTTTTCTTTCAGAAAATCAAATATAAAATAAAAAACCCTTCTCGTATTTCCAGTCCAAGAAAAATATATCAGATCTATTTTTCTGCTTTCAGCACTAAAAGTCGTAAATCTCCACTCCCCCTGCCTTCAGAACCTTAACAACACCCCTATGATGACAGTCTTCGCATTCAACCTCCATGATTGCTCTGTCCTCTGTTTCCTGCTTTTTCAGTATTCTACTCCTGTGCTTTTTACCATCATCACAAATCGGACAGTCGATCATGTAGTAATCTATCTCCACAAAATCACCCCCTACTCACCTCCTGACTCCCTCTTCCTTGGTATCAAGTACTCTTTTGGTGCTGATTTAATCGGCTCAAGGTACCTCCTCAATACCTTTGGTATTTTAACAGCCCCATCTTCTTCCTGGAAGTTCTCAACTATCGCAGTAATTGCCCTCGTGGTTGCTACTGCGGTTGAGTTCAGAGTGTGAACAAAACCTTTTGTTGGTTTTCCCCTTTCCTCAGCATACCGTATATTCAGCCTGTAGCTCTGCCAGTCCGTGCAGTTGGAGCATGAGACCATCTCCCTGTACTTCCCCTGAGCTGGCATCCAGGCTTCAAGGTCATATTTTTTGGCTGCAACAATCCCTATATCACCTGTACAGATGTTCACTATTCTGTAAGGAATTCCAAGACCCTGCCAGAGATATTCAACATTCTCAAGCAGCCTTTCATGCCAGCTCCAAGATTCCTCAGGAAGGCAAAAGATGAACTGTTCAACCTTGTTGAACTGGTGGACACGAAATATACCCTTGGTATCCTTTCCATGTGCCCCAGCTTCCTTTCTGAAGCATGGACTTACCCCGGCATAGAGAAGAGGAAGTTCATCTTCTTCAAGCACTTCATCCATGTGCATCGCTGCAATCGGATGTTCTGATGTGGCAATCAGGTAAAGATCTTCATCCTCGATCTTGTAAATCACTTCTTCAAAGTCTTCAAAGGCTGTTACTCCCGAGTAGGCTCTTCTTTTCATCATGTATGGAGGGGAGACGATTTTAAAACCTCTGTCCGAGAGATAGTCAAGAGCATAAACAGTAATGGCAAAATCGAGCCAGAGAAGATCATCAATCAGATAGTAAAACCTGGAACCAGATACCTTTGCTGCCCTCTCTACATCTGTCCAGCCCGACATCTCGGTAGCATCCGCATGAGGAACTGGTGGTCTGTCTGTAAGCTGATAGTCAGACATTCCACGGGTTTGAACCTTGAATTCATCTTCGAACTTCACATAGACTTTTGGTTTTCCCCAGAACTTCACAGGAACATTCTCAGTATCATCCTTTCCCACAGGCACACCGCTATGAAGGATGTTCGGGATGGACATGAGAGTTGTGTTGAGCTCTTCTTCCAGCTCTTTAAGACTTTTTTCTGCTTCTTTAACCTTTTCTGAAATCCTTTTTGCTTCTTCAAGAGCTTTTTCCCTTTCCTCCCCTTTCAGTTTTTTTATCTCTCTCGATATCTTGTTTCTCTCATGTCTGAGTTGGTCGAGTTCGTACCTCTTCTCCCTCCATGTCCTGTCAAGTTTAATTGCTCTCTCTACTATCCCAATATCTCCATTTCTCCTTCTCTGTGACTCGATAAGTATTTCAGGATTTTCTCTCAGTGATTTCAATATGCTCCACATAGAATTCCTCCCGAACCTCCTTTTTGTTTAAAGTTAAAAAATCTTACTTAACTGTCTTCTTAATTGAAAATGATGACTCAAAATGATACCCTGATTGCAAGCAGATACATCCTCAGAGCAGACCCTCAAGCCTGCCAACCAGAGTGCCGTCAAGCATTACTGCATTGAAATCCCCAAGATTCCTGTACCTCCTCAGGATTCTTTTCTCCATGTTTAGAGCTACAGAGGGGCAGAGTTCATTAAAAGCTGGCATCACCACCACCTTCCTTTCATCCCACTTACCCTCAAGCCAGACTCTTCGCTTTGTTCCTCCGATTTCATCTTTTATGTAAACAGCAGGATGGATGTGAGCAAAAACTATGTATTTGGACTGCAGAACATCCTCCGATGGTTTTGCATGACCATGAAAGAAACCTATTTTATCCATAACAAAGCCCGATGAGGGTTCCATCCTTACCACATCCAGACCCCCATCATGGTTACCTCTCACCAGAATTATATTTTCTTCATCAATTCCCTGATCGAGAATTCTCTCTTTCAGTATCTCAACCTCTTTTTTCTCTCTGTTTCTCAACCCTATATCGTGCTTTGCATCACCAAGGATTAAAACTCCATCAAAACCTATAGCAAGCAGGCTGGAAACCGAGTTTATAACACTCTCGTCTGGAAAATCAACTATCCCGAGATGCAGATCTGCAATTACCAGCCATCTTTCCCTTCCTCCAAGAACAAGAGCAGGTTTATCGGGTATAGGTCTCAGCATTTTCAGATATTTTTTCCTCTACAACTTTTATATTTTGTTCTCAGGAGGCGTTACTTAGTGGCAAAGTGCAAAAATAAACTTCACCAACAGTCAAATTCCGAAAATTCTTAAAAAACTATAAAAAAACCTCATCCCATAATCTTTCAATGAAAGGAAGGATATCTATACCAGTTTCCTTTGCATAGAGTAGTGCAACAACCTCGGCAGAAAGAAGAGCTGAGAATGATTCCTGCTTCTTGTTAATTGCGGATACTACATCCTGTCTATCAACTCCAGTTTTTTCGGAGATCATCTCAACAAGTTCGTCAAAAATGCTGAAGGAGAATATTTTCTTTATGTCAGGCTTGAAATCCACAGGAATATCAATAGTCTTAAGATCGAAGGTGGGTTCAAGCTTTCCCTCTGAAAAAGTGAGAAGACCATTCTTTATTGCCTCTTCCACAACTCTTTTGCTCAGACTGTGAGAGAACCACTTGAAGTCAAAGGATAGGATGTAGGTGAGATCAGACTTGGTCATCTTCCTTTTTCCCCTGCTCTTGAATGCTGCTGCAATTGTCTGAGCGAGCATGCAATTCATTCTAAAAAAGGGTTAAAAAAGTGTTTCGGAGGTTTCAGCAAAGGTCTTAACTAACCAATCGTCATTTTAAGTTCTTCATAGTCGATTTTACCTGCTCTTTTTGGAATTTTAATATAGAATGTAAGCTCCCCCTCTGGTGGTATCTTACCGGGATAGGAGAATATCAGATTTATTGATTTACCTGGTTCAATACTGAGTATTCTACCGAAAAGGAAGTTCTCACTCGCAAGTTCATAGGTTTTTTCACCCTCAAAAACAACTTTCTCAAATATTATCGTGAGATTATCTTCTCCGTTATTCTTAATATTGAAAAAGAGTAATGTACCCGGTTCTACTTTTTCAAAGCTGTATTTCACGGAAGGAGAGTGATGATGAGATGGGTCATTATGTACATATTCAATTTTTCCTCTGCTTTCATTGGAGGTCTGATTAAAAACGAGCTTTTCATAACGGAATACTTTAAGATTTATCCAGTTTAAAGTCCCTCTTTTCATTTCCCAGGTGAGTATTATTGATCTGTCATTGTATTCGAGATCGTAAACAAGAAAATCCGATGTTTCCGTAGAGACATACGAGGGAAAAGAGTTTACAATGCCCTCTTCAAAACCAGTATAGGATATTTCAAAACCCTTATCAGATATAACAACAACCGGTTTGAACTTTTTCTCTGGAGTTTTCGATAAACCATCTCCCTTTTCCTCAGGAGTTTCTTCAGTTACTTTTTCTTCTTCAAAAATCTGCTGATTCAGATTATTTTTAAGGTAAGGGAACAAGAAGTAAGCTGAAACAAAAATTATTGTCAGTAAAACAACAATTATCCACAGTCTGCTCATCCAATTTTTTTAGGTTTGATACCTATTTTAAAATTGTTGAATTCTATGATGATGACAGGCATGTTCGAAACCCTTATTCACATGGGATTCCTAATTCCACAGGATGAAGTACAACCCATGCTTTGTTTTCTTGGAAGCATCAATTGAAACCATACCGAAGGAACTCAGAGGCCATCCCATAATCATAAAAGAATGCAGAAAAAGAAAGAAAAAGGTGGAAGAAATTCTTCTTGATGATTCCAAACACCACAGCATAATGAGAAACCTCAAAAACCACAGAAAAAGGGGTAGACCGGATATTATCCATATGTGCCTGCTCTCAGTCCTGGACTCAAAAATCGGTAAAAGCTCAAAAATCTTCGTTCATACAATTTCAGGTAAGATTATAGAGTTTTCCAGCAATGTAAGGTTGCCAAGAAATTACAACAGATTCATAGGGTTAATGGAAAAGCTACTCTCGGATGGGAAAATTGTATCCAATGAGACTCTAATCGAAATCAGAGATATGAACCTGAGTGAACTGCTCATGAGATATTCAGACAGGAGATTCTATCTTCTGTCTGAAGATGGTAAAACTGGAGAGCCTGAGTTTGATGAGAATCCATTAATAATGATCGGAGCATTTCCCCATGGCGATTTCAACAATGAGACGAAAAGAGACATCGAAAAATTCAATCCACAGAAAATTTCAATTGGTGATGAGAGTTACACAAGCCTTTATGTCACTTCCAGAGTGATATGCTCCCTCGAAAGGAGGCTCGAGAGGGTAACAGGTAAATCGCTCCAAAAAATGGAGAGATAAACATGAGCAGAATGAAAGAGTTCAGGTTTATTGAAATTGCAAGTAGAATCTTTGAGAGAAGAAAGAGGGAGGTTATTGCCGGGGCAGGTGACGATGATTGCGCAGTAATAAAGATTGGAGACCAATATCTGATTCTAACAACAGACAATCTTCACGAGAAGGCTGATTTCCCTGAAAGCATGTCTCCTTACGAAATGGGACACATGGCAGTGGCTGTAAATTTCAGTGATCTGGCAGGAACAGGTGCAAAACCCGAGTATTTCCTCTTTGACATAACCATAAGAGAGGGGATAGACGAGGGTTTCTTTGTTCAAATTCTAAAAGGAATAGAGGACTTAGCAAAGAAATACGATGCTGAAGTTGTCGGAGGAGATATTGACTTCGGAGATGAGCTATACATAACTGGCTTTGCTGCTGGAATTGCGAGAAAACCCGCGTTACAATCTGGAGCAAGAACTGGAGACAGGGTTTACATCACAGGAGTTACTGGAAAGGCTGAATTAAGCCTTGAACAGTTGTTTTCCGGAAAGAAAAGGGAAGAAATTCCATTTATTTCCTCTCTTTTTACACCGGAACCAAAAATCTGGGAGGGAATTGAAATTTCTGAATATGCTTCTGCAATGACAGACATAAGTGACAGCTTAGCAATTTCACTGCACAATATTTCGAGAAAAAGCGGAGTAAAAATAGTCCTAAAAGAGGAATACTTTCCACTCACAGAGCTCACAGAACTCGTAAGCTATGGTAGAGCTCTGGAGCTTTTCCTCTATGGAGGGGGGGATTTTGAGCTCGTATTTACATCAGAGGAGAGCGATAGAGGCATCATGATCGGCGAGGTTATGGATGGTTCCGGTGTGTTTATCGAAAAAAGGAGTGGAATTGAGGAGGTAGATTTCAGAGGGTATAGCCACTTTTAAAAACACCGCATTCATCTATCCAAAAACCACAGTACCTATTTCTTCACCTCTGACAGCCCGCTCAATGTTCTCAGGTGTTCCAAGGAAGATGACAGTCTTGATTTTGCTTCTTTCGATTATTTTGGCAGCAAGAAGGTCAAGAACATTACTGACTCCCGCTGAAGTTTCCTTTCCTGAAACTATATCAACGAGTTGTTTGAAGGTAAGTTTATCATACTTTATCGCATCTCTGCTCTTTTTTGGATCATCTGAGTAAACTCCATCAACCGAGGTTGCGTTAAGAAGAATGTCTGCTCCAGCAAACTCTGCGAGAAGAGCTGAGGTTGCATCTGTTGTATGTCCAGGAAATGTCCCACCCATGACAACGACATCATGATTGCATGATAGTTCCAGAGCAGATTTAAAGTCATGAGGAATGAACTTTGGAGCTTTTTTTATCGCTCCAGCAAGGAGCATTGCATTAAGCCTCGTAACCTCTATCCCCATGTAGTCACAATATGTCTCATCCGCCCCAAGTTCTCTCGCAGCATTGATGTACTCTCTTGCAATCCTCCCGCCTCCTACGACCACAAATACCCTGTGGTTTTCAGATATTCTTTCAATAACCTCTGCAAACTCTCTGACCCTTTCAGCGTTAAAACCTTCTCCCATCAGAACAGAGCCTCCGAGAGAGAGAACGACTATCATCCCAACTTCGTCTCCCGGAGTAATTAAAATACTTTCGATTAATCTTCAAAATAGTCTGCGACTCATTTTGAAGATTTGTTCAATCAACCACAACACTTTTATATCATAATTTATCATGATAAATCAAAGTTTATGGGGTGGTAAAATCGTACCAGATAGTCTTTGATAATATAAAGGAGATCAAACCAGCAGAGATACTTGCCAGAAGTCTCTACAGGAGTGGAATGGAGTTTAGAATTGATATAAAGAGTCTTTTCGATAAAACTCTTCTCAAACTGAGGGTTAAGGGAGAAGGGAACGGAATAAGATTTAAAAAGATTCTCGTGCTGAATGGTGGTAAGTTCTTCCATTTCAGCGATGATGTTGCTGTAATCGCCAACTACCCAAAAAAGGTGTTCTACAATACCGGAGAGAACATATGGTGTCTAAATGCGACAAAAATATCCCAGAAATTTAACTGCAGTGAAGAATATCCACTTATCGGAGCAATTGCAAGAACAGGTATCACAACTTTAAGTTCAATCATACTGGAAATATATCGAAATTATGATAAAATGGACGCTCATAAAAGAGCTCTGGCTGCCAAAAGAGGTTTTGAAAGTATCAAAATCTAAATAACACCTGAATAATACTTATCTTATTTTCCTGAGTTTTTCTGCAATTTTCCCTATTCTGTTAAAACTGCACTGGAAAAAGACAGCCGGATATGGAGATTCACGAATTTCAATATTATCTCCGGGAAACACCTTTACACTTCTCTGCCCATCTGAAATTGCAAGAGCTTCTCTTTCCGGATGTAACTCAACATTGATCACACAATCTCTGCGGACGATCCAGGGCTTCCAGCCAAGCTTAAAGGGAGCTATGGGTGTGATCAGGATAGAAGGAAGATAAGGATCAACTACCGGACCTCCTGTTGAAAGTGCATAGGCTGTTGAACCAAGGGGTGTAGAGAAAAGCATTCCATCAGCTCTCATATCTTCAATTTCCGCTCCATCAACGAGAACCTTCAATCCGATTAGTCTTGCTGGTTTAGAGCTTAAAATTGCTATCTCGTTCAGGGCTGTATGTATCCTTTCACTATTTACAAAGCAATCAATCCTCATGAACTCCTCTACTCTATAGTCACCATTCAAAACCTTCTCCAGTTCTTCTTTAAAATTCTCGGGTTCTGCATGAGTCAGAATACCGATTTTTCCTCGGTTTATGCCAAAGATAGGTGGAGATTTTTTCAAACCCTGAAGAATTTGAAGTATTGTTCCATCTCCTCCAACACTCACTATGAAATCGTACTCCCCAAGTTCAGGAGAAGGGAGGTGAAAAAGTTCCACCTCAATACCTCTCTCCTCAAGAAAACTCGCTACCTCCCTTGCAAGTCCGATAGAGCCGTGCTTGTAAACAACCCCTGCCCTTTTCATTTTGATCAACCTTTTACCACATGCTCCTTCTTACTTTACTTTTCTGCAGGATTTTAATAGTTTAATAAGTTTGTTATGTAGGTTGCTGTTTGCTACAACCAGTGTGAAGCGCTCCTCCATACTTATTCTTTTATCATGGAGGCGTTGCCCATGCATGTCTGTTGCTCTGGCTCCCGCACAAACAGCGATGAAAAGTCCGGCAGCAACATCATAAACTCTGAGCATACCTTCCCTGCCATTTAAATTGCCTTTTCTGATGTCTATGAAACAATCAACACTTCCATCTGCGACGAAACAGAGTTCTGTTGCGGCGCTGCCAAAAATTCTGACTCTTTTGAATCCATACTCTCTATCCGGATAGTAAAAAATTGCATTACAGTCTATTTCACTGTAATCTGAGACATTTACCCTCTCACCATCTCTGAATGCCTTTCCATAATTCCAGCTCCCTTCTGCATAATATTCCGTTCCTGTTGCAAGATTGGATACATAGGCAAAGAAGACATCTTTTAGAGTATCTGATTTTGAAAAGCAGAGAGAAACTGAATAAATTGGAATTCCCCTCGTTGCATTGAAAGTTCCATCCACAGGGTCAAGTGCAAGGAAGACATCACCATCTCCCACAACACCCGACTCCTCTGTGATTATTCTGAAATTATAGTCTTTCAGAGTTGAGATCGCTATTTCTTCAGCAATCCAGTCAACCTTTTTGGTAGGCGTACCATCTTTTCCCATTCCAATACTGGATTTAAGTTCGGATAGAGGAACCTTTGAAATAGCATTTCTGATATCTTGCTTTATTTTCCTGCAGATTTGTAGCAGATCCTCATGTCTCATCCTACAGAAGTAAAAAGACTGGTAAAAAAAGGTTTTTTATTATCAAGCCAGTTTCAGCTAAACATCAAGATTGAACTTTGCAGCATTATCGTCGGCTATTTTCTGGAGTATTCTTATTATTTCCTGCCCCTTTGGATGTTTGAACAGGTGTCTGAACCTTCTCTGTATCCTCAAATATTCCTCAACAGGTTTTCTGTCTTTTATTTTTCTGACCTTTGTTAGCTCCCCATTTTCATACTCGATGATTGGATAAAGTGCGGTTTCAAAAGCGAGTCTTGCCGATTCAAGAGTTTGTTTTCCATCAATACCCCAGCCGGTGACACATGGGGTGTGAATCTGGATATACTTCGCTCCTTCAATTTCTGCAGCTTTCTTTACCTTTCTCCTCAGGTCAGCATAGAAAGCAACAGTGGCTGTTGCAACATAGGGAATGCCATGCCCTACTGCTATAGAGATCATATCTTTTTTTCTGCCAGTTTTTCCAGGCATAAGTTCTCCTGCCGGCATTGTTGTTGTATTGCTGCCAGTAGGTGTCAGACCGCTTTGCTGGTTACCTGTGTTCTGGTATGCCTCGTTGTCAAGGCAGATGTATATGACATCATGATTTCTGTCAAGCATTCCGGAAAGGGGTCCGATACCAATGTCAGCCGTTGCTCCATCTCCTGCAAATACAACCACCTTCCCCTCATCAGTCCTTTTAAGGGCTTTCAGAGCGAGTTCAATTCCTGCTGCAACTGCTGCTGCATTCTCAAAAAGAGAGTGGATATAGGGCACACCCCATGCACTTCTCTCATACTGAGAACTCACGATTTCAAGGCAGCCAGTGGAGTTTGAAACAAAGCATTTACCCTCGAGCGCCTCAAGGACATTTCTCGTTGCAATTGTAAGCCCACAACCCGGACATGCTCCATGTCCTGGACCGAAGAAACTCATACAACCACCTCCTCGAATTCCTTGATAGTTCCAAAGTGGAATCCCTGTTCAACCTTCCCTTCGTAGACATCACCTATTATTTTCACTATCTCCTCTCTCGGAACATCTCTGCCACCAAGACCCACAGCAAATGAGTAGAATTCAGGCGTGAAGCCAAATATGGCACTTTTAACCTCAATTCCCACCGGACCCTCATACCCGAATGAGACTGCTCTTTCAAATACCAGTATTTTGTTTGCATTCTTCAAGGCATTCCTGACCTCTTTTACCGGGAACGGTCTGAAAGTTCTCAGCTTCAGCAAGCCAACCTTCTTACCTTCTCTCCTCATCTCATTTACAACATCTCTAACCATACCAGTCAATGAACCCATGGAGACTACTACAAGCTCAGCATCATCTGTATATTCTCCCACTGCATGTCCTCCCCAATATCGTCCGGTTATCTCCGCCCAGTCTTTGTAAGCTTTCTCGATCTCGTCGAGGGCGCGCATCATAGCGTTTTGAAGAGTCACTCTGAATTCAGCATAGCAGTGTGGAGGGGCGTAGCTACCAAATGTAAGCGGATTTTTCGTCGTCATATAAACAGGAGGCTCATATGGTGGGAGAAATGAATCTACAATTTCCTGATCAAGCAAATCAACAGGCTCGTAAGCGTGAGTTAGTTTGAAACCATCCATATTCACCATGAACGGAAGCATAACTCTCGGATTTTCAGCCACTTTGAAAGCAAGCGGAACCATGTCATGCGCTTCCTGATTTGTCTCAACATGAATCTGAATCAACCCTCCATCTCTGAGAAGCATGCTATCCTGATGGTCATTCCATATGCTCAGAGGGGCTGAAAGGGCTCTGTTTGTGTTTACGATGACTATGGGAAGTCTCATACCTGCAGCATTCAGAAGAACTTCGCTCATCAGAACAAGACCCTGAGAGCATGTTGCCGTGAAGGTTCTTGCTCCTGCAGCCGATGCTCCAACAAGAATTGAAGCCGCTCCAAATTCAGATTCGGCTGTAACATACTCACAATCACCAAGCTCTCCGTTTGAGTACATTTTTGCAAGGTTTTCAACGATCTCAGTCTGTGGCGTGATAGGATATGCAGCGATGACATTCGGTTTGCAGAGTTTTACAGAGTGGGCGATTGAGTAAAAACCTCTAACAACCTTCTTCATTGAACACACCTCTTCAACATACATCCAGTTTGTAAATATCTTTGAGTTCCATTCTTATTGCATCAGCCGGACAGGCAGTAAAGCACACTCCACATCCCTTGCAGTAATCATAATCAGGCACAGCAACTTTCTTTTCTCCCTTTTCAACCACAACTATACATCCATCAGGACAAAGGTGCTCACATGCTCTGCATGCTGTGCATTTCTCTTCATCAACAATCGGAAATTCTGTTCCCCAGTCTCCAGTCTTCATGCTCTTCGAGGAATGGGGTTTTGAAATACCTCCAAGGGTTATTCTGATTACCATCTACAGACCTCCTTCATGTAGCTGTAAGCTTCTTTTATCAGCTTTACATTCTTCTCCGCAAGCTCTTTGTTCCCAAACCACTCATAGACAGTTTCAATCAGCGAATCGAGCTTTACAACTCCTGAAGCTCCAACAAATGCTCCAACCATAGCGGAATTTGTTATTGGTCTGCCAAGATACTCCATCGCCATTTTGGTGGCGTTTATCGTATAAACTTCTGCATCAATTCCCATACTTCTCCTGAGGTCTTCTGAGCCTTTGGGATAGTTCGCTATGATTTTACCACCGTCTTTCAGCCCGGATTCAACCTTCACAGGCCCTATAACGGTTGGATCCATCACAACCACATAATCAGGATGATAGATTTCATCCCTTGTAACAATTGGTTCGTCTGAGAGTCTTAAAAAGGATGCCACCGGAGTACCTCTCTTTTCTGCCCCAAATGTCGGAAAGGAAAGTGTATAATATCCGTCCTTAAAGCCAGCCACCGCGAGCATATCAGCTGCTGTAACGACTCCCTGTCCTCCTCTCCCATGAAATCTTACCTCAACCAGGATATCGATCACCCCTTACAACCAGTACATGGATCTATTAATTTATATTTTTTGATTAGAGAGAACGGAACATTAACAATTATTTATTATAAATGATCACCTCAACTGATTTTACAATTGCAAGCCGTTCACTTACTGTAAGTGAATTAAGCAACTGTGACAGTCTGCTAACCTCTTCTCCAGTATCTCCTTCCATCAATGCCCGGAAAATTTCAATCAGTTCTTCTTCAGATTTGTCCAGAATTAACTCCTCGGCTTCTTTTCTCTTTTCCCCTGAGAACATACCCAAGAAAAGCCTCCTGACGAAACTGATGCTCCCGAGTTTCTCCACCTTTTTGTTTATTTCCTCCTCAATCTCCAGAAATACCTTCAGCATTATGAAATATATCCTTGCAATCTCATCCTTATTCCAGTGTTCTATGTTCTTCAAAATTACCGAATCTATTCTTTTCTGTATATCTCTCATCCTGTAAATTATGTAGAAGAAGTCTTCAAGACTTTTTGTGAATCCATACTCCTCATCTCTCTTGGATTCAAAGAACCAGACTCTCCTGACTCCCTCATTAATAGTATTGTAGTCGAGTTGAAGAAATTCCTTCCTCGTTCTGAACATCTCCATAAGTTCAATCTGATTCGGAAGAACCACATCGTTCAGAACACTTGAAAGTTCGACAAGTCTCGTGAAAAGCAGGTAAAACAGCGGTGAGAATATGTTACCTGTTCTTTTGAGGTTAATCACTCTTTTAATGAACTTATCATCAAGAACTTCTCTAAGTTCTCTTTCAAAATTTTCTGGCTTAACACCCCTCATACCCATTTTCCAGAAGTGGAAATAATATATAATTTCTTTGGTTAATCATTTGGTTATATTTCATATTACTTTTTCATAATCCCCGTACCATCAGAATGCCCTACAATCACCCTGTCAATTATTTCCCCCGGGAAAATTCCATTTTCCACAACACCGGCAATGGAATTTATCTTCATTTCCAATTCTACCGGATTCAAGATAACTCCAAAGTCAACATCGAATATCAGATTTCCATTGTCTGATATACAGGGCCCAATTTTACTCCTGGCTTCTCTGAGTTTACACTTGCCACCAAGACTTTGGAGTCTTCTAACAACATTCCCGTAGGCAAAAGGGAAAACTTCAACGGGAACGAGATCCCTCAGTTTATCGGAAACTTTACCAGAATCTACTATGATAACTACCCTTTCCGATGCTTGAGCTATTATTTTTTCTCTGAGGAGAGCTCCTCCCTTACCTTTTATGCAGTTTAGATTCACATCAACCTGATCTGCCCCATCAACACACAGATCAAGCTCTTCAAACTGAAAGAGATCAGCTACCACTATGCCATTCTCCACAGCAAGCATGTGAGAGTGGTAGGAACTTGGAACACCCCATACTTCAATCCCATCCCTCTGAATCCTCTCTCCAAGCTCTTTTATGAAGTATTCAACCGTTGTTCCAGTGCCAATTCCTATAACCATTCCGTCTTCAACAAGTTTTGCTGCTTCCTTAGCTGCATTAATCTTTCCAGTCTGTGCTTTTTCTACATTTGAGCCCTCAGCAGATCTCATAAAACCACCTTTTTACACTCTCCAAACTTTCCTTAGATGTGTTATCCAGCGAGAGGGGGGTTATTGAAATATAACCTCTTCTTAAAGCATGCAAATCAGTACCCTCCTCATCATCCTCAACTTCATCTCCATCCAGCCAGTAATAAATTCTTCCCCTGGGATCCTTTCTCGTGTCTATCCTTGTCAGGTAAAGTCTTTTTGCCAGTCTGGTAAAAGCAACCTTTCCATTCCATTTCGAAGGTATGTTCACATTGAGTACATCTACACCCACAGGAAAACCCCTCTCTAAAAGTATTTTTGCAAGATTTCTCAACACATCAATGCAAAGGGAGTAGTCCATCTCTCCAGCCCGGTTCATGAAATCAAACATATCAGCAAATTTGTCCTTCATAGACACCTCAAGCGATATGGCTACTGTCATACTTCCATGAGTCGCTGCTTCAAAGGCAGCCCCAACAGTTCCAGATGTCAGAACAGCTTCTGTAGAAACATTTTCGCCCAGATTGATCCCCGAAACTACGAGATCGGGAACTTCACCTATGATCTCATGCACTGCAATAAGAACAGAGTCTGCAGGCGTTCCATCAACAGCATACCCTCTTATCCTGTCCTCCGTGTTTAAAACAACCTCAGACACTCTCACAGGTTCCATCAGAGATATACTTCTCCCCACACCACTTCTCTGAACTGCAGGGGCAACAATGTAAATTTCTCCCATATCCTTGAGAGCCTGATAGCTGGCTATAATGCCTGAGGAATAAATTCCGTCATCGTTTGTGATGAGTATTTTTCTTTTCAAGCCAACCAAGTTTGACAACGGAATTTTTAATTTTTTTGTTGTTCATACCCAGGTTAAGCAATCTGGAAGATGCTGGAAGAAACAGGAATGCTAATCCCCATCATGCTTAAATATATTTTTTACCTAAGCAATATATCGAACCTCTTCTAAAATGAGAGGTTAAACTCTGCTTCGAATAAAAACAGGTGAGATCGGGAGAATTATGGGCTTAAAAGAAAACTATTCAACCTTATCAGCTTTCATTTTCATCAACTGCAAGTTCTCCAGCGAGAATGCCGCTGAAAAGGGAAGACGGAAAACCTCCGATGAAGGGTATGGAGAAGGCATAAATTCCTGCTAAATAAAGATTTTCAACAGGAGTTTCAACCAAACACTCAGCATATCCATCATCCCATCTCAATCCTGCCACAGAGCCGCTGTATCTCCCACCCCACCATTCGTATGTGAGGGGTGTCGCACAATCCAGAATGGTGAACCGCTCCCCTATCAAAGGTGCTACAACCTCTAGTAATTCCTTCGAGAGTTCAGATTTTAGCTGATAGTATTCTTCCTTTGTTTTGCAAACAAACTCTTCATAGCTCACAGGTATACGGAGAATTACCACATCTCTCCCATACCGAACACTTTCAAGCCTGTTAAGAACTGTAATTTCAACCTCCCTGTAATAAAACCTATTATCGTCAGCTTCATTTTTCTCATCCATGAAGGGGTAGTACAATCCATGAGTGGACTCAAACGGAATTGCAGCATTATCTGAGAAAGCATAAACAGTTAAAACAGATGCACCATGAGTTTTGTTATATAAAGGCTCTAATTTCTTTCTCATGTCTGCATCAACAATTTCAAAGAGAAAAGCCGGATCGATATTGGACACAACTTTCCTGCTGAAATAATCCCTTTCACAGGAAACTACAAATCCATCCTCCTCCTGCCTGATTTTCTTAACTTCCATGTTTTTGACAAATGAGAAGCCCTTCGAACCTATTTTTTTAAAGAGAGAATCCATTATCCCCTTAATTCCAATTTCAGGATACCAGATACCACTTTCACAGAAAATATCCCACATTATTGATGCTGCTCCCAGAGATTGTTCCGATTTCTTAAATCCAAGAGAGGAGACCAAATTTACAGCATTCTCATCCCTCAGAAAAGAAGAAAAGTATTCCTGTGCGGAAACCGAGTAATCAACCATATCCATATCACATGAAATAGATTTAAGGGCTCCATTCTTCAGTCTTTGTTCGTTTACCCGGCAGAGCTTTTCTCTCCATACGAATTTTCCCTTTACCTCTGATGAAACTTTTTTCAGCTCATTAACAGCCTTTTCCATATTTTCTTCCGGAAAAATCCTTTCAAGTATCTTAGACAGTTTTTCAAATGAATCCGGGATTACAAAGTTGATTTTACCGGCAATAATCTGATAAGACTTTCTTCTGAATACCATCCTCCCAATATTTAACCTCTCAAACATCGAATTAACATAATCAGGGTAAGAAAAACCAAGAGGTCCAGCTGGAAGTTCGAATTCACCTCTTCTAAAGGTATATGAGGTGCCACCATATCTGTGTAGTTTTTCCAGCATCAAAACTTTCCCATAGTCTTTTAAAATGCATGCAGACGATAACCCTCCTACTCCAGAGCCGATCACAATATAATCGGCAGTGTTGCTGTTTTGCAGCATGACAGAAACTATTTTAAACGCTAAAAAGATTTTTGGAACCCTTTAAAGTAGGCGATAAGCAGACATAATTTCTGCAGATTCGATATTATTTAATGAATAATAATTTAAAATCTGTGCCTGAAGACTTAACTATTTCTGTTTTTATCGATTAGGCAATTCTTTTAATTAATTATGTAACACCGCTAAGCAGATCGGAGGTGGTTCACATTAAACTTGCGCCAACCATACTGGCAATAGTAATCCTGGCAAGCGTCCTGCCACTGGGTATTCTCGGATACATGAGCCTTACAGGGGTATCTGAGTTTGGTGAGGAGGCAAAGACTGGAGTTGCAAAGGTGAGCCAGGAATATCTCACAAAGGCTGGAGAAGAGGCAGTGAAAATGAAAGCATCAGATGTAGCTCTTCAGCTCAGCGTTTATGTCAGGGAGAAGATGAAGGAGAATCCCAATTTAACCACAAGACAGCTTATTGCAGACCCCGAGTTCCAGAAAATCGCCCTGCAAATGTGGGGTGCAAAGGAGTACACCTGGATTGGAGCTGGAGCAGTTGTTGGCGGAGAACCAAGAGCAGTTCTTCTGGCTCATCCCACTGTGCCGAGCGATTACTGGGGTCTTGATGTTAAATACCATCTGAAATGGAATCAAACACTTCCAGAACTCTATACACTTCTCCTTAAAATACTTGAAAACCCCGATAATCCACAGCCCATTTGCGGATACTACAAGTGGAAGGAACCCGGTTCAAATGAAGTTGTTGATAAGTACCTCTGTCATTACCCCACAGCGATCAAGCTCTACGATCCTGTACTGAATGATGACGCCTGGCTTGTTGTTGGGACATCTGCATACATAGATGGATACTTCATGCACCTGACACAGTCAAAGACAAATCCAGGAGAGAATATAGTGAGTGAGATCGACAGGAGTATAGAATCTGCGAGTGGAAAAGTTGTGCTCTACTTTGCTGTCTCAATTGTAATTGCAGTAATCTTCATAGCAGGAATCGGATACTTCACGATTACGGGAATTGCGAATCCAATCATTGAACTGAGCTACACTGCAGATAAAATAAGTGAGGGAGATATCGACCTCGAGGTTCCATACCAAGACAGAGATGATGAAATAGGAATCCTCGCAAAAAGCATAGAGAGGCTGAGAAGAAGTATAAAAATCGCTACCAAGAGTTTGGAGGATGTCCTGAGGTAACAGAGAAGATTAAACCATAAAGACTATATACATTTTTTAATTAATTTTCATTGGAAAATCCGGAGGAAAACAGATGATAACTTACAAAAGGCTTCTTGATGAGATGAAAAAGGAAGTTGGACCCATAGCAAAGATTTTTCTCGACAAAGCAATGGATGTTCTTGAGATTGACGATGTCAATGACACCAACTACAAAGAGATCTTAGAAGTGCTCAAGGGAAATAGAGAACTTAGAGAATACATCCAGATAATTGAAAAAAGGTTGGAAGAAGGTTGAAAAAATTACTGCTCCATATATTTCCCAAGCACCCCTTTCATCTCAGCGAGCATCAGGTCTATTTTTTCTCTGGGTATAAACATCACCAGTTTCTTGGCATTTTTCTCTACCTCAGGTAGTTTTTCTTCAATGTTGTCCACATTCATCTCTTCAATAACATTTACAACCTTATTTGAGATCCTACCCAGATATCTCTCTGCAATTGATTTGAGTTCTTCCCTTAAAGTTGAGATGTCTTCATCCTGAACCGTAAGCAGTCCATCAGTCTCAAGAGCAGAAGCTATGAGTCCTTCAATTTCACTTATAGACGGTTCTTTTATCCCGTATTTCTGAAGAACTGCCTGTCTGTCAACCACAACTGTTTCTTCAGAATCATCAAAAGAGAGCAAATCCGCCTTTTTTGGAGCTATATCCAAGACCTCTCTGACATCCCTTACTGAATTGCTTACAAAACCTATCTTCTTTTCCAGAGTGCTCTCCATTTTTTTAAAAACGGCATTTGTATTCCAGGAGATTGCCTTTGATACTTTCTCCTCATCGAGGGCATATATATCAGCAACACAGTTTTTAACAAGGCTGAGCTCCTCAAAAGCTTCCATCCCTCTCAATTCTCTCTTGCTAATTATTTTCTCCACACCACACGCTACTGGTTCCCCATTTCTGAAAATAATTTTGGCATTGGAGAGTTCATCAGCCCTGTATGAAATTTCAACATATCCTGTAAATGCAGAATTCCTCATCTCCTCCAGAAGCTGATTAATACTCATTCTTTTTCCCATTTCGATAATTTCTCCTCTTGGAACAATCATTGCTTCCACCCTGAATTCGGGGGCTTTTTAACAGTCAAATTTGATATGGGTTCATCCAAGAGAGGAATATTTAAAATTTCTGTAAAAAGACATGGTGAAGTTAGATTTAATTTTTTAAATAAAAAAGATAGTAACTAATTTATGTTATTAATGTTCCTAAGCAATTATGTTCTGTAACTCTTTGGCATTCCAAGCAAATTCTCCCCAATGTAAGCCAGAGCCATCTGCTGGGTAACTGGAGCGAGACGAATCAGATTTATTTCTCTCCACCATCTCTCCACATCATACTCCCTTGCATATCCATAGCCACCAAAGCACTGCATTGCCCAGTAAACAGCCTTCAAACCTGCCTCAACGGCAACAACCTTCGCCATGTTTGCATACTTGCCAACCTCTCTGTAATCAGCCTGATTATCGAAGAGTGTGGATGCTTTGAAGTTCATAAGCCTTGCAGTCTCCAGAGTTGCATAAGCCTCAGCTAAGGGGAACTGCAGACCCTGATAACTTCCAATTGGTTCCCCAGCAAAGACCTTTCTCTGTTTTGTATATTCAACAGCCTTGTTTATTGCTGCTTTGGCTATTCCAATGGCTGCTGTTGTAAAGCACATCCTCTCTGGATTCAAAGTGTCAAGCAACGAGTACCATCCCCAATCAAGAGGTGGCATCAGAGCATCCTCAGGCAATCTCAGATTGCTTATGCTAACCTCACAGGTCTTGGAATAGTTTATCCCATGTTTCGGAATCGGGTTTACCTTGACTGCTGGATTTGGTAGATCAGTAAGGAAAAGACTTATCCCATGCGTTTTCTTCTCAGCCTTTTCTCTTGGAGTTGTTCTGGCAATTATAAGCATCCCCTTAGCCCTATCAGCACCGCTGATGAATATCTTGTTTCCATTAATAACCCATTCATCACCATCCTTCTCAGCCCTCGTTTTTATGTTCAGTGTGTTGGTTCCTGCATCAGGCTCTGTCAGAGCCATGCAGAATTCAAGCTCACCTTTTGCTATTCCCGGCAAATACTTCTCCTTCTGCTCCTCAGTCCCATGTCTGACTATGCTCATCCCACCAAAAACTTCAGTGAGAACAAGATACCAGTTCCCTGCCATTCCACAACCGTTAGCACACAGCTCTTCGATTGCAATCAGAAGCTCTGTCATTCCCATTCCCGCTCCACCATATTCTTCAGGGATGACTATGCCTGTAAAACCTGCCTTACTGAGAGCTTTCCAGAATTCTTCAGCAAATTCACCCTTTTCATCCTTTTCTCTCCAGTACTCTGGAGGAAAATCCTTTGCAATATCCCTTGCGGAATTTGCAATCATTTTCTGCTCTTCCGTAAACTCAAAGTCCATATCATCACCTCATGATTTAACATTATAAAAACTTTAGAAAAAAAATTTAGGAAGGCTTGAAGTAAAGTATATCATTTATCGTACCTTCTCTCTCTGATTTATCTCTGAGCACGGGCTCTACTTCCATCCCAATTTCTACCTGATCTTCTTCAACCTCTCCCAGCAAATGAATCATGCATCCATCCGTGCCCTCCATATCAATTATCGCATAAATTTCCGGTTTCTCAAGGGGCTTTTCATCTTTATCAAGCCATGCAACTGTGTATGCTCTAACTCTGCCCTTTCCACTGATCTCTTGATACTCTGTCTCCGAGAAGTCGAACTCACAGTACATCCTTGGTGGGAAGTAAACTCTACCGCACTTCTTACATTTTGCAGCTATAAACTTCCCCTCATCCCTTAAAGCCTTGAAAAATCTATCCCCAGCTTCACCACTGGTATAAATCCAGTATAGCTCAATCTTCCCTCCCCAGTGTCTCAGCTCTGCCGGATCGACAATCTTTTCATTGAACATGATATCACCCCTCCAAAGGTTTCCAGTATTTGATATCGGTCACAGAACCTTCCCTCTCATCTTCGGGTTTCCAGACTGCCTTCACCTTCATACCAATGTAAACATCCTCGGGCTTTACCTCTCCAAGAACATGCATTATGCCCATGTTCTTTGAGGCTCCATCAATTGAGATTACTGCGACAATCACAGGCTCCTCAAGTGGTTTCGCATCAGGATCGATATATGATATTGAAAAGGTCTGAACCGTACCTGTATCCTCAACATATACCCACTCATCTATTGGTTTGTAGCACAGCTCGCAGAAAACCCTTGGAGGAACCATTATTCTTCTGCACTTGTTGCACTTTGTTGCGGCAATTTTGCCTTTTTTGAGTTCATTCAAAAACTTGCTCACAGCCTGACCTGCAGTCCAAGAATATCTGATGTTCGGATGGTCTTCGACATAGGTAACCTTTTTCTTCTTAATGTCTTCATCAGATAAAGAAGTTCCTTCAGCGTAAGGAGGAGCAGAAATATCCTTTTTACCTACAGCCATTATATCACCTCTTATTTGACATTACAACCACTGTTCCAACCTGCATCAGATCTCCCCATGCCTGACATACTCCTGTTGTCACTTCCTTAGCCACCTGCCTCTTTCCAGCTCTGTATGCAAGCTGCCAGTAGAGTTCACATGCTTTAACACCCATTGTAGCTGCTATCGGATTTCCAACACCAAGTAAGCCTCCTGATGGGCTACATGGAAGATCTCCATCTCTTGCGGTAACACCTTCTCTCGTCAGAATGGGAGCCTCACCCTTCTTTGCAAGCCCGAGTCCTTCCATATGATGCAATTCCTTATAATCGAAAGGATCATAGGGTTCAGCCACATCAATTTCCTTTCTTGGATCAGTTATGTGTGCCATTTTGTAAGCCATTTTTGCAGCTTCAGCAACATACCTGGGGAAATAGAGATCCCTGTTCGTCCACATGGTTGTATCGAGAGCCCATCCAACACCGGTAACCCAGACAGGATTGTCTGTTATCTGCCTAGCTATGTGTGGAGCAACCATTATCAGAGCTGCAGCTCCATCACTGGGTGGAGAAACATCCAGTCTCCTTACAGGAAGAGCCATTGGTTCGCTGTTCAGAACATCTTCAACTGTAATCTTCTCCGCAAGCTGAGCACACGGATGATCAAGAGCATTTGCCTTGTTTTTAACGGATACGAGAGCTATGTCCTCGTGTTTGATGTTGTGGACATGCATGTATCTGTTCATCTCAAGCGCAAAAATCCAGATCAGGTTTGGATTCAGCGGACGATCCAGAATTGGGTCCCAGATGTACTTGAAGGCAGACTGGGGGTGTGGATGACTCGAAGACATTTTCTCCTCGCATACCACAAGGCAAACATCTGCAAGCCCGCTCGCCACATGCCAGTAACCGGCTATTGGGGCAAAAACTCCTGTACCTCCACCCACAAAAACCCTCATATAGGGTCTATCGCTTCCACCTGAACCGTCCAGAAGGTACTCTCCCTTCATGTGCAGACCATCAAAGGCATCAGGAGCAGAGCCCATCACCACCATTTCAATGTCACTCAACTCCATTTCAGCCTCTTCAAGTGCCTGCTTTACTGCAAGATAGGAGAGTTCCTTGCCAGTCTCATTTAACCTCCTCTTGAAGGTCGTCATTCCAGCTCCAACAATTGCCACATCCTGTTTTTTATGGAACTTCAAACCGCTTATTCTTTCAACCTCCATAACCATCACACCCCGAAAACAGCTACTGTTCCACTTGCAGTTGGGATGTATCTCCACGCCTGCGCAACACCTGTTTCAGCCTCAATCTGTCTTTTTCCAGCAAGTCCTCTCAACTGAAGTACAACTTCAAGCGCTTTCTGACCGCCTGTTGCTTCAAGAAGGTTACCAACACCGAGATTTCCTCCTGAAACATTCACCGGAAGTTCTCCATCTCTTGCAAAGTAACCTTCCTGCATCAGACTTCCTGTCTCATATTTCCTTGAAAGCTGAAGGGCTTCAATGTGCTGCAGCTCTTTGAAGGCAAACCTGTCATCAACCTCTGCAAAATCAACCTCTTTAGCAGGATTGGTTATCTTCGCGAGTTTGTAAGCCATTTTCGCTGCCTTATATGCATACATGGCATTAAAACTCATTGTGTCATAATTGCTGGTCTCACTCCACCATCCAACACCCTTGACCCATACTGGAGTATCCGTGATCTCCCTTGCCACAAACTCATTTCCGAGCACAAATACAACAGCACCATCAGAAACAGGAGCGATTTCTATCTTCCTCATTGGATCAAACACCATTGGGCTGTTCAATACATCCTCAACAGTAACTTTCGCACCATAAGGGGCTGAAGAGTTGAGGAGTGCGTTGTTTTTGTTTTTCACCACGACCTCAGCTATCTGTTCTTCATTGATGCAACATTCACTGACATACTGAGACATCTCAAGAGCTGCAAAGTAATATGGATGTGCGTTCCCGATATCTCTGAGCCATACTGGATCCATAGCAAATTTAATTACCTCTCCAAAAGTGAGAATATCACTCGCCTTGCTGTGTGCTTCAACAACAACTATGTCGGCAAGCCCACTTTTTATCTGCATGTAGGCTGTTGCAACACCGTAAAGGAAGTCGCTACACACAGTACATGTCGGTTTGAGAACACCTCCAAGCTGATCCGGTACAAATTCGTCAAATATGGCAAAGCCCTCCCAGAAATCCTCTGCACATGTTACAACGCTGTCCACATCCTTCCTTGGGTTTATACCCGCATCCTCGTAAGCTCTCACCGCTGCTTCAAGCATCAGTTCTTTCCAGTTCAAATCCGGAGTATTGGTATTGAATCCTGAATAACCAACTCCAAGCACTGCAACTCTCATCTCACCACCTCTTTTTTGAGAACCGCCCAAAAACCAAACCGGGCATTAAACCACCTGACAGAATCAAATTTCAATAAAACACTATTTAAAATTTCCTTTTTTAATCGTTTTCTTTAGAATTCGTTATAAACCAATTAAAAATTTAATGATTGATAATTGAGCATATATGTTCCGGGAAAAAAATATCTGAGATTTTAATAATAAACTTCACACCTCCATCTTTATCTTTCTCCCCTTTGATATTATCAATCCGTAGGGGTCAATATCTTCTCTCAAAGTCTTAAGCTCAAGTTCGGTCGGTGGCTCAAGCTCAACAACCTTTTCTGCTACGAGTGGCTCAATAGCCATCTCCTCAAGCACCTCTTCAACAGTGAAGCCCTTCATCACACCCAGTAATTTGAGTTCTCCTGTTTTCTCGTCGAACCCGAACATCCCCATAGAAGTTATAACCCTGTAAGGACCTGTCTCCGCTGGCAAACCAAGTTCTTCTCTGGTTTTTCCATCAATCACATGTCCTGGAGAGGTTATAAAATCACACCGCTCTACAAAACGCCTTTTTTCGTGAGCCATTACTATTATTGTCTTCCAACAGTAACTCGCAACCTCGTTCCCTCCACCACTTCCTGGAAATCTTACCTTCGGCTTTTCGTAGTCATCTCCAATCATCGTGGAATTTATGTTCCCATATCTGTCTATCTGAGCTGCCCCAAGCATTCCATAGTCAATATAACCTGCCTGAGCATAGCTGAAAGCAAGATTCATACTGCACCACTGCAGGCTTCGATAGGTGTTCGAAGGTCCTCCCATCGTTCCTCTGAGGAAAGGGGTTCTGCTCAAAGGTCCTATCGCACCAAACTCAAAAACCTGAACAATATTTGGTGCGTAAAGCTTCTCTGCAAGTATAGCAACAACCTGTGGTATTCCCCATCCAACGAATATCGTTCTGTTGTCTTCAAGCAGTCTTGCCGCATTACATATCATGAACTCGGTATCGGTAAACTCAATTTCCATAAACATCACCTCCTCAGATCACCTGTATCCCTCAAGAATCTGTGACTTCTGTATAAGCTCTTTCAGCCTTGAAATACCAATTTTCTTCTCAAGAAACTCATCGTGGCTGTCAACACTGTAGATATATTCCTCGAGATAGCTTTGCATCTCCTCATCAGTTCTGATTGAAGTAAGTTTGAGATAATGCTCTGAATCCATTTCGTAATAGCCCTGAGTTCCACCGGGATAGGATCCAAAGGGAGCATGAACCACAGCATCAACACAGTAATAAGGAATGGTAGTCCAGTTCGGATGTTCTCTGAATTCAATTGTCTCCACTATCCTCTCTGCAGATATTATGACCCGCTTTGAAGCCATGGCTGTTTCCAGTGTTGCCACCGTGGGCCCATAAACCCTTGCATTTCCGTAAATGTCCGCCTCCTGAACATGTATCACAGCAACATCGGGATTCAGAGCTGGCATTAAGGCAACTGGCTGATTGCTGAAAGGATCCTTGACAACAACTGCTCCAGAATGTTTCAGCGTATCAGTACCCAGTAAATCTCTCGCCGGAATGAATGGTATACCCATTGCTCCTGCTACAAGTCTGTAAGTTACGCTTCCATTACTCCAGTCATAAACCTTAACCGCTCCTTCCTGAACCTTTTTTGCTATGTAAGGTCCAAAACCAAGAAATCCTACATCTATCTTATCAACGCATCCTGCTCCAGCAAGAAGAACTGACTCAAGTAGTGTAAATTTGGCAAGAATCCATAGATTCCTGATTCTCTGCCTTATTATTTCTCTGATGAGGCTCTGTGGACCCCTTGTCAGCGATGAGAAATCGTATGCTAAATAGTCACCATTTTTAACGAATTTCTTTACAGCTTCTCCCTCATCCATTAGCTTGTCCTCAAAAGCCCTGTTCTTCCTGTCCCTGACAAACTTTCTGAATTCGTCAGGAGGTGTGAAATGTATCTCAGCTTTTCCTTTATCGAGAACCTCTAATTTCTCCATACCAAAACTTCAATCTCTAACACTTAAAAATTATGATTTTTTGCAACCATGTTGGGGTTGCTGATGGGAAAAATTGCCTGTTCCTTGCAATAAAGTTCAAAGGTCATTAAATTCCTGCAGGCAGCACCCTTCAGTCTTTTTCCTTATCAGAATCTCTACATAATCTCCCTGAACATAGCATATCCTGCAGTCTTCTTTTTCATCACAGGTCGAAGCATTAACTACCTTAACCTCATAGCCCATCGATTCATACAGCTCGACAAATTCCTGTGCTCTACCCCGCTCTACAATAAAGGCTTTCTCCCATTTCACTACCATGAATGTGAAATTGCATTTTTCGGGCAGTTTTTTACACAGGGGAGGCTGTCAATCTCCCATCCAGATGCTGGTTTGCATGGTGCGCAGCTGAATCTGAGTTTTTTTCTCTGCTCCTCCCTAACCTTCGCCACAGGTTCCTCTCTGAATGGATCAACCTCGTCCTCCCCAACCTCAAATATCTCTGAAGGACAGACTTCAACACACATAGGAGTGGTTAAGGATGTACATCCATCACATCTATCCGTATCTATGCTGATATAGTACACTCCTGAACCATCCTTGTAACCGTACTGAGCAATCATAAAATTATTTATTAATAATTTCATTTAAAAGAGTTTGGTTTAAAGCGAGCTTTGTCATTCAAGCCCAAGTAACTTCATCGCGTTCTTCCACATCATCTTTTTAACAGTTTTTCTGCTAAGAGGGAGATTTATGAAGTCCTCGACAAGTTTTTTCAGATTGCATCCAGGCCAGTCTGACCCAAAAATAAGCTTATCACTGAGTTCTTCAAGATTTGGAAAATAGTCAGTCAGCTTTTTTGGAGGCAGCCCTGAAAACTCCAAATAGACATTTTCATGTATTCTTGCAAGCATGGAAGCTGTGTTATACCACAGCCCTCTCCCAGAATGTGCAAGGACAATTTTCATATCCGGAAAGTCAAGTGCAACATCGTCAAGATACAGGGGATCTGCGTACTTCTGTCTGACATTTCTGAAAATGGATGTGCCTGTGTGGAAAACAACAGGTATTCCGAACTGAGCAGCTTTTTCATAGAGAGGATAAACACTCTCATCATTCGGATAGAAGTACATGTAAGATGGGAGGAGCTTTAAACCCTTCATTCCAAGCTCCTCAACACAGTACTCAAGCTCGGCTACTGGATCTTCAGACTTCACAGGGTTGATTGAACAGAAGGGGATCAATCTTTTATTTCTGCATAGCATTGAGACAAATTCGTTCGATACTATCCCTGTCACTTCAGGTGTGCTTTCAGCAAAAACAACTCCATATTCAACTCTGGCAGAATCCATCTCCCTGAGAATTATCTCCTCCGTGATTGGTTTCGTGTAGTCGATAGTCGGGTTTATCTTTCTGAGATAATCGATAACCCATGGCTTCCATGGTTTCTCATAAACATGCATGTGAAAGTCAATAACCCTGAACTCTGACATTTAACGAATATGTTGAAGTCATATTTTAAAATCTTCCGGAGAAGTCGTGAGATGAAGCAAATATCTGCATAATTAAAATAATAAAAACATCTGTTCAGAGTTAATTTGATTATAGAATAATCTGAGTAACTACAAACCAGAATTAAAAACGAAAAATTTTTTAACCATAGTTAAATTCGAGGAAGTATGATTTCCAAGAGAAGTTTGCTGAAAGTTTATATTTTAGGGATACTTACAATGGGAATCTACTTTATCTACTGGTATATAAAAACCAAAGACGAGATAAACAGCCTCGGAGGAGACATACCAACAGCCTGGTTACTCATCATACCCATCGCCAACATATACTGGATTTACAGATATGCTGTAAGTTTTTCAGATGTTGTGAAAAAAGACGGAAATGGAGTTCTTTATTTCCTTGTTTTCTGGCTTGTTTCTATAATCACCCCTGCCATAGTACAGTCTGAGCTGAATAAAATTGCAGAGGAAATTTCGGCTGGTTAAGAGAGCCTGCATATTTTTTCAATATTTCTGTGAAACAGTCTTCTCTTTACTTTTTTATCAACATCAAGATTTTTTATCTTCTCAGCTTCGCTCTCCATGACCCCAAAGGGTACATCAGACCCAAAAATTACCCTATCATCCCCTAACTCGTCCAGAAACCTCTTAATCGTTCCCTGTGATGCAAGGGATGTGTCAAAATAAACATTCTCTCTATTCCTGAATTCTCTGAGAAAACTGACAGGATTGCCACCAAGAAGCCCGAGATGAGGAACTATAAGCTTTACATCAGGAAATTTTTCCACAAAAATTCTCGTAAACTCAAGCTCTTCCTCGAAAATAAGTGGAATATCAAGTTCAGAAACACTTCTGACAAACTCAGGGAGTTTTTCACTTTTCAGCGTGCCATAATTGGAGGCTGTGTCAGATACTCCACCAACCCAGTGCCATTTTATTGCCACAAACACTTCTGGAGGGGTCTGGAACTTCTCAGTAACATAATAAACCGGGATGAATTCCCTGTATTCATCACAAAGCTCTAAGATCCAGTCTGCACCATAAATCTCCCCATATGAAGGAAAGGGGAAAACAAGACATCTATCGACCCCTGCCCAGGACATCTGTTCGATCAGAAATTCCGGTGTAACTTCGGTATTCATTGCTATAGAGTAACCGATGTGAACATGAGAGTCGATTATCATGAACTCAAACCTTTTTGAAGCAGTACCAGTATCTCTTCCTCTCAGCAGGACCTTTTATCTCGATAATCTCCCACTTCACCCTGTCCCCTATTTTAAGCTCATCATAGCCGGAGTCGAATATCATCCCACTCATCTGAACTCCATTTTCTGGATAATCTCCGAATCTGGCTATTGCAACGATAAAAGGCGCAATCTGATCGAGAATCATGGGTGCTCCGAGCCTCATCTCTGAGAAGGCATAGAGCTCTCCCACCTCAGGAATCCTGACCCACTCAAGGTTATCTGAAAGGCAGTTTGTGCAGATTATCGCGGGTGGAAAACCTATTTTTCCACAATCTCTGCACTTCGTTGTTGTCAGGTCCCCCTCAGCAAGGTTCCTGTAGAATTCATAAATACCTGTGGCATCTGCTCCTGATGCCTCCTGCTGATCCCAGGGATCGAGCAGTGGAGGAAGTTCAATCAGATCCGGAAGCTTTATTTTTTTCATCAAAATCACCCCTTCAGGTTCTGAGGTTTCTCAACGCTGTACGCCATCAGATGGTGTAGCTGAGCCATACCACTCAGATTGTGGGCTATAGCTATCCTCGCTCCACTGACATACCTCCCTTCCGGAACTTCTCCTCTAAACTGCATTAAAATCTCCCAAGCCTGTCTTATTCCTGTCGCACCCAGAGGATGTCCGTTTGCAAGCAACCCTCCACCAGGATTCACGGCAACTTTTCCACCTATGTAGCTCTCTCCTTCTTCAATGAACTTTCCACCCTCTCCCTTTTTACAGAATCCCAGTTCTTCATACTCTATGATCTCACTTATCGTGAAGCAGTCATGAACCTCGGCAATGTCAATGTCCTTTGCTTCAATTCCGGTCATTTTGTAGAGTTCATCTGCAGCCTTTCTGAGAGCCTTCCATTCACTCAGATCACCCATTTGATTCACCGTATGGGAGTGTTCAACAACCTGAACACCACCAACAATCCAGACCGGAGTGTCAGTCAATTTCCTTGCAATATCCTCAGATGCAAGTATCAGTGCTGCTGCTCCATCAGTCATTGCGGAACAGTCAAGAAGACTTAGCGGTGGGGAGATCATTCTTGATCCCATTACCTTTTCAACTGTAACCTCCTTCTGGAACTGTGCATAGGGGTTCATCACCCCATACTTTGCATTTTTAACCCTCACAATTGCCATCTGTTCCTTGGTTGTGCCATAATCGTGCATGTGTCGCTGAGCTACCATGGCAAAGAAAGGAGGGGCTGTAAAACCATTGACGCCATCGAACTCTCTGTTTCCCACATTAACCATACATGTCTGGCTGATGTTCATGTGTTTGGTGTTCATCTTTTCCACACCGAGAACAAGAGCCACATCACTCAATCCCGTTGCAATCGATAGCCAGGCATATCTTATTGCTGCCTGCCCACTTGCACAGGCAACCTCAGTCCTCGCAATAACTCTCCTCACATCCACACCAAGAAGCTCCGCAACTAAGGGGGCAACATGAGTCTGATAAACCCATCTCTCAGGCTGAGCAGCTCCGACAAAAAGAGAGTCAATATCTTTCCTGTCAAGATTGGAAACATCATCGAAAACGGCTTTGCCTGCTTCCTGAACTAAATCCTTCCATCCCACTTCTCTGACTCCAAATCTGGTTATTCCTCCCCCTACAATTGCAACATTTCTCATTCGACCACCCCGCTTTATTTTCCCCTGAACTCCGGTTTCCTCCTGTACATGAAGGCAGTGATACCTTCTGCAATATCATCACTCACTGCCACATCTCCACCTGAGGCAGCTTCCAAGAAAAGTCCTGTTCTGAGTTCCGGTTGATTACCATAGTACATAACCTTTTTAACAAGTTTGTAGGCAAGAGGTGGTCCTTCAGCTATTTTTCTTGCCACTTCGGCAACCTTTTCATCGAATTTGTCAGCATCCACCACATAGTTGACAATCCCGTAGTCAAGAGCTGTTTCAGCATCTATCTGCTCTCTCATCAGAATTATCTGCTTCGCTCTTGAAAGCCCTACAAGCCTGACAAGTCTCTGTGTTCCCCCCCATCCAGGAAATAATCCAAGATTGAGCTCTGGAAGAGATAAAAATGCACTTTTACTCATTATTCTCAAATCACAAGCCATCGTAAGCTCGAACCCTCCACCAAGAGCAGGACCGTTAATTGCTGCGATCACAGGTTTGGAAAGGGTCTCAATCTTTGTGAAGGTCTCATGTCCCTTCTCACTGAACTCGAGCATAGCTTCACTCGTCCCCCTTGCAAAAACAGAGAGGTCTGCTCCGGCACAGAAGTTTCGTCCCTTTCCGCGTATCACTATGCATCTAACATCCTCATCTTTTTCAAGTTCTGTAAGTGCAGAGGATATTTCATCCAAGAAAGTAGGATTCAGAGCATTTGCCCTCTGGGGGCGGTTGAGGAGGATGATTGCAAATCTGTTCTCTCGATTTTTGTGAATTTCTATGAACTCATATTCTTTGAAATAGTTGAAGAAACCTCTCCCCGTTTTTCTCCCAAGACTTCCCTCCTCAACCATCCTTAAAAGCACAGGATTTGGTCTGTATCTTTCTTCACCGTACTTTTTGTAGAGTTCCTCAAGTTTTTCAATTATTATATCAATACCCACATCATCTGCCATTCTCAACAGTCCTCTTGGATAGTTTAACCCATGCAAAACACCAAGGTCTATTTCCTCAGGTGTTGCAACCTCTCTCTCAATAAGCCAAGCAGCCTCATTAACCGCGGGAGCAAGAAGTCTGAGCTCATCAAATTTTGCACCAGCCCTTAACGGGACTTCATTTGTTTTCCCTTCAGACCAGTCATAGAATCCCTTTCCACTCTTTTTACCAAGATGTCCTGCCTCAAACAGCCTGACAAAGGGAGGAGCTGGGCGATAACTCTCACCAAGCGTCTCCCTGTAGTACTCAAGTACATGGTAGCTTACATCAATGCATCCGCCAGCAAGTAAATCATGAAGCTCAAACAGCCCCATAGGTAGCCCCATTTTGTATTTCACAGCAGAATCAATTTCCTCCACAGTTCCTTCTCCATTCTCGAGTGCCCATGCAGCCTCATTTGCCATTGTTACAAAAATTCTGTTCACAACAAAACCCGGCACATCTTTCCTGACATGAATTATAACCCTATTCAGCTTTCTTGAGAATTCCTCAACAGTCTTCACAACCTCCTCTGAAGTCTTCTCTCCCCAAACTATCTCGACAAGCCTCATGTACTTTGGAGGATTGAAAAAATGCAGCCCTATGAATCTGTCCTGTCTTTTTGTGTGTTCTGCAAGTTTTGTGATGCTCAGTGAAGAGGTATTTGTTGCAAAAATCGTGTGTGAGGGGCAGTACTCCTCACATTCCCTGAAAACTTTCTTCTTCAAATCCATTATCTCCGGGATTGCTTCGATTATTATATCCGCATCCTGAACAGCAATTTCCAAATCAACGACAGGAGTTATCCTCCCGAGGATTTCCTCAGCCCCTTCTTTGAGCCTACCTTTTTTCTCATCCTTCTCAAGACTTGCTTTTATTCTATCATATCCTCTCTGTACAAATTCTTCATTGATGTCTCTCATTTTCACATTAAAGCCAGAAACTGCAGCTAGCTCAGCTATAGCATGCCCCATCGCCCCTGCCCCAAGCACACAAACATTTTTGATATTCATAAACCTACCTCCATCAAACACTCTCAAAACCAGCTTTCAAAGCCTTCAAATTGCTCTCAACGAGTTTTTCAGGGAAAACTTCGCTGACGGCTCTTTCAAGGCTTTCATAACTCACTGGCAAATCAACAAGCTTTGCCAGCATACCCACAACAACCACATTGGTGGCTACAACATTTCCAACAACTTCCTGAGCAATCTTCGAAGCGTCCACAACCCTCACAGTTTCTGTAACTTCTTTAAGTGCACTCAACACCTCATCGAACTCTGGATACTTTGCCAGCCCGGCAGATACGGTGGTGGGAACTATTTTCCTGTTATTCAGAATGACGAGGGTCTTATCTGAAAGATAGTGAGCATACCTGACAGCCTCCACAAGCTCAAGAGCTACCACAACATCTGCTCCTCCGTAGGGAATGAGAGGAGAGTGAACATCACCAAATCTTACATGAACCTCCACGCTCCCGCCTCTCTGAGCCATACCATGAGTTTCCGCCGTCACAACATTAACTCCAGAGTTGAGTGCAGCCCTCGCAAGAATGGCTGATGTTGTGAGAATGCCCTGACCTCCAACACCGACTAAAAGTATATTCAATTTTGTCATCTTTTTAAATTAGGAATGAAAGTATTTCAATTTTACTAAGTTCACCAAAAACCGGGTGTTTGTTAAACAATGTCAATTTCATTTACAAGTTTCATCAGAAATTGTTTTAAAGAATCCCCTCCAAAAGAATATTATGATTAAAGATGTTGTAAAGGATGCCGAAGGAGAGAAGGTATTCTTTCTCGGCAATGAAGCTATTGCAAGAGGTGCTATTGAGGCTGGAATCGATATTTATGCAACCTATCCTGGCACCCCATCTTCTGAAATATCCGATACACTCTCCGAAGCTTGCAGACTTCTCAGAAACAAAATGGAATTTTATATGGAGTACTCCACCAATGAAAAGGTGGCGTTTGAGGTTGCCGTTGCAGCCTCACTTGTCGGGAAGCGTGGAATGTGTGCTATGAAGCATGTTGGAGTTAATGTTGCAGCCGACTCACTTTTCAGCTTTGCCTATATGGGTGCAAAGGGCGGGTTTGTTGTTGTTTCAGCAGATGACCCATCTCTGCACAGCAGTCAGAACGAGCAGGACAACAGATGGTACGGGCAGGCAGCAAGAATTCCTGTTATCGAACCTTCAAATGTTTCAGAAGCAAAAGAGCTTGTAGCAAAGGCTTTTGAGGTATCGGAAAAATTCGAGCTTCCCGTTATGTTCAGAACATGTACCAGACTCAACCATGCAAGTGGTATTGTCGAGCTTGGCAAAATACCTGAAAAGAAGCTTGAAAGGATCGACTGGGAAAGAAACCCACTGAGTCAGGTTCTCGTACCAGGAGTTGCAAGAAAGAGAAAGCTTATCCTCTTAGAAAAAATTGAGAAAGTAAGAGATTACTTCAACTCAGAACTGAATGAAGTGAGAGAGGGAAAGGGAACGGATGGAGTTATCGCATGTGGTCTTGGCTACTCCTATGTTATTGAGGCACTTGAGAGATTGAATGCTGATCTTCATATCATGAAGCTTATCACACCATATCCTCCACCTGAAAAAATAATAGAGGACTTCGTAAGCAATCTCGATAGAGTTGCTATTGTCGAGGAGGTTGATCCATTCGTAGAACTTCATGTGAGGGCAATTGCAAAGGATTACGGTGTAGAAGTGTATGGAAAGAGAAATGGCTATTTTCCGGAACACTACGAACTGAACCTCCCTGTGGTGGAGAAAGGCATAGCGAAAATGCTTGGAGTTCAGGCTCCAGACTATGATTCGGTGCTCAAGAGGGCTGAGAAGCTTTCCTCCTTAGCCCCTCCAAGACCCCCAGTTTTCTGTGCTGGATGTCCACATGCTGCCTCATTCTATGCCCTCAAAAATGTTTCAGAAAACCACGGCGGTGCAGCACTGCCAAGTGATATCGGATGTTATACACTTGGAGTTAACAAACCCTTTGAAACCGTTGACATCTGCCTGTGCATGGGAGGAGGAATCGGAATTTCAAACGGTCTTGCAAGGGTGGTTAAAAACAAAGTGGTTATCACAGTTGGAGATTCAACCTTCTTCCATGCCGCCATTCCTGCCTTAATTGATGCTGTCCACAACGGAGCAAATATAACCCTTCTCGTGCTCGACAACTCAACCACAGCCATGACCGGCCATCAGCCCCATCCAGGACTTCCATCTACAGGGTGTGGAGAGACAGGAAAGCAGGTAAGCGTTGAAGAGGTTGCCAGAGGGTGTGGTGTTGAATTTATTGAGGTTGTGAGACCATACAACATAAAGAAAATGGAAGAGGTCCTGACGAGGGCAATTGAGCATGAAGGCGTATCTGTTGTTGTCGCAAGACAGCTATGCGCAATCCTGTGGAACAGACAGAGAAAAATCAAGGGAATTGAAATTCGCCCCTTTGAAGTGCTCGACAATTGCAATCTCTGTCTTGAATGTGTTTCAAACTTTGCCTGTCCGGCAATAATCTATGATGGAAAGACAGTCTGGATAGATGATACCCAGTGTGCAGCATGCGGTGTTTGCGCAAGAGTTTGCCCTGAGGATGCAATAAAGCCGAGAAAAAAAGTTGAAGCCACTTAAATGAAGCAGAAAAATTTGAGGGTTGGAGAAATAACCACATACCATTCAGTTTTTATTTTCCTTTCCACTCAGGTTTTCTTTTCTCAATGAAAGCATCAAGTCCCTCAACAGCATCCTCACTCTTTATCAGTTCATTGAGATAGATTCCGTTAATAATGGAGCTTCTTTCTTCGAATGAGAGTGTAAGTGATGATTTAAACGCCTTCTTTGTGAGCAGAAGGGCTATGGGGCTTTTTTCGATGAGTTTGCTGACGAACTCTTTAACCTTCTCCTCGAACTCTTCTTCTGCAAAAACATGGTTCACAATCCCCATCTCCTTTGCCGTTCGAGCATCAAAGGTATCGCCAGTTATTATGAACTCAAAGGCATTCTTTGCCGGAATGATATGTGGAAGTACTGCGAGAGATATGGGTGGATAGTGAGCAAGCAGAATCTCCGGATTGCCCAGCTTTGCTTTTTCTGATGTAAGGATGATGTCACATACCAAGGGGATTTCGAAACCACCCCCAAGAGCATAACCCCGTACAGCGGCAACTGTAATTTTCTTTGAGTTAAGTATGCTCTTTATCAGCTCTGTGAATTTTTCAATCATCTGTGGAGCCTTATCCGGATAGTGTTCCTTTATCTCAGCTCCTGCGCTGAAATGTTTGCCTTCTGCTGCTATAACCGTCACAACCGTATCCTTCCCCTCAATATCCCTCAGCGCAGAAATCATCTCATCCATCATTTCCATATCAACGATGTTCAAAGGTGGACTTGAAAGCCTCAACCAGGCTACCTTTCCTTCAACATCAACCTTTATTTTTTCATACGCCATGGTGAAATACACTAAATTATTCTTATTTAATAATTATGTTCTTCCGAATTAAGTGCATTTTCCAAAATTATTTCCCACCCTCAACAAACCATAGAACTTGTATCTATCATAAAATGAGAAAAGAATGTCAAAATAACAAGAAAATAAACAAAGAAAATACAGATTGCACTGCCCGTACCAAGCCAGTCAGCAAAGTAAATCAACGCTACAAAAGCCTTTTAGAGAGATAAAAAGAATCTAAAAAAGATTAAAAATCAATTCAGTCCTCATCCGAGGAGTCACTATCGAAGTCCTCTCCACCGCCACCCTTGCTGCTCTCCATACCCTTCGCTGCAATGACATCGTCAATCCTCAGAATCATTATTGCTACATCAGTAGCACTGCTTATTGCCTGCTTTTTGACCTTCAGTGGCTCGAGGACACCCTTTTCCTCCATATCCTCAATTTTTCCTGTGAAAACATTGACGCCATAGCTCGTCCTGCCCTCTTCGTGAGCTTTTCTTATTTCGACAAGGATGTCGATCGGATCGAGTCCAGCGTTCTCAGCGAGTGCTCTTGGTATAACCTCAAGTGCAGTTGCGAATGCCTCTGCTGCGAGCTGTTCTCTACCACCAAGACTTGTCGCCCACTGCTTGAGTTTCAGGCTCACCTCAGTCTCCGGAGCTCCACCACCAGCGACAACATATCCGCTCTCAATAGCAACCTTTGTAACCTTCAACGCATCTGTCAGGCTTCTCTCCACCTCATCAACGATGTGCTCCGTTCCACCTCTTATCAGGATTGTTACAGCCTTTGGATTCTTGCAGCCCTCAATGAATACCATCTTTTCATCGCCAATCTTCCTTTCCTCAACAAGCTCTGCTGCGCCAAGATCTTCTGGCTTCACATCCCTCAAATCAGTCAGGATTTTTGCTCCTGTTGCCTTGGCTATCTTGTCAATATCGCTCTGCCTAACCCTTCTGACCGCAAGCACTCCAGCCTTTGCCAGATAGTACTGGGCAAGGTCATCTATTCCTTTCTGGCAGAAGACAACATTTGCTCCAGCATTTACAAGGGTGTCAACCATGTCCTTGAGCATCTTCTCTTCCTGCTCGATGAATCTCTGGAGCATTTCAGGATCGGTTATTCTTATCTCTGCATCCGTCTCTGTCTCCTTCACCTCAAGAGCAGACTTCAAAACAGCAATCTTTGCATCCTTAACCCTCTTTGGCATTGACGGATGCACAACCTCTTTATCAATAACTATGCCCTGTACCATCTGAGTATCCTCAATTCCTCCTCCCTGCCTCTTCTCAAGCTTTACATTGTCGATGTCAACCTCATATCCTGCCTCAGTTTTCTCTGCGACAGTCTTAACAGTCTTAACAGCAAGATCTGCCAGATAATCTACAGCATATTCAGCATGCTTTCCTGTTATTGCTGTGGCAGCTATCTTCCTCAGTTTCTCCTCATCTTCCACATCAATCTTCGTTGCAATATTCTCGAGAACCTCAATAGCCTTTGCAGCAGCAAGTCTGTATCCTCTTGCAATCACTGTCGGGTGAATTTCCTGATCAAGAAGTTCCTCAGCCCTTTTGAGGAGTTCCCCGGCAAGAACCACTGCTGTTGTTGTACCATCTCCCACTTCATCCTCCTGTGTCTTTGCAACCTCTATTATCATCTTTGCTGCCGGATGCTCAACATCCATTTCTTTCAAAATCGTAACTCCATCATTTGTTATAACAACATCTCCAAGGCTGTCTACAAGCATCTTGTCCATTCCCTTTGGACCAAGGGTACTTTTAACAGCCTCGGCAATAACCTTTGCAGCAGTTATATTCAACCTCTGCGCATCCCTTCCAACTGTCCTCTGGGTTCCCTCCTTCAGGATTAACACCGGCTGTCCATGCAGAGTAACCATTTTTCACACCCCCTCAACATACTCAAAATTTCTGAAAATAGATGGTATAGTAGTTCTATATATTTTTTTCGGTTCTCTTCTTTTCATTTATGATTGTGATAAAATCCTTAGCAGATACAATACAGTCTAAATCTTCCTTCATAAGGAAAACAACCATGTCTGAGGTTTGAGAGACTTTTTTTTCAACGATATAGGCAGCTTTGGTCGAAAGGACTTCTGAAATTTTCCCGAGAATTTTCGCTCTTTTTTCAATTTCCCGAACCTGCCTGACCCCTGTCAGTACCATTTCATCCTCTTTCTCCCCGGGTTTGGAAACTATATCAAAAGGCGCATGCCTGATTGGATAAACCTTAATACCTATAACTCTGAGCTGGTCAATTATCTCCTCTTCTTTCTTTCCAAGCTGAAGCTTTTCAGGATTTTCTTCTAGATCTCTGCACTCTTTTACAAAATTCTTCAGGTCTATAGCCTTTATTATGTAAGTCCCAAGCAAATCTTCCAGTTTGAGGGCGTTTTCAACTGAAGTATCTATACCCTCTTCGTACTTCTTGATTGCTCTTCTCGACACCCCGAGATAACCCGCCATCTCACCGAGTGAAATTCCGAGTTCTTCCCTAACCTTCCTTATCTTCTCACTGTCGAGCTTTACATAATATCCTCCCGGAGCGGAGTAAACCATTGGGGGCATGTCCTCAATTATAAAATCATAAAATGTGGCTGTGTTTATTACGGGAAGTCCATAGCGGTTGTAAACAACCCCCCTCTCAAGAAAATCAAGTTTAAACTTCTCCCCAACCACGATAGGAACTGCACTAAGCAGAGTGGCTACTTTTTTCATTTCTTCAGCCATCTCTCCCTTCAGAGAATCGATATTGTAGAGTATCTTTATCAGAAAAATGTTTTCATCTTTCTTGGCAACAATATCAAAGCACCTTGGTTTGGTCTCAATAAGGTCGGTTACAACATATCCGGCTTTGCTGAGTATTCTCAGCACGGAGTTGAGAACGCCACTCTGCATCGATAAAAATAGATATGCTTTACTATATAATTTTTTGGATTCGTAATGATAATGAATCCGGGAAAAATAACCACCAGCTAATCTCTCAGCCTATAAACCATACTGTAAGCATGCTTTCCAATACCATAATAGTGCTTTATAACATCATGAATTCTGAAACCCAACACTTTATAATAAGAAACAAGAGCTGCTTGATTGACAGACACTTCAAGCCATACACTGTCAAAGCCCTTTTTTCTGGCAAAATCGATACTCTTATTCACAAGACTTCTCCCGATGCCCTGATTTCTGTACTCCTCCTTAACCACTACAGAACCTATCCTGAATTCATCATTCCAATAGACAACAGCTGCTGCAACAATCTCATCATTTACTTCCGCAACGAACACCTTTTTGTGGTAAGGTTTCATTGATATGTCCACAAATACACTCAAGCCAAGAATTTCATATTCGAGATCGATTACTTCCTCGACCTCGTCGTCTTCCATCTCACGAAGGTGGATAGAGATTTCCACAAACTAACTTCATCATCCAATTTAAAATTTTTTCGGTTAAATACAAAGGAAATTTAATTTTTCATTGCATATATGTTTCGGCTGGTGATGACCCAATAACCCGTACCAAAATTAAAGCTGATTTTATTGATGTCTCCCAGCCAATAACAAAAAATTTATTGCGACCCAGAAAATCTGTTTTAGATGGTTCTCAAAGAACTCCGTAGAGCAGTGATGAAAGCAACCGAAGCTTCGATAAATAAAAGGCACAGATTCATGGTATTTCTATGTGGAGAAATGAACAGAGATATGCTAAGATTAAGTCAGGAAGTTTTTGAAATATACTTTCAGACTCGTGGTGCGATAAAGGGGGAGAACTTCAAAGGACTTTTGCTCGCTGGAAGGACAAAATTCCTTGAGTTTATTGAGGCGGGATTTTTTAATTCTGAAAGCTATAAATCCAGAAAAATTCATTTCAAAGATTCCGAGAGGGTTCTAGGAGAGACCTATGGTTCCCTTATCCTTGACCTCACTGAAGGTTTCAGCCCCAACGACATCGGAATTCTTGTGGAGACAGTCGAAGAAGGAGGAATAATCATCGTTCTCTCCTCAAAACCTGAAGAGTGGAGCTTTAAACTCAGCAAATGGCACGAGGAACTTGTCAGTGAGCCCTACACAAAAGATAGTGTTATCCCGAGGTTTTACAGAAGATTTATGAAGCAAACAGAGATGATGGACGGCATAATAATCTACGACGCAGACAGTTCCAGAATTCTGAAGGAATTTACACCATCGAGAGAGAAAACAGATAGAAGGGAGATCGAGATTCCAGAGAGTAAGAAGATAAAAAGGAAACTTTACAAACTCTGCGCCACTCAGGATCAAGTTGAGGTTTTAAGAGCCTTTGAGAGCTTTTTCGACTGGAAAGAAGATAAAGAGAAGAAGGTTGCAGTTATAACAGCCGATAGAGGGAGAGGAAAAACAGCAGTTCTTGGAATTCTAACACCTTTTCTCATTTCAAGAATGCAAAGGGTGCTGAAAAGACCTGTCAGAATAATGATTGTTGCTCAGACACCTCAGTCCATTCAGACATATTTCAGATTTTTGAAGCTATCATTAACCAGACAGGGATTTAGTGATTGCAGATTTAAGGAATCTGGTGGGCTTGTTACAGTTGTTACGGGAAGACACCTGAGAATAGAATATGTTGTGCCGAGGAGAGCTATTGTTGAGGCGAGGTATGCTGATGTTGTTCTGGTTGATGAGGCTGCATCGATAGATGTTTCGACTCTCTTCAAAATCGTTGAGGATGTAAAGTACGCGATCTTTTCCTCAACAATCCATGGCTATGAAGGTTCCGGCAGAGGTTTCAGCGTAAGATTTCTGAAAAGGATTGAATCCGATGAAAAAGTTGAAGTTGAGAGAATAAACTTAGAGGAGCCCATAAGGTACGCAAGAGGGGATCCGATTGAGAAATGGCTCTACAAAACTCTCCTCCTCGATTCAAAGCCAGTTCAGCTTGACGAGGATGATCTGGAGAGAATAAGAGAAGGCAAACTCAAGTTTGAGTTCCTTGACAAGGATAAATTGATTGAAGATGAGGAGCTTCTCTATGAGTTTTTCGGGATTTATGTTCTCGCCCATTACAGAAACAGGCCCTCTGACCTCGTTATTCTTTTTGATATGCCAAACCATCTTGCCTTTCGGGTATCTGTTAATGGAAAAACGGTTTGTTCCCTGCATGTCGCAATAGAAGGTGGGCTAAGTGAGGATTTGATAAAAGAGATGTCAGAAGGATACAAACCAAAGGGTCAGATAATCCCGGACATGGTTCTCAAACACCACTGGGACACTGAGTTTCCAAAAATGAAAGGGTTGAGGATTGTGAGAATAGCCACCCATCCCGATGTGATGGGCATGGGTATCGGCTCCTTTGCACTCATAAAACTGATAAACTGGGCTAAGAGGAGGAAATATGAGTGGGTGGGTTCGGGATTTGGAGTATCTCCAGAACTTCTTTCCTTCTGGAACAGGGGAGGCTTCATCCCCCTACACATAACACCACAGAGAAACGAGATTTCAGGTGAATTTACAGTGGTTGTTGTTAAAGGTCTGAATAAAAAGATGGACAAAAAGATTTCAAAGCTGAATTTCCATTTTGTAAAGAGAGTTATAGAATATCTTTCTGATGAGCTGAGGGACCTGGAGTATGAGGTTGTGAAAAGACTTCTGGAGCTAAAAAGTTCTGATACACCACCGAAACCACAGCTATCAGAGATAGATGTGGCAAGAATGGAAAAATATCTTGAAGGGATAAGCCTTTATGAGTATATATCAGATGTCGCAAGACCAGTTGTTAGATTCCATTACCTCAATAGAGAAAGAGCGGAGCTTAATGATATAGAAGAGAAGGTTCTTATTGAGAAATGTCTTCAGTTAAAGGGATGGTGGGAATTTGGAGAACTTCTGAGAGAGGGGAGAGCATATAGCATTCTTCATTCTGCAATTTCAAAGGTATGGAGATGGTTCAGGGTGATGGAATGAATACCATCAATTTTGATGCAAAATTTGTCAAACCCATTGTTGAAGGCAGAAAAAAAAGCACGATAAGAAAGGGGATAAAAACAGTAAACCCCGGGAAGGAAGTTTCTCTAACCTCAAACGGAGAAGTTTTTGGAAGGGCAATAGTCAGAAGAGCTGTGGTGAAAAGAGTGGAAGAGCTGAGAGAAGAAGATGCCATAATGGATGGTTTTTCATCAAAAGAGGAGATGATACAAGAACTCAAAAAAATTTACGGAGAAATTGAAGATAAAGATCTGATAACGGTTATCTACTTTGAGTTTAAAGAGGGATAAGATGTTCGATATAACAAAAAAACCGTTCATCATATTCTGGGAGCTCACAAGAGCCTGCAAACTCGCATGCAAACACTGCAGAGCTAAGGCTCAGAAAGAAAGGCATCCAGATGAGCTTACCTTTGAAGAAGCAAGAAATCTTATCGATCAAATCATCGCTTTCGGCAAACCCTACCCCCTCGTCGTGATAACAGGTGGAGACCCACTGATGAGGGAGGATGTCTTTGACATAATAAGCTATGGAGTTGGAAAGGGTCTTAGAATTGCTATGGCTTTCAGCGGGACTGACCTTGGAGAGAGAAAGCTGCAAGAGCTGAAAGAGGCTGGAGTGGCAAGGATTGCGATAAGCATAGATGCGATCAATCCTGAAGTTCACGACAGCTTCAGGGGGATAAGAGGGACCTTTGAGCGGTCATTGAAAATTCTGGAGAATGCTATAAGATTGGGAATCCCTGTCCAGATAAATACAACAGTAACGAGAATGAACTTACACGAACTTCCGGGAATTGCCAGACTTGCGATGGAGAAAGAGGTGGCACTTTGGGATGTCTTTTTTGTCGTTCCCACAGGAAGGGCAAAGCCAGAATACATGCCTAGTCCCCAGGAATTCGAAGATGTCCTTAACTGGCTCTACGATGTTTCAAAAAGAGGTTTAAATGTTAAAAGCTCGGCAGCAACACACCTGAGAAGAATAGAACTCCAGAGAGATGGTGGGAAGAAACCACAGGTTTCAGAACTTTACTACAGACTGCTTGATGAACTGGAAGAATCAGAGAGTAAACCCGGGAAAATCATTGCCGGCGGACACGGAAAAAGTTTGGCTTCAGATGGGATAAAAAGGATGATGGGAATAACCGATGGAAGGGGTATGTTCTTTATAAGTCATGTTGGGGAGGTTTATCCAAGCGGTTTTTTACCAGTTGTTGCTGGTAATGTCAGAGAATCAACCCTTCAGCAAATCTACAACTCGGGAATATTTGCTGAACTTAAAAATCCAGATTTGCTGAAAGGTAAGTGTGGTAGATGCGAGTTCAGAAGAATTTGCGGTGGTTCGAGAGCAAGAGCTTTTGCAATGTATTCAGACTATCTTGCTGAAGAACCAAGATGCATTTACCAACCTGAGAAATAGGGCAAATAAGCAGAGAACCATAAAATCTAAAAATTATGTTTTACTTTTAAGTAACATGAGAACGATTTACTGGGAAAATTGCATAAAGATGATTGATCAAACAAGACTTCCCGATGAGCTTTTCATTCTCGAAATTCATGACGTTGATGAACTTATATCAGCTATCCAGAGACTGTCAATAAGGGGTGCTCCAGCCCTTGAGGCTGCTGGTGGTTATGGAGTTGCACTGGCATGCAGGGAAAAAAGCTTTGGTAGGCTTGAGGATTTTAAAAACTATGTTAAGGAGAGAGCAGAAAAGCTTGCAAAAGCAAGACCAACTGCTGTAAATCTCGTCGTTGGAGTTGAGAGGGTTTTGAAAAAAGTTATCGAGGCAAGTTCGATAGAGGAGGCAAAGAATTCAGCACTTGAAGAGGCTGAAAGAATAGCGGAAGAAGATATTGTGAGGAATAAGCTGATGGGGGGCTTTGGAGCAAAATTAATTGAAGATGGAGACGGCATATTGACAATTTGCAATACCGGTAGCCTAGCAACGGTTGAATGGGGAACAGCTCTTGGAGTTATAAGAAGTGCAAAACTTGAGGGGAAAAATGTGAGAGTTTTTGCCTGTGAAACCCGTCCGCTGAATCAGGGTTCAAGACTCACCACATGGGAACTTTTGAATGATGGTATTGATGTAACCCTGATCACAGATAGCATGGCTGGAATTGTCATGCGGAAAGGATTTGTTGATAAGGTGATAGTCGGAGCTGACAGGATAGTTAGAGACGGCGTTTTCAACAAAATAGGCACATATACTCTTGCAGTTCTTGCAAAAGAGCATGGTATTCCGTTCTTTGTTGCTGCTCCACTGACAACCTTTGACTGGGAGAAAGAGATGAAGGATGTTGTTATTGAAGAAAGAAGAGATGATGAGTTGAAGTACTGCCATATGAAGTGCATGAACTGCAGAATCGCTCCTGAGAATGTTAAAGTTTTTAATCCAGCTTTCGATGCCACACCTCTTGAGTATGTAACAGCCCTGATAACTGAGAAAGGGGTTATCTTCCCACCCTATGACAGAGATGTTCCAAAAGTTCTGAAAAAGCTTTAATTACTGATTTACTCACTTTTCGATATCAAACAGGGCTATTCTTTCCCTTATGATCAGACTCAGCTTTTCAATTCCCGTTATTCTGAGCTCCTCCTCGCCAATGTCATAGAAATCCAGAATTTTTTTCAATCTCTCTTCTGAAAAATCATCCTCAAAGTCTTTGAATTCCTGTTGAACGAAACCAGGTAAAATTTCATTGATTTCAGGGGGTTCACTTCCAGTTACAACCGCATACACCCTCATTTTACCTCTTTTTATTCCAAGCTTAAGTGCATCTTTAATCTGTCTAGTGGCTGCGATGTGAAGCAGTATTTCCATGGAAAGGCTTTTTGATATAGTTTTACCTTCTCTCCAAGATTTTATTGCCTTCTGAACCGCAAACTCAAGATTATCGATGTCTGTAACAAAATCAGCATCAACTATGCAGATTTCGCAATCCTCTCTCTTTATTGATTCAAGAAACTCTTCAACATCTTTCACCTCAATAAATCCCCTGTATATCCTATAATTAATTGAACCCATATTTTCTGGAAAAAACGGAGGTTTAAAAAACAATTTCCCTACATAACCCTCATCAGAGATTCCATGGATATCCCCTTCTCAGTTAATTCATACCTGAATATGTTCTTAGGAACCATGTATTTCTCGAGCTTGACAATCTTGAGCCTCCTCTGCATTTCGTTCTCGATCTCTCTCAGTGTAAGTTCGATCACACCATCGCTGTAATGCTTGATTGCGGTTTCAATCTTTCTATCAAACATGTCCTTAGTGAGGAGCAGGATAATCAGACTTTCCTTCACCTTGGCTATCATGGTTAGCTCTTCAAGCATAGAATTTACCTCTTCGAAGGGATAAGTGATCAGGAAATAAGTCAGGTTGTTTATGATAACTCTGTCGTAGTTTTCTTTCTTCAAACGGGATTTTATCTCACCAATATAATCCTGCTTCGTACTCTTGATGAAAGATCTTATATCCTTCTCCTCAATAAATGTCGTCATTCTTGGAGTAAAGAAATCGAGAATTTCAAAGTTTTCATTGACCAAATCAGAACCAAAGTAAAGTTGCAGGCTATCTATAACCTCCTTTGCAGGGTAATCAGTTGTAATATATAAAACCCTCTCACCCTTTCTCAACCCCTCAGCTGTTATATGAAAGGTAAATATCTCTCCTCCAGTTCCAGGTTCCTCAAGAAACAGAATAACCTTCCCTGATGGAAAACCACCTCTTAGCTGGGTATCGAGCGAGAGTATGCCAGTACTAAAAAGCTTCATACAACCACCCGGTTTAACTTAATTTTACAATTTATTGAATTTATTAATATCCATTGAATCTTTTGACTTTATCTTTTTCCTAAATTGCATCACAGCATTTATAAAACTTCTTGTGGATTAACATTGCATGTCTACCGATGTTGATGAATCAATAAAATTTGATGATAAGGGACTTATCCCTGTCATAGCTCAAGATGCTGAGTCAAAAGAGGTTTTAATGCTTGCCTACGCAAATAAAGAGGCTTTAAGAAAAACTTTTGAAACCGGACATGCCCATTACTGGAGCAGAAGTAGAAAAAAACTCTGGATGAAAGGGGAAACTTCCGGAAATATCCAGAAAGTTGTAAAAGTTTACATTGATTGTGATAGAGATGCTATTATCTATCTAGTAAATCAAAAAGGAAATGCCTGTCACACTGGAAAGAGAAGTTGCTTCCACAACATGCTCTGGGGTGATGATGATGGATGAGGAGATAAATCTCAGAAAAATAAAGGAAAGAAACAGACTTGTTCTTGATACAAGCACACTGATTGATGGTCGCATTTCAAAATTCCTGAAAAAAGCTGAATTCAAAGGTGAAGTAATAATACCAGAACCAGCAGTTGCTGAACTTGAGGCTCAGGCTAATTTTGGAAAGATGAGTGGGTTTCAGGGGCTTGAAGAAATTTCAAATCTAAGGAAACTCTCTTCAGAAAAAGGATTTAGCATAAGATTCTCCGGTAAAAGACCCGGACTTGAAGAAATCAAACTCTCCAGAGGGGGAGCAATAGATGAGATGATAAGGAAGATTGCCTCTGAAGAGGATGCTACTCTCGTAACATGTGATAGGGTTCAGCATTTAGTCTCAATTGCAAAGGGAATCGATTCAATTTACCTCCAGCAAGAGAAAATCACACCCGAACAAACAAGGATAATGTCCTTCTTTACACCTGATACTGCAAGTGTCCACCTGAGAGAGGGTAATATACCAATGGCTAAAAGGGGAAGGATAGGAAGTTTAAAACTTGTAAAAATTGGTTTAGAGCCTCTCTCACTGGAAGAACTTAAGGCAATAGCCCATGAAATACTGGAGGCTGCAAGACAGGATGATGATAGCAGCATAGAGATAGAGAGGCATGGAGCAACAGTTGTTCAGCTCAGAGATCTAAGAATCGCAATTGCTGAGCGACCTTTTGCTGACAGAATGGAGATTACAGCAGTAAGGCCGGTTGCAAAGGTTTCGATCCATGAATACGGTGTTGATGAGGAGCTGAAAAGAAGGTTCATCGAGAGACAGAGAGGAATTCTCATTGCCGGTCCTCCAGGTGCGGGAAAGTCAACCTTTGCTGCGAGTGTGGCTGATTTTCTGATGGAAAATGGATATATGGTCAAAACCATGGAAAGTCCGAGAGATCTGATGGTGAGGGATGAGATCACGCAGTATGCACCCCTCGAAGGAGACATGATTCTGACGGCAGACATTCTTCTGCTTGTAAGACCCGACTACACAATCTATGATGAACTTCGAAAAACCTCGGACTTCCAGACCTTTGCCGATATGAGACTTGCCGGTGTTGGGATGATTGGTGTCACTCATGCAACAAGACCAATAGATGCAATTCAGAGGATGGTGGGCAGAATCGACCTCGGTGTTATACCCCAGGTTGTTGATACGGTTATTTTCATAGATGCCGGAAGAATCGTAAAGGTCTATGAGCTTAAATTCACAGTAAAAGTCCCATCAGGAATGATGGAAGCAGATCTTGCTCGCCCTGTTATTGATGTGCTGGATTTCAAATCAAAGAGGGTTGAATTTGAGATTTACACCTATGGTGAACAGGTAGTTGTAATGCCCCTCGCTGGCGAGAGAGACCCAGACGAGATAAAAATGAAGCTTGAGACAATTCTTTCCGAACTTGTTACAGATTTCGAAGTGGATGTTCTCAATGAGAGAAAGGCTATCGTTAGAGTCCCTGAAGACCAGATATCTTTCCTTCTCGGAAGGAAAGGAAGAAACATACGAAGAATCGAGGATGAAGTAAAGATCAGCATAGATGTGCAGCCACTGAGAGAGAAAAGAAGTGGGAAAGTAATGGAAGTCAGAGTTGGGGAAACTAAAAAGCAGTGGGTAATATACGCACCAGGTCTTGAAGGAAAAGAAGTTGATATATTCGCCGAGAACGAGTATATCACAACCGCCTCTGTTGGAAGAAAGGGGGATGTGAAAATAAGGAAGGATAAAGATCCGGGGAAAATGCTCAAGATGGCAATTATGCGGGGGCAAAGGATATTTGTAAAATACTGAAAGCCTGAATCAGATTTCAATAATCTCCCCGCTGTCCTCACCATTTATTTTTCCATAAATTTCAGCCCTTTCTATTAATCCCGAGAATATTTCCGACATCATAACTGCAAAAATCCTTTCCCGAATATAAGATGTTGGAGTGGTATGAAAGTGATGGGTCAAGAAGATTTTTATAGCAGGCATCTTAAGAATTGAAGAGTTCTGAAAAAGGTGATAGGTTGAGAGCACGATATCTTCTGGTTGCGGTGTATGTTCTCACTGTTTTAATAGCCCTCGCAGCATCTCCCGATTACAGCAAAGCTGGAATGCAGGCATTCAGCGATCCGGAGGATGTTATGAATTCCTTCTACTACTTCGCTGTAATCCTTGCATTCACGGCGTTTATACTCATCATGGCAAGATTCATGCAGAACCTTATCCAGTGGCTGATGTACATCCTCATTTTCATTTCCATGTACTATGTCCTCTATCCATTTCTGAGTATCCTTTCAGCTGTAGTTTCATTTCTGTTAATAATTCTCCTCATAAAGAGGGCAAACTGGTTGATAATAGATATTACAGCCCTCCTTCTTGCTGCAGGGGTGACAAGTATTTTTGGAATAAGCCTTACCCCCTTCCCGGTAATCGTTCTCCTCATAATTCTTGCGATCTACGACTTTATCTCAGTTTACAAAACCGGGCATATGGTGGATCTTGCAGATTCAATAACAAGGATGAAACTTCCTTTACTGTTCATAATTCCCTTCTCAAGAGACTTCAGACTGAAAAATCTTGAGGATGCAAGAGAGAAAGCTGTTTTCATGGGGGTTGGAGATGCTGTCATACCCAACATTCTCGTTGTATCAGTTCAGGTCTTCACAGATTCTTCCTATTTATTTTTCATCAAGCTATCAGCTCTCTTCACATTAATCGGAGGTATAATAGGGCTATTCCTCCTGATCTACACTGTCGAGACAAAAGAGGGTGCACATCCTGGACTGCCCTTCCTGAACTCAGGAGTTATAGCAGGCTATCTTGCATATCTCTTTCTTTACTCCTGAACTTATTTTCAAGTTCTTTGTCTATGAGCTGTGCTATCTCTTCAATACCCTCACCAGTGATGGTGGAGAACCCGGGTCTATCTCTGAGGGTGTGCAAATCCGTTTTGCTGTAAATAGAAATCACAGGAGAGGAGAACTCCCTCTCGATTTCCTTCAGAAGAGATAACTGACTTCCAACAGAGTAACCACATGTTTCAGTCGGGTCGATTATGAAAAGTATACAATCCGCAAGATGTCTCAGGCAGAGAATTGCCTTTTTCTCAATCCTGTTCCTCTTATGAATCGGTCTGTCCAGCAATCCGGGTGTATCAATAAGTTGAACTACTCTCCCGCCTATTTTTCCTTTTCCAACGAATATCTTTTTGGTTGTAAAAGGATAGCTCGCCACCTCTGGCTTCACAGTCGATAGAGTCGAAACAAAGCTCGACTTACCAACATTCGGATAACCTGCAACAACAACAGTTGGCTCATCACTCAGTGTTGGTATCTCCCTCATTATCTGCTTAGCCTGATTCAGAAACTCAAGATTTTTTCCAACCTGATTTATGATCGAAGAGATTCTGCCATATGTCGATTTGAGAACAGTGTCTGGCTCTTTTCCCCCTCTGATTTCTCTCAAACTTTTATTTATAATCCTCTGAATGGTTGTATCTGCCCATGCTAAAGCCCCCAGACTTTTTCTGAGGTTTCCAATACCCACAACAGTGTCAATTATTTCCCTGTAAAAATCGGGAAGGTTCTGATAGCTTGGATGGGATGTGATAATCCTGCTGAAATAATCTCTAAAAACATTAGAAAGAGTTGAGAGTTTATTTATCGCTCGCTCTCTTTTATTTCTCCCACTAACTTTTGAAGCTCTCCTGAAGGCTTTATCGAGAAGTTCCTCTGCCCTCAGGACAGTCGGAAGTTTCCTCGGTTCAAAAGTTATTTTTTTCTCCACTGTTTCTTCTTCCATCTCGAATAAAATTCAGGAGATGGTTTAAATAGTTGCTGGAGTTACATCCTATTTTTCAAATTATTTATAATCGATAGTTAACAATTATAGTCTCAAATTAAACGGACTGTCTTTTGCATAAAATAAAGGGTGAATCAGCATTTAATCCATAAATTAAAGATTTCTCTTACCATTCTATTGGATATCAGAGAAAAATTATTTATACACTTCCCATTTAAACTTCAGAAAAGTTTCAGGAGGTAATCTGAATGGAGCTTGAACTTACCCAGATTCAAAAAGATATCCTATACGCGCTGATCACTCTGTATAAAAGAAAAACAGGATTATCAATTAAAGGAGAGGAAATTGCTGAGCTCATTAACAGAAACCCGGGAACAGTCAGGAATCAGATGCAGGCACTCAGAGCGCTCGGGCTTGTTGAGGGTGTACCCGGTCCGAAAGGGGGTTACAGACCCACTGCAAAGGCATACGAAATGCTATCAATAACAAGACCTGAAGAATCTGTCAGAGTTCCTGTTGTAAGAAATGATGAGCTTCTTGAAGATTTAACCGTTGAGGAGATTGACTTTCCGTCTATCTCTCATCCCGAGGTTTGTCAGGCAAGAATAAGAGTTGTTGGAGATGTAAAGAAAATTTCCGTTGGAGATAGGATTATAATCGGTCCCACCCCAGTAAATGAACTTATTATCGTCGGAAAAGTTAGCGGGAGAGATGACACAGCCAACACCATTGTCATAGACACAGAAGGTATTGTAGCCCTCCCGAAGGATACGATAGGCGAGCATATGTCAACACCAGTTGTTATGGTACACAAAGATACGAAGGTCCGAGAGGCTGCAAAAACGCTCAGCGAGAAGAATATATACTGCATGCCTGTCAAGGATGACGGTAACCTCATAGGTATCTTCACTCTCGACCATGCAGTTAAAGCTCTTGCAGAAGATAAACTCGATGCAAAGGTGGAAGAAGTGATGAGACCAAAGATTGTAACAGCCGAGAAGGATACCAGAATAAAGGAAGCAATAAGACTTATGAGGGACGAGGATGTCAGGATCTTAGTCGTGACAGATGGTGGAAAACCCGTTGGTGTTATTACAGATCAGAAAGTTCTAACTAAGCTTCTTCCACCCCATGTGGCAGAAAAAGTTGTTTAATATTTTACACCACTTTTCTTTTTTAGATCCGATAAATTTCATTCCGGTAGTTTTACCTTGTGTAGTAGTTATACAGAGCTGTACCGATCGCAACAAGCATTGGTGCTAAGAAGAATCCCGTGACTCCACCAACAAGCCCCCCTCCCAAAAAAGACAGCAGAATGAGAAGGGGGTGGACTTTGGAGGTGTAACCAACAAAATATGGTCTGAGAATAATCTCGGGAATCAGATAAAGGAAGATAAAGCCAAGTATGAGAAACCATGCTGCCGAAAAAATGCTTTTAAGTGCCAGATAAAATGCTACCGGTAGCAAAACCATCCATTCTGCAAAAACAGGTATTAAAGCTGCAAGAAATATTAAACCAGACAGTAAAGCTGTGTATGGAATTCCAAAAGCAAGGAAAAATGGTATACTCGCTATACCTATCATGACAGCTACTGCAAAGTTTCCAAACCAGAGTCCAAACAGGACATTGTCGATCTCTTCAACAAATTTTGAGAATCCTTTTCTGTATTCCTCCGGCAGAATTCTGATGCTTCTTGAAATGAACTTCTCACCATCGAGCAGGATATAAAAACATACTATTGATGATATGAAAAAGTTCATAATAAAGGTTATGAAGCGGAGAGTCATGTTTATGGCAGAAACTTGCAGGATATTTTTTGAAATAAACCCGGTTATCTGAGGAAAAACCGCTTTTATCTGCTCAATATATTCTTCTCCAACCCCAGCATCCCTCAGAACACTGATAATCTGAGTCTGAAACTCGTGCTGATGGGTTATGAGGTTTATAGCCTGCGTAACCCCTTGGAATATCCCATAGAAGAGGAGAATTGAGACAGGAATGAGGATTATCATGGTTGAAAACAGTGAGGCTACGAATCTGTTCACTTTTTTCTCCAGTCTTCTCATCAGTGGCTTGGCAACATATGCAAAAACAATCCCCATCAGTATTCCATCGAGCAGGGGGGTCAGGAAGTAGAATATCAAACCGAGAAGGAAAACTATACCGGCAATCAGAATAAATAACCATTTGTCAAATATCTGTTTTCCATTACTCACCACAACTCCCCCCGCTAATAGTTTCTCTCCCCATATAATTCCTGGAGATATATTTTTATTTTTCTAATGACTCCAAGATAGGTCGAATATTCTTTTTTTGTAATCAAAGCCCTTTTATGAACTCTTCTAAGCATAAGAAGCGTTCTCGGTAACCTGTGTGGAGGATACCTGCTCTCCCTTAACAGTTCCTCAAAATATTCTATGAGCTTTTCAATTTCTTCACCGGTTGCATAACACTTCTCTTCCACTCTGTATGTCTCATTTCTGAGCTCGTACAGGATAACAGCTACTGCATGACTCACATTCATTACAGGATATTCCGGATTTGTGGGAATTGTAACAATAACATCACACATCTCAATTTCCTTATTGGATAGTCCGTAATCTTCTCTTCCGAAAAGAATTACAGCTGATGCTGACTTTCCCTTCAAAAATTCCCTTAATTCATCCGGATAAAAAACTGGTCTTCTCAGATATCTTTCTTCTTTGACTCCTGTTATTCCTGTCGTCCCTATGACAAGATTCTTTTCCGATAAAAGTCTTTCAAGGCTGTTTATTTTCTCAGCATTTCTCAGTATTTCTGCAGCATGGCTTGCTGTGATGTATGAACTTTCACCAACCTGACAGTTGTAAAGATACAGCTTCTCAAAACCAAAGTTTTTCATTGTTCTGGCTATGAAGCCAATGTTCTCCGGTGTTTTCAGCTCAACCAAGCAGATATCGATGCCCATTCAGATAAAAAATCTTTCAAAGTTGTATAATAGTTTTTCCCAATGAGGTCAAAGCCGCTACAGATTGTAAAAAACATCTACAGAAACATCTTCGCAAATTCCAGTGAGTGCTTTATGTGATCATTTGCATTGCCGATAACCTCATCCTCATGCCCGGGATAAAGGTTGTGAACATCAAGCTGAGTCAGTTTTTTTATGGACTCGATCAATTTGTAAGAGCTACCACCTGGCAGATCAACCCTTCCAAAACTTCCATGGGGAAAAACCGTATCACCACTGAAAAGCCACTTCCTCTCCCTTTCATAGAGGCATACACTCCCCGGAGAGTGTCCAGGGGTGTGGATTATTTCAAGTTTCACCTCACCAAGATCAAAAACCTCTCCTCCATCCACCATTACATCTGGCTCAAAGGGCTTGAACTTAATTCCAAAAACTGTTGAGGCAAAACCCTGAGCTTTAAGGAGAGAGTACTCCTCTCTATGAAGCACAACCCTGACATTTTCAAACCAGCTTTTCCAGTCACTCACCGCAGATGCATGATCAAAGTGCGAATGGGTGAGGAATATGTATTCAATCTTTTTCGGTTCAATGTATTTTCTCACTGCATCGAGTAGAAAAGCCGAATCTCCTCCAACATCCACAATAGCAGGGGTTTCTGTCAGGAGAAGATAGGCATTTGCAGCAAGAGGGGGTGTAACAATCTGAATTGGTTCTATCCGGGACATGATAAAAGGGTATGAGAGCTATTTAAAAACTTTTGCTTTAAATTGAAAACAATAAAATAGACAAGGTTAAAGGAGCTCGACAGACTCAATTTCAACGCTTTCAACTTCTTCAATCTCCCTTATTCTATCAACGAATTCATCGCCGATAGAGCCTTCATCCGGCATAACTGCCATTATAACGAGAGCTTTCAGACCAAATGCTATAGGCTGAATTTTCTTATCCCTTATGTCTATTTTTTCACCTTTGACTTTATCTATCTTTGAGTAAACTTCATCAAGATCGACCTCAACATCCCTTGGCATTACCTTCAGCTTCATCACAACATCGCCCATCGTATCACCCCTTCAAGGACCTTCAAACCCACAGCTTGGGCATTTGTAAGCGTTTGCCAGTTTCCTGCACCTTTTACATCTATATATTGTCTCATCACAAATCGGACAGGGGAACTTTACATAATTTATTCCAATCAGATTTTCCCCACATGATATACATCTGTGAATCTCCATTATTATTACCTCCCTCCAGTTTTTCGCTTCTTTTCAGCACAAGTTACGAATGTTCCTATTGCCCTTTCTCGCAATATATAATCTTTTACCCTCTGGGGATAAAGTCCGTTGCAGACAAAAACATCGATGCCGTATTTTTTCATCAAGTAAGGGGAGTAAAGATCCAAGCATGACTCAAAGGTCAGCTCATCAGCATCAATTTTTTCAACAAGCATTCCATCCCTGAGTATTCCATCAACATCTGTGACCTTAATAACCACCTCAGCCCCAAGTTTTCCAGCCACCCACAGAGCAATGGAGTCAGAGGTCACATCCCAGGAGTGTGGAAGTTCATCATTTGATCTCATAAAACAATAGGGAAGGAGAACTCCAGCACCCTCAAAATCAATCTCCTCAAAGTTTTTTGCTGAGATTTCCTCAAGCTTACTGGAGAGGGAGAGTAGGATGTGGGAGTTAATCTCCATCGCAGATATAGCCATCCAGTGTGCCCTCTCATCATCCACATTCATTGCTCTGATTCTGTCTGCTATCTCTCCTCCTCCTGGTACTATCAAGATTTTTTCCCCTACTTCTCCTCCTGCCTCTAACAGCGCCTCAACAATCTCAGCCCATTTTTTTATTACACTCCCACCAAGCTTTACAACAATCATCTCTCCACCCTTCCAATCAGATTTGCCACTGCAAAAGAGGGGAAAAAGTCAGAAGGTGTCCCATACTCCTCCTTAAGGGATATATACTCGAATCCGAGGCTTTTAGTTACCTCTTTTATCAGAAATTCACCAATACCGCATCCAATGACTTTTCTCAACCCATATTTTTCCATCTGTAACTCAATCATTGATGCGAGGGTTTGCAAAAGTTTGTTTTTGCAATTGAGTGCAAATCGAATTAGAAAATCCTCTCCAGCTTCATCCACATCCGCACAGAAGAGCCTTGCAATCCTCCTCATACAGTCTTCTCTGCCTTTTCCTCTGCCATCCGGTGTATCAATTGTATAAAGGCTTTCATCAATATCCCCTGTAAGCACGAGAATATCCCCAATACATGCGAAGTACTCTGATGCGAGAAAAATACCATCGTATTCTGGCATGATGTAGTAGACAGGTGTTCTCAGGACTCCAGCATAGTAAAGCTCCCCTCTTTTCATCCTCTCAAAATCTGTCTTTTTTGCCATAATTTTTCCTTTCACAGGGATTATATCGGTGGTTGTGGAGCCAATATCGATAAACAGGAATTCATCAAATTCCCCCATTAAAAAACTGACCGATGCAATCCAGTTGCTCGCAGAGTATCTGAGCGGTTCATCAATATCCTCCGTAATTTCCCCATCAATATCCAAAAAAAATGTTTTATCAAAAACCCTTTTCACGGTATCAGCTATACTCACCACTCCATCGCTCTTTGACGCAAAGGCATCTGACAGTTCTGCAGTTATAACAACACCAGCAGTATACGCCTCACTCTCTTTCTTTATTTCCGAAAGAGCTGACTCAAGCTCATTGAATCTGAGCCACATAGGAAAGTAGATTATCCTTCCATTACCTTCAGGATCTGAGTACTTGAGATTCGCTCCACCTATATCTATCCCGATAACTTTTCGCATGTAAGAAGGGTTGAATCTGAGGTTTAAGGTTTTTCTGTTAAAACCTCTTTAAGCCTTTTTAAAACATCTCAAGGCTCGCATCCTCTCCAAAAACAAAAGTCTGAAAATCATAGCCAAGCGGATAGATTTTGCTTGCTTCCCTGTGGGGAGGGTAAAAGTGTCCTATGTGGGTGAAAACTGTCCTCTTAGCTCCAATCTCTTCAGCAAGAGCCATTGCAGTTTCAGCATTCATATGCTTTCTGAGCTTGAAGCCCTCAGGAGCTATTGAGTCTACAATAAAGAGATCGGGGTTTTTGAAAAGCTCTAAGGTGTTTCTGGGAATATCTCGATTCGTATCTCCAGATACAACCACCTTGTATCCTTCCCATTCAGCAACTACGCCATGGGCTTTCCTTAATGGAGGGTGGTTGACATCTGCCAGTATAAACCTTATTCTACCTATCTCAAAGGGTTTATAGCTCTCAACAACGATCTTTCTGTACTTCAAAAACTGCATGAACCTCCCGATATCCTCATGAACCTCTTTTGAGGTATAAACATTCACATTAGTCTGAACCCTGTAGAAATCCCCAAAACCTGCGAAATGATCATAGTGGCAATGGGTCCAGATAACTGCATCAACCGAATCGATGTTGGCTCTTAAAAGTTGAGTTCTTAAATCAGGAGATGTATCAACAATAATATTCTTTCCTTCGCTCTGAAAAAGGATGGAAAATCGTGTCCTCTCCCACCCATTGTTTCTCGCATCCTCACAGGTTCTGCAATGACATCCCATGACTGGTGTGCCAGGAGAATCCCCGGTGCCAAGAAGTACAACTCTCATGCTCAGTATGAGCTTTTTAAGTTCAGTCTATTCTTCACATTCTCAATCGCCTGGACAAGAAGGCTTTGTGTAAGTTCCTCACTTCCATAGAGCAGTGAATTCAGAACTGCCTCCCTTACCACCAGCTTTATCTCCGCTCCTGTGAATCCATCAGTCAATCTAACAAGCTCCCCTACATCAAAATTCCCGGAAATTCTGGAAAGTGCAAGTTCAAATATCTTTCTTCTAATTTTTTCTGAGGGCTCAGGGAATTCTATAATCTTATCAAATCTCCTCCAGACCGCTGAATCAAGCAGGCTTGGATGATTTGTTGCAGCAATCAGCACCACACCATCTTCAACCAGATTTATCTCGTCGATTGATTTAAGAAGGGTATTGACCGCTCTTTTAACTGCTGCATGCTCGTCACTTGTCCTAGTTTTGGCAACATAGTCAAACTCATCTATGAAGAGCAGGCATGGATTCAGCTTTTTCGCAATCTCAAAGACTTTCTCGATGTTTTTGGATGTTTCACCCAAGTACTGGCTTGTAATCATTGAGAGCTTTACCTCCAAAAGGGGAAGATGGAGCTTTTTGCTGAGTGCTCTTGCCGTTGTTGTTTTTCCTGTTCCGGGAGGGCCGATAAAGAGAAGCTTTCCAACTTCGATAACACCGATTGTCTTCAGGTAATCTCTTTTCTCAAGGGCAACCTCAATTTTCCTGAACTCCTGTGCCTGTTCCTCATTCAAAGCAACCTCTCCGAAATCAACACGAATATCCTCAGGAGAGTATATCCTCACGAGCCCAAGCATTTCGGCTGTTTCTTCATTGTTTTCAAGTTCGGTCAGAATTCCCTTCAGCCACTCTCTGTCACTGTGTTTGGGTTTGTTCATTCTCTTCGCTTCTTCATACGAGATATCCAGAGAATCATAATTCTGGAAATAATAGGCAAGAACGGGATTCCTCCTTATCAGATCTACACCTCTTTTTGCAAACCATTTCACAGAGAGGTCAAAAGAAGTTATTTTGAACTGCTTGCTGAATTCATTGAAATCAACAAAGGGGAGAGATTTTACACATTCTATATCACCTGCATATTCTCTCGCAATATCCTGTCTGATTACGAGAGGTCTTGAAATGCCATTTTTTCTATACAGGAGCTTCCTTATCTCTTTTGGTATATCATCCTCTGTTAGCTCCTCAAATCTGTTGTATATCTCTGCTGTAAGCAACAGTTCCACAACTTTCGTTTCCATACATACACCCCGATTTCTTGAATGCTTAGAATTCAGGTATTTTTAACCCCGGAGATTTTTTTGCAATTCCAGAAAAATCTGGCTTTCAATTTTTAAATTTTTTGCCTGTTAATCAGAGGAAATTTACGTAAGTTCCAGGATTGACAAAAGTCCGCTAAAAATTTTTTTAAAAACCACTACTTATCAATATGATACTCCCCTGGACAAGGATTCACAGCTGGAAATGCACAGCATGTGGGAGGTGTTGCAGAGATTATAAAGTCCCCCTCACCTATGGAGAATACCTGAGATTCAGAAGACTTGGAGTTGTTGAGGAGAAAAGGAAGTACTACTTGAAGAAAATAAATGGCAAATGTCCATTCCAGACAGGAAGATACTGTGGAATCCAGAGAAGAAAGCCCTTTGTCTGCAAACTATACCCTTTCACAATCAAAGAGAGGGGAGATGAGATTGCTCTTTTTGAATATGGAAACAATGAATACTATGTCTATGTTGACACTTACTGCAAAAATATCATTACAGGGAAGCCTTCAAAGAGCTTTAAAAGAAGAATCGTTGAGGCTCTGGAAATATACACGGGAAAAAGGAGAATTCCAGAGCTTTTGACTATGGCCTGACAAAACTCCCCCTGAGCTTATCCCTGAGTGAGACAACATCCCCTATGACTATAACTGCCGGTGATTTCAACTCTTCTTTTTTTGCAATCTCCACAATCTCAGATAGCTTTCCTTCAATCACCCTCTGCCGTTCTGTTGTTGCACTCTCAATTATTGCAACCCTTGTATCAGGACTCTTTCCATTTTCAATCAGCCTTTTCACATTTTTTTCTAAGTTTGAGACACCCATCAGAATGACAATAGTTGCTTTCAAATCCGATACAGCCTTCCAGTCTATCCTCTCCTCACCCTCTTTCTCCTTACCGGGCATTATAAGAATTCCCGGATCAAACTTCCTGTGGTTGAGCGGTATTGCTGCAAAGCTCGGAGCCGCTACTGCCGAGGATATACCGGGGATTACTGTAAATTCTATCCCTCTTTCAGCGAGAAACTCTGCCTCTTCACCACCCCTGCCGAAAATAAAGGGGTCTCCCCCCTTAACCCTTGCCACCTTCTTACCCCTGGATGCAAGGGAAAACATGAGCTGGTTTATCTCATCCTGAGTTTTTTTATGCTTTCCCTCTCTCTTCCCTACCTCTATTACCTCTTTGCATTCTTTATAAACCAGTTTTCTGATTTCCTCTCCAACCAGATCATCAACAAGTGCCACATCAGCTTCTTTGATATATTTCAGAGCTTTTAAGGTTAAAAGCTCGGGATCTCCTGGTCCTGCTCCAATCAGATAAACTATTCCTCTCTTTGAATTATTCTCCATGATACCTCCCTTCAATAGATTTTATTTCATCCCCGAGCTTTTCTTTAATATCTCTCCCAAATTCAGCTGCCTCCTCGATTACATTTTTCAGTACTGAAGCTGTACATTTTCCAAAACCTTCCTCAAAATTGAATTCAAAAGCTTTCTGCATTGCCAGAATCTCCTCACCAGATGTGTTCAGAATTTCACACTTCAACCTCATTTCCCCATTTTCAGCCTCTGCAAGAATGCCTGCAGGTACAGAACATCCTAATCCAATCTGAGTGAGTACTTCCCTCTCAGCCATGGCTACAAGGTAAGTTTTCCTGTGATTCATGAAAGAGACCAAATCCTCCTCGCCTTCTCTCGTTGCAACAGCAATGATGCCCTGATTGGCTGATGGTATGAAATGCTCAATCCTCTGATAGATTACATCAATTCCAAGCCTGAGCAAACCAGCCTCAGCAACAATTATTCCATCGTACTCTCCATCCCTGAGTTTTCTTATCCTGGTATCCAGATTCCCCCTGAGATTCTTAATCTTAAAATCAGGTCTGTATCTTCTTATCTGCGCCATTCTTCTCAAACTTGAAGTTCCTATAACAGATCCTGAGTCAAGATCCTCAATTCTTTCTCCATTACGAGAGATAAATGCATCATGGGGGCTTTCTCTTTCAAGAACAGCTGAAATTACTGTCCCCTCTACCCTATCGACCGGAACATCTTTGAGACTGTGTACTGCAACATCTATTTCACCATCTGCAAGCGCTTCATCAATAGTCCTCACGAAAGCTCCACTCTTGAAGGTATAGAGGGGTTTATCCTTCATTATGTCCCCTGATGTTTTTATTACCTGAATTTCAACAGTATAACCTGCTTTTTTTAAATCCCTGATTACCTTTTCAGCCTGAGCTAAAGCAAGCTTGCTCCCTCTTGTACCCACTACAACTCTTTCAGACATTCTCTTACAGCCTCCACTATTTTCTCTACATCTTCCTCACTGTGGCTGTAGGAGAGGAAGCATGTCTCATACTGGGATGGTGGGAAAAACACACCTTTACCAAGAAGCTTCCAGAAGAACTCCACGAATTTGCCTGAGTCAAGTTCCAGCGCCTCCTGATAGTTTGATGGTTTCTTCCCAAAATAGAGGCAGAACATCGATGCCAGTGATTGAACAGAGTAACCCCTCGATACAGCGACATCCTCTATTCCTTCAATCAGTGAAGAGGTTATTTTCTCAAGGTATTCATAAACAGGGTTCTTTTTCAGGAATTTAACTGTGGTATACCCTGCTCTCAGTGTGAGAGGATTCCCACTGAATGTACCTGCCTGATAAACCGCCCCTGAAGGTGCTATCTGCTCCATAATCTCTTTTCTTCCTCCAAAAATCCCACAGGGCAGCCCACCCCCAGCAATCTTTCCGAGTGTTGTTATATCTGGTTTCACACCATAGAGCTCCTGAGCTCCACCAATCGAAACCCTGAAGCCAGTTATAATCTCATCAAAGATAAGAAGAACATCATTTTCAGCCGTAATCTTCCTGACCTCTCTGAGGTAACCCTCTCCGGGAAGAATCAAACTTGAGTTACCCATTACAGGCTCAAGAATCACACATGCAACATCCTCGTTCTTCTCAAGTAACTCCGAAAGAGCTTCAATATCATTATAGGGAACCTGTAGAGTGTTTCTGACAAAGTCCTCTGGGACTCCAGCGGAGTTTGGAACGCCATGGGTTGTTGCCCCACTTCCAGCCTTAACAAGAACCGCATCATGCGCCCCATGAAAACTCCCCTCAATCTTAACTATTCTGTTTCTTCCTGTGTATCCCCTCGCAAGCCTGAGAGCGCTCATCGTTGCCTCGCTTCCGGAGTTGACAAATCTCAGCATTTCAATGGAAGGATATATCTCCTTTATCAGCTTAGCATACTCTATCTCAAGCTCGATTGGTGTTCCGTAAAGCCATCCATCCTCAAGCTGCTCTATTATTGCTCTCTTAACTTCCGGAGTTGAGTGTCCGAGAATTAAAGGCCCATAAGCCATGCAGCAATCAATATACTCATTACCGTCCACATCCATAATCTTTGAACCTTCTGCCCTTTTCGTATAGAACGGAAAGGGTTTTACAGCCCTTACAGGACTGCTCACACCACCTGGAAGGTGGTTTAAAGCCTCATCATACAGATGCTCTGACTTCTTTCCACCCATGAATCCCACCTCACAAAATTTCAACAATCTCCTTTGCATGATAGGTGATAATAAGATCCGCTCCAGCCCTTTTTATGGAAGTAAGTATTTCGTAAGCAATGGGTCTTCCATCTAACCAGCCCATTTTCTCGGCTGCTTTGACCATACTGTACTCTCCACTAACATTGTATGCCGCAAGGGGCACATTGAAATTCTCCTTAACTCTCCTTATAATATCAAGATACGAGAGAGCTGGCTTTACCATAACAATATCCGCACCCTCCATTAAGTCAAGTTCCACTTCTCTCAAAGCCTCATCACTGTTGTGAATATCCATCTGGTAGGATTTTCTGTCTCCAAATGTATAACCTGAATCGGCAGCCTCCCTGAAGGGAGAGTAAAAACTCGATGCATATTTTGCAGAATAGCTCATTATTGAGATGTCCTGAAATCCATTTTCATCAAGCTTCTCTCTTATCGCCCTCACCATCCCATCCATCATACCCGATGGAGCTACAATATCCGCTCCAGCCTCAGCATGGCTCAATGCGGTTTCAGAGATTAGCTCAAGAGTCGGGTCATTGAGAATCTTCCCATTATCCACAACTCCACAGTGCCCGTGGGTTGTGTACTCGCAGAGGCAAACATCCGTTATGATTACCGAATCTTCAAACTCCTTTTTTATGTTTCTCACAGCTTTCTGAATTACTCCATTTCGGTCATAAGCAGAACTTCCCTTTTCATCTTTGTAAGATGGAATTCCAAAGAGTATAAAGGCTTTCAAGCCCATATCAAGGCATTTTCCAACTTCTCCAACAGCAGAATCAAGTGGGAAGCGGTAATAGGATGGCATCGATGGGATTTCAACAGGCTTGTGAATATTCTCATCAACAAAAATTGGGACTATGAGATCGTTCTTTTTTATTTCAACTTCCCTCAACATCCCCCTCAGCTTTCCCTTTCTCAATCTTCTCATCCTTGTTACTGGAAACAAAATCTCCACCTCCAAAGAGATATTCAACATAATCAATAATTTCCGGTCTTCCGTTTCTTGCTGCCTCTCTCAGCCTCACAGTTGGTATTCTGAGGAACTTCTTTATAAGGGAATTTGCAAAATCCTCTAAGACGGGGAGTATACTTTCATTGATGTTGTATCTGGCAGAGAGCCTGTTATAAAGCTCTATTATCTCCTCTCTTTTCACTCTCTCTGCAGAAGAGTACATCAAACTTATGGCAGAATCAGCCCTCATCTCTTTCAAGGTATTCTTCAAGTTCAATAGCTCTTCCTCTATTATTTTTTCAGCAAATGGTATCTTTTCTTTCCTTTTTTCCAGATTTTTATCACTGATCTTTCTCAAATCATCTATCGTAAAGAGTTTAACCCCTTCAATCTCACTCACATCCTCCTCCACATCCCGGGGAAGAGCGATGTCAATGATCAGAACCTCTGAATCGTTTCCTGAGCTGAATCTGGTATCCATAACTCTCTCAACAAATTCCTTTTTCAGAATGTAATGAGGCGCTGAGGTGGCAGATATTACAACATCACATTTTGTCATATATTTCTCCAGCATATCGAATTTTACAGCTATTCCACCAATCCTCTCGGCAAGCTGCTCTGCTTTCTCAAAGGTTCTGTTTGCTATCAAAATTGTACAGGCTTCTCTATTTGCAATTGCATTTGCCACAAGACTGCCCATCTCACCTGCCCCAATAAGGAGAACAGTTCGATTCTCAAGACTCCCGAGAATATCTTCAGCAAGTTCAACCGCTGCAGATCCAATACTCACAGACCCCTGATTTATGTTTGTCAGGGTTCTTACCTTTCTGCCAGTATGTATTGCCTTGGAGAATATTGACTCAATATATCTTCCCGCTCCTCCGAAATTCTTGCTCAGATGGAGGTACTCCCTTATCTGACCCAAAATCTGATCCTCACCAACCATCATCGACTCAAGTCCGGATGCTACCCTCAGTATGTGCCTCAAACAATCGTCACCACTGAGGTATTCAACATAATCCTCCTTAACAGAGAGGGTCGATGCAAAATCCTTCAAAGCCTTGACAGTTCCGTTTCCTGTGACATAAACTTCAACCCTGTTGCAGGTCAGTAATACAGCACACTCGGTTATTTCATTAAGCGAGAGCATCTTCTCAATTACTGATCTCAAATCCTTCTGCCATACCTTCTCAAGAATATCAACTGGTGCTTTTTTGTGAGAGATGACCATGCACGAAATTTCCATCATCACCACCCCCTTCCAGTTATGAAATTAACTCTCAAACTCCTGATCTCTCAATCTGAATCTGAAGCTTCAGGTTCTGGAATGTGGATTACTTTTGATTGTTAGCTTCAGAGTGAAGGTGTTGAAAATATTTCTCCTCTACTTATAACTTTATCCTTACTCTGGCTATGTTTCCCTGAGCCATGGATTAGGAAAATATGTTTCCAGAAAGAATAATATATCCTTTTCAATTCGTTCTTTTATGGAAGCCTACGGGAGATTTCTTTACGCAGGAGAGATTCATGAGGGTTTCTTTGAGCTTCACGGAGACAGGAAAAATGGAATGGTGCTTTTTGATGGTCTTGAATTTCCTTCTCAGGCTGTGAAGTTTCTTCCTCCTGTAAAGCCAACAAAGCTGATATGTGTTGGAGTTAATTACAGAGACCATGCAGATGAATTTGGTAAAAGCGTCCCTGAGGAGCCTATCATCTTTATGAAGCCGGAATCGGCGGTAATCGGAGATGGTGATGTGATTATCTTCCCACCCCAATCCGAAAGGGTTGATTACGAAGGGGAGCTTGCGGTCGTAATTTCGAAAAAGTGCAAAAATGTTTCTAAGGATGATGCCCCTGATTTTATTCTCGGTTATACTTGCTTCAACGATGTCACAGCGAGAGATCTGCAGTTCAAAGATGGACAGTGGACAAGGGGTAAATCCTTCGACACTTTCGCACCTCTTGGTCCATACATCGTGCAATCAGTAAATCCTCTCGATCTGATGATCAGAACATACCTCAACAGAAAAGTCGTTCAGGCTTCAAGAACATCCAACATGGTATTTGACTCCTTCACGCTTTTGGAGTTCATTTCATCAATCATGACTCTGAAAAAAGGTGATGTCATAGCAACCGGAACCCCATCCGGGGTTGGAGCCTTAAAGCCAGGAGATGTTGTTGAGGTAGAAATCGAGGGTATAGGCGTCCTTAGTAATTTTGTAGCGAAGATTTAATTTCATTGAGTTCCACTGAGATTTAGATAAATATTTAAAATCGGCTACCACCTCAAATTTTAATACATTTCATCAGATGTCAGTTGCATACTTTGATGTGATAGGTGAAAATAATGGGAAAATCATTGAAAGGATAAAAAAGGTGAAACCATGTCAGATAATAAAGTTATCATTGAACTGGATAAAGAGTACAGAGTGCATGAGGTCGAAAGAAAATGGGCTGAGGAATGGGACTCAAAGAAGGGAGAAGACTCAATATACTACTTTGACTGGAATTCCAAAAAGCCTCACTACATCATAGACACTCCTCCTCCCTACCCCACAGGCTCTTTTCACATAGGCAACACCCTGAACTGGTGCTATATAGACTTCATAGCCAGATATAAAAGAATGAAAGGCTACGAAGTTATGTTTCCCCAGGGATGGGATTGTCATGGTTTGCCTACTGAGGTTAAGGTTGAGGAGAAGCATGGGATAAGCAAGAACGATGTTCCAAGGGATGTTTTCAGAAGACTCTGTGTTGAATTCACAGAAGAGAATATAAAGAAGATGAAAGAGACTATGAAGAGACTTGGCTTTTCTGTTGACTGGAGTAAGGAATACATCACAATGTATCCTGAATACTACTCAAAAACCCAGATCTCATTCGTCAGAATGTACGAAAAGGGTTTGATCTACCGTGCCTATCACCCGGTAATTCACTGTCCGAGATGTCAGACAACTATCGCCCTCGCTGAAATCGAATATAAATCCGGAAGGACAAAACTGAGCTACATAAAATTTGACGATGATGTCGTGATAGCCACAACCCGTCCGGAACTGATTCCTGCCTGTGTTGCAATTGCCGTTCATCCCGATGACGATAGATATAGAGATATTGTTGGCAAAGAGGTGGTTATTCCCACAACAGAATACAGGGCAAGGATTATTGAGGATGAAGAGGTAGATCCAGAGTTTGGAACAGGAATGGTTATGATCTGTACCTTTGGAGATAGACAGGATGTAAGATGGTGGAAAAAGCACAACCTTGAACTGAGAATAATTCTCGACAAGAACGGCAGGCTAAACGATAAAGCTGGCAAGTACAAAGATCTGACGATTCAGGAGGCGAGAGAGAAGATTCTGGAAGACCTCAAAAAGGAGGGAAGAGTGCTCAGACAGGAGGAAGTTGAACACAATGTTGGAGCCTGCTGGAGATGCAAAACCCCTGTTGAAATAATAGCTGAGGAACAGTGGTTTGTCAAAGTAGAGCATGATAGAATTCTGAAGGAAGCAGAGAAGATAAAATGGATCCCTGACCATATGTTCAGCAGACTTGTAAGCTGGGTTAAAGGCATGGAGTGGGACTGGGTTGTCAGCAGGCAGAGGATATTCGCAACCCCTATACCTGCGTGGTACTGCAAGAAATGTGGAGAAGTGATTGTTGCAAAGGAGGAGTGGCTCCCCGTTGATCCCACAAAGGATTTCCCCAATACACCATGCCCTTCCTGTGGTTCTGTTGAATTTACCGGGGAAGATGATGTTCTTGATACTTGGATGGATTCGAGCATAACGCCTCTTGCAATCACAGGCTGGCCTCAGGAGCATAAGGAGTACCCAACACATCTCAGACCACAGGGACATGATATAATACGAACCTGGGCTTTTTACACAATACTAAGGTCTCTCGCCCTTGTTGATAATATACCCTGGCATGAGATTGTGATAAATGGAATGGTTCTCGGAGAGGATGGAAGGAAAATGAGCAAAAGCCTTGGAAACATCATCTCCCCTGAAGAGGTTGTAGAGAAATACGGAGCTGATGCTCTCAGGCAGTGGGCGGCAAGCGGCTCAACCGGAAGTGATGTTATATTCACATGGAAAGATATTGTGGCTGCAAGCAGATTTCAACAGAAGTTCTGGAGCATGCTCAGATTTGCTGTTCCACACATCAAAGGCTATAATCCAGAGGGAGATGAAAGATTTCTAAGAGATGCTGACAGGTGGATTCTCTCAAGGTTGAACAGGGTTATAAAGGTTGCAAACGAATCAATGGATGCATACAGATTTGATGAGGCAATAAAGGCAATAAGGAGTTTTGCATGGTATGAGTTTGCCGATGACTATCTTGAGATCGTTAAGAACAGACTTTACTCAGGAGATGAGGATGAAAAGAGGGGTGCAAAATTTGCTCTTTATACAGTAATGGAATCGATGATAAAAATGCTCGCACCCTTCACACCATTTCTCGCTGAGGAGTGCTGGAAAATATTCTGTGAGGTAACAGGAAGGAGATTTGAAAGTGTCCATATTCAGAAGTACCCTGAAAAAGACAACAGGTTAATCAACGATGAGGCGGAGAGAAAAGGAGAGATAATAAGAAGCATTGTGGCAGAAATAAGAAAGATGAAACACGAAAAAGGGATGGCACTTAACGCTCCACTGAAAAAAGTCATGCTCTACTCCGAAAATGATTTCGATATCAGAGACATAGCCGGTGCTGTGAACTCAGAAGTTGAGGTTCTTTCTGAGATGCCCGTAATAGGGACAAGAATTTCAAGCATAAAACCCAGATATAACATAATAGGTCCCAAACTCAGAGAAAAGGCAAAAGAGGTTGTGAAAAGGATAAACAAAATGAGTTACGAAGAATTGACAGACTTCATTGAAAGTGGAAGCATACAGATTGACATAAACGGTGAGAAAATAGAGGTGTTTGCTGACTGGTTCGAGTTCGAGTTCGAGAAAACGGTTGAAGGAAGGGGGGTTGAGGTAATAGAGGTTGAAAATGCCCTCATAATGGTTGAAATCTGAGCTTGAGCTTCCTATATTTTTAAATTTTAAAAAATTAAAGTCTAACAATAAAAAAATTGAAAAATCATTTGTTTGAAAACATCTTTAGAAATATAAAAAGATTAATAACTGTGAAGGTGAAAAGTTATTGTTACCAGGGGGTGTTACAGTGACAACTGATGGACCTACGGGGTTATTTGAGGTAAGTGAACCGGATTTCGAGCACATTGTAAAGTGTGTATTGAAACTCACAATCTCCGAGCTTGAAGTATATCTCACCCTGATTGAAAATCCGGGTGTTGGGGTGGATGAACTTTCGGAGATCATGAAAAAAGATAGGAGTGGTGTCTATCGAAGCCTCCAGACACTGCTCGAAAAGGGTTTGGTGAAGAGAGAATACAGGATTCTCAAACATGGAGGATACAAGTACATATACAACCCGATTGATATCGATGTTCTGAAAACAATTCTGAAAGATGAGCTTGATAGATGGTTCAAGAAGCTTAATGAGGTTGTTGAGAAATTCGATATGGATGAAATAAAGGCGATGAAATCGGAAACCTGATTGAACCGTTGTTTTATAATAGCCTTAAAAGTCACATTGTTTATACTCTGTATCCTTATTTGATGACGGGAAAGAGACCTGCCACCATACTTAAACCTACTGCTTAACTTTAGAGGAACTGGAGAAGAATACAAACACGGTGGATGTACTAAAAGTAAATATCAAAAGTAATCAGGAAAAAACAAAGTGCAGTCTGGTGCGATCAAACCAATATTTGTGGGCGATCTCCTCAGCTCCACACCCCTCGAAAAACCCAGAGATAGAGAAGTGAAAATGAAAGATGGACTTATAACACCCGTGCTCAAGAGGTCAAGATTAACAGGCTTCCAGAAAAACCTATGGCAAGTCCGCTTCAGTCCTTTAAAAGGTCATGAAGATAGGCTATCTGACAGGAGTGTTCAATGTAGTTTGCAATGTTGAAAGCCTGTCTGAAGGAATTAGCAGCAGTGTAGATTCCATGCCCTTTTACAACTGCAAAACCTTTTGAAGAGAGCTTTTCTGAGACTTCTTCCGCAAACTCCTGAGTCATGAAAATCCCTTCAACAAACTCTATTTTACCAAGAAAGAGACTTCCCTCCAGATCCAATGGTTCAAAAGAGTCTTTTTTGAGAGATAGAACGACATTGTAAATCCCATGACAGTGAATTATTGTTTTGAAGGTGCTTTTATGATAGCACTTCAAGTGCAAAAGTGAGTCGCTGGATGCTTTCCTTTCCTTCAAAATTTTCAAATTGCTGTCAGCAGGAACTTCAACAAAGGAGTCACTGTCCAGCTCATCGAGATTTACTCCTGTCTTCGTTATGAAAACCCTGTTTCCAACCCTGAAACTCATGTTTCCGCTTGCTCCATCTATCAATCCCCTCTCAAACATCTTCTTTCCATACTTCACCGCCTCATTTATGTGGAGTGTTACTTCATCCACAAGACCACCCCCTCTCTATTCTGTCGAGGATGTTGTGCAGGATAATAATGCACTGGTCAGCCTGAAGGGAGATGGGAGAAAGAGATGCCACCATGTCTGACTTTGAAATTATTATTTGTTCGAGCTCGTCAGGAACTCCGATGTGGTCCCCTAATACAAAGAGGAAATCATCGATGCTGATGTTCTTTACCAGATCCTGACCATCTTCTCTCAGATACACTATTTTGCTACTCTGAAAACAGTCCAGAACTTCTTCAACATCCTTGGATGAAATATAGATCCCCGGTGATGATTTCTTCCAGCTCTTTTCCACCTTCAACCTTAGGCTTTTTTTCAGGAGACCTGCAATGTTCCTTTCGTCAGGTGACATGTATTTTACTTCATCGCCCTTTATCAAAACTGTCTTTGGAGGTTCTGGTTCACCCAGAAGGGTTACAATTGCTGCACTATCCCTCCTCACACCATGGGAGATGAAGAGGGACTGGGCGATAAATCTACAAACTATATCCATTCTGCCTGCTCCTGGTAGATCGTTAAGACTGAACTCGGATGTTCTTGCAATGTTTGCTACAAGAAAAAACTTCCTTTTTACCGACTGGAAGTTCAAACCTTCATCCATCAGATAAAAATTGATGTCTGATTAAAATGCCTTTTTTTATTTACAGATTAAATAAGAAAGTTATTATGTAAAAAATGTAAAATAAATAATGCTGCCTCCACAGAATTTTCTCATGAAAATTTTTTGATCGTTTGCAATAGATGATAAACACTATACATTCGAAAGACTAAAATAATATGCAATTCTCACAACCTGAGAGGTGAGACTATGAAAAAAATGAAGGGATTGCTTCTGGTTCTTTTGCTGATAGTAGGCATAGCTTTTGCTGGATGCGCCCAAGAGGAGAAGTCTGTTCAGGAACCAAAAACAACTCCTGCAGCTGAAGAGAAAACAACTCCTGCAGCTGAAGAGAAACCGTATGACCTCGTAACTGACGGTGTGCTGACTGTCGGAAGCGATATTGCCTATCCACCATTTGAGTACACTGACGAGAAAACAGGAGAATATACCGGCTTCGATATCGACCTCATGACTGAGGTCGCAAAAAGACTCGGGCTTGAGGTAAAGTTCGTTAACACTGCATGGGATGGAATAATACCCGGACTTCAGGCTAAAAAGTATGATGTTATCTGTTCGGCAATGACAATAACAGAGGAGAGGGCAAAGCAGGTTGATTTCAGCAATCCGTATTTTGAGGCGAAACAGGTCATCCTCACGAGTGCAAAGGATGAGTCTATAAACGGAGTTAAAGACCTTGCAGGGAAGAAGGTTGCCGTTCAGCAGGGTACAACAGGTGATTTTGCAGCAGTGAAATTAACGGAAAAGGGTATTCAGCTTGAGATCATAAGGTTCGAAGGTACTCCCGAAGCCCTGATGGCAATCCAGAAGGGAGATGCAGCTGCAGCAATTATAGACAACTTCGTTGCTTATCTTGCAGCCAAAAAAGATCCTGAAACATACAGAGTCGTCGAAGATCCAGAATTCGAGCCGGAATACTATGGAATAGCCGTTCACAAGGATAACAAGGGTCTCCTTGAGGCAATAAATAAAGTACTTGAGGAGATGAAGAAGGACGGAACCTACGACCAGATCTACAACAAATGGTTCGGGCAGTAAAACCCTTCTTTATTTTTTTGTAAAAGGTTATCAGTATGGCTGGTGTTGGACAGTTTGACATCGACCTCTTTGTAAGAATACTCCCTGATCTCGCTTTTGGAGCTTTTGTTACCCTCGAACTCACATCACTGTCGATTCTCTTCGGACTGATAATAGGCACAATTGCAGGGCTTGCAAGGGTCTCAAAGAATCCTGTGTTTTTCGGAGTATCCACACTTTATGTAGAGATTATCCGGGGGACACCTCTGCTCGTTCAAATATTGATAATATACTTTGGACTGCCGGCAATAGGTATAAATCTTCGTCCTGAACCCGCTGGAATAATCGCACTCAGTATCTGTAGTGGAGCTTATATTGCCGAGATTGTCAGAGCAGGAATAGAATCCATACCGACCGGACAGATGGAGGCTGCAAGATCGCTCGGTATGAGCTACCTCCAGGCAATGAGATATGTTATATTCCCCCAAGCATTTAGAAACATCCTTCCTGCACTGGGAAATGAGTTCATAGCCCTGCTAAAGGACTCATCGCTGCTTTCGGTAATATCCATCGTAGAACTCACAAGAGTTGGAAGACAGATCGTAAACACAACTTTCAATGCATGGACACCTTTCCTCGGTGTTGCACTCTTCTACCTCATGATGACCATACCACTCAGCAGACTCGTTGATTACTCACAGAAAAGGCTTGGAACCTACGAAGTGAAATAAACACAGTAATACACCTATTTTTTAATAGATTTCTAATCCTTCCAATCCTGATTTTTCAGGAAAAGAGAAGGTTTTATAAGTTTTATAGCAGAAATCTGTACCTGAGGAAGGAGCATCCTTAGAAAAAACTCAGGAATATTATACAAACCACGAATATTCTTCCACTTTTTTGGTAGAATGAAAAAATTCATAAAACAACCTACAAAAAATACCAGAGATGAGTTACCTCCTTGAAGTAATCAACCTGAAAAAAAGCTTCGGTGAGAATGAAGTTCTCAAAGATGTCAACATGAAGGTGAAAAAGGGAGAAGTTGTTGTCATAATTGGTCCATCAGGAAGCGGAAAGTCAACCCTTCTAAGATGTATAAACAGGCTTGAGGAGCCAACTGATGGCAAGATACTTCTCGATGGTGTCGATATCACAGATAAATCAATAGACATAAACAAGGTTCGTCAGAGGATAGGAATGGTTTTTCAGCAGTTCAATCTCTTCCCCCATCTCACAGCCCTACAGAATGTCATGCTTGCTCCTTTGAAAATCAAGAAGATGAACAAAAGGGAAGCAGAGGAGACTGCCATCAAACTCCTGAACAAAGTGGGTCTTGGAGATCAGATAAACAAATATCCAGCTCAGCTGAGTGGTGGACAGCAACAGAGAGTTGCAATAGCCAGAGCCCTCGCTATGAACCCTGAGGTTATGCTCTTCGATGAAGTTACCTCCGCTCTCGATCCTGAACTCGTTAAGGAAGTTCTTGATGTGATGAAACAGCTGGCAAAAGATGGTATGACTATGCTCGTCGTAACCCACGAGATGGGATTTGCAAGAGAGGTTGGAGACAGACTGATTTTTATGGATGAAGGAGTAATAGTTGAAGAGGGTATTCCGGAAGAGATTTTCAGAAATCCGAAGAATCCCAGAACACAGAAGTTTCTGAGTGTTATTCTCTAAATTTTATTCAAGGCTTCTACTCAATCCATCCACTCAATTCATCCACTCCCACTCCCTATTCAGGAATATTTAAATTACCATTTTACAACTGACTCTCATGGCTAAAAAAACAGATAACGATAAAATTGTCATCAGGAGGTCTGGATACCCAACAAAAGGTGAGCTTGTTGTTGGCACTGTAACAAGAGTTCTTGACTTTGGAGCCTTTATTTCCCTTGATGAGTATGAGAACAAAGAGGGTCTCGTGCATATCAGCGAAATTGCCGCAGGATGGATAAAAGATATCAGAGACTATGTCAAAAAAGGTCAGAAAGTCGTCTGCAAAGTTCTCGACATAAATCCGAAAAGAGGACACATAGATTTGTCAATAAAGGATGTAAATGAAAGACAGAGAAGAGAGAAGATGCAGCAATGGAAGAGTGAGCAAAGAGCATTTAAATGGCTTGAAATAGCAGGAGAGAAAGCTGAAGTTCCAAGAAATGAGCTGGTAAAAATCGGGAAGAAACTTCTTGAGGAGTTTGACACTCTTTACAATGCCTTCGAAGAGACAATATATGAGGGTGCAGAGAGTATTTCAAAGATTGCCGGAGAGGACCTTGCAAAGGCAATAGAGGAGATTGCCCATGAAAATATCAAGCCACAGAAGATAAAAATCAGAGGTTTTCTTGAACTTAAAAGCAATGCTCCTGATGGGGTAGAGAGAATAAAGGAGGCATTGATGGAGATAAACAAGGTCAAAGCTGAGGATATCGAGCTAAAAATAGAATATGTTGGGGCTCCAAGATACAGAATCATTCTTGAAGGAGAGGATTACAAATCAGCCGAGAAGGTACTGAAAAGTGCAACAGATAGGGTTCTTAAAAAGATAAAGAAACTCGGTGGTGAGGGGGCTTTTATCAGAGAGGCTGCATAACCAATTCCCTAAATTTTTCGTGACTAACAAAAAACCCTTTATAGCGATTAGATGGAGTTTCCTAAATATGAAAACAAAAATGAGGAAGTGTAAAAAGTGTGCAAGATATACTTTCAAAGATATTTGCCCCGATTGTGGGGAAAGAACTTCAATTCCAATCCCCCCAAAATATTCACCCGAGGATCCCTATCAGAAATACAGGATAAAGTTGAGAATGGAAAAGGGCTTTTTCAGCCTCAGAAATTGATGGAGGTGATTTTATGCTGAGTAAGGTTGATGTAAGATACCTGAAAAAACCGGAAGAATTCGATTTAAAAGACCCCGTCATGATAGAGGGTTTACCCGGGATAGGACATGTTGGAAAGCTTGTTGCGGACCACTTAGTAAAAGAACTGAACGCAGAAAAGGTTGTCGAAATTTACTCTCACCACTTCCCACCCCAGGTAATGGTGGAAGAGGATGGAACAATCAGAATGCCAAAAAATGAAGTTTATTTACACAGAGCATCTGACAGTGCTCCAGATCTGCTGATTCTGGTCGGTGATTTTCAGAGTATCAGCAGCGAAGGCCACTTTGAACTCGTCAATGCCTATATAGACATTGCAAAAAAGTTCGGCGTTAAGAGAATATACACACTGGGTGGATATGGTATAGGTAAGCTTGTAGAGGAACCCTATGTTCTCGGTGCGGCAAACAGCAAAAAGCTGATAGATGAACTTTCCACCTATGGAATTCAGTTTGAAAAGGGCGAGCCTGGTGGAGGGATAATCGGTGCATCAGGTTTAATTCTTGGTGTTTCACAGCTCGAAGGAATTGAGTCTGCCTGTCTGATGGGTGTCACATCAGGCTACATGGTCGATCCAAAAAGTGCAAAGGCTGTTTTGGATGTTCTGATGAGGATGCTCAACATCAATGTTAGTGTTGAGGCACTCGACGAGAGGGCAAGGGAGATGGAGAGATTAGTTGCTCAGATAAGAGAGATGCAGGAGGCAACAGTCCAGCAGTGGAAGAGCGATGAGGATCTTGGTTACTTCAGATGATTTCTAAATCCATTTTTCGAAAATGATGGTGAAAACCGGCTGCTGCGGTTTTCCCGTTTCTTTTAAAAAATATCTGTACTCCTTTGATGTTGTTGAAGTCCAGAAAACATTTTACAAACCACCAAATCCAGAAACTGCTATTAAATGGAGAAAAGAGGCAGATAAAATAAATTCTGACTTTGAGTTTGTTATAAAGGCTTTTCAGCTGATAACACATCCACCATCCAGCCCCACTTACAGAAAGGCTGGAATAAAGGCTGAAAAAACCGGATTTTTCAGACCTTCGGGCGAAGTCATGGAAGCCTGGGAGAAAACCGAAGAGATTGCCAGAATTCTCAAAGCAAAGAAAATCCTCTTCCAGACTCCCCTCTCCTTCCACTGTTCAGAGGAGAATATCAGCAACATGCAGGATTTTTTCGGTTCCATTAAGGGTTTCATACTGATATGGGAGCCAAGAGGGTGGGATGAGGAGTCACTAATGAGAGCCAAGGAAAGGCTTGAGGATTATGGAGTTGTTCACTGTGTTGATCCAATGATTTCAAAACCTCTTTTTGGAGATATAAACTATTTCAGACTCCATGGAAGGTATGAAGGTAGAAGAATCGTTTACTCTCACAACTACTCCGAGGAGGAGCTGACAAAATTGAGAGATTCCATAGGAGGAGAGAGGAGCTGTTATGTTATGTTCAACAACAAAAACATGTTTGAAAATGCCCAGAGGTTTAAACTTATCCTCCAACAGTAATTCTTATCTCCTGAAAAACTTTCTCAGATATCTGCCTTCTTTCTTAAGCAGTTCAACCTTTTTTTCAAAGTTGAATTTACCTATTCTCAAACCCAGATCATCAAGTTCAACCGTTATTTTTTTATCATAACCGATTTCTGAAAGAGTTTTGAGTAGCTTTTCAATCCTTTCAAAGCCTATAAATGAGACATGTCTGCCTTTACTGTCATAACCGCTAACATGAATGTTCTCAATTCTATTGAAAAAGTCCAGAAAACCCTCCGCATTGAGCTCTGAATTCTTGGTTGCATGGTTCAAATCAAAGGTAAAACCAAGATTGAATTCTTTCAAGTTTTCAAGTACTTCTTCAGGTGTTTTGCAGAGATAGTTTACTTTTGGTTCTGAATTTTCAAGACAAAGTATCACATTTTTCAACTTTGAATACTTTGAGCATACTCTCAGATAGTTCTTGAGGGATGCATAATCTGCCCAAACCGGTTCTCTCAGGGCACTCCTTTTCCCTGCATGGATTGTTACAACCTTCACATTCAGCTTTTTTGTGAGGTCAATCGAGTAAAGTGTTTCCTTCAATGTCAGTTCACAGAGATTACGATTAACGGAAACAGGATTTAAATCCAGAACAGGAGAATGGACTGCTAGTATTTTTTCCCTGATGGTCTCAAGTTTTTCTTCACGTCTGTCTATCCAGAAATGGGGGGTTTCAACCCAGAACTCAATACCATCATATCCTGAAAGTTCAGATGCTTTCGCTATGCTCTCCACATCGTACTCGTAGAGGAACATGCTCGAAAATAACAGTTCCATAATGACAATAAATCGGGAGATTTTTTAACTTTAGGTTTACCTGCTTTGATGCGTACATGCACTATGCTACAATATTTGGATTACCCGCCAATACTTGGAGGAAATTTAAACCTGCGTAAGTTTAATTAAATATGGCAGGAAGACTAAGCAAGGATGTCTGAAGGAAGTGATTGGATGAGATTTGATGATATTGGTAGCTTCCCTCTGCCCGATGGCATTGACAGACCATGGGCGGACGAGAATCTGAATACAAAGGAATTCGAGGAGATGGCACAGAGAGCTTTCATAATGAAAGTAAAATCGGGCCTTGAGGTGCCAACATACCCTCAGTTTAGAGATATGGTCAAAATGTTCTCAGAGCTCATAAAGGATGAGGCTTTTCAGGAAGATGTTTATCTCATAAAAAAAGAGCATGCGATCATTCCTGAGTTCAAATCCCTTGAAAAAATTGAGTACAGAGGAGATGTGAGAGTATGCATAACGGGACCTTTTGAGGTTTATCTATCCGAATTCGGTAGTGTAATCTATGATGATATTCTCTCCTCCATTTCCAGATCTCTCTCAAGGTTTGTTGAGAATGCAATTGATTCAAGACTAAATGTTACATGTGTAAGCATCGATGACCCAAGTCTTGGTCTGAATCCAGAGCTGCAACCCACTCCCGAGCAGCTTGAGCTTGCTTATGAGAACTTCGATTTTGATGTGGATGTTCAGATTCACCTCCACGCACCGCTTTACTATGAAAAACTGCTGGATGTCAAAACAATAGATGTGATAGGCATTGAAACTGCAAAGGATGAGAAAGCCCTTGAATTTGTAGATGCAGAAGAACTGGAATCATACGAAAAAGGATTGAGAGCGGGGATTTCCAGAACAGATATAGATTCCATGATAGCCGAATTCAACCTGATGCATGGAGTAAATGCATGGAAAGACGAAAATCTTATACTGAAGGCGATTGATGAGATTGAGAGTGCTGAAAATATCCTGAAAAGGCTTCAGAGAACCTATAGTATATTTGGAGAAAATCTAAGGTATGTCGGTCCGGACTGCGGGCTTGGTGGTTTTCCAACTCAAAAGTCAGCCATAAAGTTGCTGGAGAACACCGCAAAGGCGATTGATATTTTCAGAAATATGGGGGATTGAAATGGACTATCTGAGTTTTTTCATCACAACTTTCACAACAATTTTCATCATCGTTGACCCTCCCGGGAATATACCGATGTTCATAGCTGTAACCGAATCTCTATCCGATGAGGATAGAAATAGAATCTCCAAAAAGGCTACTGTCATAGCAGCAGCGATGCTTGTCATTGTAACCCTTACAGGAGGATACGTACTTGATTTTTTCAGGGTTACAGTTGACTCACTGAAGATAGCCGGAGGAATTCTCCTTTTTGCAGTTTCAGTCGATATTCTGATGGGGAGCAGGAGAAGAGAAGCATATGTGGAGAAGGGTAAGGAGAGTATAGATATTGATTCCCTTGCAGTTTTCCCCATAGCACTACCACTCTATACAGGTCCAGGAGCCATAACCGCTGCAATAGTTCTTTACTCATCTGCAGAAACCATCCTGTTTAAAGCAATGGTTATTCTCGGGATACTTCTCACATATCTTGTTGTAAGACTCACCCATGTTTACAGCAACCAGATTATCAGAATTCTCGGAAAAAGCGGCTCAGATATAGTTGCAAGGTTAATGGCAATATTCCTCGCCGCAATAGCTGTGGAGTACTTCTTCTCAGGGCTGGAGGGGAAGATAGAGGGCATTCTACGGTGATGAACATGGGAAGAAAGTATCCCTCCTACCCTTTCGTTGGAACAGGTGCAGTAATCTTAGATGGAGAGAAAATTCTTCTGGTAAAAAGGGCTAATGAGCCAAACAGAGGATTGTGGAGTGTTCCCGGAGGTGTTGTCAGGCTCGGTGAAACTCTTCATTCGGCTCTAATCAGGGAAGTGAAGGAAGAGACTGGACTTGATATTGAGGTGAAGGATGTTGCATGTGTAAGCGAGGAAATCTTCAGAAATGGAGACATAAGGTTTCACTATGTTATCATAGATTTTTTTGCAGAAATAAAATCAGGAGAGTTGAGAGCAGGAAGCGATGCAATGGATGTGGGCTGGTTTTCCTTTGATGAAGTTGAGGAGATTGAAGCAGTTGATTTCATAAAGAAACTCGTGAAAACTCTTAAATCAGGAGAAGGTGGAATCTATCTGAGGTGAACATGAGAGTAAAAGGATACATATCCGTCTGCGAAGCTCTGAAATCCGGGAAACTGAACAGAGTATTTTACAACCCTGAATCAGACTCGTCCAAGATTTTAAATCTCATTATAGAATGCAGAAGGAAGGGAATTCCTACAATCCCAAAAAAAATTTCGGGAATTGAAGGAGATGTCTCTCCCGTTGAATATGCAAGCTTCGATTTTATTTTGAAAAAAGCTGTGGAGAACATCACACCCATCGTTATGCTCGATAAAATCAAAGACCCGGCGAATCTTGGTGCTGTAATAAGGACTGCCGAGTTTTTGGGATGTGCAGGTGTTGTAATTGCGAAAAGAAGAGGTGCACAAATTACAGATGCTGTTGTTAGAGTTTCAACAGGGGCGGTTTTCCACATCCCGATTGCAAGAGAGGAAAATCTTGTCAACTGCGCCAGAAAAGCAAAAAAGATTGGACTTTCAATTATCGGTGCTGAAATCGATGGAGATAACCTCGAGAATGTTAATATCTCCCCTCCTGTCGTGCTTGTATTCGGAGAAGAGGACAGAGGGATTTCAAAACCTCTGAGGAAGCAATGTGACTTTATTGTGCGAATCAGGGGTTATGGGATAACAAACTCCCTCAATGTATCAAATGCAGCAGCAATAATCATCTATGAATCGATGAAACAGAAAGAACTGCTTCAGTAAAGTTCTTTATCAGCCCCGATAATTTTCTCCAAAGGTGGTAGAATGGATATTGAGGGTTTTGCAAGGAGATCACTTGCCAGAATGGAAGAAAATAAGGTGAAGAAAATACTTGCTGAAAGAATAGCTGAAATAAAGCAATGGGATATTGAGAGAGCTGAAAAATGGGCTGATGCAGTTGTTGTGGAGGTAAAAAATGCGACTTCAAAAAGTAATTTTATCCTTGATTATTATCGCTCTGGAGTCTCAATGGGTGAATTTGGGGTAGGTTCAAGAGGAAGAGGGGATTTTTACGTCCACCGAAAGATCGCAGAAGTTATTGGAGAGAGTAAAGCCGTGCTGTCAACCAAAGACCTCGATGATGCAGGAGTTGTGAGGGCAGGAAGCGTTTACATATCCGTTGCAATAGATGGGATTCATTCCAGACTCAGCGAGTTTCCCTTTGTAGCTGGTTTTCATGTCACCCGAGCTGCAATGAGAGATGTTTATGTGATGGGGTCAAAGCCTGTTGCGGTTTTTTCTGATATACACATAGCAGATGATGGAGATGTTTCGAAAATTTTCGACCATATAGCCGGGATATCCGCAGTTTGTGAGTTAACAGGCGTACCTCTTGTCAGTGGAAGCACACTGAGAATTGGTGGAGATATGGTTATTGGAGAAAGAATGACAGGCGGAGTTGGATGTGTTGGAATTTCAGAGCATATTACACCAAGAAGAAATGCAAGAGAAGGAGATGTCATCCTCCTTACGGAGGGGGCTGGTGGAGGGACGATTGTCACCACTGCAATATATTACGCAATGCATGAACTCATAGAGCATACGCTGAACATCGATTTCCTGCTCTCCTGTGAGGCAATTTTCAGTAATAACCTTGTGAAAGAAATTCACTCGATGAGTGATGTTACAAATGGTGGAATAAGAGGAGATGCTGAAGAGATATCTTCGGTTTCCGGAAAGGCTTTAGTTTTCGACTACGAGCAGACGAGAAAAGCAGTCAATCCTGAAATTCTGAAAATGTTGGATGAACTTGAGATAGATTTCATGGGAGTGTCGATTGACTCGCTGATGATAATCGCCCCAGCAGAAGTGGCTGATAGGGTTAAAAAGGCAATTAAAGAAGTGAATGTCCCTGTCTACAAGGTGGGCTGGGTTGAAAAAGGTAAGGGAGCCTATTTTGTTCAGGATGGTGAAAAGATGCCTCTAAAGCCAAGATTCAGGGAGTCTGCATACACACCCCTGAAAAAAATTGTTGGAGAGCTAACTCCCCCTGACTTTGAAGAAATGCAGAAAAAAGTTGATAGAGCCGTTGAGGAGGCTATAAAAAAGAAGAACAAAGTTATTGATAGTATAAAATCGAAAAGCAATGTAGGCAAAGTGATGTCAGGAAGGTAAATCCCATCTGTGACTCGGATCATCCTCTATGTACTTTTCAATCAATCTTTTGACAACATCTACCCCATAAAGATTTGCAATGCTGAGAACCATGAAGAGAACATCACAGAGCTCTTCTCCTATCTGCTCTTTCTGATTTTTTCTCACAGCTTCTGCCAGCTCTCCTACCTCTTCAAAAAGAACAGCAAGCAGGAAAAGCGAACCAGATCCTCTATCTCTCTCAAAATATTTTTCGCGTATTTTAAGCACGATTTCATCGAGTTCCATAGAATGAAATATCAAGATAATTTTAAATATCTTGTTGCTTCAGCTTTTGCTTGTAATGAATGAGGTGAATGTTGAATCAGATTCAGAATCATCTACATCAGAACTCAAAAATGGCGAAAAGGATTTTGATTACCTTCTCTTGGGTTGTGGAAGCTTCGGGTTCAGCGTGCTTAAAGAGCTGGCAAAAAGGGGAAAGAAAGTACTTGCAATAGATTCGTCAAAGGAAAGAGTGGAGGTTCTGAAGGATCAGGATTACGATGCAATCATTGGTGACATTTCCGACGAGGAATTTATCACTTCTTTCGATTATAACAAAATCTCCGTTGTATTCCTCCTACTACCTGATTTTGAGCTGAGCAAGAAGACTGTCCAGCTTATAAGATCTCTTTCAAGGTCAGTTTTCATAATAGCCAGGGCTCCCGGTACGAAAGAGAAGGAGGAACTCGAGTTCAGTGGGGCTGATGCGGTGATAACCCCCTCTACAGCAATGACAAAAATGGCTATAGAAACTCTCAACAGGATAGAAACCCTCAGGAGAATTAGGAAATTTAAAGAAGTGCTCAACAGCATGAGGGACTCAAGGCTTGCCATCTTCACTCACGACAATCCCGATCCTGATGCTCTTTCCTCTGCAATGGCTTTGAAGGAGATAGCCAAAAACATGGGTATCGAAGCTGACATAATCTACTTTGGAGAGATATCCCATCAGGAAAACAAAGCCATGGTAAATCTTCTGAACATAGAGGTTGTCAAAGGTGGTGAAGTTGACCTGAGCAAATACGGAAAATTTGCCCTCGTTGATTCTTCCGCAATAGGTGCCAACAACTCAATTCCTGATAACATAACCCTGAACATCGTGATAGATCATCACCCAGCCGAAAATGTGAAAGCTGAATTCGTTGACATAAGGGAGAATGTAGGATCAACTGCTACGATAATGACCAATTACATGGTTGAGCTAAACATGGTTCCAAGCAGAACCCTTGCCACTGCCCTTTTCTTCGGGATAAAAAGTGAGACAGATGAGTTCAAGAGGAACGCAAGAACTCAGGATTTCTCAGCAGCTGCAACACTCTACCCCTATGTTGACCACGATCTTATCGAGAAAATGGAGGGCCCAGCAATATCCCATGAAACCCTCGATGTGCTGGGAACTGCCATAAAGAACAGGGAAGTTTATCCGCCTGTTTTGATTTCCTTTGCAGGGTTCATAAACGAGAAAGATGCAATAACCCAGGCGGCAGATTATCTTCTCAAGCTTGAAGGGATCTCTACGGTTCTTGTTTTTGGTGTCGTCAAGGATGTGGTCCACCTATCAGCAAGAAACATAGATGTGAGGTTCAACATCGGAGATGTCCTGAGAAGGGCTTTTGGTGATGTTGGCAGTGCAGGAGGGCATGCCCACTCTGCAGGAGGCCAAATACCTCTCGGAATATTTGGCGAGATATCCGAGAAGGAGGTGCTCAGCAGACTCATAAAGGAGGCTGTTAAGAAGAGATTCCTCAATGCAATAGGTATAGAGGGAGCATCCGAGTAATAGCGAATCGATTAGTATCTATCGAATGTAAAAAGCACAACTTAATAAACCTGAGAAGTGGCATGACAATGGGACTAAACTGCGATGTAACCCAAGAGATACTTTTAAATAACGCTCAGGTAAACTGCTCTTTCACAAGATTAAGCTTATAGGGTGTGAGTATTATGGGTAAAATCAGAAAAATGCAGGACAGAAAAACAAATCCAAACCTCATCAAATTAATAGATGGCCTCCTTGAAAGCAGTGTGAAAAATGAGGCAAAAATCTGGAGAGTTGTTGCCGAAATGCTATCAAAACCGAGGAGGAGGCAGGCAGAGGTAAATGTATCAAAGATTCAGAGATATTCTAGAGATGGAGAAGTGGCACTTATTCCCGGTAAGGTTCTCGGAACAGGCAATCTTGATAAACCAGTAACCGTAGCTGCACTTTCATTTTCAGAGAGGGCAAGAGAGAAGATTGAGTCTGCAGGAGGAAGATGTATTGGCATTCTCCAGCTTATTGAGGAGAATCCAAAGGGAAATAAAGTCAGAATAATCACATGAGGTGGGACTGTGGTTGTAAATGTTAAGAGAATTCTTGATAATCTTGGAGATTTCACGGTTATTGATGCCAGCGGGCATGTTCTTGGAAGGCTATCGAGTGTTATTGCAAAGAGACTTTTGAATGGTGAGAAAATAGTGGTTATAAATGCCGAAAAAGCTGTGGTCACAGGAGACAAGTCGATGGTATTTCAAAGATACAAAGAGAAGTTCGACAGAGGCAGTAAGGAAAAGGGACCATACTATCCGAGACATCCTGAAAGGATTTTCAAAAGAACCGTTAGAGGGATGATACCGTGGAGGAGCAGAAGGGGTAGAGAGGCTTACAGAAACCTCAAAGTTTTCATGGGTGTGCCAGCAGAGATAAAGGGAGACGCTGAGGTGGTAGAAGAGGCGTTGCTGAGCAAAATATCCAGGGCTGAAAAATATGTAACAGTTGGTGAAATTAGCAAATTCCTTGGCTACAGGTTTGAGGTGGAAACATGAAGATAGTTCTCACAAGTGGTAAGAGGAAGTTTGCAGTTGCAAGAGCGACCATAAGACCCGGCAAAGGTAGAGTCAGGATAAACAAGGTTCCTGTAGAGCTTTACAATCCAGAGCTTGCAAGAAAGATGATAATGGAGCCCCTTATAATGGCAAAAGAGCTTGCAAGTCAGGTAGACATCGATGTAAACACGAGAGGAGGAGGAATTATGGGGCAGGCTGAGGCTGCCAGAACAGCGATTGCAAGGGCTCTTGTTGAGTGGAGTGGAGATGAGGAGCTGAGGAAAGTCTATCTTGAATACGATAGAACACTGCTCGTGAACGATATAAGAAGAAAGGAACCAAAGAAGCAGATGGGAAGAGGAGCCAGAAAAAGAAGGCAGACTTCATACAGATAATTCTTTAATTTTAAAATTTAATTCGATTGAAAGAAAGAATAATATAGTGGAGAATAAAGGTGTATTCATGTTTCCGGTGAGATGTTTCACATGCGGGAAGGTTATCGGACACCTCTGGGAAGAGTACAACAGAAAACTTGAGGAGGGCAAATCCAAAAAAGAGGCTCTTGATGAACTCGGGCTTGAAAGATACTGCTGCAGGAGGATGTTTCTCACACACAAATCCGTGATTGAGGAAATATCTAAATTCAAGGGGGCCGTGGGGTAGCCTGGTCATCCTGCGGCGTTCGGGACGCCGTTACCCGAGTTCAAATCTCGGCGGCCCCATGATATGAAGGGGTGATAATTACGGCTAAAGCAAAATCAAATCAGAAAAAGGTAACATTTCCCTTTGAGTATACCCGCTTTGAGAAGGCAAGAATTATCGGAGCGAGAGCTTTACAAATTGCGATGGGAGCTCCCATCCTTATAAACACCGACAAATCTGACCCTCTCGAAATAGCAAAGGAGGAGTTCGAGAAAAGCGCAATCCCTATAACTGTAAGAAGGAAAACCAACAACTTCATCTGGCTTGTGAATAACGAACTCTTCTGAGGTGTTCTGAATGATAATTGAGGATGTAATTTACCGAATCGTTTTTGACAGCAGGGGAAACAGAACAGTGGAGTGTGAAGTCCACTCCGAGGATTTTTATGCTACCGCAATTGCTCCTGCTGGAGCTTCAACCGGAACTGAGGAGGCTGTCGTAAAGGATGTTTCCTTCATTGACGAGATCCAGGAGAAGGTCTCAAAAGCTCTTATCGGTATAAGTGTTTTTGACCAGATTACTGTCGATGAGACTCTCAGGGAGATTGACGGTACAAATAATTTTTCCGGGATCGGAGGTAACTTCGCAATAACAGCAAGCTTAGCTACAGCAAAACTCGCCGCAGAAATTTCCGGTTTTCCGCTTTACGCTTATCTTGGTGGGATTTTCGCAAAGGAGTTGCCCTACCCACTTGGAAATGTTATCGGTGGAGGGGCACATGCTCCAGGATCCACAAACATTCAGGAGTTCCTTGTTATTCCTGTGGGAGCTGATAATTTCCTGGATGCCCAGACTGCCAACGCACTGACTCACAGAAAAATAAGGGAAGAGCTGAGGGAGAGAAATATTTTCGCTGCAAAGGGCGATGAAGGGGCGTGGGCTGCACAGATAAGTGACGAAATGGCTTTCGAGATAATAAAATCTGCCACCGAGAAGGTTAAAGATGAGACTGGCATAGAAATGAGGATGGGAGTAGATGTTGCAGCAACTGAACTCTGGGATGGAGAGAGGTATGTTTACAGAGACAGAAAGCTCACGACAGAGGAACAGGTATCATACATGGGTGAACTCGCAGATAAGTACAGCCTTCTCTACATCGAAGACCCGCTCCATGAAAACGACTTTGAAGGATTTGCTGAGCTGACAAGAGCTGTAAAATGCATGGTCTGTGGAGATGATATTTTTGTAACGAATATAAAAAGGATCCAGAGGGGCATAGAGACTGGAGCAGCCAATACAGTGCTCATAAAACCAAATCAAATTGGAACACTCACAGATACCTTCAGAGCCGTGAAGCTATCGAAGGACAGTGGCTATGATATTGTGGTATCCCACAGGAGTGGAGAAACGGAGGACGAAACCATAGCACATTTAAGTGTAGCCTTCAACGCAACATTAATAAAGACTGGTGTTGTTGGTGGCGAGAGAATTGCAAAGCTCAATGAGCTTATCAGAATTGAGAGCGAAGATGAGCTTTCAATGATTAAAATAAAGAGATTGTAGGTGATTCACGATGATTAAAGGAGAGGAAAAAGGAGAAAGCATGGTTAGGGAAGATGCAGCCTATGAATACCTGATACCAACTGACGAATACTTAGCTGCTGGAGTTCATATCGGAACACAGATAAAGAGCGGAGATATGAGGAAATTCATCTATAAGGTAAGGCCTGACGGTCTGTATGTTCTCGACATAAGACAGCTCGACGAGAGGCTCAAAGCTGCAGGGAAGTTCCTGGCAAAATTCAAGCCTGAAAGAATTCTTGTGGTTTCTGCAAGGCAATATGGGCAGAAACCTGCAAGGATGTTTGCGAAGATTGTCGGGGCTGAGGCAATTACCGGTAGATTCGTCCCTGGAACCCTGACAAATCCTGTTCTGAGTGAATACAGAGAGCCTGATGTCGTTGTTGTCACAGATCCAGCAATCGATACACAGGCAGTAAAGGAGGCAACCGATGTCGGAATACCGGTCGTTGCTCTCTGCGATTCAAACAACCAAGCAGAAAATGTTGATCTTGTTATCCCGACCAACAATAAAGGCAGAAAAGCTCTTGCTCTGGTTTACTGGTTGCTCACGAGGGAAGTGTTGAAAAATCAGGGTGTCAGGGAATTTCCATACAAGGTTGAAGACTTTGAGGCAGAACTTTAATCCAAATTTTTACCTAATCTTTTTTTACTTAAACGCTCCAACCAAAATAGACTTATAATTTTGAATCAACTATCCTATATGCAGAAAGCCGGAGATTACCTCTTTGAAGAAGTCAGAGTAACAGAATCAAGCTCACCTGACTTTATTCTCAATGGGGAGAAAGTAGATATATGGAACACTGAACTGAAAAATTACCACTCAAGAAGTATAATGGATTATGTTCGTGAAAATCTCCTGAAATACGAAAAAAAGGGGAAAGACCCCTTTTTTGAAATAATTGGAAAAGAACAGGAAAAAGAAATGCTCAAAAACGCCTTGATGAGTGGTTCAAATATCCTTTTCAAAGGAATGAAAGGCTATGGGAAAACAACATTTTCAAAGAGTATTTCAAAGCTTCTGCCTGAGAAACTTCTCGCTGTCAAAGGTTGTAAAATTCACGATGACCCTGCAAATCCAGTTTGCTTCTCCTGCAAAAAGCTAATCATGGAAGAAAATGAGGTAGAGCTTACCTGGGTGGGCAGAAAATGGGTGAGGATTCTGGGAGACCCGATGATGACCACCAGACAGCTTATTGGAGGTCTCAGCATACAGAAGATCAGAGAGGGTTTTGACATAGACTCCCCCGAGGTTTTCACCCCTGGTAGGATTTTAAAAGCCCATAGAGGTATCGCATATATAGATGAGCTCGGAGCCATACCCTCTGCAATGCAAACACTTCTTCACGAGCTTCTTGAGGAGAAACAGATAACGACTCCAGAGGGCGATATAATACCCATGAAAATAGACACACTCTTCATTGCATCAACCAATCCCGCAAACTACAGGGGGACATCAGACATAAAGGAGCCCCTTATGGACAGAATGGAGGAAATATTCATCGGACCACCCGATATGCTTGAGGAGGAAATTCAGATTGGTCTAAAAAACATGACTCTGCAGAATGGTGGCTGCAGCATTCCCGAATGGCACCTCAGAACGATTGCGAGAGCTGTCAGACTGGCAAGAATGAAAGATGGGAAAATTGCGTCCAGAATCGGTGTGGAACCATCATGCAGAGCGACGATAAAAATATTCGACCATGTCAAAGCCTCAGCAATGAGAAAAGGAAGAAAGGCTGTGATGCTCAAAGATTATGGTGAGCGATATATAAACATCAAGCTCGGGTTGAGGAGCAGGATGGAGCTTGAATTTGAAGAATCAGATACAAAGGATGAGGTAATCGAGGGACTGATGGAAGAGTCACTTAACAGAACATCGGTTGAAATATATTCCAAGATACCAAAGGAGATTTTTGGAGGGATGATGGAAGAGCTATCCTCTCTCGGAAATGGAGCAATAGATGTAGAGAAAGTGAAGATACCTTCTGACTTCCTGAATCTCATCGCCTTCCTTGAAAAGCTTACATCAAACAGGAATGAGTATCTTTCAGCTCTTGAAATAACTCTCGAATCCCTCCGGAGATGTACAGGACTGGTTGTAAAGGTAGACTCAGGAAAGTATGAGTATGCTGGAGAAAGAAGAGTTTAAAGATGATTTTAAAGATGAGTCAAGATCTGATAAACCTGAATGTGGATTGTGCCATACAGAGGATGGTCTCAGCGAGGAGATGGTAAGCAATCTCCTTTACTCCTTCTTCAATCCCTATTCCAAAACTGATAGGAAGATAAAGGTTGAAGAATACATCAAAAACCATCTGAAAGATGAGGAAACGATACAAAACTTTGAAAAGCTCGATTCCATCTTCAGAGAGCTCATAACCAACTTCGGATACTCAGACTCCTCCTGGGTTGACAAATTAGATGAGTTCAGAGAGGCAAGAGAGAAGGCATGGAACCAGATAAAGGAGGAACTCCAGTCCGGAATAATAACCGAGGAGGATTTAAGCCCGAATGATCTAATCGAGAATCTTGGAGAGGAGATCGTTGAAGAACTCATAAAAGAAGGATACATTCAGGGATACGAGAGGAGAAGGTACAGACGAATAATCACCTTCAGCGAAGAAGCAGAAAGATTGATAGGAGAGAAGGTTCTTAACTTGGCTCTTGAAAACCTACCCGTCAGATGTCCGGGGCTCGAAGAGACTTCAAAAAGAGGGATTTCGATTTTTTCTGGACATAAAATTACAGAGTACGATCCAAACACACATGTTTTCGACAACATTGACCTTTCCGAGACACTTGTAAAATGCGCAATGAGTGGAGATATGAGTTTTGATGAGAAAAATATCGTTGCAAGAGAGCCAAAACACATGGAAAAGGTTCTTTATGTCATGCTAATAGATGTGAGCGATTCGATGAGGGGAAAGAAGTTCATCGGTGCAATAGAGGCGGCAATAGGGCTGAGGGAGGCTATAAAAAAAAGAGAGTCAAGGGAACTGAGCGTTGTTGCATTCAACCATAGAGCAAGGGAGATAAGAAGAGGAGAAATCCTTAATCTTTTCCCTCAGGGTAGAACCGATATCGGGCTTGCCCTCAGAAAAGCAAGGGAGATTATACTGAAAAAAGATGCTACTGGACTTGTTTTCCTTATTACAGATGGTGAACCAACATCAAGCTACAATCCCTTCCTTTCTCCCGGAATGTGTGCCATTAAGGAGGCTAAGATGCTTGGAGGTGTGGATGCCAGATTATCAATAATCATGCTCGGAAAGGATGATAGTTTCAGGAAAATATGTGAAAGAATGGCTGAAGCATGCGGGAGTTCAAGAATCTTCTATTTCTCAAATCCTCTCGATCTCAAGAACTATTTTGTAAGGGAGTACGGTATAAGGGGTTGAGAAACCCAAGGGGTTGAGGAACTCAACCTGAATCAGGAGTTCAGAAAATTTAATAATTAATTGCTGACTCTTTATTGAAAGGTGGTATTGCTGAAGAGAGAAAAAGATAGACTGAAGGAGTTGCTGAAGCAGATTCTCGATAGAGAACTCTCCTACTCATCACAAAATCCTGCAGCAATTCTTTTTCCATTGATGATAGAGGACAGAGTCAAGCTTGTTATGATTATGCGGCAGAAGAACCTCAGGAGGAGTGCAGGACACATAGCTTTTCCTGGAGGAATCAGAGAGGAAACTGAGACTCCTGTGGAAACAGCCCTCAGAGAAGCTGAGGAGGAACTTGGCATCAAAGCTTCAGAGGTTGAAATTCCAGGTTATCTTTCCCCAAAGGTGGTTATAGAGTCCAGGATAAAGATTCATCCCGTTGTTGGTGTCTTTGACAGCCAGGAAATAATTCCTGATACATACGAAGTGAGAAGGGTTTTAGTAGATGACTTGATGAGGGTTTTAAAATCGAGAAAGATTGCCGACTGGGGACCTAACTTTGAGTGTGGTGGAGAACTCGTCTGGGGAGCATCAAGCAGAATTCTGGATGATTTTTACCTGAGGATTATAAAGAACTTTGGAAGTGTGAGCGAGTTCGAGAGAGCAGTATATTATACGAATGGTTGAATTCCTTGGCTTTGAACCCATTTCACAATCACTGCTATAAGAAATAATTTATAACCTCAGCAGGAGAAAAGATATTAGAATGAGGCTACTAACTCTTGGACTCGGAAAGAGAGGATGCGGTATAGTTGAGCTTCTTCATAAGAAAGGTGAAAGAGTAAACAATATCTCACTCTTCAAATGCTATGCAGTACATCAGGAGCATCCTTTCTTAAGTAGGTTGAATATAACCCCATCTAACAAGTTCACTGCCTGGCTTGACGATTTTGAAGCCGGTAAAAGCGTGCTGAACACAATATTTTCGAGAAATGAGTTTTTCGAAGCTACTCTCCTCATAACAGATATTCTGGACAGCTACAGCTATGAGTTTGCAAAAAGAATAGGTGAGGAAATGCTCTCGATTTCTGATGACCCGGTAATTCAGCTTGTACTGATGCCCACCCTCGAATATGGATCAGATTATGAGGAGATAAGACGGAGACTAAAGGTTCTTACCGATTACTCACACTTCATGCTCCTTTTTGAAGAGAGAGATGGTGTAAACAATCTCATCCTCAACTCACTCAACATGCTCTCCCTTGTTGGAGAAATAGATCTCAAAAAGAGAGTTTCCGGAGAGGTCGTTATTGACACAAGTGATGTTTTTAATTCCTTTATGAAAGGCGGTCTTTCTGCAGTTGGATATGCCTACTCCGAAATCAAAAGGGGAATTGCCGACAGAATAATGTTCTGGAAAAAGGATGAAAACCCGGGTAAAAAAGCAGAGAGAATGAAAAATTTGCTTGTTAAGGCTATGGAGGAAAATCTCAGTGCCAGATGTGACCTTGAAACTGCAAAAAGTGCACTTGTTCTTTTCGGTGGCAACCCTGAGGATATCACAATGGACGGAATGTTTTCCTGCCTAACATATATTGATAGGCTGTTTCCAAGGGTTGAGCTGAGATATGGAGACTATCCCGTCCCCGGTGCATCCAGGCTTAATGCAATGGTTCTCTTTTCTGGAATGACAGGCTTTAAGTTCTGAATTGAATGCGTTTGCAATAATTAAGACCTATGTAACAATCTTCGCTCCATTCTCTTCAACAATTACCGTGTGTTCAGCCTGTGCAACCAGCCCCTTCTCAATCTCCGCCAGCACAGGATAGCTTCTCAGCACACCCTCTCTAACAAGTTTTCCTATTATTATTTCAGGAGCTTTTTTAAGCCATCTCTTAGCAAATGGCAGAGTTTTATACTTCTCAACCTCTGAGAGGATCTGTCTTGCCATTTTCATTCTAACAGGCTTCATCGAAATAACAGAATAGATTTCCGTTTCTCCCCTCTCACCAACCTTTCCAGCGCCGTTGGTTGCAAAGGGTTCGATTGCTATAATCATGCCCTCCTCAAGCTTTACCCCTCTTTCAGTACCGTAATTGAAAATAGTTGGTGGAGCATGGGCAACATAGGGAAGAAAACCATGGCCAGTGAGATTTATGACCGGTTTAAAACCCATTTCTCTTATCTCCTTCTCTATCGCTTTTCCTATGTCTGATGTGTCGGCTCCAGCATAAACTTCCTGAATTGCACTTTTTAAGGCATTCTCTGCAGCTTCGATCAGTTCGGTATTATCACCGAGGTCAAAGGTTACTGCTGTGTCAGCGATGATCCCATCAATATGAGCTCCGATGTCAAGCTTAACAATATCGCCCTCCTTAAGAACTCTCTCATCACCCCTCTTAGGTGTGAAATGAGCTGCATCACTGTTGAGAGATATGTTGCAGGGGAAGGCAGGTTCTGCTCCGAGCTCAATTATTTTACCCTCAACAAACTCAGCTATTTCAAGAAGCTTAACCCCTGGTTTGATGAGGTGTTTAACCTCTTCCTTCACAGTTCTGAGGATTTTACCAGCCTGTATCGTTTTCTCATGAACCTCTTCAGTCATGAAATTAAATTAAGGCAGAAGTTTAAAAAGTTGATGTTAAAGCTTTTGAGGATTGAAAAATAGATTCTGAATTAACCTCAAGCCCTCACGAAATTCCTGAAGGGAGTCAGAACCTCGCATCCATCAGAGGTTACAAGAACTGTATCTTCAACCCTCACACCACCTATTTTACGATAGTACAAACCCGGTTCAATCGTAAAGACCATTCCTTTTCGCAGGATATCTTTATTCTCGTAGATTCTTGGCTCCTCATGAACCTCCAGTCCAATTCCATGTCCTGTTGAGTGTATGAACCCTTCACTGCTTTTCTGTCTGAGCGTTGAATATCCTCTCTCTTCAAGGATATCACAGACAGTTTCGTGGATTTCCCTCGCCCTGACACCATCCCTTACCATTGAGATCCCTTTTTCCTTTGCCTCAATAACTGCCTCAAGCATTTCCTCTAGATCCTGGTTTTTTTCAAGCATCACAGTCCTTGTAAAGTCGGAATAGTAGCCATGCTCTTTGCTACGAGGGAAAATATCTATAATTATATGGTCTTCAATTGCCCCTCTTCCAAAATTATGGGGATCGGCGCTCAGCAATCCACTCGCCACTATTGTATCTTCAGCGATGAATCCATTTTTGAATAGATGGGTTTCTATTTCACTTCTCAGCTCCTCACAGCTTTTCAATTTCCTTATAATCTTCAGAGCATATTCAAAGGAGTTTATTATTGCCATACTTGTCTCTCTTATCTTCTCCACCTCTTCTTTCCTTTTTACTGCCCTCATTCTTGAAAAAGGGTTTTCGACCACTTCAACCTCCATTCTCTCCCTGAAGTAAAAGGAGAGAAAAGATGGAAAGTCAGGTGGTATGAGGATCTTTCTACCACCGTGAGTTCTTAAAAGCTCAAAAAGTGTCTGGGAAAGAGCTATGGATGGGTCTCCAAGCTCTTTTAAAAGCTCATAAAAGCCCAGATCCTTGAGAGAGGCTATTTCTTTAACCCTGCTTTCTCGCTCAGCCCTCCTTCGCTCCATCTCATGTACCACAAGCAGGTCTGTTCCGTCATCACCTATCATATAGAATGCCGGATCGGGAATTTTGAAACCGGTTGCATAGTAGAAGTTCGCATTTTTACTTGAAGCATACTGAACAAAAAACTGCGCTTTCTTTTCTCTGAGAAGTTCGGGAATCATGAATGTCTTTTCATACCACTTCTTTAAAAAGATTTTTTGATTTTGAAGTTTCAGATATCAATTCTTTCCATCATTTTAAGCCATTTATAGCTGAAAGGGGGTCCAAGAGCAATATACATGTTTTTTAAATCTCTCATTTTGCTTTCAAACTTCATCCTGAGGCTTTTTACATCCATTCCCCTTGCTTCAAACTCCTGAACTGTATTCTTCATTTCTACAAGCTGGTTGAAATCGTCAGTCATTCTGAGATAAATGCTTTCCAGAATATCTCCATACCTTTCCTCTCCAAAAACAGGTCTGTATTTTGAGATGGCTGCCAGAAATGAGAAAGCTGCTTCAGGACTTATGTTAAAAAGCTGAACTGCCTTCTTTCCAACCTCATTCCAGAACTTCCTCTTCACTTTAAAAATCCTGTAAGCCTCGAATACTCCAATTAAATGCCTCTTAACCTCTGGATCGTTGTACGCCCTTTCTAACGGATAGTAAACCTTCCTTTTTCCATCCCTTCTAAAAGATACAAGCTTTCTCTCCAGCAAATCCTTTAAATGTGAGGAAAGGGTGGGAGGTGACAAGTTTGTATGATCTCTAAGTGATGAGAAATCCTTTTCTCCCTCAATCAGCGCGATAAGTATCTTCCCAGTATTTCTTCGATATTCTTCTTTCTGATACATTTTAAGTTATTTAACTTTACTAACAATAAAATCATTTTGGTTGATCGCATTAAATCACTTAAACTTAATCTCACAGAAAGTGCAACACCTCATCGAGCCTTTTCTGTTTTGGAGTCTTTTTTATGCCCAGAAAATCTACTGCTGCCTTTCCAACCCTATCGAGATTCTCTTCTGGAGTATAAACCCCAAGCTTCCAGGATTCTTTCTGCGCTTCTTTCAGTGATTTAACTATCGGTGAGCAGTCTTCAAGAGTCAGGATTTTCCCATCTATTTCAACCGTTGCAGATATTTCCTTGACCTCTTCGTACTGAGGAATATCAACTATCACATCCTTCACATCAATCCCAGCCATATCTGCTATTTCCCGCTCAGCTCTCGTTTCGGAGAGTTTTTCAACATTCAAACCCACTCTATCCATGTTCACATAGATTGCTCTTTTGAATAGCTTTCTTGAAAGAATTCTATCCATCATTTCCTTTGAGTAACCCCCTGAGTTTTTCAGTAAACTCAGGATTTCACAGTCATCCATTACTGTGAGCTCCTCCGCTCTCAAAAACCCCTCCTCAATTGCATTCTCAAGAGCTTTCTCGTACATTTTTCTGGCAATCCTGCAGACATGATGATAGTAAACTGTCGGATACATCATGAACCTCGAAATAAGGAGAGATTCTGCGGCTCTCAAGCCTTTCTCAGTTATTATCATCTTCCCATCATCAAATCTGACTGTTTTCATCAGCCTCGAGATATCAAAGACACCGTAGGCGACTCCGGTATAATGTGAATCTCTAACCAGATAGTCCATCCGGTCAGCATCAATATCCCCACTCACAATCTCGAAACCACTTTTTCCTGAAATATGAGCTGAAATTCTTCTGAGAGAGTACCCCATCTCCTCCAGAACATCCTCTATAACCGAGCCTTTGAGAAAAACTTCAACTCTTTCGTGCCCCATCCTGAGATATTTTTTAACAATTCTCTCACTGCTGTGAGAGAAGGGAGCATGAGCTATATCATGGAGCAGTGCAGCAATGGCAATCTCTTCCTTAACACTCTCACCCACATCGATCTTATCAGCCAGTTTTCTGGCTATGTGATAAACACCAATACTGTGCTCAAACCTTGTGTGGTTTGCTCCAGGATAAACGAGACTGGTAAAACCAAGCTGACTGATTCTTCTCAACCGCTGGAACTCTGGAGTGTCAATAAGCCTTATCAGCTCCTCTGATATCTGGATTACACCATGTACCGAATCCTGTATCGACTTTGTCATATCACTGTTGAAACTTTTCTTTTTTAGATATAAAAAGTTGAGGTAACAGGAATAACTTTTGGAAACTGTAACTTAAAGGAGAATGGAAAGATTTTTTAAACCCCTGTCCATTCTCCATCAATAGCCATGGGGCGGTAGGGTAGCCTGGTTATCCTTCCGGCTTTGGGAGCCGGCGACCGGAGTTCAAATCTCCGCCGCCCCATAGTTTTTTCTGGTTTTAGTCTAAATTATTTATGTCTCTACTTAAAATAAACCGTCTTATTCCTATAAGATGCTTTCCCAGCCCCTCTGCTCGATTTTTCAATTTGTTTTCATCCTGAGTTATACCAACCAGTTCTTTATTTTCGGCTACATCCAAAAATTGATGGAGCAGAAAAAAGAAGTGTCTTATCTCTACCTAATTCCGGCATTAAATCCTGGAAGCTATCAGTTCAGCAACCTTTTTCCCGCTTACCAGCATTCCTCCAAATATCGGTCCCATCCTTGGAAGTCCATAAACTGCTGCAACTGTCATCCCTGCCACGAACAACCCTGGATAAACTTCTGAAGTATTATCAATTACTCCTATCTCTCCAGCTTCTGCATGCATGTATTTTTCTCCCCTCATCTCAAGCTCTCCAGTTTTCCTTGAAACTATGTTGCAGACTGATGCATCATGCCCTGTTGCATCCACAACAGCTTTAGCTGAGACTGTTATCGGATCGATATGAAGATTGCTCATCTCAACAGCCGTATAATTTATAACCAGTCCTGTTATTCTGCCATCCCTTATCATGACATCCTCAACATTCACAAGGTTGAAGATTTTCGCCTTCCTTGAGGCTCTGTGAATCAATCCTCCCGCGAGCTCCACAGCATCAGCAACAAAATGATTCTCATCGTATTCCTCATAAGCTATATTGAACTCATCAAGAATTTCTGTGGCTTCTTTCTGCACAACGACTTTATTGAACATCATCCCTCCGCCCCAGATTCCTCCACCCAGACTTAGCTTTTTCTCAAATAGCGTTGTTTTGTAGCCATTCAGACCGAGATAATAGGCAGCAACAAGCCCTGAGGGGCCTCCTCCAACTATTGCAACATCACTGTTGAGGGAGTCCACAAGCTTTTCAAAGTACTTTTCAGCAATTGCCTTTGAAATTACTATCTCATCTATCCCAGCCATAAATCAATCACCCACAATATGAATAAAAATATAACTGTGTTAAATTCCTTTGTGTTAAATCCCTCACATGATTATTCTTCCCAGCTTAGCCATATCATTGCTGTTCATCACATCATCCAGTACATTCACAAGCTCAAGAGCATTTTCTATATCCTCGAGCATTCTCTCCCTTTCATCAGGCAGTCTTCCATGAACACCCATGAAAAATGCCCGGTTATTGTGGAAAAGATAGTTCGAAACATGATCGCATGTGAAGTATGTTTCTGTATCTATGTTCTCAACAAGTATTTTGAGCTCCCTAAGCTGCTCTTCTGGTGTAAGAAGGGTGATTTTTCTTCCCACCATCCTTTCCAGGGGTGTGCCTGGAATTACTGTAAGTGTCCTTACCCTTACAAAATCAGGCTTTGCCTTATTTACAACCATAGCACTGTTCAATGCGTGATTTTTCAGTTTTTCCCTTCCTCCAAGTCCCAGGATGTAGTAGAAAGATACTTCAAAAAACTCCTTGGCATTTTTACCAGCGTTGATCAGATCCTCAGAGGTTGCACCTTTACCTATCATTTCCAGTATTTCTTCATCCCCGCTCTCCATTCCTATATGGAGTCTGTTCAGTCCAACATCTCTGAGAGCTTCCAGTTTCTCCCTCTTCATCCTTGCAACTGTTCTGGCTCTTGCATAGGCTGTAACTCTCTCGATCCATGGATTTTTTTCTCTGAGATACCGGACTATCTCCACGATGTCCTTATGCACGAGAGGATTGGAGTCTCCGAGAAAAGCTGTTCTTGCAGCCGGAAAGAACTCTCTCAGATGTTCAATTTCTCTGAATATTTCCTCTTTACTCCTCTGCTCAAACTTTAAATCCTTATACATCGAACAAAAGGCACATCTGTTCCAGGTACATCCTCTGACGACCCTGAGCAGTGCACTTCCTGCCTCACTTGGCGGGCGATAGGGAGGGTAATCGTAGTTCATATTCTGAAATTGACTCTGAACCAAATAACTTTAATGGTTTTAAGCCATTTACTTATAATCAATAATCGATGACTTTTACCAAAAAGATTATATACTTTTTCGGTTAGCCTAAATTTATGCAATGCCACTCAAAAAGTGATGACATTGACTATGCAGGAGAGACAAGAATCGTACTCGTTGGTAGCCCCAATGTGGGAAAAAGTCTGCTTTTCCACAATCTAACCGGAAAATACGCCACTGTATCAAACTATCCCGGTACAACAGTAGACATAACCAAAGGAAGAATCAAAGAGTTCAACGCCATACTTATAGATACACCCGGAATGTATTCCCTGATTGCAATAACAGAAGAGGAAAGAGTTGCAAGAAAAATACTCTTCGGAGGTGTGGATGTTGTTGTTCATGTGGTTGATGCAAAGAACATAGAGAGAATGCTTCCCTTCACACTCCAGCTCATTGAGGCTGGTTTCAACACAATACTCGTTCTCAATGCAATGGATGATGCCGAAAGGTTGGGGATTGAGATTGACTCCAAGCTGCTCAGTGAAAGGCTGGGGATACCCGTGATAAAGACAATAGCCACTCAGAAAAGAGGGATTGACGAGTTGAAGAGAGCAATCAAATCCCTTCTCCAGAGCAGAAAAAATAGAAAGGAGCTGATAAACTTAAATTCGAATCTTGGAGATAGGATCAAAGAGATTTCAAAAATGATTGAGGGAGAATATCCGGTCAGCAAAAAAATGATTGCATTTCTTCTTCTCGCTGGAGACAGCGACACCATCGAAATGATACGGGGAGAGAGAAATTATGAGAAAATTATGCAGATTGCCAGGTCAGAAAGGACTCCTTACGAGGTTTTCATGATGGTGCAGAGGTCAGCAGATAATTTGCTCGATGGAGTTCTTATCAAAAAGGAGAGAAAAGGTGATCTTACCGATAAAATCAGTGATCTATCTACTCATCCACTTATTTCAATACCAATGACCCTGCTGAGCCTGTATCTCCTGTACCTCTTCGCAGGTGTCATAGGGGCTCAGATTCTTGTTGACTCAATTGAGAGTTCCTATGAACTATATATCAACAAACCGCTAAACTCAATACTGGATGCATATATTGATAATTACTGGATAAGGGAGCTGATAGGTGGAGAGTACGGCATAGTAACCCTCGGGCTGAGATATGCTATAGCCATAATATTTCCCATTGTCACAACATTCTTTATAGCTTTTTCAATACTTGAAGACTCCGGCTATCTGCCAAGAGTTGCAACACTCCTTGATACTCTATTCAAAAAAGTTGGTCTGAGTGGCAGAGCAGTAATCCCACTGCTGCTCGGACTTGGATGCGGGACGATGGCAACCATAGTCACAAGAACTCTCGAAAACAGAAAGGAGAGATTGATTGCCACACTCATGCTTGCAGTTGGAATCCCATGCAGTGCTCAGCTTGGAGTTATGATGGGGATAGCTCCAGATTTTCAGAGCCTTTTAATCTGGATTCTTATCATTGCTACAGTTCTGATTGCAACGGGCAGTGTTGCCTCAAAAATAATAGGGGGAGAGGAACCCCTCTTTTTCATGGAGCTTCCACCACTCAGAGTCCCAAATCTTTCTAATGTTCTTTTCAAAACACTTGCCAGACTCGAGTGGTACTTCAAGGAGGTTCTACCCATATTTATTCTGATAAGTCTTGTTATCTGGATCGGAAGGTTAACAACCCTATTTGATATCCTGATTGGAGCTCTATCGATCCCATCCAGAGCTATAGGTCTTCCCTCTGAGGCGGGACTTATTATGCTCTACGGATTTTTCAGGAGAGATTACGGAGCGGCAGGCCTGTTTGATCTAGTGGAAAAAGGACTTTTCACAGCAGAGCAGACCGTGATTGCGATGGTGGTACTGACACTTTTCGTTCCCTGCATTGCAATGTTCAGCGTTATGTGCAGAGAGAGAGGAGTCAAAGCCAGTGTGGCAATATTTGCTATCTCAATTGCAGTTGCATTTGGCGTGGGATATTTAACCAGCATTGCATTTCATTATATCTGAAAGGTGAAGTTAGATGGAAGAGGCAGAAAATGCAATAAAAAACCTGTGGCTCCTGGAAAACGGAGCTGAAATTGATGTGAAGATAGAAGAAGATGTTCTCAACTACCTCCTGAAGGAGGGGCTTGTTGAGACTGATGAAAAAGGAGTTTCATTAACTCAGAAAGGTAGGGAAAGAGCGGAGAGAATAATAAGACTTCATCGCCTTGCTGAAAGACTTCTGAATGATGTGCTAGGTATGGCAGAAAAGCAGGTTGAAGAATCTGCCTGCAGGTTCGAGCACTTCCTTGATGATGATGTTGAGGAGGCTATATGCACACTGCTTGGCCATCCATCTGTCTGCCCGCATGGAGAACCTATACCAAAAGGCAAATGTTGTCTTAAGGGAGAGCAGGAAGTTGAAAGAATTATCTTCAGACTCAGTGAACTTGCTCCAGGTGAGAGGGCAGAGATAAGGTATATCGTTGGTGGCAGAGAAGTTCAGTCCAAAACAATAGCATTCGGATTGTTACCAGGAGAGAAACTCAGAGTTATAAGAGTTTTTCCAACTTTTGTTATACAGGTCGGAAACACCCAGTTTGCACTTGATAGAACTCTTGCCGACTCAATATATGTGCTGAAGTCGCATGAAGGTGAAGATCATAAGGAAAAAGAAAAAAGGGGTTTCTTCAGATGGAGAAAAGGTAGGGGATGGAGGTAGTTTATTTAGAGCTCTTCTATCATCTTTTTGACCTCTTCTGTGTTTCTGAGAATCTCAAGTATTTCTGTTTTCAGCTTTTCTATCTCCCTGTCTGCATTCTCCCTTATAATCGCACCATACTGTGTTGGCTCGATTATACCTGACTGTTCGAGGACTCTCAGAGAGTATCTTATCCTGTGCTTTGGCATGCCGAGAACTTCTGAGAGCTTAAATATGCCTATGGGCTGGTGTTTCCAGACCTGATGCAGGACCATGAGGTGTCTGAGAGCTATTTCAGATTCTTGTTTGAGCTTTCTCAATACCATGCTAAACATTATTCATATAACCTATTTAAACTTTCCAGTGAGGATTTGTATCCAAGTTTTATCCTACCTCCGTTCTCTCGAACATGAATGTGGAAAGCAGAATGACAAAGACACTGAACACAAAAAGTACAGATAAGTCAACAAGAGGTGAGAATTCTGAGAACCTTACAAGGCTCCATCTCATCCCATCCACACCATATGTGAGGGGGTTGAGATAAGTGAGACTTCTCAGGAAAGGAGGGAGCTCACTGATAGGAAAGAGAGCACCCGAGAGGAAGAACAACGGAAAGAGGAAAAAGTTGATAACAAGCTGGAAACCATGAATATCTTCCATCAGTGTTGATATTGCGATTCCAAGCCCTGTAAAGGATATTGCTATCAGAACCATGAAAAACATGGAATAAATCAGACCATCAAGTGCCGGTCTGAAACCGACGAGGAAGCTGACGAACAGCATGAGAGTTCCCTGAATTATTGCGGTCGTGGCACCACCGATAGTCCTGCCCAAAGATATGGTTGTCCTGCTCAGAGGGGAGACCATGATCTCCCTTAAAAATCCAAACTGTCTGTCCCAGACGATCGAGACTCCAGAAAAGGTGCCGGTAAAAAGTACAACCATAGAAACTATCCCGGGTGCTAAAAAGTCAATATAGCTTAAATTTTCAGGCAGAGATGGAATCTGTGCTCTTCTGAAACCTATTCCCAAAAAAGCAAGAAAGAAAATGGGCATGCCGAGTGAGCCAATTATTCTGCTTCTTGCTCTTATATACCTTTTCAGATCCCTTAACCACAGAACATATATTCCGTAAAGTTCCATTCTTATCACGCCCAAACACTATCTCCCCATTCTTCTTGCCCTCATCACATGCAAGGCTCCTGATGAGGATTCTTCCCTGATTTTTCTTCCAGTAAGAAGGATGAAGACATCCTCAAGAGATGACTTCTTAAGGCTGACAGACTTTATTACAATCCCATTTTTATTTGCAAGGGAGAAAATCTGAGGAATGAGCCTTTCAGCTTCACCTGCAGATACCATCAAGCCCTCTTCTGTCCGTACAACCCTTAGATTTGCTGATTTCATAAGCTCAATAAAATCAGATACATCACCTTCGGTAACAATCTCAATTGAGTCTTCACCAACCCTGTTTTTCAACCTCTCAACAGTATCCAGGGCGATTATATTTCCATGATCGATAATTGCAACCCTGTCACAGAGATTTTCAGCCTCTTCGATGTAATGAGTTGTCAGAATTATTGTTATATCCTCTTCTTTTCTAACTTTGTCAATATACTCCCAGATTTTCCTTCTTGTCTGAACATCAAGCCCAAGAGTTGGCTCATCCAGAAAAAGAACCTTGGGGAAGTGCATGAAACCCCTGGCGATTTCAAGTCTTCTCTGCATCCCTCCACTGAATTTTTTTACAAGTTCATCAGCCCTGTCTTCCAGTCCTACAAGTTTCAGGACTTCCTTTATTCTCTCATTCCTCTTTTTACCATCCATTCCATATAGCCTACCATGGAAGTCAAGATTCTCCTTCGCTGTAAGCTCCACATCAAGAGTTGGCTCCTGAAAAACTATCCCGATGTTCTTTCTCACTTCAGATGGATTTTTAACAATATCAAATCCGGCTATCTCGGCTTTTCCAGAGGTTGGTTTGAGGAGTGTGCAGAGCATTTTGATCAGGGTTGTTTTTCCCGCACCATTGGGTCCGAGAAGTCCAAAAACCTCTCCACTCACAACCTCAAAGGAAACTGAATTTACTGCCCTCAGCGACCCAAAATCCTTTGACAGATTTTCAACTCTGATTGCTACTGGCTGCAATTCCTCACCTCTCATGACAATTTTCATGAGAGAACTTAAAACACTTTTGAATTGCCGGTTTCATCATGGGTTTTGGTTAACTTTTTATTGAATTCAATCAAGTAGTGACGGATGCGGCTGAAGATGACAATATTTCTACTGATGGCTGTGGTTCTGCTGTCCGGATGTACATCCAACGATATTTTGCCTGAAGGGTTGCCAGCACCCTCAATCCCATCTCTTGATGAGATCTCAAAGATGCTCCCGAAATTACCCTTTTTCGGTGGAGAAGAGAATATAACCGACAACAAATCCCTTTCTGAATTTGAATCGACAATCAGAGGAGATAAAAAAGTAAATGAGAGTATTACCAGCAAAGATGATGAGAATTTATCCCAGGTTGTCTCTGAAATAAAAGAGGTATCGGAGATAAATGTAAAACCTGTTTTTGCTCAGCTCAACACATCCTCTGGACTGTGGGATGTTGTTTTTGAAATTGAATTCAGAACCAATATAGCCGAAGAGTCTGGAGAGTGGACAATCACACTTCTGAAATCAGGAGATGTTGTAAAAAGAGCAAAAGCCTATACATCAGGTACAGACGATGGCTTTGAGGGCTTTGAAATAAAATTCTCCCTAAGTAAAGTAAAGGAGGACAGCAAGTACACTCTGAAGATTGAAAAAGATGTGGATGTTCTTCAAAAAGGTGGAAGCACAGTGGCAAGCTACAGAATTGAAAAAGAAATGGAGTTATCCCTCTCCCCCTCTCTCGAGATAGCTGATACAAATATCTCCTGTGGGGTTGTCGAGATATCCGTAAATCATTCGGGGCTTCTACCAGCAAAAATTAACATAGATATCTCGTTTACAGGAGGTGAGATGTTCACAAAAAGTTTCATGGTGACAGGAGGAGGAATTTACAGGGTTGATTTTGACAGCAATTTGAGAAGCAATATATTCGATGTGAAGAATGGGGGATCTACGATCATTCTGAATCTGGAGAAGTACATCAGAATAGCCTCAACTCCTGGAAAAAATGCTTCGATAAAAATATCTTCCGGAAACAGTATATACGAACTCAAACTAGCTGCACCAAATATCACCGTCGAAAGAGAAGATGGAAAGCTCATTTTAATGAACGGGAATGAAAACTTGCCAATATATATTGACTCTGTTATTGAGGTCGGGCAAAAAACAATTCCCGTTGGTATACTGCTCTGCGATAAAATGGAGATAAAATCTTCATTTAATGGAAGGATAATAGTTGTAGGGGGACCAAACCTGTTCTGGGACGACTATAAGGAGAGGTATTTAACAAAAAAGCCTGAAATCATACTCTTTGATGGTGAGATATGAAATCGTATGAAAATTGAAACTTATCTGTGGAGTTCCTCATGAGAGGCTTTCATGAGGGCGAGATATATATTTGCTCTCAATGTGTTCTCAAAATATGCTGTGTCTGGCTCTAAAACAGCAAACTTTTTGGGGATCGGGATAAGTAAGGGTTCCTCACAGCAATAGCAGAATTTCCCTGTAGTATCTACAATCAGGCTGACTTTTTCAGGATTTTCCCTGCTCACCGCTACAAAAAGACCCTTTGAACTGTTTTTCTTTATAATTTCCATCAGCTCCTTAACCGGATACTTTTCAAGGAGCTTTTCAACGATTATATTACCGAGTTCGAGTATCTGGGGTGGGGCGGTTATTCTATGCTCTTCCTCAAGTTCAGTCATTTCAGAGGAAGTACGCCCAATAAAATAAAAACTTTCTGCTATACCAGATCATTTCCATCGGTAGACAAATTTTTTAAACCTCTTACCCTTTCTTGAGAAAGTGATAGCAATACTGGATTATGGTGTTGGAAACCTAAAGAGCATTTTTAAAGCACTTTCGAAAGTAGGAGGCTCTCCAGAAATTACAAGAAAGCCTGAAGACCTCGAAACAGCTGATGCAATAGTTCTTCCCGGTGTTGGTGCAGTGAAGCCAGCAATGGAGAAGTTAAGAGAGTTTGAGAGAACAATAAAATCTTCTGAGGTTCCTGTTATCGGTATATGCCTTGGAATGCAGCTTTTCGCTACTGAAAGTCTTGAAGGTGGTAGACATAGATGTCTTAACATCATCCCAGGAGTTGTGAAGAGGTTTCCTGAAAGTTCTGGCAAGATCCCTCATATGGGCTGGAACCAGATTAAAATTGCAAAAAAGCATCCTGTATTTGATGGAATCGAGGATGAGAGTTTCTTCTACTTTGTGCATTCATATTATTTAGAGACCAGTATGAATTATGTTATAGGAAATACTAACTACGGTATTGAATTTGCATCTGCTGTAGCCAAGGATAATTTCCTCGGGGTACAGTTCCATCCAGAAAAAAGTGGAGATAACGGTTTACTCTTGCTTAAAAACTTCGTTGAACTTTAGTCTTCCTCTTCTTTCATTTTCACGAGTCTGAGCTTTCCATATCCTTCATAAATCTTTACCGGAATGTTCTGAGCTTTGAAAACATTTTCAAAAAACACCTTCAGAAACCTCTGTGCCGTGTGTGTTGAAAGGATGAGAGTGTAGCTTCCCTCCCCATCAATTTTAACCCTGAACCAGTTCCCAACTTCCATGTATCTGAGAACATCGTAAACATCGGCCAGACCCTTATTCTTGTACTGAATCCCATGCTCATAGCCAATCTTTTCCATAATATCCCAGAACTCATCTGAGGCTTTTTTGTTCAGTTCCTCCCACATTGCTGTCCAGTGTTCTATGTCAACGATGCAGTGTTCTCCATCAGACAAAAAGTCAGTATAAATCTTGGTGACGTCAGGCGTTATTTTGGTGGCTGCATTTTCGAGCTCAAAATATGTGTTTATGGCTCTTCTTATAATTTCAGAAATAGTTGTATTCTTTTTCCTCACAAGAATATTCAGCATTTCTTCCGATTTTTTGTCCAATGCTACCGAAACTCTTGTAAATTTTTTTGCCATTAATCTCCCATCAATTATTTAGTTAATAAACTTTATGCATTATACCTAATATTTTCCACACTTTATTAAAATTCATAGGAAACGATTATTAACTTCATAATTTAAAATGATTTAAAAGGAGGTGCAAAATTTTGAAAAAAGTAACAGTCGAACAGCTCCTCGAAAAAGCAAAACTTCCTGAAAAAATTTCAAGCTCATGGCATAAACATTATAGGGGAAAAATAGAGGTCCTGCCAAAATGTGCGATAAGAACCCTTGGTGATTTCAGCGTATGGTACACTCCAGGAGTTGCAAAACCCTGCCTTGAAATCGCGGATGATCCAGAAAAGGTCTATGACTACACCAACAGCTGGAATACTGTTGCAATAGCAACTGATGGTACGAGAGTACTCGGACTTGGAGATATAGGTCCCCGAGCTGCCCTCCCGGTCATGGAAGGAAAAGCTTTGCTCTTCAAGTACCTTGGCGGTGTTGATGCCTTCCCCATTGTCATAGACGAAAAAGACCCTGAAAAGTTTATAGAAATTATCAAAGCTATCTCCCCATCATTTGGGGGGATTAATCTCGAAGATATAGCCAAGCCGAAGTGTTTCTACATCCTCGAGAGGTTAAAAGAGGAACTCGATATTCCCGTGTGGCATGACGACCAGCAGGGAACTGCAACAGCAACACTTGCCGCAACCCTTGGAGCCCTTGAGGTTGTTGGTAAGAAACTTTCTGATGTTTATATATCCGTTATCGGAGTTGGGGCTGCAAATGTTGCAGGGGTCAGACTCTTGATAGCCGCAGGTGCTGACCCCAAAAAGATCTTTATAGTGGATAGCAAAGGTCTTTTGAATTCTGGTAGAAAGGATATTGAGGCTCAAAAGGACAGAGACCCCTACAAGTGGAAGTACTGCCTTGAAACCAATGGAGAACAGAGAGAAGGTGGGATGGAGGAGGCTATAAAGGGGACAGATGTTCTCATTGCTGCAAGCAAGCCAGGACCTGGAGTCATAAAAAGGGAGTGGATAGCGAGTATGAACGATGATGCAATAGTTTTTCTGGAGGCAAATCCCATTCCAGAGATGTGGCCCTGGGAGGCAAAGGATGCGGGAGCAAGAATAGTTGGAACCGGTCGAAGTGATTTTCCCAATCAGGTGAACAACAGCTTAGTATTCCCAGCCGTCTTCAGAGGTGTTTTTGAAGTTAGAGCTAAAACAATAACAGATGAAATGGCAATCGCTGCAGCAAAAGCTCTTGTTAATTTCGCAGAAAGAAAAGGATTACATGAAGACTATGTTATACCCCACATGACCGAGACAGATGTATTTCCTGAGGTCGCAACCGCAGTTGCTCTGAAGGCAATTGAACAGGGATTAGCGAGGCTGAAGCTTTCCAAGGAAGAAATATACACGCACGCAAGAAGTATGATTATGATATCAGAGGAAAAGATAAGAATGCTGATGCAAACAGGCTTCATTCCGGAGCCCCCTAACGGTATAGAGCTTGACATTGATTTGACAGTAGAGTGAGCTTTAGCGAAAAAAGTAAGCTCTGTTGTGAAGTTACTGCATAACCTCGTAAATAATTTTTAAATTCTAAAATACAGGATAGAGAAAAATAGACTTAAATGTAATTAAGGTGATTGAATGAAAATAGCATTGCTTGGCGGAACTGGACACCTTGGGGTGGGGCTTGCTGTCAGGTTTGCAATTCTGGGTCACGATGTGATTGTGGGTTCGAGAAGGCTCGAAAAAGCTTTAAAGAAAGCCGAAGAATACAACCAGATTCTGGAGAGCCTCGGGGAGAAGTCGAAAGTCAGGGGTCTCGCAAATAAGGAGGCAGCAAAAGAGGCTGAGGTCTCGATATTCACAATTCCATGGAACCATGCTTTCTCAACAGCTGAATTGCTTAAAGAAGAGTTAAAAAGTAAGATAGTGGTCTCTCCCCTCGTTCCGATGGAAAAAATAGGAGATGTTTTTCTTTATAAAAAATTGCCGGAAGGTTCTGCTGCTGAGAAGCTGAATTCAATTCTGGAGAGCAGAGTGGTTTCAGCCTATCACAACCTCCCTGCAGAAAGGTTTGCAACCTTTGAAGAAAAATTCAGCTGGGATGTTGCAGTCTGTGGAGATGATGAGAAGGCAAAAAAAACTGTAATCGAGCTTACAAACCAGATCGAAGGTCTCAATGCCTATGATGCTGGTCCTCTAGCAGTATCCTCAATGGTAGAAAGCATCACTCCTCTTCTGATCAATATCATGGTTCGCAATAAGAAAAAGAACCTGGGTGTGAGATTTGTCTGATTTCTCTTTTAAATTTTTCAATCACTTCAAACCCGTCAGAATCAAAAGCCAGGCGTTTTCTCCACCTTTTGGAAACCTTATGAGAATGTAAACTCCCTTTAACTTCTTTCCCAAAAGTCTTATCTTTATCTCAGTCTCGGTTCTTTTCAGGAGCTCGTATTCCCCCTTATCCCATATTCTGACCCTTCCTGCACCATAGAGACCTTCCGGTATTTCACCTTCAAAATCCATGTAGTCAATATCATGATCCTCAACCTGTATTGCAAGTCTTCTCTCTCCTCTTTTTGCTGGAAATCCCTTTGGAACTGCCCAGCTTTTTGCAATCCCATCCATTTCAAGGCGAAAGTCATAGTGATGAGTTCTTGCAAAATGCTCCTGAACTACAAATTTCATGAAACAAATACGAAGAAAAAAATTAAAAATTGTTGCCGGGTTGACTTTAGCAGGCTAACTCCAATCGCAAGTATGACTCCAGTATCCAATCCGATTTTCGCACCTTATATTTTGCCTCAAATCTCTCCGAAAGTGCATTTTGGATTGTCTCAAAAAATTCACCTCCAGTATAATTTACCTCCAGTACCATACCCAGACAACTTATAAAGTCCTCAAAAATCGGAAAATCCAGAGAAAAGTCACCACACCCACAACAGACATCCCGACTGAGCCATTTAATTCCAGTACAATGTCGAAGAAAATAAGGAAAGGGGTTAGCAAACCGAGCACGAGTTTGACCGTCTCCTTCGGGTTGAAGTTTTCGTAATTTATTGTTTCAAATCTTCCGTAGAGTATAAGAAAGAGATAAATTGCTACCATACAGGGAACTAACGGATGAATCGAGGTTTCAGGTGTGACAAAGAAAAGGATGAACATTGAAACTGTGAATAAAACCCCAAAAATATAGTTGTTTTTCAGAGAAAAGAATCTGATACTATAAAACTCAGCCCTCACTCCCTTTGAGGCAAAACCTATCAGGAAAACTGAGAGCAAAAGGAAAGCCAGATACTGAAACAAAGGAGGGTGGTAGTTTTGAAAGATAAAAATGAGAAACACGACAAAGATGAAAATGGCAAAAACCTTTTTAGTGCCCTCTCTGCTCAAAAGTGTCTTCTCCCTGAATTCAGGGTAGAGCGCATGTATCAAGAGAATGGGAATGGTAATGCTGAAAACGGCATGAAAAATTGAAAGCCATACTGCCCAGACAAAATTTATCCCGGCAAACCTCCCATACTCCCCAAGTTTTCCAAGATCCTCCCAATTAGGATCAAAAAAAGATTTTACAGCAACACCCTCTTCAATAATTCCGTAAGCCACGCCCAGAAGCATAAGACTGCCATAGCCCCGGAATCTCACCCATACCTCTCTTACAAGCAATACCCCGCTTCCGTAAAGACCCCAGATAAACAGGAAAGTAATCGGATTTATTATTTCGAGAGGTGGCGATGAGCCACTCACAACCTCTCCAAAGAAGGCTGAAAGCAGAGATAGCTTTAACGCAACCTTTTTCTCCCTCTCGATTATATCACCCTTTTTCAAACACCCATATCCTTTTATAGAACCATTTTTGGAGAATCAATGCCTTCTTTCGCATCTTTACTCTCCTGTCTCACCCATGACACATGGTCTCTCCTTTCACCACAACCTGTGCTTTTCACTTTCGATCTAAAATAAACAGAGAATGATAAATTGTTTTCTGTGAAATCTATCAAAGCAGGTTAGAGAAAGATTGAACTGTGATAGATGAGTGTAATAGAAAGTGTGATATATTCACCAAAATTACAAAGAATGGCATATGAGAGTAAAAACTAATGAACAGGCTATAAGAGAGCTTGCAAGGTTAATTTCAGGACTCAATTACAACCCCATAACCTTTGATTCTCCGGATTTATTTCCCTCAGGCGATGAATACATCTACGCAAACTATGTCTTCTTTCTTGTCGCCATAGACCACAGAACCGGATTTCCGAGGAATAAAAACAAGTATCATGGCTCAGACATGCTATTTTATCTGGCAAGAAAGGCTCAGAAAAGAGAACCAGATTTGTTCACAGCTGAAAAAATGCTCACCATAACTGAAAAAGATGTTCTCGAGATTTTTACCATAGATGGGTTCTCAATAAAAAAACCGGGTGAGAGGGCTGCACTTCTCAGAGATTGTGCAGAAAAGCTCATTCAGTACTATAAGGGAGATATCAGAAATCTGTTCAAAAAAGCAGATTATTTTCTGATAAGAAACAGTGATGGTGTTCTTGCCCGTCTAAAAGCTTTTAGGGCTTATGAAGACCCTCTGATGAAAAAAAGCTTTCTCTTAGTTAAGATTTTGCGGAGACAAAAAATAATCGATGTTAGAGATGTCCATAATCTGGGCTTACCCGTAGATAATGTTCTCGTTGAAATTGCACTTCGAAGTGGTATTGTTGGTGTTGAGGAATATAGAACCTCAGAAGGGGTTCTCAACAGTGATGAGGCTATTGAGCTGAGAAGAGCTGTCGGAGAGGCATTCAAAAAGGTTTCTGTCGAATCAGGCATTACTCCCGATATTATCGATGACCTGCTCTGGACATATGGAAGAGAAATCCGTGAACTAAGTCAAAAGCCTATCAAAACACCACTTGATGACAGGATAGGCAGTAAAGAAGCTCTAAGAGAATTCCTGAGCTTCATAGGAAAGGGAACCAATCTGAAACTGAGCTTTCCTGAAACCTGGTATTTTTAACTGCATAAATTTACCTCAGACACAAATTTATCCCAGAAACGCCACTATTACAATGGAAAATCTGCGTCTTTTATCCCCTAATCTGTCAGACTTTCAGTGCAAACAAAATCTGTGAGATCCATAGCCCTTACATCCAGCGATATGAACTGCGCATAGAAACTACAGAAAGTTCTTCTCTCCCAGATAGTTGATTAGTATATCTACCTCCTCTTCGACACTCAACTTGTCTGTTTCAAGAACAAGATCCGGATTATCTGGCTCCTCATAGACACCATCATATCCTGTAAGCCCCTCCATCTCCCCTTTCATCGCCTTTGCATAGAGTCCCTTCGGATCTCGTCTTATAAGCTCCTCTATGGAGCATTTAAGATAAACTTCAACAAAATTGCCTATCTCTTTTCTCGCAAATTCTCTTGTTGATTTGAAGGGTGATATGATAGAGACTATTGTAATCACACCGTTTTTTGCAAGAAGGTTTGCCATTTCCACAACAACCCTGTTGTGCATTTCCCGTTCCTCTTTACTATAACCAAGGTCCGGATATAACTTGCTCCTTATTCCATCCCCATCCAACACCTCCACATTCAAATCCATTTTCCTCAGCTTTTCCGAGAGGGCTTTTGCAAGGGTGGTTTTCCCAGCACCACTAACTCCAGTTAACCAGATTACGAAGCTCATTTTCTCCCCTCAGTTTCACAGCTTCTTCCTTCAAGCCCATTAAATTCAAGATTAAAGGAGCGAAGTCATAAATCGAAATTTCTGTTCTACCACTATTACTTTCAGGAAGTTTCAGAGAAAATACACCATATTCTGAATGGACGGCATCATCAGGACCCGTATCATTCTCAGGAAGGTAGTTTGATTCATATCCGAGTGTTCCTGCTGCTCTCCAGTACAGGTTGTCTAAGTAGACCATCATATCAGGTTTATCCCCTTTTGCAACCGGATATATGTCTTCAGGGTAAAAAACCTTAGTATCCCACTTCTCACCATTCTCTCCTTTAATGGAGCATATTGCATCCTTCAGCTCATCCCTGACCGACTCATATTCTGTTTTTTTGATAATTCCCTTTTTTTCCCTTCCCTTAACATTTAAAAATATCCTTGAGTAATAACCTCCCCATGCCCAGGCAACTGTTCTGCTCCAGTCAACATCAAGCTGTTCAAATCTGCAAAATGAACTGAGAATCTCAGGGTTTCTTACTTTCATGTATCCCTCCTGAATAAGCCATTGATTGATGGCAAAAGCTCCTTTCATTCTCTTAACTCCATGATCTGAAACTATCGATATCGCCGTATTTTCATCCAGAAGGTTCACGATTTTTCCTATTTCCTTATCAAGCAATCTGTAATAATCTCTGATGACATTTCTGTACTTGCCCTCTTCGTAAAGGTGATGTTCCTCGTCAAAATACTTCCAGAAAGCGTGGTGAATTCTATCAAGCCCGATCTCAACAAACTCAAAGTAGTCCCATTCTTTCTCCTGTAAAAGATATCTGATGACCTCAAATCGCTTTTCAGTCATATCCCAGACTTCTTCAATAAGCTTATCCCTCTCATCCTTCCTGAAGACGACATCGAATATATAGTCTCCCGCTACCTTCTCAATTTCATTTTTCAGAGTGGATGGATAGGTGTAATTAACAGATGAGTCAGGAGTTATGAAACAGCTCACAAGGTAACCGTTTACTTTTCTCGGGGGGTAGGTTGGGGGCACCCCAACAAGAATTGATTTCAATCCCTTTTTGCCAATATAATCCCAGATTGCTTTTTCCTTAATCTTCATGCTGTGAGCAATCCATATATCGGTATAGCTGCTCTCCTTTCTATGTCTGAACCCATATAACCCAAGCTCACCCGGTGTTTTCCCTGTAGCCATACACATCCAAGCAGGAATTGTTATTGCTGGAATGCAACTTCTCATGGGCCCATATATTGAATTCTCCAAAATTTTCCTGATGTTTGGGAGTTCCTCTATGAACTCATTAAACAAAAGCTCAGGGGGGGCAGAATCAAGCCCCATCACGAAACACTTCATTTTACCACCTCAAGCCAGTTTCTAATCGTATTCAGGGCAAGTTCAAGTTTTTCTTTCGAACAGTAAAGCCCAACAACCTCTCTTTTACCTCCAGCCTTGAATCCAAGATTTTTGAGTCTGTCAATAAGGTCACTGAGGTCGGGACTGCTGGCAACCCGGAAATATACCTGAGCATGTCCGTGAAAGTCTCTATTTATAGCAACAACTCCACTGTAACCCCTCTCCCACACAGCCTTCCTTGCAACCATCGATATGATATTCATCCTGCTTTTGAACTCTACCTCTGCAAAATTAACCTTTTCTTTTATTTCAGAGAGGATGTTTTCAACTTCCCTCTCTATCAATTCAAGATTTCTATGCCATTCCCTCATTTCAAGGAGGTCAGAAGGTGTGTTTTTGAGGATCAATTTAACTGCCCTCTCAACAGCATTTCTGTCCATGAGTATATAGTTGGAATCTATTAGCTTTGTAAGTTTTACAGCCTCATCTGCATTCAATCCTTCTTTCCTCAAGAGTTGCAAAACTGACGGGTTTTTCAGAGCTGTCGAGCCTTTATCACCTACGGCACCAAGAGCGCTCAAATAGTTCCAGGTATTCAGATACTCTGAAATAACCCAGGTTGTGGATGGTGCTGCTTTTCCTTCCAGCAGCGGATTGATGTGAGTCACCCCTGATTTACAGATTTTTCTCTGGTTGTGATGATCAAAGAATGTTATTCTGACTTTCTGATGTAAGTGTTCATGTAGCTTCTCTACAGTCTCAACCATATTGAGGTCAAGAATGTAAAGCTCATCGGAACCCTCTGACTCCCTGTAAATTCTACCATCAAACTCAAAGAAACCGGGAAAGGGAGTGATGTTTTTCCAGCTTTTATCAGCAAGCCAGCCTGCAATCAGAGATGCTGAGCAAATACCATCCGTATCCCAGTGATGGATTAGGGTTATCATGTTTTAAAAAATAACTGCCATGGAGACATTAAATCGGTAATTTAGTCGAGATACCCGAGGGCTCTGAGCCTCTCTTTGACCTTTTCTTCCTCTTCCTCTGTGAAAACTTCTTCATCTTCTTCTTCAAGGCTTGAAAGTACCTCTCTCAGCACATAAGTAACATACTCTGAGACTGTATCGAATCCTGCCCCTTCAAGTCTCTCCTCTATTTTTTCGTAAAGGTCGGAAGGAATGTTTACAGTTTTGTAATCCTTTTCCATTCTACCACCTCTTTCGGGAGAAGATGTTATTGTTTAATAAAGATTGCTGGAATTGGTAACTGAATCGAATGCTTGACATATATGGAGCTGCATTTTCCACTTCTTCTCCAGCTCTTTAAAATCAGGTTCAAGGCTTCTAAATTTCAGCCACACCCCATTTTACAAATCCATCTAAGAGTAATTCTTTGAGAGCATCTACTCTCTTTTAAGAGAGATGCCTATTCTGTAGCCTTTGTACATCAAAATAACACCCATAATGATAGATATAATTGAGACAACAGCATTAAAAGGATAGTTCAAAAAAAATATTGATATCAGTATCCCCGCTAAAGCTGTTAGCACACCTGCATGAAATGTTGCAAGAGCTACAACAACATCAAACTGCCTGACGCTCTTCATCTTAAATATCAACCAGCCTGTGGTCCGAGCATAGACTGTACTTTCTTCTGAAGCTCTATCAACCTTTCCTTAAGCTTTTCTTCCTGCCTTTCGAGAGTTTTTATTCTGATTTTAAGGGTCTCAGACTTTTCCTCAAGCTCCTTTACCATCTCTTCCTTCGTTGTTTTAACCAGTATACCTCCTACAGATTTGTAAACCACAGTATCCTCCCTCTTCTGAAGCTCTTCAAGCGCCATTTCTGCTTCCTTCAAACCTGAATCAAGCGAGAGTCTCTGGTTAACCACAACCTGTAATTGCTGCTGAAGCTGCTGCATCTGAGCAACCATATTTTGAAGCTGGGGTGGTAATTCAGCACTCATGTTCCTAACACCTCTTCACATATCTTTATAAGTCTCAACCAAGTATTTAACGAGGCTCTGAATGATGTCAAATCCTCAGCCCAGAGCCTTAGGATTAGAACATCTCCCTTTAAATAAATTTTTGCATGGCTTCTTATCCCCTCCCCCTCTTCCGGTTTCAGTGATTTGAAGAGTACATCTGCATCTTTTTCCGGAACGAACTCAAACTCTCCATAGTATGGATAGATTACCATACAATCACCTTCTGGGATAGAGCAGAATAACTGTTGAACCATCATACAGAAAATTGAGATACTCTCTTCCCTCTTTTCTACCAGCCACTACTTCCTTTCTTATGGCATTCCTTAACCTCATCCTCTTTTTAAGCCTGTTTCCTGCATTTCCAGCAGGTACAGCATCAAGAATCTCGGGATCAAACCAGAGTTTTCCTGAGAAAAAAACAGGTGAGCTGTCCATCTTTTCTTTTTTTATAATACCTGGATTGAATCTCATAAGAAACACTTCCTTTCCCCCATCATATACTTTAAGAACCGCAGGATTTCCTTTAATCTCCTCAATAACAGCTATTTTTGGTGCAAGCTGCATCAACTCTTCCATACCTCTTTTTCCTCTTGAAATGTAATCCCAGTTCATATAAGCTGAAAGTACTCTGGAAAGGGTTCGTGTCTTTCTTCCGGGCTTTCTTGAAGTTGTGAGAATCACAGAAGTAGTAAATTCTTATTGTATTAATCTTTTATCGAGGTATCCGCTAAATACCTCCACGATTTCTTACGCAAAATTAAAATTCATAAACTGCATTGAATAATTGATGTTTGAATTTATGCTCGAAAAAGCCGCTGAAATGGCAGAAAAACTTGATGAGAAAAAGATATTCATAATCTCTCGTAGCTTTGTAGAGATAGAAGAATTTAAAGGATTAAAAATATATAATATTCCTAAAAAATATTCGACATATCTCGAATCCGTGCTGTTCTCACTTGAAAAAGAATATGACATGGATAAAATACTGGGTGCAGATTTTATAGAGAAGGTGATTCTAACACACCATATTTCAGAATTTGTAACATCCGTAGCATATTTGAAAAACATAGAAATTACAGATAATTTCGTTATTCTTGTAAACCTCGATACCCTGCAGGGAATTTTTCTTTTGAACCCGAAAAAAAGCGCTATTTACAGGGCAGTTGCAGAGTGTACTGAAAGAGTCAGTCCTGAGATTATAAGGGCAACTCTCAACATCGCCGTAAATCTCGCCACAAAAGGAAGAGAAGGCAGAAGTATAGGCACAGCATTCATCATAGGCGATAGCAAGGAGGTTCTGAAGAGATCCCGTCAGCTAATTATCAATCCCTTTGAGGGACACCCAGATGAAAAAAGGAACATAAAAGACCCAAACATATGGGAAACTGTAAAAGAGTTTGCTCAGCTGGATGGCGTGTTCGTGATTGATGAAAGAGGTAAGATACTTTCCGCCGGAAGGTATCTCAATGTATCAGCCTCTGACCTCAAGATTAAACCCGGTCTTGGAGCCAGACACATGGCATGTGCTGCAATATCTCAGGAAACAGAGGCAATAGCAATAGTTGTTTCCGAAAGTGGCGGAGATATAACAATCTTCAAGGATGGAAAGGAGATCCTCAAGCTCAGCAGCATTCTCTATTAGCAGAGAGGTTGAACAAGTACAGAGATGAAAATGTCAAAGGGGAGTTGCCAGCGATAATCTCCCACCAATAAATTTAAAACACCCCGGATGTATTCAAATTCGACTACCGAAAAATTAAAATCTCAAAAATTAAATGGGAAATTAACCGGAGGTATAGACAAAAGATGAGTTCGGAAATATGCGGAGTTTGCGGATTGCCAAAAGACCTGTGTGTTTGCGAAGAGGTTGCAAAGGAACAGCAGCAGATAATCATTAAAGTGTCAAAGAGGCGCTATGGAAAGGAGGTTACTCTTATTGAAGGAATTGACATGGGTGAGATTAACATAGATGAGCTTGCAAAGTATCTGAAATCCAAACTCGCCTGTGGTGGAACTGTAAAAAATCGCACAATCGAGCTTCAGGGCAACCATGTTAATCGAGTGAGAGAACTTCTTATCCAGAAGGGCTTTAACCCGGAGAGGATCAAGAGCTAAACTTAAACCTTTCTGAGATTCTGAATTCCAAAATAAACTTAGCTGTTACTATATTTTCCTTAGTTATTTAAAAGAAGAAGTCCGCTATTTTATTTTTGAGCAATTCTGCTACATCAACCCCTGTGACTTGGAAAACGAGATATATTCCAGCGAAGGTCCCTATCATACTCCCTATGTTTGTCAGTGCAACAACTAGAAGTACCCTGAAAACCTTATTATTTATCAGATCCCTGAATGACCTTGCCTCTGAAATCTTCTCCAGATCAGACGATGTTGGTTTTCTTACCCATGCTTCAACCAGTCCTGATACCCAACCAGCCGCCACCATCGGATTCAGAGATGTCAGCCAGGCAAAAAGAAAAGCCGCCAGAATAGAAAGTGGATGGGCTCCAGCTATTGCTGCTCCGATTGCAGAAAGGGCTCCATTTATCAGAAACCAGTAAAGAAACGCCGTGATAATCAGCTGAGTGTTGAGGGAAGAAGCAACTGCCACAAAAAGCAGCAGTATTAGAGCTATCAGTGAGTAGCCAAAAAGCTTTGCTAAACTGAGTCTTCTCTTTTTTACCTCTAAAAGTGATTGAACAGGTGGAATTTCTTTCTCAGAAAGATATCTTCTTATTCCTTCAACATGTCCTGCCCCAACTACAGCAACAATTTTCCTGTATCTTGATGAGACGCTTATCAGATTTCCTGCCATAAAGGCATCTCTTTCATCTATCAGAACCTTTGCTGCGGATGGTGAAACCTTTTCAAATTCAGACACCATAGCAGAGATTACATCTTCCTTCAGCATCTCATCAACATCTATCTCTTCTCCCCTGAAAAAACCACCTATAAGACTGAGTACCAGCTTTATCTTCGCAAAGAATGATAAAGAAGCCCAGAATCTTTTAAATGTAATGGATATATCCCTGTCAATTAGAAGTATGTCTGCTCCAATCTCCTTAGCACATTTAACAGCCTCAAGCATCTCTTCACCAGGTTTTACACCATATTTATCCCCTATTTTTTTCTGAAAATACGATAGAAGAAGCTGAAAAAGCATGAGGTGCGCTTCCCCTTTCTTTATGACATCAACAATTGATATCTCCTGTTTTTTCTTCTGCGTTAGTGTGATAAACCTGTTTTGATCGAGTTCAACTGCCACTGCATCCGGTTTTTCCTGAAAAATTCTCTCTCTAACTTCTTCAATGGACTTTTTTGAAACATGTGCTGTCCCAACTAGGATAATCTCTCCAGACTGGTCTGAGTTTCTATGCCCGATTTTGTCCTCAGGTTGCTCTTGCAAGCTTCTGCACCCCCTTGAAACTCTCCTGAATGCCCATTATTTCAAGCGTTCGCATTAAATCCGTTCTCGAAACAATCCCAACAACTTTTCCCTCATGAACTACTGGCAGCCTGCCAATTCTCCTCTCATTCATCAGTCTGAATGCATCAAAGGCACTTGAGAGAGGTGAGATCGCTACAACATCCCGGTTCATCACCTCTTCAACCACCATATCTTCTTCAGCGCTTGCAATATCTTTCAAAGTGACTATACCCACAATTTCTCCTCTTTCAACAACCGGATAGCCCAGATGTTTTGTCCTGAGCATCAGCTGAAGAACTTCTCCAACCCTCGTGTCCGGAGATATCGTTATAGGCTCAGAAGTCATTATATCCATTATTCTGACTTTTTTGAGAACATTTTCAACCATAACAAGTTTTTCTTCCTCATTAGCACCCATGTAGATGAAAAGGGCTATAAGAATAAGCCATGGATTAACAAAAAGCCCGAGAACTCCCATTGCAAATGCCATCAGTTTTCCCGTTTCAGCTGCTATTTTTGTTGCCCTGACGAAACCTGTTCTGGTTGCAATAACCCCTCTCAATATCCTCCCACCATCCAGTGGAAAAGCCGGGAGCAGGTTGAAAAATGCCAGAAAAATATTGTAGACCGCAAAGACAAGAGAGAATTCAGAGAGGACAGGAACTTTAATCAGGGATACACCATAGAAAAATATCCCAATACCGATGCTCAGAAGAGGTCCTGCAAGAGCTATCTCTATCTCCTTCCTTGGTTCTTCAGGAATTTTGCCGAGCATTGAAACTCCACCAAAAATAAAGAGGATAATTCCCTTAACCTCCACACCCATTCTTTTGCCTATAATTGAGTGGGAAAGCTCGTGAAAAAGAACTGCCGCAAAAAGAGATATTGATGTTAAAACAGAGAGGATGAGTCTCAGAGACTCCGAATAGGGAACTGTGAGGAAACCATAGGGATAGGGCGTATAGTACAGTGCATAGCTGAAAATTACAAGCACTATCAGTAGCGTGATATGGACATCAATATCAATTCCTGCAATTCTTCCAATTCTGAAGGTTGATTTCATAAAGGGAATTGTAATGGAAGATATAAAAAACTCTCCGAATGAAATTCAGAAGAAATCTCTGAATATGAAGAGGTGGAGGTAAAATATTATATATTTTGCAGTAATTATTCTGAATGGTGAAAGCATGATTGGTGAAATCTCCACGCTTTTTGGACTCAAAGTATACACAGATGAGGGCAGGTATGTGGGAAAGGTCGATGATGTCCTCATAGACCCTGATCAGAGACTGATAAAGGGACTGGCAGTTGGTGATTATAACAAATCAATAATAGAATCAAAAGCACCCGGGGTGATAATCCCCTACAGACTTGTAAAATCGGTAAATGATATTGTGATCATAAAAGATGTTTTCAGACTCCTTAGAGAAAGAAAAGATTACCTTAGAGAATACGAGGAGGAAGAGGAGGAAACTGAAGAAGAAGTCGAGAACTATGAGGAATACGAATATGACGAAGAGAGCTCAAAAAGTATTAAAGAGCCTTAAATATATCAAAAGCTGACGCAAATGCGGGCAGATAAAAAAATTTTATATTTACTCCAGAGCTCTGGTGAAAAAGGGGTTCTCCAGAGCGAAATTCCTGAAATACTTGATTTGTCAAAATCAACCGTTTCTGAAATACTTCACGCATTGGAAAGTGAGGGAAAAATCATAAGGGAGAAGGTCTCCACGAAATCCTTCAGAGTCTGGATGACCGAAAACTACCCGAATCCAATTCCGGGTGTTCTAAGGATAGGAATTCTGAAGTCAACCGAGTACTTTTATGTTATATTATCAGCCCTAAAATGTGGTGCACTGATAAGGTTATTCGATGATCCTGTTGATCTGACAAGGGCAGTGAGTCAGGGAAAGGTGGATATTGCTGCAAGTCCGATCCTCACACAGACAATGATGGGGATTTTGATGAAAACCTTCAGAATAGTCAGAATTGTAGCAAAAAATGGAAGTGGTCTGGCTTTAAGAGGGGAAAATGGAATCTATGGCACAACAGAGATTTCGACAATGGACAGAAACCTGAGAAAATACCTTTCCAAAATCGGAAAAAAGAGGTTCAGAATTACCTACTTCAACTCTCCTGAATCCATCGTGGATAACCTGAAAAAAGGGCTTATTGATGGTGTGGCAATTTGGGAACCCTACCTGACAATTCTGAGGAGACAGGGTTACAGGGTTGAGTACTTCCGTGATATCCTTGGTGACCATTTTTGCTGCTCGATTTGTGTTAATAACGAATCATTGAGAATAAACGGAGAATTCATTCAGGAGTTCTTCGAGGAATATGATACTTACTGCAAACAAAATTCAGATGAATACAGAAAGGTTGCTGAGGTGCTTGATTTTGACGAGGATGTGGTTAGAGAATCTTTGAAAAGCTATTCTTTCTGTCTGACGCCAGATATGGATGAAATAATAGACTATATCAAAGATTCCGGGCTTGAAGTAAGCAGAGAGAGTATTTCAAAGCTTTTCAAACTTGATTCATTCACATAACCTACTTAAATCCTGCACTGAACCGTAGGGGTAAAATAGGGGTAAAATAGGGGTAAAATCCAAAGTAAGATTCCTCACCATATTATGAATTCCAAGCAATAAGCCCAATGTCTTATTCATCAACCGTTTCTGATTTCCGAGATGTTGAAGATATAGTTGAAACCTTTCATCTCACCAGGAATGTATTCTGCAAATTAAAGATTAGAGGGTTCAGCAGATTACAAAAATTTTTTCATTTAATATATACCAATTCAAATTTACAAAAAATTTCCTGAGAGAAGAGTTTTTGATGTGATCAAAGGGATGAATTTTACCCCATGTGATACTATAAGCTCCTCTGCCCCTTCATTCCTGTCTACAACAACAAGAACAGCTGAAACTTTACCCCCTCTTTCTTCAACCCTTTTTACAACTGACAGAGCTGAAAAGCCAGTTGTGGTGACATCTTCAACCACGAGAATTTTCTCGTACTCTTTTATTTCCCCTATCATGTCAGATTTCACACCGTAGTCCTTTTTTTCTTTTCTGAATACTGTGAATGGTTTTCCCGTTTCCATGGAAATTGCAACAGCTAACGGCACCCCACCAAGTTCTATGCAGGCAATTCTGTCAAACTTTAAACCCTCCTTTTCAAAAAGATCCTTTGAGAATTTAGCCACCATCTCAAGAAAATCAGGAAAAGTTGATGCATGCTTTATATCCACATAATAAGTACTTTTTTTACCTGAGGAGAGTGTAAAATCTCCAAATCTGAGAGCATTAATCTTAACAAGCTTTTCTATGAGGATTTTCCTTCTCTCATCCATTTCATCACCCATCAGATCACCACGGGACATCTTTCAAACCAAGTTTGAAGGCAATATAGTTGGCAAGGAAATGCAGGACTGGTGTTATTATGAGTCCAGCAATGATAATGTTTACGGTAAAAATCGTGGTAAAATGAGGGGAGAGATGGTAAGCAAAAAGGTAAGCAAAAATAAGAAAGGTCAGCTGGTCAAAGAAAGGGAGGGCTGAACCCCTCTCTTTACCAAGTCTCCTTTTTATAAAGCTCCCTGCAACATCCCCGGTCAGAGAGCCAATGGAGAGGGAAGAAATGAGAATAAAAGCATCTGAAATGGCAAGAGACGAGAAAAGATTTATCGAAAACGGAAGTTCAACATAGTACTGAATTACTCCACAGATGATGCCTCCAAGAACTCCAAAAATAAATCCTCTAAGAGTTTTACCATCCCCCAGAATTCTCCTGCCATCTATGAATTTTTTCCCCATGTCGATAGGCATTCCTCCTCCGAATATCACCGCAAAGTTGTTGGGGGTGTAGGCGGGAATCAGAAGCCATATGGTCTTTAAAAGTAAATCAAGCATAAAAGCGGATAACGAAAGCTTGATATATCTCTTTCGGCTTTTAAAAAATATGGGTAATTCTTATCTCGATGATGATACAGGTTTTACATCGGTCAGGAGGTATTGCTATGGTATCTGAGCCGAAATCTGAACTGAAATTACCATACAAAACAACCTCCTTATGTCCTGAGTGTCTCAGAATTGTTAATGCTGAAGTATATAATGAGGATAACAGAGTCATGATAAGCAAAACATGTCCCGAACACGGTGAGACCGTTGAGGTCTACTGGGGCGATATTGAGCTTTTCAGAAAGGCATACAGGTTTTCTCATGATGGTCCGGGAATTGAGAACCCTCTGATCGAGGAGACAAACTGCCCTTTCTCATGTGGATTATGCAAAATACACAGAAGTCAGACTGCGTTGCTGAACATAGTCCTGACCAACAGATGTGATCTCGCTTGCTGGTACTGTTTCTTCTATGCCAGGAGGGCAGGCTATGTTTACGAGCCAAGTGTAGAGCAGATTCGGGAAATGGTGAGAGTAGCAAAGAGCATAAAACCTGTTCCAACAAATGCCGTTCAGCTTACTGGAGGTGAACCAACTCTTAGAGAGGACCTTACTGAAATAATAAAGGCAATAAGAGAGGAGGGAATCGAGCATATACAGCTCAATACAAACGGTATAAGGCTTGCTATCGAACCCGATCTGGCGAAAAAGGTGAGGGATGCTGGATGCAATACAGTCTATCTCTCCTACGATGGTGTGGATGAAAAAACCAACCCCAAGAACCATTATGAGGTTCCAAAAATACTTGAAAACTGTAGAAAGGCTGAACTGGGTATTGTTCTTGTTCCAACCGTCATAAGAGGAGTCAATGATCATCAACTCGGTGATATCATTCATTTTGCTGCGGATAACATCGATATTGTGAGAGGGGTTAATTTCCAGCCTGTCAGCCTGGTTGGAAGCATGCCAAAAAGAGAGAGAGAAAAAGCAAGAATCACTATCCCCGATGCGATTATAAAAATTGAAGAGCAGACCGATGGTGAGATAAGCAGGGAGGACTTCTATCCAATTCCAAGTGTCGCACCCATCTCTCACTTTGTGGAGGCGATTACTGGAATTCCACAGTATGAGCTGACAACCCACTGGGCATGTGGTATGGCGACCTATGTTTTCAAAGAGGATGGTAGGCTCATTCCAGTTACAAGGTTCATTGATGTTGAGGGACTTTTTGAATATCTCAACGAAAAAGCTGAAGACCTCAGATCAAGCAGACTGAAAAAGATAAAAGCTTTTAAGGGATTTATCGACCTGAGAAAGTTCGTTGATCAGAGTAAAGCTCCAAAAGGTTTCGATGTCAGCAAAATACTCTTCGATGTTCTTGTAAAACACGATTATAGTTCACTGGGTTCCTTCCATATGAAGTCGCTATTCATAGGAATGATGCATTTCCAAGATCTGTACAACTACGACATAGAGAGAGTTAAAAGATGCGAAATCCACTATGCAACCCCGGATGGAAGAATTATACCCTTCTGTACCTTTAATGTGATTCCTGAGATATACAGGGATAGAATCCAGGCTGAATACGGAATCTCTGTAGAAGAGTGGGAGAGAAAGACTGGAAAGTCTTTGAAAAAGGATATTTACAGAGTTGTTAAAAAACCAAGAGATTAGAGGAGGAAGTTCAGTTGAGAGTGCTGAGGGGTTTTTTCATAGGAAGATTCCAGCCCTACCACTACGGACATCACGAAGTGATAAAAAACATCATCGAGAAAGTTGATGAACTTATAATCGGTATAGGCAGTGCCCAAGAGAGCCATGAACTCGAAAATCCTTTCACTGCAGGTGAAAGGATTCTGATGATCTCCAGTGCCCTTGAAGAGCTGAATGTTAGAAAGAAAGTTTATATCATTCCGCTCGAGGACATATACAGAAACAGCCTGTGGGTATCTCATGTATGCTCCATGGTTCCACCCTTTGATGTCGTTTTTTCAAACAACCCATTAGTTGTACGACTCTTTGTTGAGACGGGAAAAAAGGTTTTCAACACAAGTATGTACAATCGTGATGAGTACCAGGGGACTGAGATAAGAAGAAGAATGCTGGAAGGTGAAGAATGGGAATCCCTTGTTCCAGAATCGGTTGCAAGAATAATCCATGAGATAGACGGACTCAGAAGAATAAGAGAGATCGGAGGAAAAGAGATGGGAAACGGGGTGATAATTAGCTCAAGAGCTAACTTGAGATCTCTGATGAACGAGCAGGAGAAAAAGGATTGAGATGAGAGAAGTCATATCCATCGAGCTACCTGAAAAAATTCTTACAAAAACCGGAATTGAGACACTATGGTTTTACACAATTTTAGAAAAAGGTATAGCTGTCAAATCAGGTTTTACTGATGGGTGCTTAGAAGAGATCATAGAATCTGAAAAGGCTATTCAAGCAAGAAAAATTCTTACTGACTACTTTTCAGGCAAAAGAACTTCTTTTGAAGAGATCGATTTTAAACTTGATCTCTCCAAATTCACAACAGCAATCCTGATAGAAGTTGCACGGATTCCCTATGGCACAGTTGCAACTTATGGAGAAATAGCAGCAAGAATACAGAGCCGGGCATACAGAGCTGTTGGACAGGCTCTCAAAAGAAACCCACTGCCAGTTATAATCCCCTGCCACAGAGTCGTTGGAAAAAGTGGTATCGGTGGGTACAGCTCAGATTTGAGAATAAAGACTGCACTTCTCGATCTTGAAGGTGTTTTGCTATAAATCGTGGAATTTCAAAATTGAAGCTACTGCTCCTATCAGACAGAAGATTGCAAACAGGGTAAAGGTTAATTCAATGCTCTTAGTGAATTGAGCATAATTTGAAGGATTTAACTGGGTTTTCCCAACAGAGATCGAGATGAAAAGCATTGCAACCCCCATACCCAACATCTGTCCGAGAACACGCATTGTGCTCAGAGTTGCAGAGGCAACTCCATAAAACCTGCTCCCCACTGCTCCCATCACAATTTTCGTGTTTGGGGCTGCAAAAAAAGCCATTCCAATTCCAAGGGCTGAAAGAATGGCAGCAATTTGAAGAACTACCAGATCTTTTCCTGATAGTAAGAAAAGAGAGACAGACATTAAAACAAGACCCGATGAGGAGATAAATCTTTCTTCTACCACATCAGAAAGCTTTCCCGCAACCGGTGAAAATATAGTTATGAAAAGTGGCAGAGACAGCAGAATAGCTCCCGATTCACTGGGATTCAGTCCCATTATGTACTGAAGATAAAGACTCATCAGAAAAACCACAGATATGGATGGCATATAGCTTGTCAGTGCAGCCAGATTGTTTACAGCAAATGTTCGATTTTTGAAAATCTCGATATTGAGAATTGGTTGCTCAGTTTTTCTTTCAAAAGCCACAAAAAGGATAAGCAGAAGCAGTCCTGATGCAGATAGAAGTAAAGCGAATCTCTCTGGGAGACTGGAAAAACCATATATGAGCAAGATGAGGGAAGTACTGAAGAGAAAAGTCCCGGTTAAATCAAACTTTTCGCCCCTCGCCTCAGCCCATTCTCCCTTTACCTTTAAGATTGCAGCAATTATTATAATTCCAATCGGTACATTAAATAAGAAAATACTTCTCCAGCCAATATAGTGAGTCATAACACCTCCAAGAAATGGTCCAAGTGTAAGTCCAAGTGATATGCCCGCAATGTTAATTCCAAGAGCTTTTCCTCTTTCTTCCGGTGGAAAAACTGAAGTGAGAATTGCCACAGCATTGCCGAATATCATTGCACTACCCACACCCTGAAAAATTCTGAATACTATGAGTGTAGTTCCAGAGGTAGATAGCCCACAGAAGAGAGATGCTACAGTATAAATCAGGATCCCGTATGTGAAAATTATTTTTCTGCCGAAAATATCAGCCACTCTCCCAAAAGGTAGAAGCAAGATCGCAGATGTGAGGAGATAAGAGGTTGGTATCCATCCAAGAATTATGGCATCAATTTCAAATTCCTCTGCAATTGATGGCAGAGCTATATTTACACTCGAGCCTATGAAAGGAGTCAGAAAGGAGGCAAGTGCCGCCATGATGAGAGCGAATCTTTTGACTGAGTCGTCTCTCTCTGAATCCATGGATAAATGTTTTTAAGATTTTATAAATGATTTTTGCTAATTTACAAATTTAAAAAATAATGATATATTTGAAACACCAACACTTTGAAACACCAACACTTTGAAACACCAACACCTGCCAAACTTTCTGATTACAAAGATGAGGTTGCCAATTGCAAGTACAACTATCGTAACCCCTTCAGCTATGCAGAACTTTTCTCTTTACAATGACTCTTACCTGTTCATCGATGTTTGCCTAATCACTTTTTATTGAGAGCTTTATTTTATACTCGCTTGGAATAGCGTCAGCAGGAACAAAGATTTTCAATTTAACTGGCATACCTGTACCCGATTCTAAGACAGGTATGAATAGAGGTCCAATCTCTCCATTCCAGTCAGAAGGAGGAGAGGGTAAAGTTGATGTTTGTTATGGATGTGTCCCATATGTTTCTGAGAATCGCCGTATACTCAATCTCCTCCCCGGGCTCTGCTACCATCATGTATCTCCAAACAGGATCAAAGATTAACCTGTATTCACTCCCCAATGTGAGAAGTAGCTCTTTTTCAGCTTTATCATGTCCAAAAAGAGCGATGGTGAAATTGTAATCCCCTGTTTTTGCATTTGGGGTTACCAAGATTTCAAGAAGAACAGTCCTACTTTCCCCTCCATTCACAAAAACTTCTGAAAGTGATTCAGTACTATCAGCCTCTCTGAACCTGTAGTAGATAGTTATCCGGCAACCCTACAACCTTAAACAATCTTACGATTTGTAGGTAAAGTATTTATTAAAATTAGTGTACAGCGATTTATGGCTGGAAAAGTTGTTCTGTCTTACTCAGGTGGTCTGGATACAACTGTATGCATCCCCCTCCTCAAAGAGAAATATGGCTTTGAAGAGGTTATAACCGTAACAGTTGACATCGGACAACCGGAGAAAGATATAGCCGAGGCTGAGGAGAGAGGTAGAAAGTATGCAGATAAACACTACACGGTTGATGCAAAAAAAGAGTTTATTGAGTCACTTTTCATGCTCATCAAGGCTAATGGAGATTATGAGGGTTATGTTCTCGGTACATCAATCGCACGTCCAGTTATAGCCAAAAAAACGGTTGAAATAGCTGAAAAAGAAAAAGCCGATGCAATAGCTCATGGATGCACTGGAAAAGGGAATGACCAGCTCAGATTCGAAAATGTTTATCTTCAGCATGGATTCAGAGTTATTGCCCCAATGAGAGAGCTCAATCTTACAAGAGAGTGGGAAATTGACTATGCCAGAAATAAAGGGATTGAGATAAAGGTAACAAAGGAGAAACCCTGGAGCATTGATGAGAATCTGTGGAGCAGAAGTGTTGAGGGTGGAAAACTGGAGGATCCATCTTTTTCACCTCCTGAAGAGATTTTTGAGTGGACTGTCAGTCCTGAAAAATCACCCAATACTCCCGAAGTTCTGAAAATAGAGTTCGAGAGAGGTGTGCCTGTTGCACTCAACGGAGAGAGACTGGATGGATACACGCTAATCAAAAGGTTAAATGAGATAGGTGGCAGACACGGAGTCGGTAGAATTGACATGATGGAAGATAGAGTACTTGGTCTTAAGGCAAGAGAGAACTATGAGCATCCAGCAGCCACCATCCTGATCACAGCACATAGAGATCTTGAAAAACTCGTTTTAAGCAGAAGAGAGCTCAAGTTTAAGAAAGTAGTCGAAGAGGAGTGGGCTGAACTCGTTTATTACGGGCTTACCAACGACCCTCTCTTTGATGCGCTCAACGCCTTTATCGACAAAACTCAGGAGAGGGTGACCGGATGGGTTAAGATGAGGTTGTACAAGGGAAGTGCAACCCCTGTAGGAAGAGGTTCAGAATATGCCCTTTACAGCGAAGAACTGACATCCTTCGATACTACATTAATTGATCAAAGGCTTGCAGAAGGATATTCAGCCTTCCACGGATTGCAGGGTAGACTTTATAGAGAGATAATGAGGAGAAAGGCTAAACGGGAAAAAACCGACCAGTATTCAGATAGCTAAATATCCACAATTACAAAAGCCTTCCATTCCCTTCCAACCTTTTCCACCTGGAAGTTGTGCATCGTGATTGCTTTAGGCTCTGTCTTGATAATCTGCGGACTTACCTTGCCTCCACTCATCTGTGCCTTAAGGTTGTAATCCCCATTACACTTCTCAACTTTCACATCCAGCTTCTTAGCAGCGAAAAAGGAGGTGTCGAGAAGATAAAGAATCTCGGTAAGCCATTTGTAGAGAAGAAAATCAATTTCAGTTTCCCTTAGCTCGACTTCAACCACCTCATCTTCCCTTAATTTTTCAGTATAAACAAATGCCTCGTAAAATGCATATGCTGAATCTTCAAAAAGTTCTTCAAGAGAGTCTGCCCGAACCTCAAAGGCCATGTCCGCAGTATGGTCTACAAGTCTGAAACCCATGAGATTAAGTTTCCCTCTCCTCCAATAAAATCATATCGATTGATTGAAATGGTAAAAGTAAATAAACAAAAATCGAAAGAATTATTTGGTTTGATAAATTCTCTTTTTCGGTGATACTATGAAATTCGGAATTGAGTTCGTACCAAACATGAAGTACTACGAGCTTGAATACTATGTAAAACTGGCAGAAGACAGCAAATTCGATTATGTGTGGATAACCGACCACTACAACAACAGAAATGTCTACTCGATGCTGACAATTCTCGCAATGAAAACAAACACAATAAAAATAGGCTCTGGAGTAACGAACCCATACCACATAAGCCCTGCAGTAACTGCTTCTGCAATTGCTACAATAAACGAGATAAGTAACGGAAGAGCTGTTCTTGGAATTGGAGCAGGAGACAAGGTTACTTTCGAAAGAATAGGAATAGACTGGGTAAAACCACTCAAGAGAATGAGAGAAGCCGTTGAGATTATAAGAGCCCTTCACTTAGGAAAGTCCGTAAAGTACGATGGAGAGATTTTCAAGTTTAATGGTGCAAGAATGGACTTCAAAGCAGGAGAGATTCCGATATACATCGGTGCTCAGGGTCCAAAAATGCTCCAGCTCGCTGCTGAACTTGGTGATGGGGTACTTATCAACGCTTCACATCCGAAAGATTTCGAGGTGGCAAAAGAGAATATCGATGCCGGATTGGAAAAGGCAGGGAAGTCAAGAGATGCCTTTGATACCGTTGCATATGCATCAATGAGTGTCGATAAGGACAGAGACAAAGCAAGAAATGCAGCAAAGATTGTCGTGGCTTTCATCGTCGCAGGAAGTCCTGATGTTATCTTCGAGAGACACGGGATAAGTGGTGATGATGTCCAGAAAGTTAGAGATGCACTGAATGCAGCCTTCACAAAAGGAGACTGGCCTGGAGTGAGCAAAGCAGTTACAGATGAGATGGTAGATACCTTCTCAATAAGTGGAACACCAGATGAAGTTGTTGATAGGATAAACGAGCTCTCAAAAGCCGGTGTTACTCAGGTAGTTGCTGGAAGTCCGATTGGACCAGACAAGAAAAAATCAATTAACCTGATTGGAAAAGAAATTATCTCCAAATTCTAAACTTTTTTAACCTTCCGCTTTTTTGATTTATTTTGAGTTATTCCAATCCTAAATCAATTTTCCCAGAATCATGATAAATGTTCAATTTTATTCTTTATATGTATAATTAATATTATAAGTATGTTATGCCATAGCATATCATTACAAAAATTTATATAACATTATAGATAATGTTAATACGGTTATGAAAGCCTTTGTCATGAAAAAAGTTGGTGAAGTTGGATTTATGGAGAAGCCCATTCCCGAACCTGGGCCATATGATGCTGTAATCAGAACAACGAGAGCCCTGATATGTACATCCAACATCCATGAAGTTCATGGTAGAGTAAAGGCGATGCTGGATAAAAGGAATGTCACACTTGGACATGAAGCAGTTGGAGTTGTTCATAAGGTTGGTTCTCATGTTAAAAATTTCAAACCGGGAGACAGGGTTGCCCTCGGAGGTAAAACCCCGAATTGGCTTGATCCGATTTCTCAGGCTGGACACTCCTCTCATGCTGGGGGACCAATGGGTGGACATGAGTTCGAGCTAAAGAGAGATGGTGTGTTTGCAGAATATTTTCTTGTCACTCAGGCTGACGGAAATCTTGCCCACATTCCTGACTCCGTTGAAGATGATGCTGCTGTCTTTGCCGGCGATATTGTCACTACAGGAATAGGTGGTGCTGAGAACGCACATATACCTCCTGGCGGGGTTGTTGCTGTTTTCGGAGCTGGTCCTATAGGTTTGATGTGTATTAATGGATGCAGACTGCTTGGGGCTGGACTTGTGATAGCTGTAGAGACAATTCCAAAGAGAAAGGAACTCGCGAAAAACTACGGAGCTGATGTGATAGTTGATTTTAAAGAAGAAGATCCCGTAGAGAAAATTCTGTCGATAAGTGAGAATGGGCTCGGAATAGACTCTGCTATTGAAGCTGTCGGCGCACAGGTGACATTTGAGAGCTGTATGAGGGTTGTGAAACCCGGTGGCACTGTTTCAAATGTTGGTTATCATGGTGGAAGGGAATATGTCAGCATTCCGGTTGATGCCTGGGTTGGAGGGATGGCAGAAATAACGATAACGACGATAATGAGCCCCGGTGGGAGGGAAAGACTGACGAGAATGCTAAGACTGATCGAGAATGACAGGGTAGATCCTACAAAACTGATTTCCCACAGGTTCAAATTTGACGAAATGGACAAGGGGTTCAGACTTGTTGAGAGCCACGACCCGGATGTGTTAAAGGTTCTGATTGAGTTCGATTGAGGTTATTCAAAAGATAGTCGTGATTTTTTTATTTTTGATTAATATAACAATAAATCATGTAGGAGAGGGCTGAAATGCAGGTATGGAAAAGGTGGTACCCATACATAGGATGGCCCGAGGATATTGAGGAGCCAAAAGAGACTCCCCCTGAGGTTCTCAAAAAGGTAGTTAAGGAAAATCCTGAGAAGGATGCAATTGTTTTTTACGGAAATGTTCTGACTTACAGAGAATTTTATGATAATGTTTGCAGACTCGCAAATGCCTTCAAAGAAATTCTTGGCCTTGAAAAAGGAGATAGAATATCTTTTTTTATGCCAAACTGTCCCCAGTTCAACATTGGCTACTTTGCATGCCTCACCAATGGGATGATAACTGTACACACCAATGTGATGTATACGCCAAGAGAGCTGGAGTATCAGCTAAATCACTCAGGAGCGAAGGCAATTGTAACACTGGATGTGATGTACGACAGGGTTGAAGAGGTATGGGATAAAACAGGGATAGAACATATAATTGTAACATCACTGAAAGATTTCCTTCCCCCCTCATCACAGAGATTTCTTGTCCTCACGAACGAGAAGGAACTGAAAGAGAGAGAAGGTGTGTACCTCCTCACCGACCTCCTCAGAGATGCCTCCTCCAAGCCACCTGAGATAAATGCAACTGTGGAGGATGTTGCTTCCCTCACATACACAGGTGGAACCACCGGTTTGCCAAAAGGGGCTGTTTACACACACAGGAATATAATGATCGATGCTGAAATCTTCACAATAATGCTTGATGTCAGAAGGGGCAAGGATGTTTTCTCCGGACTCATGCCGATGTTTCATGGAAATGGTATATGGAACTCAAATATGAATATATTCTACAATGCCTGCAAGGTTGTTCTCTTCCCTTACTTTAACCCAGGAGATCTTCTCAGAGCTATTGAAACTTACAGAATAAGTCAGATTCACTGTGTGCCTACCCATCTGGTTGCGATAGTAAATCATCCAAGAGTGAGACATTTCGACCTTTCATCTGTCAGGGTTATCAGTGTCGGCTCCGCCCCAGTTCCAGTTGAGCTTCTCAGAAAAGTCAAGGAGCTAATGCCTGACTGTACGATTATCGAACAGTGGGGTCTTACAGAGGCTGCCATAATCGGTACGAGCAACCCTGTTCATGGAGTTATAAAGATAGGGAGTGCCGGACTCCCCTGTCCTTCTGTTGAGATAAAAATTGTTGACAGTATTACAGGAAAAGATCTGCCATCTGGTGAAGAAAATGTTGGTGAGATCGTTCTGAGAAGCAGAAAAATCATAAAGGAGTACTGGAAAGATCCTGACAGAACAAAGGAAAGCATAATTGACGGATGGCTTTACACAGGAGATATAGGGTATATGGATGAGGACGGATATGTTTTCATTGTTGATAGAAAAAAAGACATGATTATCGCCGGAGGGTACAACATATACCCTGCCGAGGTTGAACAGGTTCTATACACGCACCCCAAAGTGAAGGAGTGTGCAGTGATAGGTGTTCCAGACCCTTATAGAGGTGAGAATGTCAAGGCATTTATAGTCCTGAAGGAAGGAGAGGAGAGCTCAGAGGAGGAGATAATTGAGTTTGCAAAGCAGCATCTTGCAAAGTACAAGGTTCCGAGAATAATCGAGTTCAGGGATGAGCTTCCCAAATCCCCGGTGGGTAAGATTCTCAGAAGGGTTCTGAGAGAGGAAGAGCTAAGGAAGGCAAAAGCTCGGAAAAGCAATGATCAGGAGAGGTAAGGATGACTCATGAACTTATTCAGGAGCTTTACTCCTATTTTTCCACAAAATCCTTTATAAAAGCCTACAAAAAAGATGGTAAAGCTGTAATAGGGCTTTTATGCAACACTGTTCCAGAAGAGATCATACACGCTGCTGGTGCTGTTCCTTCAAGGCTTATTGGAACTGCAGAGAATTTTGAACTTGCCCCTGCCAAAATCCCTGGATGGATATGTAACTATGCCAAAAGGGTCTTTGAGGATGCTCTGAGTGGAAAGTTCGACTTTGTTGATGGAGTTGTTAGCAGTACATCAGATGATACGAAAATTCACCTCTTTTCAGCCTACAATTTTTATCTGAAACCGGAGTTTTCCTACCTCATCCAGATACCATATGTGAGAGACGATCTCTCGAGAAAGTTTTTCGTTAAGGAGCTCAAAAGATTTGCAGAAAAGCTTTCAGGCTTTCTCCAATCCGAAATTAATGACGAAAGAATAGAATATTCGATTTCAATCTACAACAGATTCAGGGAATTGCTTGAAGTGCTGAACTCGATGAGGATGGAGGATAAACCGAAGTTAAGCGGAGCAGAATGGATGAAAATCATGCAGTCTTCTACATCCCTTCTCAAAGAGGACATCAATCCTCTGCTTGAAAAGCTCATCGAAAAACTTGAGGAAAGGGATGGAAGAGGAGAGTACAGTATGAGAGTCCACCTCTCAGGCACAGACTTCCACGATATAGCACTGATTGAAATGATGGAGTCGATGGGAATTGCAGTTGTTTCAGATGACTTCTGCACATCCTTCCCTGCAGAGCAGGTGAATAACGGAATTGAGGGTATAGCGGAGAATTACCTGAATCAAACAGCCTGTGTGCTTACATCCGCCTCAACCTCCATTGAGGAGAGAATTGAATATATAATGTCGAGGTTTAAGGAAAGCAGAGCTGAGGGGTTGATAATACTGAGAGACAGAGGGTGTGAAATCTGTGGTCATCAGTGTGCCTTCACAATGGATGCTTTCAGGGATGTTCCCACGATGGTTCTTGATCTGGATGTTCCTGTAACAACAGAGCAGTATACAACAAGAATTGAGGCTTTTATCGAATCTTATGGGTGATATGATGTCTGAATCAGAATGGAATCCTTTGGGATACAAAAACCTTTACAGAGAGCTTTTCAGGAAACATCTTGAAAGGCAGGAGAGACTGATGAAAGAGGGGAAAAAAGTCGGCTGGTTTTTTTCCTTTTCACCCTCAGAACTTATTTATGTGTTCGATGTAATCTCTGCCTATCCAGAGCAGTATTCAGCTTACTGTGCTGCCAGAGGTTCATCTGTCGATCTGATAGACTCTGCGGTGGGTAATGGATACAGCCACTTCCTGTGTGACTACTTCAAAACCACTCTTGGCTCTTTACTAACTCCTGAAAAAGCAACCAAGCCCCTGATGCCTGTTCCGGACTTTATAATAGATACAAGAGCCCTCTGTGTTGCCCACCACGAGATGTCAGAGATTTTCTCAAGGATTTTCAACATACCAAAATTCACGGTTACCTACCCATACTGGACAAAAGACTCAGCAACTAATATTGATGAACTTACCAAGATTCCTGAAAGAATCGAGCAGAGTTATGTTGATTACACAATCTCAAGACTTCAGAAACTCGTTGAATTTATGGAGAGAATTTGCAATACTGAAATGGATGATAAAAAATTCAGAGATGTGTTCAGCACTTCTGAAAAGACCTCAAAACTTCTGATAGAGATTGCAGAGATGATGATGTCAAAGCCCACTCCAGGAAGTCAGAGAGAGATTGCCGATCTGGTCTTTCTGGGATTCTTTGTTCTCGGCAGCGATTACGCCTACGAGTTTTCCCTTAAAGCCCACAAAATAATAAGAGAGAGAATAAAGAGGAGAGAGGGTGTTTCAGAGAATGAAAAATTCAGGTTGCTCACCTTTGGAATTATGCCCTGGCATTCTCTTGAACTTTACGAATACTGTGAAAGAACTGGTATAACCTTCCCCATCAACCTCTATGTAAATGCTTCACTCCATCTTGTTGATTCAAAGAAACCCTTTGAGAGTATGGTCAGAAGGTCTCTGCATTTCACCAACTGCTCCTACGACATGATGGATGGAGTTGTGAGAAATGCAAGGAAAGCGGATGTTGATGGTGCGCTCCTCCTTGAGAATACGGGCTGCAGAATAACCTCAATGATAACCCGAGCCCTTGCAGACACGCTCAATGAAAGACTCGGGATTTCAAGTCTGGTTATCGAAGCCCCCCAGTGTGACCCGAGAGTAATGTCCATGGAGAGGGCAAAAACCCAAATAGAGGCTTATGTGGAAAGTCTTGAATGAGTTCTCTTCAGCTCTCTTTTTCAAAGTATTTTTTCATATAGTTTGAAGCATATCTCCAGATTCCCTGTGGGGCTGTGAGTCCGAGTACTATCAGTATGATATACAGTATAACTTCATCATTAACCGGGAGAACTTCCGAAATACCCATTAAACCCTTCAACCACCAGTTTTTCAGTAGATATATTACAAAACCACCAAAAACCGGTCCAAAGAGTGTTCCAAGACCACCAATAACTCCAGAGAGGATTATCATAAGCATCAATGGTATGTCGAAGAGGGTTGGACCTACAGTTATTCTGTAATGCACAATTGCAGCTCCTGCTATCCCGGCAAAAAAGGAACTTGTGACAAAGGAAAGTACTTTGAATTTCACGGTATCTATTCCAACCGATTCTGCAAGAATTTCATCATCCCTTATTGCCCTGAACTTATATCCTACCGAGCTTCTGACAATTACATACATTATAAACACGGAGATTACCATGAGAAAAAGAGCTATGTAATATTTCCCCACCGAACCAGGAGCAATGGCTCTTTCAAGCCCTACAGAGAATCCTTCTTCTCCCCCGAATATATCAGACCATACATACAGAAACTGAATGAATACGAGAGGCAGAACTGCTGTTACTAAAGCGAAGTAGTAGCCCTTGAGCCGCAGGGTGATGATTCCAATTACAAACCCAACAAAGGCAGCCGCAACTCCGCCAAACAGAATGGAAATGTAAATCGGTGGTTGTGGAATTGTCGATAGCAGATGGAGAAAAGTGCCCTCAAATCTCGATGGAACCTGAAGCAGGGCGGTCGTGTATGCGCCTATCCCAACGAATACCGTGTGTCCAAGATTTACCTGTCCGGTATATCCTACTATTATGTCCCAGCTGACCACCATTATTACGAAGAGGTAAGCCATTCCGAGGAGGTACACAAAAGCGTCAGGAAGAAAGAGAGGGGCTAAGATCGATATAATCAGAAGGAAAACGACTGCCACAACCCTCTTGTCTCTCAGTTTCATGGTCATTCTTCCACCCCGAACAATCCTGTTGGTCTGAAGACCAGTATCCCGATAATCGTAACGAGCATTACGAACTCAGCCCACCTCGCTCCAAGAAAGGTTATCGAGGCTGTTATGAGGTATCCAACAATGAAAGAGGCAATAATACTCCCTCTAACGCTTCCCAACCCACCTAAGATAACAATTGCAAAGGCATATATCAGTGACTTAACCGCAAATATCGGGCTGGCTGCGAACACCTGGGCAAAGAGTAAACCTGCAAACCCTGCAAGGATTGCTGAGACAAACATTGTTATAACAAAAAGTCTCTCAACATCCATTCCAACCATCATTGCCGCCTCAATATCCTGTGAAGCGGCAGTAATCATCTTCCCAGTTCTTGTTCTGTTGATGAAAAACTCAAGAAGAAATATAACTGCGATAGCTAAGATAAACACTACAATCCTCTTGTAAGTGATTAAAACCCCCCCAATTTCTGTAAAACCACTGACAAACGAAGGTACTGACCTACCATGCTCACCAAAAAGCAGAAGAAGTACCTGCTCAACCAGAAGCGCAAAGGCAAGGGTTACGATTATCACCATTACCTCATGATGCCTGATCGGTGACATCATGACTTTATAAACAACCACCCCCAGAACCCCAACAAACAGCACAGCAATTGCGTAGGATATAAAGATATTCAATCCAAGGTTCTTAATGAGAACGATACTCATATAGGCCGAAAGAACGAAAAAAGTACCATGAGCAAAGTTCAATATTCTTGCAATCCCGAAAATCAGTGAAAAACCAGAGGCTGTAAGCGCCCAAATCCCGCTCACAACCGTTCCATATATCAATATTTTCATGATTAATTCAAGCATATGTGTCTTAACACATCAAAAAAATAAAAAAATTTCGGGAAAAATCATGACGAATTCATTGATGCAACAAACCGGTATGACAACCTCATAAATTGATAGAGCTTGTCAAATGTTAGCATAAAGCAAAAGGATTTTAGATTTAGCTTTCAAATTGAAAAAATTGAAAAAATAATAACAAAAAAATTTTATTATTCAAGCCATGGTGGAAGCTTCAGCTCCCCATTAGCAACTGTTGATGGAGAGATTATGTACTGCTTCCCATCCTGCCACTGTGAGATCCAGTTCCTGACGAAATCATCACCCCATACAAGGGCGTGATTCTTGTACCAGGCTACGGTTCTTGTTAGAACAAGCGGGTTCTTTGTGTCATGCTTCTCAAGATATTTCACAACAACATCAGGATCGAATGGATTCTTTTCTCCAGCCTTGTAAGCCTCTTCAACTGCTATCTTATATGCATAAACTGCATCATATGCTCCATAAGCCTGATGTGATTCCGGATAATGACCATACTTGGCTTTATAAGCCTCCACGAATTTGGCACACATATCAGTTGGCGGAGCTGTGACAAGAGCACCACCATCAGCTATGAAAATCTCGTAGTTTGCCAGTCCATCAGTCTTATCATAGAACTGATAATCAATGGCTGCAAGATCGTGTCCAGCAAGCAGAGCTGGAATCTGAAGTTCACCCCATGATTTTGCCAGCACATCTCCAGTTCCTGCTATGGCAAGAATCGGCATGATCAGATCAGCCTGCAGGTCTTTTGCCTCAAGAAGGAGTTGATCATACTCTGTGTAACCTCTACCAACCTTCTTATCAGCAACTATCTCAATATTTCTCTTCTCAAGTTCTGGCTGAAGTGCCTGCATCACCGCATCGGTCCAGATATGTTCGTCTCTTATGACATAAACCTTCTCAATCGTGACCCCTTTCTCCCTCAGGAAGTCAATCATCGCTGCAAGATCCCAGGCAAAGGTTGTACCATTGTTCTGACTGATTCTGAACCAGTATTTGTACTTATCATACTCCTCAGCAACCTTGGCGGGATGAGCTGGAGATGATGCATCAGCAAGAAATACAGTCTTGGTTTCAGCCATGACCTCCATCATCGCAAGCATTACACCACTTGAGAATCCTCCAGTAACCATATCGACCTTTTCAACAGTTGCAAGTCTCCTTAATTCCGAAGCAGCTGTATCAGGATTCAGTTTGGTGTCTCCAACAACAAGTTTCACAGGTAATCCAAGAATGCCTCCCTGATCGTTAATCTCATCTACAGCAAGCTGAGCGGCATTTTTCTCCGATGTTCCTTCAGGAAGTGCCATTGGACCTATAACTCCGATAACCACTTCTTTCTTTCCCTCAAATGGCGGTGGTGTTGGTGTTGCTTCAGGAGTTTTGGTTGGTGTGGGTGTAGTAGGTGGGGATGGCTGGGCACATCCAAGCAACAGCAGTCCCAAAAACACCAGTACCAACAATTTTCTCATCATTAATTGTAATTAATATAAGCAATACTTAAATATTCCGACTATTCAACAATAATTAATGATAATAATGGAAGTGGAAAATGTTACAAAAAAGTTTGGAGAACTCGTAGCTCTCGACAATGTGAACCTTAAAGTAAAAAAGGGGGAGATTCTCGGTATCATTGGGCCAAATGGAGCTGGAAAAACGACTCTCTTCAATGTAATCTCAGGAGAGATGAGACCAACATCAGGGAAGATAATCTTCAATGGTAGAGATATCACCGGATTGAGACCCAGCAAAATAGTGAGTCTCGGTCTTGTCAAAACATTCCAGATTATGAGGGTTTTCAAAGACATGAGTGTTCTTGAGAACTTCATTACTGTTAATCCGGATAGTATGGAAGTGATGAAAGAGTTCGGTTTCTGGGATAAAAGAGATATAAGAGCCGGAGATCTGCCACAGGGTGAACTCAGAAAGCTTGGAATCGGACTTGCAGTTGCTACAAAACCAAGAGTCGTTCTGCTTGATGAGCCATTTTCTGGTTTGAGTCCAAGAGAGAGTCTCGAACTCCACAGAGTGATTGAAAGGCTAAGAGAGTTCGGGATTACCATGGTGATAATCGAGCACAAGCTGAGGGAGCTTTTCAACAATGCAGAGAGAGTGATATGTCTGAATGCCGGAACTGTTCTCTGTGAAGGTACCCCTGAAGAGGTCGTGAATGATCCAAGAGTAATTGAGGCTTACATAGGTGGTTAGATGAAGATACTTGAAGTTGAGAATTTGAAGGCATATTATGATAAAGCAAGAATTTTACAGGGATTGAGCTTCGAAATAGAAGAGGGGGAAACTTTCACGATACTCGGGCCAAATGGAGCTGGAAAAACAACGTTGATTAAATCCATTTGCGGTCTTGTAACCACAGAGGGGACAATTAGATTCAAAGGAGAAGATATTACCGCTTTGAAGACTCATGAGAGAATAAAGAGAGGTATTGCGATATGCCCGGAGGGGAGAAAGCTGTTTCCCAACATGACAGTTGAGGATAATCTTCTCATGGGTTCCATCGAGGGCAATGGAGAGGAGAGGCTTGAAATGGTTTACAATCTTTTTCCAAGGCTGAGAGAAAGGAGGATGCACATAGCCAAAAAAGCGAGTGGTGGAGAGCAACAAATGGTTGCTATTGGAAGAGCTCTGATGTCGAGTCCGAGTTTACTTCTTTTCGATGAGCCTTCCATGGGACTCGCTCCAATACTCGTGGAGAAGATAAAAGATTCCCTCATCAAAATGAAGAGTGAAATGGACATTTCGATTCTGATGGTTGAACAAAATGTAAAAATGGCAATGGAGCTGGCAGACAAGGTTGCAGTCCTTGTAAAAGGAAAATTCGTGAAAGAGGGTGACAGAAGCTCGATAGGTGAGGTTGAAAAGCTCTACTTTGAAATTTGATTACCTTCCACAAATTTATCAGAATAAACCATTAAATTTTTATGGAAATTGTCAGATTATTGTTGGTGATAGAATGAGATTTAAGGACAGAGTTGTTCTTGTCACAGGGGCAGGAAGAGGAATTGGAAGGGCTATAGCTCTTGCATTTGGAAAGGAAGGAGCAAGAGTAGCTGTCAATGATCTGAATCTCGAGTCCGCAAGTAGTGTTGTCGAGGAGATAAAATCCATGGGAAGTGATGCGATTGCCGTACAGGCAGACATAACAAAACTTGGGGAAGTAGAAAGAATGGTGGAAAAGGTGAAAAGCGAACTCGGAAGTATTAACATTCTCATAAACAACGCAGGTTACTGGACAATAAAGCTCTTCAAGGATACAAGCCCAGAAGACTGGCAGAAGGATATAGGAGTCTGCTACATAGGCACACTGAACTGCTGCAAGGCTGTTATCAACGATATGATCGAGAACAGATATGGGAGAATCATAAATATTGTATCTGATGCTGGAAGAATTGGTGAGCCTTTCCTCGCAGTTTACTCGGGAGCGAAGGCTGCTGTTATAGGCTTCGGAAAAGCTCTGGCTAAGGAAGTTGCGAGATATGGCATAACTGTAAACAACATCGCAGCAGGAGTCACAAAAACTCCAGGAGTGGAAAGCTTCCTGAAAGGAGTTGGTGGGGAAGAAAAACTCATCAAAGCCTACCCAAGAGGAAGACTCGGAGAACCGGAGGATATTGCCAATGGTGTACTCTTCTTCGCTGCAGATGAGTCAGAGTACATAACTGGGCAGACCATAAGCATCAGTGGTGGTTACACGACCTTGGGCTGAATAGCAGTATTTTTATATTCTTTTTCCTGAAACTTTTTATGATTCATAGCAGGTTGAAGAATGTTTACTGTATAGACACTCTTGTAGCAGGAATGGAGAACTTTCTCAGCTGCTTTTTAATAGATGATGAGAAAGTCGTTTTATCAGATCCGGGACCTCCTTGCGTTGTTGGTGAAGTGATGAACTCTTTGAAAGAGATTGGAAAGTTAGATTACATCGCCCTCTCCCATGTACATGTTGACCATGCAGGGGCTACTGCCCTGATAGCGAAGGAGTTCAGGGATGCCAAAATTATCACACACCCGAAAGCAGCCAGACACATAATTAATCCTGAAAAGCTCTGGAAATCCTCTCTTGAGGCTCTTGGAAAAGTTGCAGATATATATGGTGAGCCAGAACCTGTCGATGCTGATAGAATAATAACCGTCGAGAATGGGCAGAGATTTAACCTTGGAAAAGAAGAGCTGACAGTCATCTACACCCCAGGCCATGCAGTGCACCACATATCCTTTTTCTTGGAAAATTCCAGAGTGCTTCTATCGGGGGAAAGCATAGGTATGTATCTCCATGGCAAGCTGATTTTAACCTCCCCAATACCACCCCTTGTCAGGAACGATGTCATGCAGACCTTCGATATAATAGAGTCCTTAGAGCCCACAAAAATCGCTTACTGTCACTTCGGATTTTCTGAACCTGATTTGCTGAGAGTTGCGAGAGAGAAGACTGATCTATGGATCGATGTGACAAAAGAGGTCGTTGAGAAGGGTGGAGATATTGACGAGCTAAACAAAAAACTCATCGAAAAGGATAGAGACTACAAGTACCTAACTGAGTTTTACAAAGACAATCTTGTATTCTCATACCCATACAGAACTGTCCTTAATGGATTGATTTACTCAGCAAAGAACTCCGGGAAAAATCTTTAATTAATTAAAATTTATTTTCCCCATGGATTATGTTATTGCTGGATGTGGAGGGGCGGGGATAAATGCGGCTTCAGCCATCAGGAAACTGGACAAAAAAGGAAAAATCGTGATAATTTCAAAGGACGACCCCTACACACCGGTTTTTCTTGCTGATTATCTGCTGGGGGAAGACGAATCCAAACTCCACATAGTTGAAAAAGACTTTTTTGAGAAATTAAAACTGGAGTTTATAAAAGGAGAGATAAAACAGGTGAGAGACAGTTCGGTAACCCTGAACAACGGGGAAGAAATAGGGTTTGACAGGTTGCTGATAGCCACTGGTTCAAAGCCCTTCCGCCCTCCGGTTCCTGGAATTGACAAAGAGAACATATTCACCTTCCACTCACTCGGTGATGCTGCCAGAATAAAAGAGGTTGCCAGAGAATCTGAGAGGGCTGCCGTTGTTGGAGCAGGTCCTGTGGGACTTGAAATTGCCTATGCACTGACAGAACTTGGACTGAAAGTGTTCGTTATTGAGATGATGGAGAGAGTTCTTCCGGGCATAGTCGATGAGGAAATTGCAGAAATGGTGGAAAGTGAGTTCAGAAGACTGGGTGTTGAGATAATCACCGGCAGAAAGGTTGAGGAATTTACAGGGGAGAAGAAGGTAAAATCACTCATAGCGGGAGATGAGATTGAAGTTGACCTTGCCGTACTCTCAACAGGTGTTACACCCAATTTACCTGAGATGGAGGGTATAAGGATTAGACAGGGAGTAGTTGTCGATAGGAGGATGGAGAGTTCAAAAGAAGGTGTATTTGCTGCAGGAGATGTTGCCGAAGCAGAGGATGTCTTCGGTACATTCTGTTTAACTCCAACTTGGACATCAGCAGTAACCCAGGGAAAAATAGCAGGAACAAACATGGCTGGAGGCAATGTCTACCATGAGGGCTCGATAAGAATGAACATTGTTAAAAAATCAGATGTGCCGGTTCTCTCGGTTGGAAAGATGGAGGGAGATTCAGAAACTTTCAGAGGGGGGAAAATTTTCAGAAGAGCTTACTTTGACGGAGATTTTCTTACAGGTTTTCAATCTGCAGGAATTCATTCAGATTTAAGCCTCTCTGGCTTGATTCAGTTTCTGATAAAAAAAAGAGTACCTGTGAAAGACAAAAAGCTTTTTGTCAGACGGCCTCAATCCTTCAGAAACTGGAGCAGGCTTCATAATCTTGCTCTTGCTGGAAACTCATAACAGGCTATTATGTTACAATGTTACTAAAATAACCACTTTAAAATTACAATTTTGGGAAAGATTTATAATATTGTTTTACTATGTTAAATCAATGGCGGAAAAATTTCAGGCAAGGTGTCTTAACTGCAGGAACAGATTTGAGGTTGAAAAAGGGAACGAGATAGCAGAATGTCATCACTGTGGGAGCAAATGGAGAATTTCATGGGTAACTCCCGAACAGCCCAAAGTTCAGGGTCCCGCATGAAGGTGGTTTTATGGTTCTGAATCGTAAGGTTGCTTTTATCGATCTTTCAAAGGGAAAAGTTGTTACCAGAGATATTCCTCTCGAACTGAGAAAAAAACACCTTGGCGGCAGGGGATTGAACTGGTACTACATTTACAACAATGTTTCACCTGATGTCAAGCCCTTTGATCCTGAAAATCTTTTTGTTGTTGGAGCAGGGCTTCTCACCGGGATGCCAATGCTTGGCACAGGAAGAACCCAGATTTCAACAAAAAGCCCGATGACCAATGGAGTTGGAGACGCAAATATGGGAGGAGCCTTTGGCCCGGAAATGAGGTATTCTGGTTTTGACCATCTTGTGATAAGGGGAAGAGCAGAGAAGCCTGTTTATCTATTTCTGAGCGATGGAGAAGTTGAGATAAGAGATGCCAAGCACCTCTGGGGACTGGATACTCACGAAACACAGAGGGCAATAAAGGAGGAGATCGGAGATGAGAGGGTTGAATCAATGGTCATTGGGAAAGCGGGAGAGAAAAGAGTTTACTTCGCCAATGTGATGAATGGTAACAAAAATGCAGGTGGTAGAGGTGGTACAGGAGCTGTTATGGGCTCAAAGAATCTGAAGGCAATTGCATGCAGGGGATTGATTGATTTGGAAGTCAGCGATCCCGAAAAATTCATGGAGTATGCACTTCAAATGAACGAACAGGTTCTGAGCACGAAGTGGGCTAAAACGCTCAGCAGACTTGGAACTCCACTGTTATATGATGTATCCTACACAACAGGTTTTATAGGAACAAAGAACTGGCAGTACAACACTCCAGGAAGTGAGGGAGAGCCTCTCGAAGCTGAAAATCTTCAGAAATACATGATAAAGCATGTTGCGTGTATGGGTTGCAGTGTTCATTGCAGACACAGGGTTAAAATCGACAGGGGAAAGTATGCCGGAGTAGTTGCTGAAGGTCCTGAATATACGATGATGGGAAGCTTTGGAACTCTTGTCGGATGCTACGACTGGGATTTTGTTATAAAAGGAAATGATGAGTGCAACAAGTGGGGAATCGATAATCTCTCACTGGGGGCAGTTATCTCCTGGGCATTCGAACTTTATCAGAGAGAGATTCTGACAGAGAAGGATGTTGGCTTCAGACTTCAGTGGGGTGATCAGGATGCAGTGCTTGAGCTTGCCAGAATGATAGTGAACCGGGAAGGTATAGGTGATATACTCGCTAACGGCTTTATTGAGGCTTCAAAGAAATTTGGGGAGGGATCAGAATACTACGCAATTCATGTGAAGGGTCATCCTGATCTCCATACAGATGAAAGGGGAGTTCCCAGCTTTGCTCTCGGCATTGCAACCTCAACAAGAGGTGCGGATCATCTGAGAAGCAGACCTGCCATCGATCTTTTCCAGCTCCCTGAGGACTTCTTGGAGAAACTCATTGGATATAAAATAAAAAGTGACTTTACAGCTTATGAAACAAAGGGGATTCTTGTCTGGTGGTTTGAACTTTACTTCAATATTGTTGATTCCCTCGGAGTCTGCAAGTTCCAGTCCACCTTCAACTGCCCTCACTGCCCGCAATATGATGAGTACATACCCCTCCTGAAATACACAACCGGGATGAAGTTCTCCAAGGAAGAACTGATGCAGATAGGGGAGAGAAATTACACAATGGAACGGATGTTCAACATTCTGAATGGAATGGGTAAAAAGGATGACTACCCTCCAGCGAGGTTCTTTGAAGAAGCAAATCCAAGAGGTTTGCCCTTTATGAAGGGAAGGAAACTCGACAGGGAAAAATATGAGGAGATGCTCGCCGAATATTACAGACAACACGGCTGGAATGATGATGGAATCCCAACCGATGAAACCCTCAGCAAACTCGAAATAGGCATGCCAGAAAAGAACTTTCCGGAGGTGGAGTGATGAAAACCTTTGTCATCGATCCAGATAAATGTACAGGGTGCAGGGATTGTGAGATGGTCTGCTCCCTCTACCACGAGAAGGTTGTGAATCCGTCGAGATCGAGAATAACCATAATAAGAGATCCTCTCGATGGGATCGAACTTCCGATAATCTGTATGCAGTGTGATGAGCCCGTTTGCGTTCTGGTTTGCCCCGTCAATGCAATCTACGAGAATGAACATGGAGCAAAAATTATCGATTACACTAAATGCATGGGGTGCAGAACATGCGTAATATCATGCCCCATAGGTGGTGCACTGATAGATCCTGTTTCCGGTAAAACAATAAAATGTGATCTCTGCGATGGTGAGCCGAGGTGTGTTAAGTTCTGCTCAACAAAAGCCATTGAATACTTGGATGTTTCAATTGCAAACCAGAGGATAAAAAGAAATACTATTGAGAGATACCTGAGAGCACTTAAATCGGGAAGAGTCTGATGAGAATAAGAATTCTCAGTTCAATACTCGCTGAAAAAATTGGAAAAGAAATTGAGATTAAAATAGGAGATGAGATTACTCTCGAAGAGCTTAAAGAAATCATTGCAGAAAGGTTTCCCGATGCGAGAGAGGAGATTAAGGATATTTTTTACAATTTTTCCCTTAACGGAAGGCTTATCAGGGCTGAAGAAATGAAAAAGGTTAAGGTCAGAGATGAGGACAGCATTATAATATTCCCATCCATAGCCGGAGGTTAATTAAGGAGAGGTCTGTAATGGTAAATGTAAAGAAAATTATAATGCGAAACTTCAGCCAGAGTACAGGAAGATACGAGGAGTTCGAAGAAAAATATGGATTTTTTAAATCACTTGCCAGAGAAATGATGAACTTTGGTGGGGTTGAGAGTGGAGTGTTTCTGGATGCAGGATGTGGAACAGGGATAATGAAGGATGTTGCACCGAATCTTGAACTTGTTGGCATGGATGTGTCACCCGAGATGGTGAGAATCGCCATCAGAAAAATTGAGAAAGCTCTTGTGGGTGATGCCGAGAATCTCCCCTTCAGAGATAAAGTTTTTGATGGTGTGCTTTTCAATGCATCAATATTCTTGATCCCCGATGCAAAAAAGGCGGTCAGGGAATCAATCAGGGTTTCAAAGGATGGTGGAGTTATTCTTGGCTCTTACCTGGTTGGTTTCTACGAAGGAGAGGAGAAGATCGTTGAGAGATATGGACTGCGACACAGAGAAGTATATCCATCCGAGAAAATAGACAGGTTTGTAGATGAATTTGGAGCTGAAGTACTCTCAGTTCACTACCAGGTAAATGGAGAGTTTATGAAAGATTTCTATTTTGTACCTGCAATGTCAAACGCTCTTTTTCCGAAAATGGCCTACGAAGAAAGAGTTAAAAAAATCAATGAAATTTTCTCAGATTTGCCCGAAAAAATTGAGTTCAGATGTCGCATTTTCAAAATAACAGTCTGATAGATTTAATTCAATAACTATTTATTTATTGAGTTTACCTTGTTTAACGGTAGAGGGTTTTTTGTTTACAAAATCAGCAAAAAAGTATTTATAATCTTACTTTGTAACACATGATTAATAATTTAATTGGAGGTGGATTGTGTACTGGAATCCTTTTGCTGAAAAAATGTCTGAGAGGGAACTGCAGGAATATCAGCTCAAAAAACTCCGGCAAACAGTTGAGATAGCCTACAGATATTCTCCATTTTACAGAGAACTCTACAAAAAAGAGAATATCGAGCCATCAGATATCAAGAGTCTTGATGATATAACAAAGTTTCCTTTCGTTAAAAAACAGGATTTGAGAGATAACTACCCCTTCGGACTGTTTGCCATTCCACTATCCCAGATCGTAAGACTTCATGCATCGAGCGGTACAACAGGAAAACCCACTGTTACTGGCTACACAGAGGGGGATTTAGAACTGTGGACTGAGAGTCTTACGAGGGGTCTGTACTCGGCAGGGGTAAGAAAAGAGGATGTAATGCAGATAGCCTATGGTTACGGGCTTTTCACAGGAGGACTTGGATTCCACTACGCTGGAGAGAAAATCGGAGCCACTGTCGTTCCCATATCTTCTGGAAACACTCAAAGACAGCTTGATTTGATGAGAGATTTTGGAAGTACAGTATTTGCATGCACCCCATCATATATGATATATATCGCAGAATATGCTGAGAAGGCAGGTTTATCAATTCAGGGAGACACAAAACTGAAGATTGGATTCTTTGGTGCCGAACCCTGGAGTGAGGAGACAAGAAAGAGAATTGAAGATAAAACAGGAATTGAAGCTATAAATGTTTACGGTACTTCTGAGATCGGGGGTCCTGTTGTTACTGAATGTTATGCCAAGTCAGGAATCCACTTCTGGGGAGACATATACATAATCGAGATCATTAACCCGGAAACGGGAGAGCAACTTGAACCAGGAGAAAAAGGGGAGCTTGTTGTCACTGTGCTTGGAAAAGAGGGAATGCCGATGATCAGATGGAGAACCGGAGATATAACAGCAATGATAGCAGAAAAATGTGAGTGTGGAAGAGCACATCCCAGAATTGATAGAATCATGGGAAGGAGCGATGATATGTTCGTTATAAGGGGTGTGAATGTCTTTCCAAGTCAGGTAGAGTATGCTCTCATGCTCCTTCCCGAGGTGGCAGAGCATTATCAGATAATTCTGGAGAGAGACGAGAAGGGTATTGACTCAATGATAGTTCAGGTTGAGATAAACCCAGATTACTCAAAAGACTACAGTTCACAGGATAGACTTAGAGAGCTTGAAAGCAGGGTCGCAGAGCATCTGAGAACACATCTGAATGTCAGACCAAGGGTTGAAATACTGGAGCCAGAAACGCTGCCAAGATTTGAAGGGAAGGCAAAGCGAGTGCAGGACAAGAGAAGACTCTAAGGGCTTTATACAGCCAGTTTTCAAAATAAGGAAAAAGATAAATTAAACCTTCATCAATTTTTTCCAATGAGACCTGCCCTGATTATTGTTGATATGATCAAGGGGAATGAACCATTTTTCAACGAGAACCATACAGAGATAATTCCCACCATCAAAAAAACAGCTGAAAAATGCAGAGAACTGAAAATCCCTGTTATTTATGCAAACGACAGTTACATTGAGTCAGACTGGATATTCAATTTCATGAAAAAACATGCAGTGAGGGGAACAAATGGGGTTGAGGTTATCGACGCCCTCACACCTGAAAAAGGTGACATCGTGCTTGAAAAAAGGAGATTCAGTGCCTTTTTCAGAACCGATCTTGACATCACACTCAGGGAGCTTGGGGTGGATACTGTAGCTATTGCAGGAATTAACACCCATGTCTGTGTTCTTGCAACAGCTTTCGATGCTGTTAGCAACGATTTCAGGGCAATCATTCTCGAGGACTGCTGTGCCTCACATAAAAAAGAGATCCATGACTTTATCGTGAAAAGTTTTAGAGGGATGCCCGCATTCAGGATAATGAAAAGTGAGGAGTTCCTAAATCAGCTTTAAGAGGAGTTGTTGCACTAAAATATAAAATAAAAAATTTAAATAAAAAAATTCAATATGTTTCTCTGAAATACTCTACAACCTTTTGATAGAGATCCACACACTCCTTTAAGGCTTTGAAGTGTACCTGAAAGTTCATCACAAAGTGTCTGCAGCCAACCTTGTAATACTCCTCGAACCTCTCGATATAGTCATCAACACTGCCGTAAACAATTGGAGACTTCTCCACAACCTCATCCGGTAGCTTCTTAGCCTCCTCAAACCATGCTTTAGCGTCTCTTGGAAAAACAAGATTGAAGGTCATTTCAAAATCATATGTTGGTGGTTCGAAACCCATAGCTTCGATAATTCTTGGTCTCGTTAAAAGAAGGAGTTTTGCGGGAAGCATTGCCTTTTCCCTTGCTTCATCTCTGTCCTTTGCAAGAACACCGTACATGAAGTGAGCCATGTCAATTTTCTCAGCATCTCTTCCCGCCTCTCTCGCTGCCTTCATCACAGCCTCTCTTCCCTCAGCATACTTCTCCACAGAGAGGTTTGCGGGAAGCCAGCCATCAGCATATCTCCCAACCATCCTCATGGTTCTCGGAGAGCTTCCTGCCACATAAATCGGATAGTGTGGTTGCTGAACAGGTTTGGGATGTACAAAAGCCTGTTTCAACTTGTAATAATTTCCTTCGAAGTCAACAAAATCATCTTCAAGTAGCTTCTTTATAATCTCCAGTGCCTCAATTGTTCTACCAACAGGTTTATCGTACTCTATGCCGAAAGGAACGAGATTCATAGCTTCTCCAATTCCTATCCCCAGCATTGCTCTTCCTTTAGAGAGTATATCAAGAGTGTTGGCTTTTTGAACCAGAACAGCTGGATGATAACGGTAAGTATCACTCACACCGCTTGTGAGCATTATTTTTTCCGTTTTAACAGCCAGGGCACTCAGAACTGCCCATGCTTCAAGTGCATCCCACCTCTTCACTCCCGTCGCTACCAGATGATCCGGCATCCAGTAAGAATCAAGTCCGATCTTATCACAGTAGGTTGCTATGTCAAGAATTGCCTCCCATGGGGAATTCGGTCCTTCTATCCCAAACTTAACCTTATCCACATCCATAACCTACACCTTTCTGAAATAAACTTTCCAGACTCCAGTCTCATCTTTCCCGGTTTCTGCCACCACTTTATCTCCAACGGAGATCTTATCTTTAGCCCATCCAACAACTTTGAAATCCCCAAATCTGGCAACAGCTATGATATACGACTCTTTCAGGAACTCAAAGCCTGCCGGGAATGAATGCTGCTCTGTCATACACTCAACTTCTCCCTCTCCCCCTATCTCAACCCATTCCATATCATCTGAGTAGCAGAGACTGCAGTCCGCCTGGGGTGGGGAGTACTTAGCCCCACAACTTTTACATACAGTTCCGTAAATTTTGCCTTCTTCAAGCCCTTTCCAGTATTTTTCCACTCTTGTAACAGGGATGTTGTGCTTGAAAACAAGCTCTCTACCTTCTATAATCATCCTTACACCCCCAGTACGAACACCCATCCGAAATGTCCGGTTCCACCTATGTTATGAGTCAAAGCCTTGTAGTTCTCCAGATCGGCCTGAAGATCTCCAGCCTCCTCTCTGAGCTGCTTCACAGCCTCATAAATCATTGCAAGCCCGGTCGCTCCAAGTGGGTGTCCCTTGGCTTTCAATCCACCAAATGTATTTACAGTAATGTCTCCTCCAAAATCACTTCTTCCCTCCTCAACAAACTTTCCTCCCTCACCCTTTCTACAGAAACCGAGATCCTCATACGCCATTATCTCTGCTATTGTGAAGCAATCGTGCAAACATGCTACATCTAAGCTTTTCAGTGGATTTTCAATCCCAGCCATTTTGTAAGCCATTTTTGATGCCTCAACGGTTGCTTTCAAGCCAGCATAGTCGCTCCTCTTCGTCACATTTGCAGTATCAGAGGAGTAGCCTATACCTTCAATCCACACAGCCTCCTTTCCAAGCTCCTTGATCTTTTTCTCCGAAGCAAGGATCGCTGCACTTGCTCCATCACTTATAGGACAGCAATCAAAAAGCTTGAGGGGATATGCTACATATCTCGAAGATACTGCCTTCTCAAGCGTTATTTCCTTCGGAAAATGTGCTTTTGGATTCTTTGCAGCATTTCTGTGATTCTTTACAGCCACCATTGCAAGCTGCTCTGAAGTTGTGCCGTATTTTGCCATATGGGCTGATGCGTGCATCGCATAATAACCAGGAAATGTAGTTCCATACTGGTGAAACTCCCAGAGGTAACTCCCACTTCTTCCTCCAACAGCCAGAGAAGTTGGAGTATTGAGCTCAGTCATCTTTTCAACACCTATTGCTACTGCTATGTCAGCCATTCCAGAAACTATACTTGAATAAGCAGTATATAATGCCGCACTACCGGTAGCACATGCAGCTTCAACTCTGATTGGACCTTTTCCGGCAAAACCACAGTATTCGTTGATCGGGACCGCAGGCATGAGTTCATATCCTCTTGTGTTTGAGGTTCCAACAACACTCATGTCGATATCTTCGCGTGATATATCAGCATCTTCAATAGCCTCCTTAACAGCATCAAAAGCCAGCTCCTGAATTGTTTTTTCATGAACCCCAAACTTCGTACAACCAACTCCGATGATGCCAACTCGCATGAACTTCATTCAAATTTTATCAATATAAATCATTCGGTATTTTGTCCTTTGGTAGCAAGTGGCAAGGAAATAAGCGATTTTTAAGAAAAGAGATACCAGTAACCTTATCCACAATTCAATCATCTTTTAAAATCATCTCACCCCTTCCATAAACTATTGCACTCCCCTTTGCAATGATTTCCCCACCCCTGTAGACCCTCAACTCATAAAAGCCAATCCTCCTGCCCCCACTTATCCGCTCTGCCTCTCCAACAAGAACCTCGCCCTCAGTTGCAGAAGAGTAGAAATCCATGCTTATATTCACTGCCATCCTCCTGATGTTGTCGGAATTTCCAGCTATTGCAAAAGCAAAATCTGCAACGGACATGATAAACGCCCCATGAGCCACACCATGAAAGTTAAGGAAGTCCGGTTTTACCTTTGCTCTCACTCTGGCATAGCCATCCCTTATTTCCTCAACTTCTGCTCCAAGATACTTTCTGAAAGAGTCTTCAAGAAGAACTTCTCTAAGCCTGTCCATAAAGAAAAAAATAGGATAATTTATTATTAATTTTACCTTCTCTTTTTTCTACCTCTCCTCGGCACTGAACTGTCTCAAGATGTCGGAGATGTTTTCAGCAGCATAAACAATCCTGTAAGAAGGTCTGGAAATCAGATCTGCATCAATTATGTAAACTCTTCCCTCCTTAACTGCATCAATGTCAAGCTCGCTCACCACAAATTCATAGGTTGCATTCCCCTCTCCACCCATGCCTGACCCTGAGCTAACGAGAACTATATCCGGATTCTTGCTGATTATATCTTCTTTACTCACAGCTTTCCAGCCCTTAAGATCTGAGAAAACATTTTCTCCCCCTACAATGGATATGATTTCGTCAATGAAGGTGCCTGATCCACTGACCCATATCGGTTCATGCCATAGTATATGAACCACCTTTGGCTTTCTTTCAAATTCATTCCTGCTGCTTGCAATTTTTTCATCAATGAAGTTTACGAGTTTGCTTGCATTCTCTTCCTCCCCAGTTATTCTGCCAAGCAGAAGTACGTTCTTCTTTATATCATCAATGGATTTTGGACTGAAAGCTACCACAGTCAATCCAAGATTTTTAAGGGTTTCAACATTCTGCTGTCCATTTCCCTCAGACGCCACAACCAAATCGGGATTCAATGATACGACTTTTTCAATGTCAATCGTTGTAAATCCACCAATTTTTGTTATATTCTTCACTTCAGGCGGGTAATTACAGAAATCTGTGACCGCTACAACCTTATCTCCAACACCGATGGCGAAGAGGTTTTCAGTGTTACTCGGTGCAAGAGAGACTATTCTTTCAGGCTTATTTTCGATCGTTACTGAAAAGTTGAAGTCATCCACAACTGTTATCGGGTAGGATTGATTCTCTGTTTTAACCTGAGCTTTTTCTGGTTGGGCTACACATCCCACAAGGAGCAAGGGCAAGAGAAGCAGCACAGCTATTATTCTCATATCCCTCATGCAGCCACCTTTGAAATGTTTTGCTATATAAACTTATCCGACAAAGTTGATTAAAAATAAAGAAAAGTTGATTCTAATTTAAAAAACGAGGGGAATGTAGCCTTCACTGATGAGTTCGTTAATCATGCTTCCCACATATTCCACCCTTGCAAAATCAAGCTTTTCTCTGGGATGGTTCTTTGAATCTGCAATGAATTTGCAGACCAAGGGCTTATACTCTCCGATAGAAGAGGTTACTGCTTCTCTAAAATGCTTATCCTCAACAAGCAAATCCTGAGACGGCCCAATGAAAACAATCTCAACACTTTCTGCCCACTTGAACTTCATCGAGTTTGCAGCAAACATCACACCCGTCAGTGCTTTCTCCTTAGCCTCCTTTCCGCTGGATATTATCACCAGAAGCTTGCTCATGTATAATTTCGAGCTTTGGAAGTATAAATTTTTATTGAATTGAGAAACTATTGACGAAATTCGAATTTTCAATTAAAAAGGTGCCAAAGTTAGAAGAAAAAACTCAGATACTTTCTTCAAATTTAAGTCATTCCAAGAGCTGAAGCATTTCCAAAAAGTTTATTATCATAAAATTCAGAGTGGCTGAAAATTAGCATCATAGAGTACAAAAGATTTCACAAATGAGGAGTTTTCTGCTCCAGACCATAAATCAAAGATTAATAAGGGAGGTGTAAGTGGTTGAGTCTCGAAAAAATGTTTTTGCACGAAAAAACAGTCGATATAATGCTGAAAATCCTGGAAGCTGAGGAGAAGGGGGAGGAGGCTTACCCCCTTGGAATTTCAAAGGATGTTGGCTCTCCTTACAGCTATATCTCAAAGGTGTTAAGTGAATTCGAGGAAAACGCGCTGATTGAGAGTGAGTTCAAAGGGAGAGTAAGAAAAGTCAGGTTTACAAAAGAGGGAAAGAAAATTGCTGAGCTTTTCAAGAAAATAAAAGAAGAGCTTAGAAAGGATTTTGTAGCGAGAAAAAAGGTAGATATGCTTGAAGAAATAGTAAACAATGCTAACGGAAAGAGCGAGGAGGAGCTCTTCAGAATTCTCGCTCCCGTAAAAACAGAGCTTAAGATCCTGAAAGAAAAAACCGAAGATTCCGGAACAATAGAATTCATCAATCGCCTTGAGAGCAGGATAGAACAGATGCTCAGAGCCTGAACTGGTTGATAGTATGTATGAGATTAAGAATTTGAAATCAAAAGTAGAGGAGCTTTCAGATCATGGAGTAAAACTTCTTTCTGAGCTCATAGAAATACCTGCAATCAGCCCTGATTCTGGTGGGAAAGGAGAGTTAGCCAAGGCAGAGAAAATAATGGAATACCTCGATGGATTTGATGTTGAGAGAGTAGATGTTGAAGACGAGAGAGCTCTTGGAGGTGTCAGACCCAACATCATTGCAAAAATAAAGGGATACAGGAAAAGGACAATCTGGATTGTCAGTCACATGGATGTCGTTCCTGAAGGTGATGAGAAGCTCTGGACCACTCCACCCTTCAAAGCAGTTATCAGAGATGGAAAAATATATGGAAGAGGTAGCGAGGATAACGGTCAGAGCCTTGTTGCATCCTTAATTGCCGGAAGAGCAATACTCGAGCTAAATTACCAGCCTGAATATACATTTGGTCTTGTTTTCGTTTCAGATGAGGAGACCGGGAGCAAATATGGAATACAAGATCTTTTGAAAAGGAAAATTTTCAAGAAAGATGATCTGATTGTTGTGCCAGATGGTGGGACTCCTGCAGGTAATATGGTCGAAATTGCAGAAAAAAGCATCCTCTGGATGAGATTTTCCGTTTTCGGGAAGCAGACCCACGCGAGTACACCTGAAAAAGGATTGAATGCAAGTAGATTAGCCATGAACTTCCTTATAAGGATTGATGAGGTCCTCAATAAAAAATTCAACGCTGAAAACAACCTCTTTTCTCCCCCCCGATCGACCTTCGAACCAACAAAAAGAGAGAAAAATGTTGACAATGTAAATACAATCCCCGGACTCGACATCAGTTACATGGACTGCAGAATTATACCCGAGTACAACCCTGATGATGTAGTATCCCTTGTTGAGGAGGAAAAGGAGAAATTCGAAAAGGAATCCGGAGCAAGAATTGAGGTTGAAGTAGTACAGAAAGAATCCTCTCCCCCCACAGATGAAAATTCTGAAGTTGTAAGAGTCCTCAAAAAAGCTCTTGAATTAGCAAGAGGAGTAAAAGCCGGTGTTTACGGGATGGGGGGCAATACATGTGGTGCGTTTTTCAGAAAAGCTGGTTTTCAGACTGCTGTGTGGAGCACAGTAGATAACACTGCCCATCAGCCAAATGAATACTGCAGAATCGACAATCTCGTTGCCGACGCCAAGGTTTTTGCGGTTATACCCTTCATAAAAACCTGATTTATTCCACTTTCAACATACCCGCAAAAGATTTAATTTTTCTGTTGTTGATAAGGGAAAAAGAGGGGATTGAATGGCAAGAAAGAAAAATAAAAATGAAGACGCTCAGGATCTCAAGGGTAAAGAGTTGAAAGAGGATACAAATAAAGAAGAAAAGAAGCAGAAAAAAGAGAATGAGGCTGAAGGATCTGAATCATTCAAGATAGTTGATCTTGAAGACATTCCCCATGTAGGGACTGCCATTGCTGAAAAACTAAGGAGCGCTGGTTTCTCAACAATAGAGGCTGTAGCTGTTGCTTCTCCTGCTGAACTGAGCTCAGTTGCAGAAATTGGAGAATCCACAGCAGCAAAAATCATAATCGAAGCAAGGAAAATGGCAAATATCGGAGGATTTGAAAGTGGCGACAGAATCTTAGAGAGAAGGAGAAAGGTTGGAAAAATAACTACAGGTAGCAAAGCCCTTGATAACCTGCTCGGAGGAGGTGTTGAGACTCAGGCAATCACAGAACTCTTCGGTGAGTTCGGAAGTGGAAAAACACAGATATGTCACCAGCTTGCTGTAAATGTTCAGCTCCCTCCAGAGCAGGGAGGACTAAACGGGAGTGTAATTGTCATTGATACCGAGAATACGTTCAGACCAGAGAGAATAATCCAGATGGCTGAAGCAAAAGGTCTGAATCCCGATGATGTTCTCAGGAACATCTATGTCGCCCAGGCATACAACTCCAACCACCAGATGCTCCTAGTTGATAACGCAAAAGAGCTTGCAAACAAGATTAAGCAGGAAGAAGGAAAGCGAGTAAGACTGGTTATAGTAGACTCGCTGATGTCACATTTCAGGGCTGAGTATGTCGGGAGAGGAACCCTTGCAGACAGACAGCAAAAGCTGAATCGCCATCTTCACGACCTGATGAGGCTGGGAGAGGTTTTCAATGCAGCCATAGTCGTAACCAACCAGGTTCAAGCAAAGCCTGACACTTTCTTTGGTGACCCGACAAAACCTGTTGGAGGACATATAGTCGCTCATACAGCCACTTTTAGAATATATCTAAGAAAGAGTAAGGGTGAGCTGAGAGTTGCAAGGTTGATTGACTCGCCCCACCTGCCGGAGAGCGAGGCTGTATTTAAGGTTACAGAGAGAGGTATCGAAGACAGATAAAAGGAAAAGATATAACATATATAACGAATATTTTAATTAATATATTCGCAAAAATTTTACCATATCATGGGAATTTGGAAAAGCTTTATAACTATTTTGCTCTGCTAATTGTGATGATGGAAAGAATAAAAACAGGAGTTATAGGCTTAGACGATGTACTCGGTGGCGGGTTCATACCAAATTCAGTAAATGTCCTGCTCGGTTCTGCAGGAGTTGGAAAAACAATAATTTCCTTTCAGTATCTCCTTAAAGGCATTGAAGAGGGGGATAAGTGCATATTCATATCCTTCGATATGGGAGAACATGAAGTGATAAAACACACAAAGGCAATTGGATGGGGTGAGATTGCCGACTATATCTCAGAAGGAAAACTGAGTATTAACAAGTTCTATGCTGAGAATGTATCCTATGTCAACAACGACCTGCTGAATATACTCACAGGAGAGAGTGAACTCAACACAAGAATCGTAATCGACTCCTTCACACCCATGATCTCCTCACTGAACATGGAATCCAGAAACGATGTTAACTGGTTTTTCAATAAGCTGAGAGAACTCGGTACAACACTTTTAACAGTTGAAGAACCGATGAACGGGGACTTCGGTGATGCTTCTGTAACGCTACCAATATTCCTGAGTGATACTGTTATCCATCTCAAAAACATCGGATATGGTGAGGCTTTCAGCAGGGGTCTGAGGGTTATCAAGCACAGGGGTTCATGGCATGCAGAAGGTGTTTTCCCGTACAGAATACTGGATGGCATAGGAGTTCTGGTTGAAGGCACAGACCTGATAGAAGAGGAGAAAGAAGTGGTTGACCTCGAGGAAGTGCTCCAGGAAATGAACATGAAAAGAGAAGATATACCGGAAAGCCTTATCAGAAGACTCGAAAAGCTCGCTGAATCTGGCAATCCTGGTGCAAGAGACGCTATAATGGAAATACTGAAAAAAGTCTCATAACAAGGGATCGAGATGCTGTCTGAAATATCGAGACTACTGAAGAGGCTTGCAGTAGCAGAGGGAATCAAGATGGTTGCCCTCTATCGAATAGATGGCGTGCCCCTGTGCGTCAAGATAGGGACAACAGTGAGAGAGATGACTCCTGTTCTGTACTGGCTTGAGAATCAGATAAAAGAGATGCTACATTCTATCTCGCAACAGAACCTCGATGAGGCGAGCTTCAAATTCAACAATATGGTTATAATGCTGATTCCTGTATCAAAAACAACGGTGCTGGGCATCATAGCGAGAGAAGAGGCGTCAATTTACAAGCTTCATATAGATATCAAAACCACCTGCATGAAAATAGGAAAGCTTGTCGCCACTTAGATTGTATTTATGGAACAATAAAAAATTGTCTATATCTAATAAAAAATATTTTTCTATTTTATTAGAAAAACAAAAAAATTTATTTGTTCCCGAGTTTGGCTTATCACCATCATCATGGGAATAAGAAAGCATTTAAAAGCTTGAGCAGAATTTTAACCTAAATTAACAGAAAGAAATGAGACCTGAAATTGTTTACTCCCCGGTTGATGATATTAAGGAAGCACAAAAAGAGCTTGAAAATAAACTTAAAGAGCTAAAGCTATCAAGATTTGAACCGAATTTTATGTTGCTTTTCTTCACAGATGGGACCTATAAGAATTACAGAAAATTCGCTGAACTTTTCAGAAAGTACTACCCAGATGTGCAGATGATGGGATGCTTCATAGAAGGTTATGCCGTTGAAGATGAGATATGGACAAGAGGGATCGTAGCACTGCTGGCTGAATTCGATGGAGAGGTAAAGGTTTTTGTGGAAAGAGGGAATGACCTAAAGGAGGTTTGCAGAAGGCTTGGCAAAAAAGCAAGAGATGAATGGGATGCGATGCTGATAATGTTCCCTGTATTCTATTTTTCAAGTGTATTCAGCTTTGGGAGGGCAATGTACAATGACAGGATTTACAGCAGAAGATACAGAAATGCAAAAACAATTGAGGAGAAAAAAGAGGTGCTGAAAAGGTATTCCAACTATCTTGAGAAGAATTTCATTTTCCCAATAGACAGAGTTCTCAAGTATCTCAGCGAGAGCACTGGCGGGAAATTCCCGATAATCGGGATGAATCTCATGCCTATGGAGGCGAAGGTTGGAACTCCGGTTATACTGGTGAATTACGAGGAGGTGGGGAGAGGTATTGCGGCAATTTGCTTTAAGGGCAAGGTGAATGCTGTTTACCACGACATATATCCTGAAAGGGGAAGCAGTTATGAAGAAACCGTCAACATCATCAAAAGTTACTTTTCAGATGCTGAAGAGGTTGATGTTGTGAAAGCAGGGATTGCCATTGGTGAGATAAACGGTAAACCTCCGGTGGAGTTTTTGCGAGAGAGACTTGAAGCATACAGGGAGATGAGTGAGGAGGAGTTTTTGAAAAAACTGGAAGAAGGGAGGTTTGAGACAGTTTCACCATATATGCTGGCACTAATAAATGAGCAAAATTTTTCCACAACCTTTCTCGGAATCGTCAATTCTCCAGTTAAAATTTTTCCCTCCCCTTTTTATTTAGACTTATTTTCCGACCGTATGTTTTTTGTTGGAGAGGCTTTCAGAGGGGGCCCTAAAAAATTTATAGAGGTAATAGAATTAAGAAAATTTGAAGGTTTTGACTTAATTCTACTTGATATGGATATGATCCCCGCATTTGGGGGTAATGTCTACAAAATCATGAATTACGTTGAAGGATTGCAGAAACTCGTAATATTTACAACCACACCATCCATATATACCAACTCAGACAGAAAATTAATGACAGAAATCGAAAAAAACATACATTTTACCACTTCTGGATCAAACGCTTTATTGGAGTTTGAGAAAACCCAAAAAAGTCATAAGAATAATTGAGCTGATATTAAGAACTGGGATCAATTTAAGATAATTTATCACCAAACCAAAGTCCCAGTCATTTCTAACGAGCTTAATAATCGTATAGATCTGAACAACTACAAAAAAACTTACGAATATATAATATATCGGAAATAAGCCAAACAATGAAAAAGCAGCGATTGATGAATAATAAAGGACTAAGAAAATTGCAGAAAGAGTATACAGTATCTCAGGCTTAAATCTCACAGCCAATGTTTGTAATCCAGCCAAAGAGTCTCCACGAATATCCTTTAAATCTTTCAAAAAAACATTCCACAAACCAAAAAAAAGGAAAATTAACGAAACTAAATAAGTGTCAATCACTATCTTAGAGACAAGTCCCCAAAGTGCAATAACAAAAAAGGGCCAGGAGATTGAATAGGTAGCAAGTTCTGTCGAATAATGCTCTTTTAACCTTCTAAGGAATCGTCCAAAAATCATTTTATCTGAATATAGCCAAGTTAATACAGCAACTATTAAAAAAAAGCCAATTGCTTTACTATCTTCAGCCCATAGAAAGGTTAGAATTAATGAAAATGAATACAAAAATATGCCCAGAAAGATACCCAATAGCCTCAGATCTCTGCTCTTAACAAATATATTTTCTCTTCCCGAGAATGAATCTTCTTTTGTATCATTTACATGATTCCACAGATTTACTCCGGCAGAAAAGGAGAATGATATAACTATCAATTTAATCACAATTTCAAAGCTTGCTTGATTTATCAAAGACAAAATAAAAAATTGAACTAAGGGAAACGGAAAAAATATCGTAGGAGGATTTAATGAAAGTCGCAAAATCTGCTTAAAATCATCTAAAACCATAGTTTAAAATGATTACCAAGCATACAACTTAACTCTCTTGAAAGTCTCCTCTGCCTCTTTCCTCTTGTCCTTCATTTCGATCACCCCATAAAATCATGATTATATAAGCTATTTAAATTTTTCTTAAATCCCTTTTTCCTAATTATTATGATAATTCTTATGTCTTACCTTAATTACTATAGCTATCAGAGAACCAGAACTGAGAAGAATAAAAAATTACATTGATTGGATTCCTATAGAATCTAATAGATTTCTCAAATTTTGAGATATAAATAAAAAGTTTACGAAACATCACATGATGATGAGAATTAATAATATTTAAACCTTACCTTTTAAACCAATCGATTTTCCACTCAATTGTCTATCTGTAATTTATCTCAATTCATCTATAAATCCATCTACAAATGGAGACAATCAAAAACCCTACAGTAACCCACGAAAGGTATAACTATCTTCAGATTGAAAACCAGTCTATGGTAAAGGGTGAGCTAAAGAACATTTTTATAACAGGCTTGCTGATATTTTTGCCCATCTCTGCAACTCTTTTCATAATTTTCTGGGTTTTCAGATACATTGAAGAATTTTTGCAACCATATCTCTCTCAATCAGGATACTACATCCCCGGGATGGGGTGGCTCTTCATAATTCTGATAATTTTCTTCCTCGGGCTTCTGGGGAGGTTCACCATCGGAAACAGATTGATAGAACTTGTAGAAAGCCAGCTCAGGAAAATTCCAATAATAAGAACGATTTATATTGGAGTCAAAGAGGCTACGAAAGCTATTCTTGTTTCCGAGACAGAAAAGCTGAAAGGTGTTGTTCTGATAGAGTATCCGAGAAAGGGAATATACACCCTCGGATTCACTACAGGAGCCGTGATACAGGAGGCAAGAGAGAAAACAGGGAAAAATCTCGTGAATGTCTTTGTTCCAACCTCACCCAACCCGACATCTGGCCTTGTTATCTTAGTACCTGAAGAAGAGATAATCTATCTCAAGCTGAGGGTGGAGGATGCTCTTAAAGTGATAATCTCCGGAGGGTTTACCAAATAGAGGGTTTACCAAATAGATATAATATAAACCTGATTTTTTAAAATTAAACTAAGAAATCAGCCGTACTCAAATCAGTCGTACTCTCTCCAGGTTTTCCCACACTTCGTACATCTGAAGAATCTTACTTCGCTCTCATCTGCTGCTCTCAGCTGTCTTAACCACCAGTAAGCCTCTCTGTTTCCACACTCCGGGCAAATGGCGTTTGTAGTCGGGAGAGTTTTCAGGTTTTCACCCTCGATAACAGGAACATCTTCCCTATTTCCCTTGGAAACTATCACAATGCTTTTGTCATCTTCAAGCTCCTTTTCGTATCCACACTTTCTGCAAATGGCTTTGTTCTGGTTATAGATCATTATGCTCTTACATTTTGGACAGAATTCCAACCAAATCACCTCTTGCGTCTTCTATCATTTTTGAATGGTCAAAGGCAAGCTTTGGGAGTTTATCAAGCGGGAATACACCTACATCCTTTGCATCACTTCCCGCCCTAAGATCTCCAGATCCCTCTACGATGAAACAGACAGATACAAAGTGTCCCCTTGGATCGCGGGAGGGTTGAGAGTATATCCCTACAAGCTTATAAATCTTCCCCTCAAGTCCAGTCTCCTCTCCGACTTCCCTCAACACAGCCTCCTCTACCGTTTCGCCGTACTCAACAATCCCTCCTGGAAGAGCATACATCCCTTTAAAGGGGTCGTAGAGTCTTTTCACAAGTACGATCCCTCTTCTGTAGGGGATTATGGCATCCACGGTTAATGTTATACACTTTTCATCCATATTTCCACCCTCTCTACTTCACTAACTTCATTACTACTTTCATTACTACTGCTTTACTCTCATTTTCCGTCTAAAAGGAATTTCCCAGAACTCAGATACATTTTTGCCTTTCTAACTGCCCTCTCAACATTCCCTACTCCGTTCAGAACATGGCTGTCACTGCCGATAGAATATCTCAGCTTCTTTCTCCTGCATAAAATCAGAAAATCATCCGGGGGAGCATCATGGGTGCTGTTAATCTCGAGAGCAACATCATTCTCGATGAGTACATCTATTATTTCCATATCCCTTTCAGGAAGCTCGTTAACGCTTCCAAAAAGTTGTGAGTGGAGATGTGCCAAAACATCAATTTCATATCTGTTGATGCACTTCAAAATCCGGTCATAGTATTCTTCTGCCGGAAGTTGTGTGTGTATCGAGGCAAGTACCAGATCAAATGTAAAATCAGGGAGAACGATCTCCCCATCATGCAGAATTCCACATTCCACAGCACTCAGAACCTCAACATCATACTTTGAAGAATATCTTTCTATTTCCTCCTGTCTCTTTTTCGCTTTTGATTCAGTTAGACCAAATCTGTGTTCTACAGAATGATCTGCTATTGCAATTACCTTCAGATTTCTCTCCTTGGCTTTTTTCAGGATACTTTCTATATCTGTACTACCATCTGAGTACTTGGAGTGAATGTGAAGGTCGTACATAAACAACGAATTGTTTAAGTATCTGAATTTAGCTTTTTGCTTCATGGATTTTCTCATCCCTGTATCACTGATGCTCATGATTGCCTTTGTTGCCTCAAGGATGAAAATTCTTGGTGGAGTGGGATGGATTCTTTTTGGAGTTGTCTGGATTACGAAGCTTCCCCACTACATTGAAATTAACGATTACTTCAACTCAGTTGTTGTTATCCTTGCCTTTCTCCTTTTTCTCATCCTTGGATTTACAATTGCAAGTGACAGTGGGAAAAACATCGAAACCTTCATCGAGATAACAGCTTTTTCAGCGCTTGCTGGAATAGTTTACTATCCCTTCGTAATCTACCCTGAACTGGGAGACAGACTGATAGCCATAACAGCAGAGCTTACAGTCGCTCTCGGTAATCTGCTGAACTTTGAATTTGGTATGTATTCGAGCAAAATAATCATGCTCAACAACCACTATGTTGAAATAATCCTTGCCTGTACTGGAATCGAGAGTATGGCTCTCTTTACCGGAGCCACTCTTGGAATAAGGGCAGTTCTAAAGAAAAAACTTTCAGCATTTCTCATTTCTGTCCCTGTTATATACATCCTAAACCTTTTTAGAAATGTTTTCGTGACTGCAAGCTATGCCTATTCCTGGTTTGGAGAGAACAGCTTCTACATCGCGCACCATGTTCTATCAAAATTTCTTTCTACTTTCGCACTGATACTGATATCACTGGCAGTCTTCAGAATACTTCCGGAACTCTCAGAGCTAATATTCAATCTCAAAGATGTGATGGTGGAGAGACTGAAAGCCATAACCAAGAGGGGATAAAATTGATTGAGAGGAGTGGTCTGAGATTAATTACCATAGAATTAATTCTGACGTTCCTCCTCTACTTCATCTATCTCCCTCTATCAATTTCCATGCTAATAATCTCTCTGTTCACGATATATTTCTTCCGTGATCCACCCAGAGAAATTCAGGAAGGAGTTGTCTCACCCGCTGACGGACGAATTGATTTCATCAACGAGAACAGAATCGAGATTTTCATGAGCCCATTTGACTGTCATGTAAACAGATCGCCCGTTGATGGAGTCGTTGAAAAAATAAACTACAGAAAAGGAGCTTTTATTCCAGCGTACAGAAGAAACGATTTCAATGAAAGAAATGAAATAATAATCTCCACCCCCTATGGGAAGTTTAAAGTAGAACAAATAGCAGGATTTTTTGCCAGACGAATAGTCTGTTATGTTGAAGAGGGGCAAAAAATTCAGAAGGGAGAGAAGATAGGTATGATTCGTTTTGGTTCAAGGGTTACTCTTGACATACCAAAGGATTTCAAAATTATCAGAAGAAAATGGGAAAAGATAAAAGCAGGTGAAACCGTTGCAATAAAAGAGATCAAGGAGATTGCTACAGAGAAAAGAGACGGTTGAGCAAAGGTTGAGCAAAAAAACCATGAATTGAGAAAGGCAGGAAAGCTTTAAAAGTTTGAATAGAATATTCAGTTGTCAGATGGAGAATTGATTCAGGATCAATAGAATTAGCAGCTAAACATATAATTAAGTATATTAATAGATGGTGATCTAATGTTTGGAGCTTTAAATGATATCCGTATGGCTGATATATTCACCGCTCTAAATGCTCTTTTCGGTTTCTTGGGTATTTATTTCGTTTTTATAGACCTTAGAATTGCAGCAATGTTCCTTTTTATCTCAGTGATTATGGATGGAGTCGATGGTGCTGTTGCAAGAATTGAACTCAGTCTGCTCGGAAAGGACCTCGACTCCTTGGCTGACATAATTTCCTTCGGAATTCTCCCCTCAATGATGCTCTTCAGAATAGCAGAAAGCTGGGTCTACTACTCGGTAGCTGGACTCTTCCTAATCTGCGGGATGATAAGACTTGCAAGATTCAATGTACTTAGTATTAAGGATGCTTTTGTTGGTTTCCCCATAACTGCATCTGCCCTTGTAATCGCACTTATGGTTTACATAGAATCTCCAGAACCATTTATTTGCTTTACAGCATTTTTTCTCTCATTTTTTATGATCTCCAATCTGAGGTATGTAAAAATCAGGGATAAAATTCTCCTCTTTGTTTCCGGTGTCGTTCTAATATCTACACTCTTCATCAGTGATTCGGCATATATCATGCTTGGAATGACACTACTTTACCTTGCAAGTCCTTTCCCCGGAGAGGTGAAAAGATGGATAGAAAGAAGGAAAGAGAAGAAGCTTCATTTGAAGCTGGAATAAAGCTTGGAGCTCTTTTTCACCAGTTTATAGGTACTCCAGTGAGTGAAGAAAATGCCGATATTCTCGAAAGAGCAATGGAGAGCTGCATGAAACTCCAGCCATTTGTGATAGATTCAGAAGTTACAATAAATAGAGATAAACTGAGAAGGGCTATTTCAGAATTCGGATATACTTCCCTCAGTGGAGAGCTTCTCAGTGCGAAGGTGAGAGTCAAAGTGGGCAAAGAAGAAATTACAGCAGTTTTACAGTGGGATGATGAGAAGAAATATCCGTTGATGAGGCTGGTGGATTAGATTATCCTGCTGGATTTAAACCAAAAGTTGGCTAATGGGGTTGAAGGATTTAGAATTGTCACTAATCACTATCTCCCGAAAATACATTTCCTATCGTTCTGTATTTTACTTAGGTGGATGAAATTATCAACGGACATTTTCACAATATTCTGCCACATCCAACCAGATTCCACAACATCATCTTTTCCCTCATTTTCTGATGAAA
>DACH01000009.1 GCA_002494625.1 Archaeoglobus sp. UBA234
TAGGGAGTGTTTTAACAGGTTTAGCAAGAAGCTGAGTTATGCGAGGAGGTGGATTAGTAAATTCCTGATTGGTTAAGTTTGTTATGTCCGACACTATAAATTTTTCAGAGAAGGCAAACCATCTACAGGATCTTAAAGAATCCCATCCCGAAGCTCGCCTTTGCCCCAGCCCCAATAAGCTCTCCAATCCTGAGAAGGCTGAGAGAGTTTACATCAATTTCATCTATTCTGTATCTTGCATACCCGGTCACACCATGGAAAACCCTGTCACCATGCCTTTTTGATCTGTGGAACAATCTGTGCTTTTTCCACTCTGAATGAAGTATTTCAGAACTGCATTTGCAATCAGGAACCACTCCACTGCCATACTCGTTCACATAGAGTATCAGTCTTCTCCTGATCATGTGTAGTAGAAAGGGCAGATTCACGGGTATTCGAGCTTCCACTGGAGTTTCAAACCGCACCTCAATCTCCTCTCCTGAAATTTTCTTCTCTCTGATTTCTCCAAGATCCACAACGGTGACCGCATCGGCATTTACGGTCTCACCATCGTATACAGCCTCTCCAGTAATGGCATCACTGATGCCGGTGAGCTCAAATCTGCTTTCCGAATTCAACCCGATCTTTCCAAGGAATCTCAGACCATAGATGATGTGGGGGATGTACCTCACATAATCCCCAAAAACGTTAACATCAAGGGTCATTGTTCCAGAGCCTTTAACCCTTTTGCCGAAAAACGGTGGAATGAAGACAACTGGTCTCACAGGCTGGCTCCTTCCCCTCTTCTGCCTGTCCCTTACATATAGAGCATGGTACAGACAGTCCTCTCGCGATCCGCACTTGCTGCATACCGGGCTTAAATAACCGCAAACAGCCTTCAGCAGAACACTCCCGAACCCACCTCTGAACTTGTTGCCGAGCCAGTAAGGCAGGCTGTAACTTGGAAAATCTAAGGTTGCTTTGAGTTTTGTGAATTTGAGGGAAAAGGTCATAGCTCAAACTTCAAAAATTTCTCTCTACAAACTCCCCCCACATCCACCAGATCTTCCATGACAGTCTCATGAACCTTTGTACTGTCAACTTTCCAGTATTCATTGACGGAAGTGTTCCTGAATCTTTCCATATCTGAGAGCTTTTCAGGTGGCTCTCTTTTTACCACAACCTTACCTCCTGATTACCTCATTTTAGAACACCCCAGTTCACCTTAATGAGCTATATATGCCATGACGTGGTTTGTTATGCAACTCTGCATCAAAATTCTGCATTCCCGTTCTTCTCTCCAATCCTGCTATCTCTTCAATGCTCATTGCAGTTATTTTGCCTGTTATCCAGTATTATACATTTCGGTTCGAGCTACACAAACATCTTTCCAAGTTCCGTGATTTTAAACCTCAGCGGTTTTCTCTTTTCTACCGTTATCAAGTCCAATTCTTTCAAAAAAGACAGGTGTCTTCTTACGGTTGTGATATCTCTATCCAGTAAATCAGACAGGGATCTTGCATCAGAGGTTCCAGCAGCTATTTTCTTTAAAATTTCGACTTTATCTTCTGGCAATGGATTTTTTATCAGTTTGAGAAGTTTTTTGGATATTGTCAAAAGCCCTTGAAAATCCTCAGTTTCAATTTCAATTTCCAAATCTTTTGAGGTCTTGATGCACGAAAGTAGCACTATAATTACAAGTGCTCTCATCCCTCCACTGAGATTTACTACAATGTGATAATTGGAAAGCTCCTCAATCAATGAACTGACTGTTTTTATTGAATTTTCCAGGCTATTTATATCTATTTCAACAAAATCAACAGTCACTTCATCTCCATACGATGTTTTTAGTAATTTTTTAACCCAATCACATGCTTTCTCCACCCTATCAGTAATTTTTCCTGAAATGAGAATGACCCTGTCTCCTTTTTTTATACCATGCCTCATTATAGCTCTGTAACAAAATTTCTCATCAAAACCAATTGTAGCGATTAGTGCAGTTTTCATGCACTTTAACTTTCAAAAAGGATGTATTTATGTTTTTTGATTGTATAATTGCAACAGAAAACTTTATATTATTGACAGGTCTAAAATTAGCATGTACCTTGATGAACTTGCAAAAATTCTTGCGGTTCTGATTGCCGAGGGCGGAAACTACACATACGTCGACAAACTCGGGTATGCACCTTCAAAAGACTTAGCAATATACTATCTCAAAGAGGCTTTGAGAGATCTTCACTCCTTAAAAAATCAGCAAAAAATTGAGAGCGAAAAAACAAAAACGCTCCTGAACAGCATAAACTTTGAACTTGCTGAAAAAGCACTTGATGAGCTCTCGGGTATAGATGACAGAAGAATCCTGAAAGAGAAAGCTTCACTTATAGCTGCAAAAGCTCTTGCAATATCAGCGAGATTGGGAGGTGGGAAAAGTGGGTGATGTTTTCATGTCAGTAAGGGGAAGGGTTCTTGTGAACGTCGAAGCGCTCAACATGACTGAGAGCGTTGGAAATTATGTGAAGCACAGAAGGGTGCCTGTTATAATGCCTGAAGGAGGTTATACAACCTATTTCGTTCCTGCTATAAGCGGTGAGAGCATAGCTCATGGCTTTCAGGAGGTTCTGGCTGAAGAAGCCAAGAAGAAAAATCTACCAGTCTGCAAGCTCTGTGAGAGAGGAATATTTCTGAAGAGCACAAACGAGAATGTCTTTAAGGAGTCTTTCGATTCTGATCCTCCAAAAGATGAGTTTGAATTTGAAAGAAACGTTGTTGAGAAATGCACAGTTGAGGACGTTGGAGGATTTCTTTATGCACCAAGAGCTGGAGGAAACGTAAAGAGAACATCGAATTTCTTCACCGGCTACATGGTTCCGGTTAAAGAGGCTCTTGAAGGAGTTGTTATCGAGCCACAGCTCCACTCAAGATATGCCCTGGGAACGCCATTTGTTGAAGGGGGGCAGGGTCAGATGATATACTACGTGGAGCTGTCCTCAGCCGTTTACACCTTCAGCTTTGATTTGGACACGAGATACATAGGCAAGACTACGTTCAGTTATGAAAAGGCTGGAAATGATGTTGTTGAGAACAGGGCAGAGAGAGTGGATGCAGCACTTGATGCGGTTAAAAAGTTTCTGATCGAATTTGCCTTCGGAGCAAAGAAGACGAGATTCCTGCCAGTTCTTGACTGGGAATCGCTGATTATAGCAGTATCTGACGATGTGTGGACAGTTCCAAGCCCGTACACAAAGAATTACATCGAAAATACCAATAGAAAGAAAGAGAAGGTTGATTACAACACCGAGCTCTTCCTCTATCCCGAAAACGGAAGCTTTGAAGAAGTGGTTGTTGATGCTGTGGATAAAGCTAAGAAAAGAGTCAATGGATCATGATAGGATTTACGGTGGATGTTGAATTTGTATGGGGATTTCAGGCAAAGATTGCAGGTTTATCAAAAACCTCCCCCTCCTTCTACTACCCTCCACCAACCACTTTTCTGGGAGCCATGGCTGAGGTTATGGCGAAGGAGCATGAAATTGGTGAGAAGAGAGGAAAGGAAATTGTCCCAGCTTTGAGCGAGAAATTGCTTGCTATAGGGTGGAGAGCATTAAACTGCATTCCTGTAAAGTATTCCGACATAAACAGGATTCTTGCCGTGAAGATAACATCTGGAATTTTATACCCAAATCCAAAGGACCTTGCAAAGTCCTTCGATTCTCCGGCGAGAGGTAAGACTGTTCTATCAACCCTTGACAGTGATGCACCCAAGATCAGGTGGTTCTTGGTATTCAGGGATGATCGCTTTGAGTTGGATGATAATGAGACAAGACTCGATGAAAGGCTGTTCTGGAAGATGCACAGACTCGGTTCAAAGGAGAGCAGAGTTTCTGTTGTCGATGTGGCTCGTGTTAAGCCTGAAACCTTGCAGGGGAAAGTTATAACGAGCTACAGCTTTCCGGTTGAGGATGGAGTGAATCCTGCAATGATTAAAGAAGGTAGATGGGAGTTTGAGGTATACATAAATCCCTTTGAGGTTGGAAGGTATGATGAAAAGGAAAATCCCGTAATAAATTATATCTCTGGAAAAAGAGCTTTTCTCTTCAGAATACCGGTCCTCAAAGACCCCTTAGCCACTCCAGAATACATTGTAGAGGTTGGAGGGAATTTTGCTGCCTACAAAGCCGATAATGAGGTGGTGATTGGCAGATGGTCAGAATAAAACTCGATCTCCCACCAGACTCGACATTTCTTAGCGAGGTAATTTATGAAGGATTGATGTTTCTTATCCTGAAAACCAGATGTGAATTCAATCCAAAAGAGATTAATGCCGGATCGGATTGTCTGAACAGAGCTTACAGCAGTCTTGACGATGAGAGAATTGGAAACATTCGAATTGTGATGTCTGGAAACGACAATATAAATGCAAAAATATTCGAGAAACTTGGTTTGAGTAATGTTAAAAGCAGAAAAACATATTATGATCTGATAAATCTCCTCAAAGAACATAGCAGTAGCATAAAATCGAAAGAAGAGGTTAATATTGAACTTAAAGCCTTTAAAAAAGACGTTCTTATGGATTTGAATAACAAGAACGAGGGAATATCAGCACCTCAGCTGTTCAAGGTTGATAGATACACCGGCATATCTTCTCTCGATACAGATTATACCTCCCAGCAGCTTACATTCTACTTCTCGAAGGAGATTGCGCTGATTTCTCTGCTCGGTGTATACTCATCCTTCGTTATCTCGGTAAGGCAGCAGCAACATAGTTATTACTACTTCCTGTTCTTCTCTCCCGATGAAATCGTGAATCTGCTGAACAGCGAAAAACTCGTCGATAAGTTCTTCACGATAAAGGATACGGTTGCAGAGGAGTTCAGGAAGATCCTGAGCAGATCCACGCTTAACGAACTTCTCCTGACAGAGATAACACTGAATGTTGAGCTTCAAAGGCTGATGGAGAATGAAAACCTCGAAAAGGTGTCTCTGCTACTCTTCAAAATAGCTCCCGAGGGGCAGACATACAAAATCTACGAACAGATTCCCTTGACAATCTACAGAAATCCTGCCTTCTATAGAATTGCTGAAAAATACTCTCACAACGCTATCTCATTCTGCGAACAGCTTGGAAGGGCAGTTTCATCGGATGTGATCTTGAGAACACTTTCGAGCCTCAATACAAAAAATAAGCACAGCGAGGCAGACAACATTCTGAAGGCAATTCAGATGCTGTACAGGTTTGTGGTTCTTGGCGATCCTCAAGGATGGTTTGGATTTCTGAGAGAGCTGCATAATTCCCATGCAAAGCTTGTCAACAGTTCTGATGGCAGAGAAAGGAGGAGGGCAGAGAACTATCTGAGGTTGGTTAAATCAATATCGTATGCATGATTTGATTCTCAAAAATATGCACCGAAATTGAAAAAGTAAAAGGTTGGGGTGCATTAAATGGATAGCTATGACTCGAGCTCATTCAAAAACTGCTTCCATGAAGTTATTAAGGCATGGTTTGAAGGGAAAGACAGGAGACCTTTTATCAACTATGCCATAAATAAAATAGAAAAGAACTGGGATAACGATAACGTTTTCATCATAGAAGCCCCTACAGGATACGGAAAATCAACGATTTCTGCAACCATTGCAATGTATTCATTCAGGGAGGAATTAAAGTCAATAGTGACATTTCCGCTGAGAACTCTTCTTGAGGATCAGTTCAGCAAATTCAAAGAGCTTTTTGGAGATGAGCTTGGGAAGAGATACATGCACAACCCTGAGTCGAGATATCTCATCAAGCCGGTGACCCTGACAACAGTTGACACTCTCGCTCTGACTCTTTTCGGCATCCCACCAGAGGACCTGGATAAGGTTGTAAAATACTGGAGTGGCACATCTTCTGGTTCACTCGGTCACTATCTCTTCTCTTGGGCTTCAATAGCGCTGTCCAATATCATTTTTGATGAGGTTCACCTTATAGCCGATTCTACCAAATCCCTGAACTTCCTTTTTGCCCTGATGTGGGCAGCAATGGACAACGATCAGAAACTCGTGCTGATGTCTGCAACAATACCGAAAACACTGGAAGAAAAGCTGCAGGAATTTCTTGAAGATTGGGAGTGGTGCAATTACGAATTTATAAAATTCAGCTCCGAGCATGACAGAGAATTTGTTGCGAGTAGAAGAAATAAAAGGTACACCATATCTCTGGAGGCTCTGAATGAAGAGAACAAGTTCAGGATTATTGAAAAGTGGATTGATGAGGAATCCAAGAAGTACTCCAAGATAATAGTGGTTTTCAACACCATAAGAGATGCTGTTCAGTTCTATGAGCTGATAAAAAACAAATTCATGGAGTTTGATAAACTCCTCCTGCACTCGAGATTTAATGAAGCAGATAGAGATCGGAAAGCTGAAAAATTGAGAAGACTGAAACAGGCTGAGAAATTCATAATTGTAGCAACTCAGGTTATTGAGGCTGGTGTTGATATCTCTTCCAACCTCTTTATCACTGAACTTGCCCCTGCAAACTCCCTGATCCAGAGACTGGGGAGATTTTTGCGTTACGATGGCGAGAATGAAGGTGCTGTATATATCTGGTATGAAACCGATAATTCTGGAGATTTGCTGAGCTACAATGGAAGGTACAAAGTTTACGATCGGGATCTCACCAGGAGGACGCTTGATAAACTCATGGAGATGGGGGAGTTTAATGTTCATCTTGTCGAAGGTTATAAGGCATTACTCGATGTTTACACAGCAGATGATTTTCAGATTGAAGAAAAGGGCTTGGATGACCTTAAAAGAATCTTGATGAACTTCGAATACGCCCCTTTAAAGGCTGTAGAAACATTCTTCAAACTTGAAGGGAGCTTTGTCAGAGATGGGCTGATGATTCCCGCCATATCTCTTGACCTGCTCGATGAGTGCAGGAAGGAAAATGGAGAGTTCAGTCTCAGTGATCTCCTCAAGCTAACACTTCCGGTATCATTCGAGGTCGTAAAAAGAGCAAATCCTGAGAAAGTCGTTTTGCTAAGGAAAGACTATGAGAGCGGAGACGAGGTTCCCGAAATCGTGGACTTCGAAAGCCTATCAACTTGCACCCTGAAATACCCTCGCTCATTTTTGAGGTGTATGATCAAAAATTCAATTGTTGCTGTTGTTGTGGATGGCGATTACGACAGTGAGAGAGGATTATCCATCAAAAGGGATTAAAATGGAAGTTCTCAGCTACTATCAGGAAGAAACTGGTGATAAGGAGCTGCTGATTGAGCACATAGCAACAGCTCTCGAAGTTATGGAGGGTGCGGAAGATTCCAGGCTTTTCAGACTCGCAGAAAAAATTTACCATGGGCTGGATTTCAAGCAGGCAGTAAGACTGGCGATAGTCTTTCATGACGCCGGAAAAATTTTCTATCAGAGCAAGCGTGGTGAAAAAGGCAAGAGGTACATGTCTTTTAAAGGACATGAGTATTTCTCTACCTACATTTTTAACACCTTTGTAAGCAAGCTCTTTGAAATCGATCTCGAAAATTACGAGAGATACGGAGTGATTAGAGACGTCTGCAGTTTTGCAATTTTCTTCCATCATCATGCAATGAATGTGAGGCTCAGAAAGCCGGAAATGGAGGAAAGCAGTGTTAGATTTGGGATGAGTTTGCTCGAAATTTTTGAAAATTATGTGAGGCAATTTCTGGATCAAAAGGAAGTTGAAGCTCTGAAAAAAGCTGTGAATGAGATCAAAACCCGAGGAGCTGAAAATTTGATGAGGAGTCTGGAAGTAAATGTGAACAGCAGAGTAAACAGTCTTTGGAGAGAGATAATGCAACGAAGAGATTTAAAAAAGCTATCTTACCTGACTTTAATTGTTCTCACAACTGCTGACTATCTCTCAGCTCAGAAAAGCAGGAAAGGTGGGAAGACAACATTCAGTCGGGCTTTGGATGATTTCTACCGCTTTTATCTCTGATCAAAGCTTTTCTTTTTGTCTGCTCCTGTTTCCATATAATTTCATACCACATCAAATCTACACAAATCCCAAATCTCTTCCTTAGATCTGACTCCACCTTTTCGAAAAACTTAATCGGGCCTTGCCTATTTGAGAATTCAGAGCCGCTGTGGTAAAAGATATCCTAAGAGTATTTCAATCAAAGGCATTTTACAAACCTTCCCAGCTCTGTGTTCTTGATTCTGTCGTAGAGTTTTTTTATCAGACTTCAGTCCTGCGGCTGAGCTTATAAGGGAGGATAGAAATGGAAGGTAAGGTCGTCTTGGATTCAAGCACAATAGTAGCTTTATTTTTTCGGGAAGACATGTCTGAAAGGGTTGAAGAAGAAGTCGAGAAATATTCAGAATACTACACAGTCAGCCAGGTTTTCTCGGAAGTTGCCAATGCTGCTTGGAAGAGGATCAGGATTTACGGCGAGGACCGAGACCTTTCGAAGCAGGCACTGGAAAAGGCGGTTGAATTCATAAGCAAGGTTTGCAGGGTGGAGGATACCAAAACGCTTCTAAGCTCGGCCTTTGAACTGGCATTGAGGGACGGAATAGCCCTCTACGATGCTCTGTTCGTGGCCCTTGCGATGAAGCTCAATGAGAAGCTATTGACAACGTCATCTTCTTTCTTATCTCCCTTGCCTCACTCAAAATTCTCCTTTTGTATTCTTCTCTTACTTTCTCTTCTATTAGTCTCCTAAGCTCCGCCTGCCAGTTTATTTCCTCCATCTCCTCAATCATCTTCCTGATTTCCTTTGATAATCTTATGCTGTAAACCAAAGTTTCCATAAACTTATGTCTACAAAATAAGCATATAAATCCTTGCTCCAGAAAAGATAATTCCTAGCACTTTTATCTTATCAATGCAGCCCTTCAACGACACCATAAAAACCAGAGTCAGAACTTGCTATAAAATTCGATCTCGTATTCCAAATCAATGCAATGGATGCCCAATATGTAAATCCAAGCCCTCAGCAATCAAGAGAAATCTTCCAAACTTGTTGAATGCAATCCTGCTTAGAAACTCTTCACGAACCTTGCCAGCTCAGCATATCACGAGCGAGAAGGTTACGGCTTCGTTAAAAATGTAATCAGAAGTGCAAGCTCTGCCTGAGCATCTCATGATTTCCTTCATCAGATGAATAGCTCTGCTATGGTTGATGTCTCGTTTATTGATGTAAGCTGTAAAAATGCCGTATCGTTGAAAACGCTCATGAGTAGAGCATCTATTTAGTCTTCTCTGGTTTCAATGCCAGTTTTTCTGAGGATTTTGCGATAATTATGCAGAACAGAAAATTCAAACCTAAGAGCCAAGTAAATCTCAACCAAATCTCTCCAATCATTTATAACACCCTACGTTTTATCAAAAGCCACAGATCCTGAAAAATATCTGTTGCAGTAAGACAATCCAACCCTACTTCACCATTTTCCCAAGCCTGCCTATCTGGCAACTACCAGCATTGCAGAATGAAATTCTCCCGGTTAATTTAATATCCTCGCAGGACAATTCGGTGTATGCTCCACCTCGTGGTTTATGACATATCCGATGACTATGCAAGAACAAAGCTCTCAAAACTTTTGGAGAGATTCGGACTGACAAGAGTTCAGTACTCGGCATTCAGAGGAGATCTCAACCCCAATGACAGGGAGGTTCTTGCCAGAAGGGTTAAGAAGTTTGTTCAGGATGAAAGGGACTGCATATTCATCCTGCCTCTCTGCACGAGATGTGCATCAACCGCTGTTGTAATAAGCAACACAGGAGTGGAGCTTGTGAAGGATAAGAGCATTGAACTGGTCTAAACACAGAATTCAAAGACCTCACAGTATCCGCACTTCTTTGATTTGGATGTTTTAGGATATCTCTCCTCAATAACCATCTTCCTGATTTCATCAACTATCCTTTTCAGGGCTTTTCTGTCTTCAGGCTCAACTCTAACTTCCAGAAATTTTCTCATGCCTATCAGATATATGAATCCAGATCTCACAGTCTTCCCAAAATTTTCTTCGGCCAGAACTGCATATGCTGTGATCTGCATTTTCCATGGATAAGAGACTGACTGAAATTTTGAAAGCTTCACATCAACCGGATAAAGATTTCCGGAGGTTTCTATGAGAGCATCAAGTACTCCTTTCAGCCCGTATTTGTTGCTCACCATGTAAATGTTGGTCAGTACTTTGCCCCCCATTTTTTCTGCAAACCTTGCGATGCTCCTCCGAACATCTTTCTGTGCAGCCTTTCCCTCTTCCATTTTTGGCCTCTCAATTCTCATTCCAGCCACCTTCAGAAAGTAAATTTTTTTAGGGCAGTAGAGATACTGAACAACGTCACTCACATCTATCAGTGTCACCACCTCTGGAAAAACCCCTCATACCTGCCCTCTCCCCTCAGATAGGAAACGATTTTCCTTGCCTGGAGAAGTATTATGGAAGAATATGCTATGTTCCTGCCCTCATACTGTGTTCTTGAGTCAAATCGCTTCAGAATTTCAAGGAGAAGTGTCCTCCTTGCCCTGTCATTAAGATAGCAGACAAAATTTCTGACCTCCCCATCCTCAGGCTTGATCTGCCTGTACGAGATGAGCCTGAGCACAATTCTGTCAACAAGCTGCTGTCTGAAGTTTTCCATGAAATCAATTGCCAGTGAGCTTCTGCCCGAGATGTCAACATGGAGAAAACCAGCATAGGGGTCGAGTCCTGCAAGCTCCAGAGCTTTGGTGCATTCAGCAAGAAGAACTGAATAACCATAGTTCAGCATTGCATTCACAATATCCTGGGCATATCTTGGACTTCCTGCTTCAATCCCTTTTCTGCCCCTGAATCCATACTCCTCAGGTATAACCTCAGATATTCCATCCCAGTAATACTTTGAGGCAACACCTTCAATACCGAGGATCTTATCCCTTACTTCATCAATCCTCTCAGCCTCCAGTCCCTCAAGCTCTTTCAAACACCTTTCAATCTCATTTTTTGATTCCACAAGAAACCTTGCAGCATTGGGATTCGATTCCTTTCTCGTTTTTGCGAGATTCAGCAGAATTGTCATCTGATTTCTCATTTTGGCTTTAACGAATTCTTTCGAAAGATGAACAGATCTTCTATCATTGTAGGCATAGTACTGCTCCCTTCTTGTTTTTGCAGTTCCAACAAGAGGGTGAGTTAATCTGCCGATGACCTCCCCCCTTTCAAGAAAAACCACATCAACCCGGTTTTTGAGAAGCAGTTTGATGGCATCACTGCTTATTGATGATTTCCCTGTAATTACAACCTGTCTGAGATCATCTGCCTTTACTTTTCTTACCGCTTTTCCTTTTTCTTTCACCACAATAAGATTGCCCTCCATCCCCACAAACTTCCCGAATCCATCCACAACAAGCCTCATAGGCAGATGCTCCTGAAAAGGCAGAACTCATTGCAGCTCTCAGCCTTTCCAGGGTCGATTTCATTGAAAACGATCTCAGCCTTTCTGTCCCTTTCTTCGATCCACCAGCTTCTCAGGTTTGCATCAATGTAATGGATGTCCTTTGATATCGTCATCTTCTCTCCGAAGCTTATGGCAACCACACAGCCTATATCAACTGGAATCTCATAGAGACTCTCCAAAACAAGAGCATAACCTGTGGTGTAAAGCCTTGAATTCGGGTTAAAATCACCAACCTTGACATCAAAAACAATATTTCTCATGTAGTCATAGCAATCAACCGCAATTATGCCGCTGCATCCGAGCAGAGAACCATCCATCCTGTGCTCAACAAGAAAAGGAATTGAAGTCAGCACGACATCTTCATCCTTGGCATGGGACTGTTCAGCTCTCATTTTGAGGTAGGCTGATCTGCACAGAGATATTGTGTACTCCCAGACGGCTCTGACAGCAGAGCTGATTGCCTCGTTACCACAAGAAGGTGGGTCGGCGTCAAAGTTGCCTTTTTTGGCTTCATTTATTGCATTACAAATTGCATCGTGAACCTTCCTGCCAAGTGTTATCCTGAAGTTCTCCTCCTTTTTGGCCTTCTCAACCAGAGCAAAGTACACATCCCTTCTTGTCGGGCAGTACTGACTGCAGATTATATACATCGGAAGCCGTATATCATAGTAGGGCTTCAAAGGAGGTGAATGCCAGTTCCATCCTCTCAGCTCATCTGGAACAGGATTCTGCCTTATTTTTGGCCTCAAATTTAATGTAAGGAATTTTTGCTCAGTCTCATTGAGGAAATATACCATAGTTGATGTTATGTAATGTGAAAATATTTATTATTTTCCAAACGATTCATGGGATGGAGAGGAAAAGGTTGTCAGGGTTTTTGAGAGAGCTGTGCATTGCATCTGCCAGATGAAGAACTAATGCAAATCCCGAAAAAGACTGTATTCCTGCAAGCATCCACTGACCGAGCATTTGGTCGCCATTTATGGTGTTTTTCAGCCCGGCAATACGAATTCAGAATTTGCACTCATTTTTATTTAGTATTAATATCTTGAATGCTCAAAGAAATTACCGTGAAAACCGCTAAATCTGAGACTGCCACTCATGATCAAAAAGAATTAAACACCTGAAATGGACCCAATAAACTTTCGTCACATATTACAAAGCACAAATACCTGTCAACTGGGTTAAAATACTGTTGCATTCATTTTTAAATTAACAAGTATCCCTAAGTATGCAAACATGATGATGAAATCGGAGCAGTTAAATTTATATTTTTACAAATTAGAGAGGTTTGTGAACCTCTAAGAATTGGAAACTCCTGAAAATGGAGATTGAAACAAGGCAGATATATCAAAACAATATTTTAAATATTTTGTCTAAGAATTGGAAACTCCTGAAAATGGAGATTGAAACTATCTACCGTCATTCTTCCACCTCCCTGAAATAGAAGCAAAGAATTGGAAACTCCTGAAAATGGAGATTGAAACGTAGAATTGGGCATGGTGGAATATCCGCTGTTCTTCCGCCTAAGAATTGGAAACTCCTGAAAATGGAGATTGAAACGTGAATATGATATGAGAATCACATTGAATAAAGCTAAGCTAAGAATTGGAAACTCCTGAAAATGGAGATTGAAACTATCATTGATTCATAGTTTCTAATTGTCTGTTCGGCATCTAAGAATTGGAAACTCCTGAAAATGGAGATTGAAACCTAGCATATTCGCTGGCTGAGAAGACTTTGTACTCTGGCTAAGAATTGGAAACTCCTGAAAATGGAGATTGAAACATGAATGCCTAAGTTTGCCAGATTTATATGTAGATGGCTAAGAATTGGAAACTCCTGAAAATGGAGATTGAAACTTTTTAACCTGAAAATGCTGCGATTTAACGTAATCTTTCTAAGAATTGGAAACTCCTGAAAATGGAGATTGAAACGCCGTTAATTTTGCGTCATTTAAACAATATTTTATTATTCTAAGAATTGGAAACTCCTGAAAATGGAGATTGAAACCATCTGGATATGCCTTCTTGGCTTCTCTAATCATTCTCCTAAGAATTGGAAACTCCTGAAAATGGAGATTGAAACATTATACAGCAAATGATTTTGTTTTAATTAATTTTACACCTAAGAATTGGAAACTCCTGAAAATGGAGATTGAAACTAAGTTTCTCCGTATTCATTTTCTGCTTCAAAAAAGCTCTAAGAATTGGAAACTCCTGAAAATGGAGATTGAAACTACGGCAATTCTGTCCAGTTTTCGTACGGATGTACTACTAAGAATTGGAAACTCCTGAAAATGGAGATTGAAACGGGGTATGTATGCAATCGAAAACTTAGAAGATAAGAATCTAAGAATTGGAAACTCCTGAAAATGGAGATTGAAACGAAGCATGCAGAAGAAGTTTGCTAATAGAACCGAACACTAAGAATTGGAAACTCCTGAAAATGGAGATTGAAACATTTCTTCCTTCCACTTCAAGAATTCTTCAAGCTTGCTAAGAATTGGAAACTCCTGAAAATGGAGATTGAAACATCTACATTTATGTTAACTTTGTTAGCACAACAATAAACTAAGAATTGGAAACTCCTGAAAATGGAGATTGAAACGTCTTTCGGGCTTGTGGAACTTGCAGGGCTCAGAAGTCTAAGAATTGGAAACTCCTGAAAATGGAGATTGAAACAATATCCAATCTCAACAATCATTCATCTACACCTTTAACTAAGAATTGGAAACTCCTGAAAATGGAG
>DACH01000004.1 GCA_002494625.1 Archaeoglobus sp. UBA234
GTTTGGTGGATTTGGGTTCAGCAAGGAGTATGATGTCGAGGGATACTACAGGGATGCAGGGGTGGGAACGATATATGAGGGGACGAGTGAGATACAGAGGCTTATAATTGGGAGGAGACTTGCTGGAAAACTTTAAAAACTTTAATTTAATTTTATTATTTTCAAGTAAGTGTATATTACAGCCATTTTTACCGTTATTCTCTTAGGTAAAGGCATTTGAGAATAAAAAGAAAAAAAATCAAAAATTTTTAATAATTAAAAAATAACTTCGGGAGGGTGATAGAATGATGGGGCATCCTCTAACCCTCCAGAACTTTTTGATGCGAAGCAGAGACTTTTTTGGCAAAAAAGAGATAGTTTCAAGGGAGCTGGATGGAACACTTTTCAGGTATACCTACAGGGAGTTTTACGAGAGAGTTTGCAGACTGGCACACGCACTTGAAGAGCTTGGTGTTGGAAAGGGAGATAGAGTGGGAACCTTTGGCTGGAACACCCACAGACACCTCGAACTCTATTTCACTCCGTGTATGGGAGCAGTTTACCACACAATAAACATCCGCCTTTTCCCGGAACAGATAGCTTACATAATAAACCACGCAAACGACAGGGTTCTCTTCATTGATGCTGACCTTGTACCTCTTATAGAGCAGATAAGAGATAAAATAAATGTTCAGAACTTTGTCATAATGGGGAAGGAGAAGAGCTATGACACAAAGTTTGATTCCATTGCCTATGAAGAGCTCATCTCAGGTAAGCCAAGAGACTATGAATGGCCCCTCCTTGATGAGTGGGATACTGCAGGGACAGCCTATACATCAGGAACCACAGGTTTACCGAAAGGTGTTGAATACACCCACAGGGGTCTTGTTCTTCACTCAATCGTAGCCGCTCTTCCCGATGAAATGGGTCTCAGCGAGAAAGACAATGTTCTCCATATCGTGCCGATGTTTCATGCAAATGCATGGAGCATACCCTTTGCTGCAACAATGGTGGGTGCCAAGCAGGTTTTTCCAGGTTCTCAACCAACTCCTCAAGTATTAGTTGATCTAATGAATTCAGAGAAGATAACCTTCACTGCTGGAGTTCCGACAATATGGCTGATGGTTTACCAGTACCTCAAGCAGAACCCAGATAAAAAACCAGAACACCTGAAGGAGGTAATATCTGGTGGGTCTGCTCCTCCTGTTGCATTGATAAAAGCTTTCAGGGAGGAGTTTGGCATTGAGATAATCCACGCCTATGGTTTAACCGAGACGACACCCCTCGTAACCCTCAACCGCCCGAAGAGTTATCTTGAACTGGATGATGAGGCTTATTACCAGCTCAAAACAAGCCAGGGACTGATTGCCCCACTTCTTGAGATGAGAATCGTAAAAGAGGACGGAAGAGAGGTGGAGTGGAACGGAAAGGATATGGGTGAACTTATTCTAAAAGGTCCCTGGATTGCAAAAGAGTACTTCAAAGACATCGAGAAAACAAAGGAGAAGTTCACAGAGGATGGATGGTTCAGAACCGAAGATATAGCGGTGATAGATGAAGAGGGATACATTAAGATAGTCGATAGAGTAAAGGATGTCATAAAGAGTGGAGGTGAATGGATATCAAGTGTTGATCTGGAGAATGCTCTCATGGCTCACCCGGCTGTTGCAGAGGCTACTGTCATAGGCATAGAACATCCGAAGTGGCAGGAGAGACCCCTTGCAGTGGTCGTAAGGACTCAGGATGTTACGAAAGAAGAGTTGATTGAGTTTCTAAAGCCTAAATTTGCCAAATGGTGGCTACCAGACGACATAGTTTTCATCGATGAGATTCCGAAAACGAGCGTTGGAAAGTTTGATAAAAAGGTGTTGAGAGAGAGGTTTAAGGACTACTACATGAAATAATCTTTCTTTTCTGCATAACTACCATATCAAACATATATCAATCCCAGAAACTTAGCCCCCCTTTTTATTTCTTCGCAGACTCCTGAAGTTGCTTTCAACCTCGTACCTGATATACCCTCCATTTTCCTTCGCATAGTTGTAGAAAGAGTAGAGAAGGGATTTCCTGTTGGCGGGAATTAAGAAGGAGTTTTCATTTGCAACAACAATTAGCTTTTTTCTCGCTCTTGTTACAGCAACATTGAACCTCCTTTTCTCACAGGCAAATCGTAAATCTTTCGTTGCTGTTGTGGAGAATACGATGATATCCTTCTCTCTACCCTGAAAAGCATCCACCGTATCCACCTCTATACCATCCAGCATAGTTTTCAGAAGTTCTTTCTGAGCGACATAGGGTGTGATTATACCCAGCCTTTCAGAATCAATTCCAGCGTTGATAAGCTTTTCAACGATGTTTCTCACGACTATAGCCTCCATATGGTTTCTTTTGCTCCCTGACCCACTCTCCGAAGATCTGACAGATATGAATAACACAGCTCTTTCGGGATCAAGAACAGGATCCTCAGAACCATAGCCTGTTTCAAGTTTGATGCTCCTGCAACATTCATGAGCTCTGATCCTACCACCATAGATGTACTTTGCAGAAAAACCGATGATCTTCTCATTACTCCTGTAGTGGTTCTTCAGCCAGATCGCATTAATCCTTCTATCTCTATCAGCTTTTCCGAAAAAGAAGTTGAAGGCTCCAAAGGATGCTGGATTGTATTTATATCCCTTCAGAACAGGAGGCAGCTGAAACGGGTCACCAACCATCACTGATCGACTTGAGGAATTTACTGCAAGAAGTGCTGCTGAGATGAGAGCCTGAGACGACTCATCAATCAGAGTTAAATCAAACTCATACTCCGAAAGGGGAAATATCGCACTTCTTATAAGTGTGGTTCCTACAATCCTCGTTTTTGAGAGTATTTCAAGGGCTTTTCTCTCGATCTTTCTGTGTTTTTCTGAGAACTCAGTGATTGTGTCATCGGAGAAGGTATCTACAGTGATTGTATCAATTTCTTCTATACATTCTATCGTCCCATCATTCTCTTCTTTCAGAGCGGTTTCAGCAAGTCTCCTCAGAGAGAAACACTTTACTTCATCAGCTATCTTCCAGTCCTGTCCCACCCTTACAGCCATCCCATCAGATATTGTCTTCAGTTTTTCAAGAGCATTGTCAACCGCCCTGTTTGTATGAGAGGCTATAAGAACCTTCATTCCTCTCTCAGCAGCCATCTTAACTGCATGGGCAATGAAAGTCGTCTTTCCTGTTCCGGGAGGACCTATAACCGGAAGGATTTTTCCTTCTTCGAGAGAAAGAGATGCAAGAACCGAGGTTCTCTGAAATTCATCAAGTCCTGGAAGCTCTATTTTTCCATTAATCAACCCTTCTGGAGGAACAACTTCTGGAAATTCAGGATTTTCGATGTATCTTTCTATGATGTCCATCTGAAGCTCATAAGAAATTAGGCTCTCCATTTCCAGGAGGTTTAACTCCTCCGCCGGAGGCTCTCCATAACCCTTCAGGAGTGAAAGATAACCCATCCCGGCTTTTTCACACCTGAGAACATATCCTAACTCCTGAGGTTCATCCTGAACGACATAGCCCAGCAAGGAGCCTTCATTCACCTTTTTATCATGTAAAACAGCAATATACCCCCTCTTTACAGCAATAAGCCTCCCATTAAATGTGCCCTTCTTTTTTATCTCATTTTGCAAAACTCTCTTCTCATTTTCAAGGATTCTGTAAAGTTTTTCCAGGATTTCAATCTTTTTTTCTATATCTGTCGCCATACTCTTATCATACTCTTCACGAATTTACTCTGAACTTTCTGTCTAAAGAGCCTTTTTTATACTTTCTATGTTTGCCTCAACCTCGACTGGCTCTCCACAAACCTTTATAACTGTCTCAGGATCTTTAAGCAGGTTTCCAGTCGTTATACAAACGACCCTCTCATCCTTTTCGATCTCCCCACTCTCCACCATCCTGTACAGCCCGGCAATCGATGCTGCTGATGCTGGCTCAACCCCAATTCCTTCTTCCGAAGCAAGTTTTTTCTGAGCCTCCAGTATTTCGGAATCCGACACCTGAACTGCCACTCCTTTTGATTCATATATTGCTGTAAGAGCCTTCCTCGCATTTACAGGGTTGCCTATCCGGATAGCTGTTGCAACGGTTTCCGGATTTTCCACCGCTTCTATATCCTTTCCTGATTTAAGAAATGCCCTGAAAACAGGATTTGCCCCTTCAGCCTGAATCCCACACATTTTTGGGATGCTTTCAATCAATCCAAGTTCCCTAAGCTCCCTGAAACCCTTGTAAATTGCAGAAATGTTTCCTGCATTGCCTACAGGGAGGATAACCCTATCTGGAACATATCCGAGTTCATCAACAATTTCAAAAGCAATTGTTTTTTGTCCTTCAAGTCTGAAGGGATTTACCGAGTTCAGAAGATAAAAGTTCTCCTCTTCGCTCACTTTCCTGACAAGAGCGAGAGCGTCATCAAAATTTCCTTTTATCCCTATTACTCTCGCCCCATGCATAAGAGCTTGCGCTACCTTACCGAGAGCAACTTTTCCCGCCGGTAATAGCACATAGGCTTTCAGGTTTGCTTTTGCTGCATACATCGCCATCGACGCAGATGTATTTCCTGTAGAGGCACATGCTACAGCCTTTTTACCCAGTTCAAGAGCCTTTGTCACACCGACTGTCATACCCCTGTCTTTAAAAGATCCTGAGGGGTTCAAACCTTCATGTTTCACAAAAACCGATTTAATCCCAGCTTCCCTTTCGATGTACTCTGTCCTGTAGAGTGGAGTTCCCCCTTCATTCAGCGACACAGGTTCTGATTTCACGGGAAGAAGAGACGCATATTTCCAGACCCTCAAATTGTTTCCATCAAGCCTGAAATTTACCTCAACTTCTGAGAGACTGATTTTTACTTCAAGCAGACCTCCACAGAATGGACATACATAGTGCTCATCACTGTTCAGTTCTTTACCACATTCTATGCACTGGAGAGAGTAATCCATGGTAAAGAGAGGTTGCAGAGGTTATATAAACTTTCCAAAGAATAGACTGAAAAAGTAGAAAAAGAAAAAGGAGATACTCTTACTCTGGAGGCCAGTTTGTTTCAAGCCATCCCTTGATTCTTCCAGAGTCCATTGGACCAACCTTAACAGTCCATCCTGTTTCGTCCTCAATAGCTCCCTGAAGCCTTGCTGCAAGTCCTGGAATGACCAGAACCTTGTGTTTAACCTTACTATCTATCCCTGTCTCCTCCATAAGCTCCTTTACCTTGCTTGCCGTGAACTGTCCTCCAGCAACACTCACCTCGACTCCAAGTCCCTCTGTGTTCAGTACAAGGAGCCAGGAGCTGATGCCAGCACTTGTCAGGTCGCTTTCAACAGTATAGTAGGTAAGAGCGAAGTTGGTTGTTATGAACACCGGAGAGTTCTCGTCAGGACTCTCAATCTCCCTCAAACCTGATTCAACCTGGACAGGTGTTCTTGGATCAGTGTAAATGTTGAACCTCAGTGTTACCTCCGGAATCACAGAGTAGGGTTCAAGACTTCTGAAGATCATCACATCGGCATATTTCACTATGAAGAGGCTACCTACGACAGTCTCCCAGTAAGCCTTCTCGACCTCATCTCCTTCAATCAGCCAGGCTGCTATTGGTGTAATCAGTATCGGGAAAGCAATATCCTTGTCTTCACCCTGAATGGCTGTTCTTCTCAGATTTACCACTCTCTCGAAAGTTCCTTTTAATCCTTCTCCAAGTGGTTCGGTAACAGGATCGAGTACTATCTCCCTAACCCCAGCCTCTTTAAAGGTAACTGCAAGGCTTTTCAGAAGATCAAGATCCTTTGCTCTGAGCGTAACCGGAACATTGAACTCCAGTGCAAGCTGCAGCATATCTTTCCAGTTATTCTCTGTTGCAGCATAAATCAGAGGTTTTGTACTGGCAACCTCTTCAAGAGCAGCCCTCATGCAATCAGGGTTTAAGGCTATCAGAATCATTGGTTTCCCGTAACCTGCAACCTTCTTAACAACATTTCTGTAGGTTTCCGGGTTGTCTGATGTGCATCTCACAGCAATTCCATCAAGTGTCAGGAATTTACCAACATAGAACTTTCTGAATTCCACAACCTTGCTGCATCTCTCTTCAAGCTCTTTATCGCTCATTGTATCCCAAACATCGTAGAAGAAGGCAGTTGGGTTGAAATAAGTCATCTCATGTCTGTGAAGAACATCTTCTCCCCCAATCTTGATTGCATTGTCACCCGTTCCAATAACAACTTCTGCAATTTCAGGAGATGTGAGTTCTATCAGCTGTTCAAGTTTCTTTTTTATCTTTTCATCCTTTTCTGCATCTCTGAAAAGTGGTGGGCAGTTCTCTGGCTTCATACTTCTATCAATTATGTGTGCTGCGAAGCTCATACATGTGTCATACCCGCATTCACCACAGTTGGTTTGCGGGAGAAACTTGTAAACCTCAAGCGGGCTTTTTACCTTCATTGTATCCCTCCTTACCCCCTTTATCCCTCCATGAATATCCAGTCTCCTGCATCTGCTACACTACCAGATATTTTTCCTCCGAGCGTGTTCATGAAATCCTTGAGAACCGCTACTGCTCCAGGATGCATCATCATGAATAGATCGACTCCTGCAAGAGAGAGCGTAAGTCCAGTAACTATCTCCCATATCGGTCCTCTGAGCTCTCTCGGACCCCAGTCACTGTCATCTTCGATTGGTGAATCCTTCATCCATGCTTCTCTTGCTCCCCAAGCATTTGTTGTACCGCTCGAGATCGGGAAGGCTAAATCTGTATCTCCTCTGAGTCCGCTTATCCTTATCCTTTCCATGTTTGTGAAGGCATAGTCCAGTCCGTAACCCAGTGCGGCTGTTGTTGGATCCATAACTATGTCCTTCGGATCCATTCCCGCTCTCTTCAACAGGTATCTGTTAAGCGTTTTCTGATTGTTTATGTCCATCTGAGTCCAGCTCAGCACAACATGTCCATGGTCTTTTGCAGCTTTTGCAATTCTCTCCCAATCCATGTCGAGGGTTGCAGATGCAAGCATAATTCTCTCTCCCTCTGCAACCTCTGCAGCCTTTTCAAGCACTTCAGGATCTTTCTCTTTATTACCACTTCCACCAACAATAATCGGAACCTTAACAGCCTGCAAAACATCTTCCAGCACCTTTACAGCTTCGCTTGCAGGTGTATCTTCAAGCAGCGGGTCTGTGCTTATCAGGTGAAGTGTGATTAAGTCTGCTCCAAAATCCTTTACTGCTTTCCTCGCCCAGTCTGCCGGGTCTTCCAGTACATCTTCGTAGTGCTCCCTCACAGCCTTTGCAAGCATTGGCTTTCTGTCAAAAACATCTACCGCGACTGCGGGAAGATTTGGCTGAGGAGTGTCGAAGAGGTAGAAGGGAAGGCTCTTTTCCCCTCCAAGAACGACTACTTCTCCCCTCGTTCCACCATCTTTCTTTGTTGCTCCAAGAACTACCTCCTGTATCTTTCCAGGATACTCTACCTTAAAGGGCTCGAACTTTGCTTTTGCAAGCTGCTCAGGTAGTGTAACCTTCGGTACCTCTGGAACAGGTACTTCGGCAGGTGTGGGAGGAGCTAAGGCAGGTGCCTGAGCGAATGGATTTGGCATTCCAAGCAGATTTGAGACATTTGTAAGATGGCCCATCGCTATGTTTGCGTGATAGAGGAAGTTCTGAACCTCCTGCACAACATAGTAGAGATAGGCTAAGGATGACTGGTCTGCCACACTCTCCTCAATTTCTATCTCCAGATCTCCCTCTATTGTCACACCCTCAAGAGCTTCGATATCGTACTTCTTCAGAAGCTCAAAAAACTGATCGATTGTCATTTTACCCATTACTATCACCAACCAGTCTGTAAGCTATTTTTTTAACCTTGACAGCATATTCAGAATTCTCATCAAGCTTCGTTATTGGATCTCCTCTGAGATCCAGCCTGGCAATTTCCTCACTGTACGGCAGAAGATCAAGGAGTTCAAAACCCCCCTCATCCGCAAATTTTCTTATCTCTTCCTCACCCATACCGTCCATTATCCTGTTTCCAACCAGGAAAATTTTCCTGAAATTGAGCTTAAGTTCTTGAGAGAGATCCTTAATTCTCCTAGCAGTTGCTAAACCTTTCTTTGACATATCCGTAACCACAATAATATAATCTGCCCCGCTTATAGTTCCCCTGCTGAAGTGCTCAAGTCCTGCTTCGGTGTCTATAACAATCACATCGTAGTGTCTCATAAGCCTCCTAAGAACCCCTCTGAGAAGACTGTTCGCAAAGCAGTAGCATCCCTCTCCCTCCGGTCTTCCCATTACGAGAAGATCATAACTGTCGGTTTCGGTTATAGCTTCTCCATAGACTTTTCCTTCAAGCCACTGCTCCTTGTTCATTGTTCCCATATCATCTCTGCTTACCTGAAAAACCTCTCTGATCTCACCAAGAGTTTTCCTCGGTTTCACTCCAAGAGCATCAGGCAGATTTGAATCCGGATCTGCATCGACTGCCAGTAACGACTTCTCTCTCGACAAAAAATGGATGAGAAGGGCGGAAATAACTGTTTTTCCTGTTCCACCCTTGCCAGTCACTGCAATTACAGCCAATTACTTACCTCCTTTCTTTTTCTCCTCAGGTTTCTTGATTATTATTTTGTCAATGTAGATTTTTGCATCCTTTATAACCAGCCTAACTCCTCCAGACGGCTGTGATGCTGGTAACTGGAGTTGTGGTAGCTGTGGAAGAGCAAAGGGCATCTGCGGTGCTGCCTGCATTGGCTGTACTGGCTGCACTGCTGGTTGAGCTGCTGGAGCTTCAGCAGCCTCTTCAACCACCTCTTCTTCCTCAGCTTCTTCTTCCACCCAGCCTTCAGTTATTTTCTTGCCATCAACAGGTCTCACAACACCCTTCACAACGGGATGATCTGCCTTCTTCAGGAACTCTCTCAGCTCATCGATTGTCTTGGCGTCTTCCTCGGTGGCAATCTTATCCCTCACCTCATCAGGTATGTACTTCGCAACTCTTTCCTTGAGTTCCTTTGGCATCCAGACGACCCTGTACCATCCTCCATCTGCCTGAATGAACTTCTTACTCCTGAAATAGCTTATACCGACTCCAAGGAAACCTGCAATCTGCTTTCCTCCTCCCGTCTGCCCTGCCATTGTTGAGAATGGCAGTCCGTTTGGTGCTGGATCTGGATAACCTCTGTGTACCCATCCAATACCATCAACCTCAGGCATATAGAAGCCTATAACTTCAAAGCAACCGCAGCTTGTGTGAGGATATTCAAAGAAGCTGTGGAGTTTAACCCTTTCATACTCTCCACCGCTCTCCTCCTTTGCAAACTCATTCACACCAGTATATTCTCCACCAATTTCATCCACAAGCTCTCCTTTCGGTATTGCTCTGTTTGGTCCCTCGGGATCAACCCTGGCAGCAGCCCTTCCATCAAACCAGCTTATAGCACCGCACAGAGATGGTCTGTCAGGACTCACAACACACACATTTGTTGGAGCGAAGCTCTGACAGAGGGTACATGAGTAGAACTCATCAACATCCTCATCATGCAGAGCTTCTACTCTCGCATCTCTTTCCTCATAGATTGGCATTGCAACCTCATTCAGGACTTTTTCAACAAGGGCTGCATCTGTTATATAGACAGCCTCAATCTTTTCGATGAATGGAAGCTCATTTTTGAAGAGCATCATAGTAGCCTTTGCAATCTGTCCCAGACTTTTGAGCCCCTTCTTTACAGTCCCCTTTCCAAGTCTGATCCAGATGTCATACCTCTGGTTCAGGTGCATGTAGCCTTCGAGGTAGTTCTGGAAGTCATGGTTTCTTCTCTCAATAACCGGCTCAAGATCAGTCTCAACTTGGGAACCAGCCACATAGTATATCATCGCATAGGGGTACGCTTTGCCCTCCTCCATTTCTTCGAGGTCTGGACCGACAATGGTGACTTTCATGTCCTCTACTTCTTCTGCTGGCAATGCCATAACGAGCTCAAATCCCGGTTGCTCTGTGCCACCAAGCTCTACATACATCTCTCCCTTTCTAATTCTCTCCCCCTCATACATTGGAGATATATCAAAGGGAAAGTCTTCCTCCTCACCAACACTTTCAATTTTCTTAACATCCTCTGGAATTTCTATCTTTTTTCTATCAGCCAAGTGTAACACCCCCAAATTGTCCAGATTTTCTACTAAGCTTTTTTCAGATTAAAAAATTAAATTGATTATTTTCTTTCTTCAAGACCCTCGACAACCTTACTGAGCATCTCATAATACAGCTCCTTGTCTTTGGTGAGATTCGTAAAGCTGAACTTTGCGTGTGGATGGAAGAACTCGTCGATTGCAATTGTTGTAACCTTCGAAAAGTGTTTCATTGCTGAAAGCATCCTGCTCAGATAGTATGGTGTGAATCCCAGATATACCACCACATCATAGGGCTGACCGTTGAATCCTTTCCAATCAGGGTCGAGCATATACTGTGTTATCTGGTGGAGGGTGAAAACTACCGAAAGTGGTTTAACACTCTTCTCGATCAGTGGTTTGCTTGATCCACCTGTTGCAATTATTGGAATTCCCTTCTCATAGAATTTGACTGCAATGTTCACGAGTTCAGGTTCTTTGAGAAGGTATTTGCCGGTTACGAGAACCGGATTCTTAGCTTTGTTAACCATCCTCGAAACTACCTCTGGTTTTACTGCAGTTGCCTCTCTCGAAACCTGAATATCAGCAATCTGAAATCTCTTTGGTGGAGGGTATTTTTCTTCCTTTTTCACCTTAGCTGATGCAGCCATCCTATCACCTCACTTTTTAGTATACTTATCATATATTGCCTCAACGATTGTCGGGTTGAACCCTGCATCAAACTGTCTGATTGGTCCCTCAACGATCTTCTTCTTGTCCCAGTCAATCTTCCATCCGTGATCCTCCTCGAGAGTCTTCAGAAGGGTGTCCTTCATCTTCAATGGCAGATCAGCTTCACTCCTCACATACAGATACCAGTCATCTGGAAGAGCCCCGAGGTACTTCTGGGAAAGCTCAAGATAGTGTGTCAGCTTTATCTGCCTGCCCTGGGTTGTATCGTTAGGTCTGATGCAAAGTCTTGCGAGCTGAACTATTGCCTCCTCCTTTGTTTCAACTGCAGCTATCAGCGTGTCAGGAGCGGGCTCAATGTTCACCTTCTGTCTTGACTTTACATCATAAACCCACCAGTTTTCTGTCTTCCATGGCTTTCCGATGTAAGCCCTTCTATATTTGGTACCATGTGGTCCTACAACAACTGGCACGCCCAATCTGTTGAATCCTGTTGCAATACTCGCAGCCTTGTGGCTGTAGGGACCCCATGAGAAACCGACTGCTCCAACCCTGTTAAGGGTGTAGTCCGCAATCTCCTCATAGTTTCCTCTGAGCGGTCTCATTGCGAATATGTTCGCAATTTTTATCACCGCTCCTGCAATGTGAGCGTTGCTCACACAGCTTCCAGTGTTCACAAGGCACCCAGCATCGAAGTTACCGGGATATTTCTCATACAGTGTCTGTCCCTCTTCATCCTTCAGCATTCCAATGTCCATTGCATGACATCCGGATGTTACAACGATGAACCTCCTCTTCAGGAACTCCTCCAGAATGTCTCTCAGATCCTGCATAACATCCGGATAGTTCACACATCCCACTGCAGCAATAACTCCCGGAATCTGACCGAAAACAATTGGCTGACCTACATTTCTTATTTCCGTGTCCTGGATCGGTCCTCTACCGACTCTTGTCTTTCCAGTCTTGCTAACAAGGCTCTGGTAGCCAGTTTTCATTATCACATTTATTATCCTGATGTCTTTCGGACATGCCTGTTCACATTTTCCACATGCGATGCAGACTTCCTCAAGGGCTGCGAGCTTGCTGAAGTCTCCTTCCTGCCCTGCTTTCATACCCTGATCGATTCTCAGATTGTGCGGGCAGGTGAAGACACAGTTCATACACTGGGTGCACTTCTTAACCTCCTCTTTAAGTTCTTCATCTGTCAGGAAAAGTTCTTTCTTCTGTTTTCTCTTGAATATCTCCTGTGCAACCTTAACAGCTACTTCAGCAAGCTTTTCACCATCATCAAGGAACACTCCAGGGGTCTTTCCTGAGAGAATGTCCTTCACAATCTCATCTACGGGGTCATCATTTCTGTTTGGCAATCCTCTGCATGCTGCATCACTCGTTGCGATGAGTGGGATCCCCATCGCCTTGCATGCTGAGAGCAAATCAGCCCTTATGCACTGCTCGTCACTTATTACTATATCTGGCAGTCCCGCTCTGATTACCCTGAGCTGGTAATAGATAGGACCGAAAATTTTGGCCTTTGCGTTGTACCTTGTCATGTCGTGAGCTGTACAGCACAAACCTGCTATCTCAAAGTCATCGATCAGTCCCTTCTCTTCAAGGTAATCTGCAACGGGCCTCGCATACATCACATTGTGTCCTACAACAACTATAACCGGCTTTGTTCTGTCAACAATACCAAACCCTGTATCAACGAGCGGTGTATCCGGCTCTGCCTTTGGTAGATTATATGCTACCATTTGTGCAATATCAGCAACCTCCATCCCAACATGGTCAGCCATGCTCACATGCATCGCCTTCGATTCATAATCGATGTAATCCTCTTCATTTCCGATATGTGTAGAGTGGAGAACTTTCACAATCTCACTTTCTGCCCAGTCAAGAGCAGCTCTCAGGTCTCCAAGTGTCTTGGGTTTTATCCCACAGATAAGCCTGATGCTTGGAGCTTCTACATTGATGTTCGAACCGAGATCTATCGGTAAGTCTTCTCCATATTCTTCGATTATATGATTCAGCAGATGTCTCGCATGGGCTGTATGGGCAGCAGCTCCTATACAACAGGCAATGGTCACAAGTCTGGCTTTTGCAGTTTTGAGGTCAATACCACAGGCACCGGTTTTATTCATAGAGAGATCACACGGTCCCATTGTACAAAGATTGCAGTAATCTGCCATGGGAGCATAGAAGGGTTCATATCTCTCCATCAGCTTTCTATCCCAGTTTCTGAGTTCAAGAATACCCGGCATCGGTGTTGGACCTACTGGTTCTGTCCACTCTTCCTCCTCTTCAATCACTTTTCCTATTTTAATACTCACATTTTTCAAATCGTCCAGAACAAAAATTCCTTCCTTCAGTTCAAAAACCACCCTTTCCACCTCCGGTCCTATACAAGATTCCTTAGCTTTTATAAGTATATACTTTTCCCCCCGAATAATTCATAATTTTACAGGGGACATAGCCTTCAATTTATACTTCATTTTTATATTTAGCCCCCTCCCTTCCGGAGCTTTTTAGCCCGGAAAATTTTTTCGATATATTTTTTGGAGCTTAAACTGAATGATTTATAAGCTAATCGATATTTTTCGTTTATTATTACTAACCTGCACATTAATAACATCATGTAACACCAATTCAAATTTTTTTAATAATATCCTCCACTCTGCTCAACTCTCCACCCGCAGGAGATATGGAAGCTGTAAACCCCTTCAGATTGTCTGTGAGGTAGTTCGAGAAGATGCTGTTGGGCATCATTCCTCCTTCTTCAGGTGAAGTTTCTGAATATCTCACCCTAACATTCACCTTTCTTTCATTCCTCTCAAGCACCACAACATCTCCCTCTCTGAAACCCATTTTTTTGGCAAAATTAGGATGGAGATAAATGACTGCTGACTCCTCCCGGAACTTTTCCGAAAGTTTGTTATCAGCCACTTCCCCCTGATGTGAGTTTCTTGCAATCACCACCTCAATTACAGCCCTTTTTATAAACTTCCCAAACTTCATCAGACCATCTCCTTAAGTGAGGTCAGAACCTTAACATCCGTCCATTCCTCCTCCCTCAGGGGTTCAACCTTTACTCTAACTCCATCGCTCCTCATCATCGTCCCTCCCTGTCCGATTGGAGTGAGTGCTGAGGGAATTACAACATCGGCAATCATGGAAGTCAGAGAGTTCAGAGGATCCACCACTACTGTATTTATTTCTCCAAGTTTTCTTGAAACTTCAAATGGAAGTGAATTTACTGGGTCAGAACCGATTATCAGGGCTGAATCAATTTTTTCTTCAATCAATAACCTGCTGAATTCAAATTCTGCCTTTGAAACTCCTTCTTTGAAGGAATATCTGTTTATATATCCTGTTTTCTCAAATAAAAGCTCGTTAAAGCCCCTCATGTTTGAATGGAATCCAGAAGGGATAAAATACACCTCCGTAATTTCATTCAATCTCCTAAACATCTCAGTAAACTCCTCGTATCTCCCATTTAAACCGTATTTGAGCCCGAGACCACCAAAAATGACACTATATCCTTTTTTCATTTCACTAAGTACTCTTGCTACATCAGGATATTGAGGTGCTTTTCCTTCCATCGCCTGGATGAATGATTCAACAAGCTTCAAATCATCATCCACCCTGATGAATCTCGCATTCTTTTTTGCAAGTTTTGCTGTATGGCTTTTTCTGATGTCTGCAACCACAAGAAATCTGTCCTCCTCATAACCCCTTTGCCTTTTCCCTCCCCTTGGATAGTATGTGTAAAGAGAGAGATGTCTGGAAAGGCTGTTGTAAGGGTCTGTTCCCCAGTAAAATATTACATATGCATTGTTCTTTACATCATCAAGAGTTGTAGAGGGGATTTCTCCTCGAAGTATCATCTCAACAAAGTCTCCAAGACAGAAAGATGAGTTATCATCTATATATGCCTCAAGTTCCTCAGCGAGCCCAATAGCAAGTTTTTGAGCCTCAATGGGTATCGTATCAAGCCCATATATTGCAACATTACCCGAAGAAAGGATTTCAGCTGCTCTTTCAATTGCAGTCTCAATATCTGTTTCTTTTCCATTGACCGTGGGTTTTGCTCTCTTCTTCTCATTGAAAATCGATGAACCCTTTCTGCATGCATTGTAAACTCTGCCATTCTCGATTCTTATGTCCGGACATAGGCAGGAACAGCCTGTGCAGAATACCATTTTTCAGCCCTCCAGAAATCTTATTGCATCACTTGGACAGTTTTCTCTGCATGCCACACACAAAATCCGGTTTTTGCCATATCTTCTGCACTTTTTCATGTTCACTACTCTGACAACACCATCCTCAATCCTCAGAATGGGGTCGTCGATTGTTGGTCCAAGACCCGAGCCCATTCCATACGGGTCGTCAGAAGCATGAACAGGACAAACAACAACGCAGTTTGCACATCCCGAGCAGAGATCCTCATCAACAATCAACCCTGTTTCCGTCGCCTCTTTGAGTGGTTCAAGAAGATTTTGAAGGTCTTTTAGCTGAGACGAATATTTGGTATCCTCAAAAAGGGGTGTGCATTCTTCAAGGGTTTTCTCCCTGTTTATGAGCTTGAAGGCAAAACTCATACATGTCGTTTCACCACATTTTCTACAGTTGGTCTTTGGGAGAAGTTTGTAAACTTCCATCGGTGTTATCGGCATCTTGAATCCTTTATTCCAGATAATATTTAATTCTTCCGGTTTAATTAATGATTGGAATTAATATTTACCTTCGATCAATTAACAGACCATTAAAAAATGATTAATTGTTAAAATATTTGATTTGCTTCTCTTTTGTTTGACGATAAATTTTATAATGTGGGATATTAATTTCCCCCATGGAACTCGAAATTGGAGGAAGGATTTTCAAATCTGAAACAAGATTTGCCCTTGATCTAAAACCCGTTCTCGCTTATCCGGATGAACTTCACGAAAACTTTCCGGCATATGAGATGTTCAGAAATATCTATTTCAGCAAAGCAGACAGAGATAAAATTCTGGAGAACTCCGTCAGATACGACTTAACTTTTACAACCCACGGAAAAATAGGGAAGGAATACATCAAGACCTACGGACATTACCATCCGGAAGTGGAAAAAGGGTTAACCTATCCCGAACTCTACGAAATTCTCGAGGGCAAAGCCTACTTTGTGCTACAAAAACCAGGGAAGTCATCGGAAGAGATAGAAGATGTCATAATCGTTGAGGCAAAAGAAGGAGACAAGATTATCGTTCCTCCTAACTACGGACATGTGATGATCAATCCAACTGACAAAAACCTCAAGTCATGTAACTGGGTCTACAGCAAATTTTCCTCGATCTACAATCCATACACGAAGATGAGGGGAGCAGCATACTATCTGACCGAGGATGGATGGATCAGAAACGAACGGTACAGATCACCAAAACCAAGGTTTTCAAAACCGAAAATACCAAAAGAGCTTGGGCTGAGAAGAGATGAAGAGATCTACAAACTCATAAAAACTCCTGAAAAACTTGAGTTCCTGTACAGACCTTCTCTATATCAGAGGCTTTTCGAGGAAGCTTTTGAATTTGAGTAAAGCTTTAAATTTAATTTAACCTCACATGGAAAAGAAAGAACCGTTCTTCAGGTTTTTATTAGGTGTCTGATTGAAGCTACGGGGGGCATTTTTCTCTTATGCTCACTGGTTTCTACCATGTAAAAGACCTTTTTCACTACATCTTCGTCAATTCCAGTTTTCTCTGCGATTTCCATGGTAGAAAGTCCTTTTTCAATTTCTGAGAGCACTCTATCAAGCTCTCTGTATGTCACTCCCATCTCACCTTCATCGGTCTGTCCCTTCCATAGCCCCGCCGATGGTTTCTTTTTCAAAATACTCTCAGGTACGCCAATATGTTTCGCAAGCTCATAAACTTCTGTTTTGTACAGGTCGCCAATTGGAAGAATATCACAGCCACCGTCACCGTATTTTGTAAAGTAACCTACCATGAGCTCGCTTTTGTTTCCGGTCCCCGCTACAATCCTGTTCAGAGAGTTGGCATGATAATAATTCAGCATCATTCTTATTCTGGGCTTGAGGTTGGCTATTGCAATCTTAGATTTGCCATCACTTCCCACTGCTTCGAGAAAGCTATCAACTATCGACGAAATGTCTATTTCAATATACTTTATTCCTGCCTTCCTGCACACTTCTTTAGCATCCACAATATCTCTATTTTCTGTTACACCACTTTCTGGCATTATCAAGCCCAGCACTTTATCGCTGCCAATAGCCTCAGCAGAGAGAATTGCTACTGTTGCACTGTCAACCCCACCACTGACTCCAATCACCACTCCTTCAGCCCCTGCTGAATCTACCTCTTTGCGGATGAAATTTTCAATTTCCATTTTTATCCTTTCAAGCTCTTCTTCACTGAATCTGGACATACTGATCCCCTGCTATACAACGGCCAATCATAAACTGATTTTCACTCAACCTCTCCTATGAGTTTTAAAAGAATTGCTTTCTGAGCATGAAGTCTGTTCTCGGATTGGTCGTATATCACGGAATTTGAACTCTCAATCACTTCATCCGTTATCTCCTCACCTCTGTGAGCCGGAAGGCAGTGAAGAACGATGACATCCTCATTTGCTCCTTCAAGAAGCCTCATATTAACTTGATACTCTGAAAAAACCTTTAACCTCTTTTCTCTTTCCTCTTCCTGACCCATAGATGTCCAGACATCAGTATAGATTACATCAGCTTCATTTACAGCTTCTTCAGGTTCTCTGATATAGGTGATATCTCCACCAAGACTTTTTGCTTTTTCTACTATATTCGTATCCGGCTCATAACCCGGTGGTGTTGAGTAAACCATCTTTATTCCAAGAATTGATGAGGCAAGAATTAACGAGTTGCAGACGTTGTTACCATCCCCAACCCACGCAAGCTTAATCTTGCTTAAAGTCCCCTTGTACTCTCTTATCGTCATCAGATCAGCAAGGATCTGACATGGATGCTCAAGATTGCTCAACCCATTTATTACAGGGATGGTTGAATACTCAGCAAATTCCTCAATTGTACGGTGATTTCTTGCCCTGATCATCACGGCATGCACATATCTGGAAAGAACCCTTGCAGTATCCTTTATCGGCTCCCCCCTGCCGAGTTGCAGGTCTTTCCACCCAAGGTAGAGAGCATGACCCCCCATATCGGACATCGCTACCTCAAAGGATACTCTTGTCCTGGTAGAGGGTAATTCAAAAATCATCGCGAGACTCTTGTTTTTCAGATATTCCGAGACCATTCCTTTGTACCTCTCAGATTTTAGCCTGTCGGCGAGGTCAAGAATTTCCTCTATTCCATCCCTATCAAGGTCAGAGATTGATATAAGATGTTTCATGACTGACACCTTTTCAAAGATATGGTATCTGACCAGTAAATAATTGTTTCTTTATTTACCACTTTTGAAAATTTCTAACACCATTTGCCGTATGCAGATTATCATACTGACCCCCAAGTCAATACAGTATATAACATTCAACCCAGAAATCTCCTGATGTGTGCAGCCTGAACTATTTTTTCTTCAAGAGCAGATTTATTTCTTTTCCGGATGCCTTCAATTATCTCTGATGTTATTTCTCTGTGATATTCATCAAATTCGACATCTATCTCAAGGGAGTTAATTTTAATCTGCTCAGCAATCTTTTCGGGTATCATTTTGAGTGAATCAGGGTTGAAATATTTCAGGGCATCAGCCAAATCCCTCTCAAAATCATAAACCTCGATAAGGGTTTCAATTTCTTTATCAGACAGAGAAAAGATGCCAAAAATTTCAGGAGGTAAACCAATTGAGTAAAGTGAGGCGCAGTAAGGAATGGCTCTTGGAAGTTTCATACCGTTTAAACTCCTGGAATATCCAAACAAACCTATATGAAGCTTTCTTTCTCTCCTTTTTGGGATATATGGAGATATTTCAGTTATCAAGGGAGCAAGTGCGATGGCAAACTTTCTGTATTCCTCTGACGATTTTTTGATTATTGACGAGAGTCCCTCTTCTTCCACAATCTGACTTTTTCTACCATAGTTGTTCATTATCTCTACTGCACTCCTCACATCACTTTCAAAGTAATCATATTTGAAGGCAGACTGGATGGTGAAGGTTTGCACATTACCCCACTCTTCAAGTATCGCATCGACATTATCAGGACGGAGATTTCCTCTAAAAGGGGCACTTCCAAACCCCACTATCGGATATATATCAACTGAAATTTCTTCTTCAAGCCTTTCAAGCCTTGAAAGAGCTATTTTCAAAGCCAGCGCCGATGAAATCATACCATAGTTAAGTGAAAGATCAGATTTGGCGAGAAAAACTCTCTGATAGTCAAGATATTTATCTTCCAGATAACTTCTAACTATCCTGTCACAGCTGAGCATGTAGGGAAGGTCTTCAATTAAGGGGATGACATTTATTTCGTGAGGCTTGAACTCCCCTATCCAGTCGGAGATCGTTACATCTCCATGAAAGAAGGTCTTATTCTGCTTCCCTACAACAAAATTCTTGTAGTAGTAAAATATCCTGTTCAGCTCAATGTGAGATGTTGTCATCGGGAATATGACCTCAAATATAGGTGCTATATCCTTGCCATAAAACTGCCTTGCAGCGTCAAAACTTCTTGGAATGCTCTCAAGTGTCTCAAGAAGAACTTTGGCTTCAGCTCTCTCATAAGTGGGATTCGGAACTCTGAGAGTCAGAAAGAAGTCTTTTCCAAGATATCTGTCCCCAAAGAAGTGCTCATATCTCGAAAGAAGTTTCTTTACGACATAGTTATCAACTTCCTTCCCTTCATGGTCCCACATCTGCTCATGACAGTTGAGATGGGAAAATACATAGTAGGCTTCCCTGATTTCCTCATCCCCTTTGAGAACAGCTGACTCAGAGAAAAAGGGTATGGTCACATTGTCCGGATGCTGTGTGCTCATCGTTCTTGGAATTCGCATCGAAAACCCAAGTAGTGGGCTGAATAAAAAATTTTTGGGGTATATGGGTTGCTATCAAACCCTCCACAGGCTTATAGTCCTGAATAAAGAACTCAGACGAACATCTGTTTTGGAGGAGAGGTTGTGGGTCTTTTCACCTTCGAAATCGAGGAGAGGAGGTCTTCAGTACTTATTACACTTTTTCCCTCCGCAATCGCCCTGTGAAGAGTTGTTTTGATGACTTTCTCCACCAGATCTCTACCAGAGAATCCCTCTGTGTTCAGAGCGATTGTTTCAAGATTTGCCTTTACCCTTACCGGAAAATCTTCAAAGTTTTTCCTTAAAATCTCAAGCCTTTCATCCATCGATGGAAGACCGAACATTATCTCCTCTTCAAATCTGCTCTTTATTGAATAATCAATCATCTCAACCCGGTTTGTAGCAGCAATCGTGCAAATACCATCGTTATTCTGAATACCATCAAGCTCTGTTAAAAGTGAGTTCACAACTTCCGATACATCTCCCCTCAAATCCTGATAGTTTCTATCAAGAGCTATAGCATCAAACTCATCTAAGAAGACTATACATGGGGCAAGCTGCCTTGCCCTGTCATAGAGTTCATGTATCCTCCTCGCACTGTCTCCAACATGCTCTCCTATCAGTTTTGTGGACTTTATTGAAAGGAAAGGTACCTTAGCCTCATTTGCCAGGGCTTTTGCCATCATTGTCTTTCCTGTTCCTGAAAAACCATAGAACAGAACATTTCTGGGAGCCCATTTACCGAATCTTGATGGATCCTTCAGATATTCAAGAATAACTCTAACCTTCCTCTTCGCTTCCTCATGTCCTACCACATCGTCCAGTGAAACATCCCTTACAATTTCTGTTTCAAAGGATTTGTTCGGAGATTCTACAAGGATTATTGTGGAATCAGTAATCAAACCAAACTCGGGTTCGGCATTAACAACCTCAAAGGCGAAATCAGGAAACATTCTCATATCAAAGATTAGTTTCCCCTTAGAAACGAACTCCCCTTTCCACTGATCCTTCGCATATTTCTCAAATACTCTGGGATTATCCACAATAGGATATTCATGGTAGCTCGCTTTCAGTGGATAACCCAACGGCTTCAGAATCAGATACTTTATCTCTCCGTTCCTTCTCTGTCTCTGTTTATCCTGATTTACTGACTTCGACTTCATTTATACGGTAAGATATTTCAACAGATTAATATTCTTTACCCTTGGTACTATGATGAGGTGTTGTTGATGAGACTGTTTGTTGCTGTTGATGTTTCAGATGAAATACGGGAAAAGATTTTCAATTTATCACGATTTTTCAATTTCAGAGGGGCTAAGGCAGTCGAGAAGGACAACATCCACATAACACTGAAGTTCATCGGAGAGGTCGATAACAGGAAAAAGGACATAATAGTTGAGAAGCTAAATGAGATTGAGTTCGAGAGTTTCACAGTGAGATTCAAAGGGATTGGCTTTTTTCCCAGTGCATCAAAAATGAGAGTCGTGTGGGCTGGAGTTGAAGATCCAGGAGAGATGAGAAGACTTGCAGAAATGGTTGAGGACAAGCTTTCGGAGGCAGGAATTAAAAAAGAAAGAAGATTTCTTGCACATGCAACCATAGCAAGAATTAAAAGAATTGATGGGAAAATGAGGTCAGAACTCATAAAAAAGCTCGAACCACATATGAAGGATGACTTTGGCGAGATGAGGGTGGAATCTTTCGCTCTGAAGAAGAGCACACTCACTCCAAAGGGCCCAATCTATGATGATGTGCAGGTCTTTAAACTAAAATAAGTGAATTTGAAGGATTGAAGGTGCCAGAACATGAAGAGGTTTCATAACCCGGATTTTGATAGAGAGTATGATGAGGTTGTTTCGAAAGTCAGGGAGATGGTGGTACCTGACGAGAATGAAAGGAACAGAGGCTTAAAAGCAAAAGAGATTCTGGAAAGCAGGATGAAAAGAGTACTTGAAAACTTTCCTGACCTCGAATTCAGGTTTCTCGGTTCTTTTCCCAGAAATACCTGGCTGAAAGGAAATCTTGAGATTGATCTCTTCATCCTGTTTCCGGAGAGTTATAGCGAGGAGGAACTTGAGAAAATCGGTCTTGAAATAGGCAGAAAGGTTGTTGACAGATGGGAGGAGAGGTTTGCTTCTCACCCCTATGTTCATGGCTGGGTTGAGGATGTGGAGGTGGATGTTGTACCCTGTTACAGAATTAAGGGGAACAAAATCATATCGGCTGTAGATAGAACTCCGTTGCACCATGAGTGGGTTAAGGACAGAATTAAGGGGAAAGAAGATGATGTCAGGCTCCTGAAGAGCTTTTTAAAAGCAGGAGGGATATATGGGGCTGAGTATGCTGTGAGAGGTTTCTCCGGATATCTGTGCGAGCTTCTCATACTCCACTATGGCAGTTTCAAAGAGCTCGTAAAAGCTGCATGCGGGTGGAGGAGGGGGCTTGTAATAGACATCCTCGCAGGAAAGGAGTCTGAAGGTAAAGCCCCTCTTTTCGTTGTAGATCCAGTGGATGCCAAGAGAAATGTTGCCGCCAATCTGAGTCTCGACAACATGGCGAAGTTTGTTGAAAGGTGCCGGGATTTTTACCTGAAACCTTCAGTGGAGTTTTTTGTATTTGGAGATCAAAAATATGTGGAAAAATCCCTGCTCGCAAAAGAGATTAAATCAAGAGGTACAGAGCTTATAGCAGTTGAGTTCAGCAAGCCAGCTATCGTGGAAGACAACCTCTACACCCAACTGGAAAGAGCACGAAAGAAAATAACAAAATTCCTTCAGGAGAACGATTTCATGCCCATTAACTCAGATTACCTTGCACACAAAACATGTATTCTTGTTTTTGAGACTCAGGTTAAAGAATTATCAAGAATTAAAAAAGTAATGGGTCCTCCTTTTGAGGAATGGACTCATACAACAAAATTTAGAGAGAAGAAAAGAGAATATCTGCCTTTTATTGAGGGTGGAAGATACTATGTGTACGAAAGAAGAAAGATTACAAAACCCTCAGAGGCAGTTAAGTTTTTCATTGAAAATAACCCCAAAACTCTTGGAAAAAACATTTCAGAGGAGATTTCCAAGGGTTTCAGAATTTTTACGGGCAATGATGTGCTAAAATTAGAAGGTATTGAATATTTTCTCGTGAAATTTCTGAAAATGAAAGTATAGATGGTGGTTGAAGATGAGGGTCGTTATCGTCGGAGCCGGAAGTGCCATACCGTATATGGAGATGGCTCAGACATGCATTTTAGTGGAGGAGAAAGGATGTAAAATTCTTGTTGATGCAGGAATAGGAGCTTATTTAAAGCTCGCTCAGATTGGATTCGACCTGTCTGAGATAAAAGCGATACTTTTAACCCACAATCATTTAGACCACAACGGAGATGTTCTCGCAATTCTGAAAGCAAGGTGGTTGAGTGGAGTGAAAGAGGAGCTTTTAATACATGGTCCCGCTGGCACCTCAAACCACTTCGAATCCCTGCTTGAAGCCTACCCTTATTTGAGAAGAAAACTTTCCTTCAGGATTCTTGAGGGGAAAAGAGAGATTGAGATTGAAGACTTTAAAATCCGAACTATTCCAACCAAGCACTCAGTTGAGAGCAATGGATACATGATCGATGAAAAGCTAATTATAAGCGGTGATACTTCTCCTGTGAAAGAGATCTTCGAGAAAAGATGCAAATTGCTTATTCATGAGCTATCCCTGCCCTTTGGGTTTGAATCCGATGACCATACAACACCAGAATCTATCGTAGAGTTGTTAAGAGACGCAAAGGCAGAGAAAATCGTTTTCATACATCTCTACCCACAGGTTTACGGAATGCTGGATAGAGTAATGAAATACCTCAAAGAATACAACCAGAATATAACAGTTGCAAAGGATGGAGATGTTTTCGAAGTTTAATTTTTCCCTATTTGTAAAATGTCCAACGGCTGTGAGAATGGATGTATAAACCGAACTATGCTTATATATCTTAATTAATTAACAATTAATTGCCCCCTGGTGGAGGATGGAACAAATTCTTTTTTGCCCCATCCCACCACCCCCCTTTCCTTTTCGATTTCCTTTCCACTTTTCTCAATCCAGCAATTCCAAAAAAAATTTATTACTGTATCTGAGACTGAAAACCCAAATACATTCGGTGATCATATGGTTGCAGAGGATAAGACAATAGCAGAAAAAATATTTTCATTAAAGAGTGATCGAGATGTTCGTGCAGGAGACATTGTAATTGCCAGAATAGATCAAATTGCTCTGCAGGACGGTACTGCCCCACTTGCAATTCGTCAGATCAGAGAGATGCTTGATGGTGTTGGTGAGGTGAAAGCATCAGATAAGGCTCACTTTTTTGTTGATCATGCATCTCCTTCCCCCAGGAAGGAATTGAGCAATGACCAGAAATTCATAAGAGATTTTACTGAAGAGTTTAAAGCAGACTTCAACCCCCCTGGAGAGGGGATAATCCACCAGCTCATGGTTGAAAGGCATGTTAAACCTGGAGACCTTGCTGTGGGAGCAGATAGTCATACCTGTACTTATGGAGGTATAGGTGCCTTCTCAACAGGAATGGGTTCTACAGATGTTGCTGTTGCCGTTCTACTCGGTAAAAACTGGTTTAGAGTTCCTGAATCTTTCAGAATTGATATTTCAGGAGATTTTGAAAGAGGTGTTTATCCAAAGGATCTTATTCTCAGGATAATCGGCGATCTCGGGGTGGATGGAGCAACATATAAGGCACTTGAGTTTTCGGGAGAAATCGATAAAATAGAGGTTGAGGGTAGATTGACTGTTGCCAACATGGCTGTAGAGTGCGGAGCAAAGGCAGGGATATTTCCCTCAGACAGGCTTACAAGAGAATACTTGTCGGAGCTTGGCAGGGAAGAGGATTTCAAAGAAGTGAAAGCTGATGGAGAGGCTGAATATGAGAAAGAAATCTACTATAGTCTGAATGATTTAGAACCGGTTGTCAGCAAACCCCACAATGTCGATAATGTCTCTTCCGTTTCTGATGTTCTGGGTACAGCTATCGACCAGGTCTTCATTGGCACCTGCACAAACGGTAGGCTATCAGATTTAAGAATCGCAGCCAGAATTTTGAAAGGGCAGAAAGTAAACAGAAAAATAAGGCTGATAGTTGGACCTGCCAGCAGGAGAGTTTATCTTAAAGCAATGGAGGAAGGTCTGCTCAAAATAATTGTTGATGCAGGAGGTATGGTTATCCCTCCAGGATGTGGACCATGTGTAGGGATACATCAGGGGATCCTTGCTGATGGTGAGGTATGCCTTTCAACACAAAACAGGAATTTTAAAGGACGAATGGGGAATCCCGATGCGATGATATATCTTGCATCCCCTGCAACAGCAGCAGCCTCAGCTATAAAAGGGGAGATCACCGACCCGAGAGACTTTCTATAAATTTTCCATAAATTTCATAAGTTCACAACTACATTCCACCCAATCAATTTATGAAAAAATATTGATGCTGTTATTTCTTACCCTTGCCCTTCTCTGCTTTAGTCTCTTTCTTCTCTGATTCCTTTGATTTTTCTTCCTTTTTTTCTGCAGGTTTGCCTTCAGATTCCTCAGCATAAAGTTTTGCAAGCACATAGTAACCCTTGGCATTCGCTCTTATAGGATCATCAGGCACTATTATCTTTCCTACATCCTCGAATCTCTTCTGGAACTCCTCATAAACATGTGGAAGTGCACTTCCTCCTCCCGTCAACACTATTTTATCAACGATCGTTGTAGAGAGACCTTCCATCAGCATTTTGGCTCTATTTGATATCCTTTCCACCCAAGAAACCATAAGTGAATTATAATCATCTATAATACTGTTGTGAGCAACCGATATTCTCTTTCCGCCCCTTATCCTGCCTACCTCATACTGCTCATTTGTCAGAAGGTTTGTCATTTCTTCGGGTGTGAGGCTAATACCAACCTTGTTTCTTATTGTTACCTCAAAGTTCTCGTAAAGCCTGTCAACACCCATAAGCATTGTGTCTCCTTTGAGATATTCCATATGGCTTATAACAACAACATCAGTCGTTCCATATCCAATATCTATGCAAACTCCCGTCTCAATTCCAAGATGTGCAAGAGTTCCAACAGGCTGTGGAAGCAGAAGAACCTTTGCTTTAAGTTCTGTCTCAAGGTTTTTAGTAAGTTCTTCTCTCTCCTGCCTGGAAGATTTCACAGGAAGTCCTGTACCGATAACAGGTTCGTTTACATTGAGTGACGACAGTGCATATCTTGCAAGTTCCAGATAGGACTTATGCATAAGCCTGCCTTCGTGAAGGGGGCGAAGCATTTCTACATTTTCCATGTTCTGTACGATGTCAAGAGCCTCCTCTCCGATGTAAACATCCTTCTGTGTCTTCTTCATCAGCGACCAGTCCTTCTCTTCTCCAAAAACAACTACACTGGGGAAGAGAATGACTTCCTTACCATCATCAGTAGTTTTTGTGTAATTGGTACCAATATCCAAACCCACTGGTTTCATGTTCCCAAAAACTCAGCCATCTTTTATAAACTTTTTTATTCACTCTTATTTTTAATGTTGAATTCTCAGCTTCTTTCGTTGACTTCATTAATTCTTCTGAATCTTCCACTTGACCGAGAACAGACATGTATAGAAATATAATCTACTTCGGGCATTTTCTCCTTAATTTTAGAACTGATTTTCACTGTTAAATCATCTGCTTCATTAACTTTCATCTCCCCATCAACTGTAATGTGCATATCCAGATGAATCTTGTTTCTCCCGGTAAAAACCGCAATGATATCATGAACATCTTTGACTTCATTGAAATCTGATACAATTGTATTTAGCTTTGAGTAAAAATCCCTATCAGGGCTGAAACCCAGTAAAATTTCCGCATTTTCTCTGTAGAGTCTCAACCCATTTGCTGCTATAATCAATCCAATCATTACAGTAAAAATACCATCCGAGAGGGGAAAAAAGGCTGAAAGAATTACTCCCGCTATTGCTCCGGATGTTGAAAGAGTATCATTTACGAGTTCAGTTCTAATCGCAGAAAAAAGATGTCCTCTTTTTTCAGTCGAGAGGTAGAGAGGTATAATAAGGAGGAAAAGGGTTGTTAAAAGCACAATAATTGCAATAAAAGGATACTTGAACTCTCCCGGGTTCATAATTTTAATCAGTCCTTCTCTTATCAGCTCAAAAGATACAATAGTTATGAAGGCAATAGAGACTGTTAGAGCTCCAATATTCTCCGCCAGTCCATGTCCAAAAGGATGCTGCTCATCAGGTGGTTTCAGGGATATCTTCTCTGCTTTTTTGAGGACCGAGAGTATGAGAAGATCTATTATGCCATGAAAAAACTCAGCCAGTAGAACAAGGTAACCTGTAAGAACATATGAAATTAGCCTCAGGAATCCCACAGTAGCATATATGAGAAAGTAAAGACGCATAAAAAAGAATGATGGAGAATCTATTTAAAAAATTTGTTTTTTAGGTATTCCAAATTTTTACCACAGGATAGAAAGCTTAAATTTAATGGAGGGAAAAGGCATTTTGGTGTCAGAAAGAGAGAATCACAGATCCAGAAGGAATCGCTCAATAACAATTAACTCCCCAGTTGAGGACAAAATCCTGTGGGCAGAGGAAATTTTCCAGGACACTGACTTTACACACTTAGCTGAGGAGCTTGAAAAACTTAAGGAAGCTATTGAGAGGAGCAGAACTGTGATGAACGAAAAAGGTATTTTCAAAGCCTGTAGTGAATGCGGAGATAAGAGTTGCTGTGGAGAAGGAATTGAGCAGAGATTCGATGCAACCATCCTGATTCTGAACCTCCTTCTTGGTGTTAAACTACCCCATAAAAGAGAGATCAAACACGGATGCTTCTTCCTTTCAAACAGGGGTTGCAAACTGAAAGTGAGAGAGATAATCTGCATAAACTATCTCTGCAAAAAAATATACGAAGAGGTAGAAATAGACGATATAATAGAAGTCCAGAGGATATGTGGAGAGGAGATTGACTTGATTTTCAGGCTATCTGAGGAAATAAAGAGAAAAATAAAAGAGGGTGCTCGAAAATGAACAACCTACAAAAAATACCAGAAGTATTCTTGGAGCTCTTAGAGCACGATGAGATTGATTTTATGACAAAACTTTGGTATGAAGTAGGGAGAAGAGATTTAAAGGATCCAGTGGTATATGCAGGCTCTGGAGGTGACATAGAGCACGCAATTTTTCTCGGGAGAAATCTTGTCTTCTTTGATAACCACCTACCTGAAGATAATTTTAGAGAAATTCTTTCAAAGATAGAGAGAATTGGAGTTGTCGAAAGCACCCTATTCAAGGGAAATAAAATGATGGCAGAATTCCAGATAGCCGATATGAAGTTTAGACTCTCATTTTACGGTGAGGATGCAACAAAAATAGGTTCTATCGACTTCCCTGAGTTAAAAAATGGTATATCGGTTTACTTCGTCAAAGACCCTTATCCAAGAGCCGGAAGAGCCGGTTCAATTCGAAATCCCAAATGCTTTGCAAGGGCACTCAAGATGATTAAACTAGGGGGATATTACATAGAAAAAGAGTGTCCCATCACATGCTCAATCCCTCCTGAAAAAATCGGCTTCAAAAAAATAATGAGCGGAAAAATATCCTCACTTTCCTTCAGAAAAAGCCCTGGAAACCTATATGTAAAACTCAGAGATGTTGAAAATCTTGAAGAACTGCTCGAAAAGGATTTTGCATTCTGTCTCGAGAAAGACGATTTTGTGAGAGATCTGAAAGAATAGAAAGAAATACTGCCACAGAAATTTAAAATACAGAACCCGATTCACAATCAAAGAAAAAAAATAGGAAAAAAGATGTTACTCAATCAGCCCCTTTTCCTTGTAGTACTTCTCAGCTCCCGGATGGAGCGGGATTGACATTCCATCAAGAGCTGTCTCGAGCGTTATGTCGGCTGCTCTCTTGTGGGCCGCTTCAAGAACATCTCTGTGCTCAAAGATTGCCTTTGTAACTTCATACACAACTTCCTCTGGCAGGTCTGCGTTCGTTGCAAGCATTGCAAGAACTGCAACCGTCTTCACATCCTCATCCACACCGTTGTATGTACCAGCAGGAATGTTTACCTGGGTGTAGAATGGATAGTTTTCCTTAAGCTTGTTGTATATCTCATCCGGCACCTCTACAATCGCAACCTCTCTTACAGCTGCAATATCGCTAACCGCAGCTGTCGGAATTCCTGCAACAATGAATCCTGCATCAATTGTCTTATCCTTCAGAGCATCAGAAACTTCTTTGAAGTTCAGAAATCTGATATCCGTATTTGACTCATCAATTCCAGCTGCATTTAAAATCTGAAGAGCGTCAACAGCAGTTCCAGAGCCTGGTGCACCCACAGCCACTCTCTTGCCCTTCAAGTCATATATCGTCTTAATATTATTCTCCTTCAGCGTTACAATCTGTATGATCTCGGGATAGAGCGTCGCTACACCTCTTATCTTACCGACTTTGGCATCCTTGAACATCTCAACTCCATTGTATGCATAATAAGCAACATCATTCTGGAGAAGTCCAAACTCTGCTTCCATATCGCCTATTTTCCTAGCATTAACAACCGATGCTCCAGATGTTACTGCAGTTGCTTTTATACCCGGAGCAAACTCAGTTATCGCCTGAGCCATTGCTCCACCGACTGGATAGTATGTCCCAGCTGATCCGCCCGTAACAATAGTCACCTCAATCTCCTTCGCCTCGGGAGTTGGTGTTGCCTTTGGTTTCTCCTCCTGAGCACAACCAAGGAAGAGCAAAGCAATTGCCAGAACCAGCAAGACCCCTACTTTGTATTTCATTTTTTCACCTCTTCGATAAAATACCATACTGATTTAAAAATATTGCTGTGAATATTATCAATCCTGCCAACTTCATAACTGGCTCAGGCGACAAGAGCAGAATTCCTGAGACGAGTGACAGTAACCTCTGAAGTTTCGAAAGTTCTTTCATCACACTTCCGATTGTTGCTGCGTTGATTGCCATTATTCCGATCATTATTGTCACAAGCAGGAGTAAGAGATTCACCACATCTCCCGAGGAATTAACACCGATTAACAGTAAAGCGGGGGAGAATATGAAAAGATACGGAACAAGATACTTTCCAATTCCAATCTTCACTGCATTTATCCCAGTTTTCCAGGGATCACTTCCTGCTATAGCTGAGCCAGCATAGGCAGCAAGAGCAACAGGAGGTGTTAGGTCAGCAGCAACCCCAAAGTAGAAGACGAACATATGCGCAGGAAGAACGAGTTCTGGATATGCATCTAGGAAATCCCGAACTGTCATTCCATATCCCTGAGCCATGAAAGTTATTATAGCCGGGGCAGCAATTGTACTTGTTATAATGTAGTTCGCTGTTGTTGGTACACCCATTCCGAGAACCAAGGAAACAAACATTGTGATTATCAGGATTATCAACAGATAACCCTGGGAAAGAATTATGGCTGAGGCAGCGATTTTGAAACCCAGGCCTGTGAGCGTTACAACACCAACAATAATTCCTGCCGAAGCACATGCCATTGCAACTGTAACAGCACTCCTTCCACCATGTTCGAGGGCTCCGAGAATCCTTGAGACTATCAGAGCAAGTATCTGCTTGCTGTTCATTCTTTTCTCTGGAGGAAGTGACCTGTTTTTCAGTATGGGTTCAAATATCATGATTATGATTACTGAATAGATGGAGTAAACCGCAGCCAAGATAGGGGTGTAGCCATTTACCAGCATGTAGATTATTATAAAGAGGGGTACAAGGTAGAACCACCCATTTTTGAGTACCGTCAGGGGGTGTGGGAGTTCACTTCTCGGTACACCCCTCAGATTCTCTTTTCTTGCCTCAAAATCAACAGCAGAGAACACTCCAAAGAAGTATAGAAAAGCTGGTATTATTGCCGCATAGACAATATTTATGTATGGCATCCCCACGAACTCAGCCATGATAAATGCTGCAGCCCCCATTATGGGAGGCATTATCTGTCCACCTGTTGATGCTGCTGGTTCAACAGCTCCTGCAAATTCCGGCTTGTATCCAACCCTTTTCATCAGAGGTATGGTGAAGGCTCCTGTTGTAACAGTGTTAGCAACAGAACTCCCCGAAATCGTCCCCATCATTGCAGATGAAACAACTGCAGCCTTTGCAGGTCCACCGACCATCCACCCAGTAATTGAATAGGCGAGATCAATAAAGAACCTTCCAGCCCCTGATTTCTCAAGAAAAGCCCCAAATATAATGAAAAGAACTACAAAACTCGATGAAACTGCAATGGGGGTGCCAAATATACCCTCTTTTGTATAGTAAAGGTGCTCGATTATCTCCTTCCAAGTATAATTGGGGTGTGAAAGTGCTCCGGGCAATCCTGCCCCGTACTTGGCATAGATGATGAAGATCAAGGCAACTACCACCAGCGCAGGATTTACAACCCTTCTCGTTGCTTCAAGAACGAAAACAATTGCCAGAGATGCAATTATGAAATCAAATATTCTGTAGCCTGTTGCTGCCTTGAAGACGATTTCACCATAGTTCATCGCAAGATAGAATGCGACATAGAACCCTATGGCTGCGAGAACGAAGTCTATAACAGGGATTTTGCTCGTATCCTTCGCTACCTTTTTTCTCAGTGGAAATATCAGAAATGAGAGCCCTACTGCAAAAGCGAGATGGATTGATTTCACAATATCATGCTGAAGAAGTCCGGTAAAGGAGCCATTTATTATGTGAAAGCTCGAGAAGACAATAGCGATTATAGAAACAATAATTGCATATATTCCCTTCAACTCTCTTTCGTGCAGAAATTTTTTCTCAAGTTCTGTTACATCAATTTCGTTCAAGCTGGCATCCCCCCACCAGAGTGGCTTTAACTGGATTTAATACAACAACTTTAAGTGTTACGGTTTTACCCAAATCGTCTAAATTAATCATGTATTTCCCAGTCTCAACTGTATAGTGGTTGAATGGGTTTACAGAGATCCTGAGCACACTGATATTGCGGAGAATTCCAAATTGAAACCATTTCTCCCCTTTATATTCGACAGTAGAAAAATTTTTCTCAGTGCTTGGCAATCCCCAGCCAGCAGATTTGGTGAGTGTTTTGAAAAGCACAAGAGAATTATTTTCAATCCTGTAAAAGTCAATTTCCTTCGAAAGCTCTACTGAATGAATGAATGAGACTGATACAACCTCTTTTTCCATTACAGGAATATAACAGGTTTTATTTTCTCCAGAAATTTCAAGATATGTTTCCGTATATGAAAAAGAATAGAATAGGTATATTGCAGAAAGGAGAATTAATGCCAGAAGTAATCCTGATTTTGATGATCTTCCAGGCATAGGTGATGGAGTTACACTCAGCATTTTAAATTTCCGGGATTACTTAAATTTGTCAGTTAAAAAAAGAAACGGTTATATTTTGCAGTGTCTTTAAAAAAAATGGTGATTGAAATGGTTAAAGTTGGCGTAGTTAAAATGGGTGCAATCGGGACTGCTCTTCTTGTCGAGTATCTTCTTGATGAGAGAGCAGATAGAGGAGATATCAGCGTAAGAGTTGTCACAAGTGGCGCAAAGATGCAGCCAGAAGAGGCTGAAGTGGCTGAAAAAATGAAGGAGTTCGACCCTGACCTCATTATTGTGGTCTCTCCAAATGCTGCTCTTCCGGGTCCAAAAGCTGCAAGAGAGGCTTTTGAAGGTAAGCCTGTTATCATAATCAGTGACGCTCCAGCAAAGAAAGCTAAGGAGGAGTTTCAGGAGAAAGGATTCGGTTATATCCTGATAAACGCAGATTCGATGATTGGAGCGAGAAGAGAGTTCCTTGACCCAACCGAGATGGCTCTCTTCAATGCAGATGTTATCAAGGTGCTTGCAGCAACAGGAGCCTTCAGACTTGTCCAAGAGGCAATTGGTGGAGTTATCGATGCTCTTAAAGAAGGGAAGACTCCAGAACTCCCACAGGTAGTTGTTACAGCTGAAAGAGCTGTTGCTGCTGGAAACTTCAAGAACCCATATGCAAAGGCAAAAGCAATGGCAGCATATTACATTGCAGAGAAGGTTGCTGACATCGATGTGAAGGGTTGCTTCATCGAGAGAGACCCAGAGAAATACATCCCCCTCGTTGCAGCAGCTCATGAGATGATGAGAGTAGCAGCTATTGAAGCTGATAGAGCAAGAGAGATTGAGAAGGGTGGAGATACCGTTTACAGGACGCCCCACTCAAAGGATGGAGCTATTTTGAAGAAGTGGAGTCTAATGGAAAAGCCCCAGTAAACACTATTTTTCTTTTTTATCCTTCCTATCACTCGCTTTTCGACGCTATAACCTTTTTCGCATTGACCTTTCCAAGGGTAGAGATGCCATCAAGATAGGCTGTTTCCGCTTCAAGGTTGCCTATGGAAACATTTTTTCGAATTATTGCCTTCTCAACCTCAAGATGCTCTCCCCTGCAACCATTCTGAATTATCGCTTCTTCAGCCTTCAACCACTTAAATTCCGTGTTTGCCCCGAGTACAGCCTTTTTACAGCTAACCTTGCCCTTTATAAAAACCCCTTTGCTCGTGTTTATCTCTTCACACTCAACATCTCCCCAGAGGCATGCATCCATTCCCACAAGAATCTTGCCATTAAACCTGATTTTCCGATCTATTACTGCGTTTTTCTTGACTATCATAAGTTTTTTTCTTCTGTCAACAAGAATCTGTTTCCTGAGTTCAGGCTTTTTTGTTTTTATCATGTCACCAATTCAATTATCGATTAACAATTTAAATAATTTGCCGAAATATCCTCCCATCCGGGAGATTACAAGAAAGATTACAAGATTATTTTTTATTAATTCCCACCCTCACATTTACCGCTACGCCTCTCCTGAAATCCATCATCTCTATATATCCGAGAACAGTCTTTCCCGTCGCAAGGAGTTTATCATCTTCATTAACCACTATTACCTCATCTTCTGCCCTTATTCTGTTATCAGCATCCACAACATGCTTTGCAAAAACATTCTTGCCTTCAGCAACAAATTCCGCAACTTCGTTCATCACAACCACCCTCAACTCAGGAAACTTAAAAAAGCTGTGCAACCTCCTTGCACCCTCAATGCTCAGGCTAAGCCATCCTGAGGCTGTTTTAAGCGTTGCAATCCTTACACCATTGTCAATAATCTGCCTGATTCTACCTGTCTTTGGAGAGACAATAAATCTGCATGTGTCAGGAAAAAGCACCTTTCCCGCTCCTTTTCCAAACTGATAGTCAGCTACATCTCTAACCAGCCTTAAATTCTCTTCTCTTGATTTGAATTCTACATTTTCAGGTTTTCTTGCCATTCTAACACCTCATCTTCCGAATCTCCTCTCTCTTTTCTGATAACCCCTCAGACACCTGAGAAAATCAATATATCTCATGTCACTCCACCCTATATCGAGAAAGTAAAGCTCGCTGTAAATGCTCTGCCAGATTAGAAAGTCAGGTATATCTTCCCCTGCCTTGATTATAAGATCTGGAGAGTTCTTTATTTTCAGATATTTTTCAACATCTTCCTCACAGATCTCTTCAGGCCGAATCTCTCCTCTTTCAACCAGTTCAGCCATCTTTTTAATGGCATCCGTTATTTCAACTCTCCCACCATACCCAACAATCAGGTTCAGATGGTAATCGCCATCTCCATTTTCTATGAATTCGTCTGGAGTAATGAGATTTATATTTAAATTTCCCCCATTGAGTCTCCTCACCTCACCAAGGATTCTGTCAGGGAATTCCTTATAATTTCTTTTTCCTGAGACATGGATGCAGAGGGTTATTTCTTTTATCCCGAGTTTGAAACACCAGGTAATGAGTTCCCGGAATTTTTCAACATGATTCTCAATCTCTACATCCTCGGTCACAACCATAATGTGTTCGGGTAAAAAGCCCTTTATGACATCCTTCTCAAGCCTTTTTTCATATAGTTTCCTGGCAAACCCGGGAACAGGGAGACTCAGCATCGGTAGTTTTTTAAAATTGAAGTTACTTAACCTTTGCCGATGGAAAGATCAGTTTTAAAGAAGAGCGCTGAAAGCAACAAATATCTTCCACTCACACTCTTAGCAATTACACCGTCTGTTTTACTCCCCTATCTTGAATTTAGAGATGTTCTTGGTATATTTTCCATATTTTTTCTTTTATTCCTGTTCTACAGTGGAAAAAGAATAAGATTCACACTCTCAAATCCCGGTATCGAGACCTCCTACTTCAATTACTATGCCATTTCCATCATTCTGATTGTGCTAACCCTCTCCGTGCCTGAATATATTGCTGGTGCCTCCATCTTTATGGTTATTGCCTTTGAATTGCTCAGCAGAGTTAAAAAAACAAAAGGAGCTTCTTTGATAAACATCAGTGTACTTACAACTTTTTCTGTTATTTATTTCCTCTTCTACTTTGTTTCAACAGGACTTTCATACAGCATCGATTTTATTCTTTTCCTCTCCCTTATCGGCGGGATAACCGGTGCTCTCATAATGAGTGTCGATACAGAGAGCGATAAGAGGGTTACACTCCTGCTTTCAACTTTTACAGTTTTCCTGATTTTCAACATTTATGGCTTTTCTGCAAGGTTTGACCAGCTCTTCTTTGCTTTCATTCTTTCGTTCATCCTTGCTCTCAGCGCCATGAGGGCAGGAGTGGCTGATGAGAGTGGCTTGCTAAGCGCTACCCTCATAGGTACACTGATGATTGTTTTCACGGATATCAGATTCTTCATCGTTCTTCTCTCTTTTTACATTATAGGCTCCTTCGCAACAAAATACAGATACTCCATGAAAAAAGAAATGGGAATAGAGGAGCCTGCCGGGGGTACAAGAGGCTATGCCAATGTTTTCGCTAACAGCCTATCAGCTCTTTTCTTCGCTATGAACTATGGTGTTTATGGGAGCGACCTCTTTCTGGTATCCTTCGTTGCATCGGTTGCTGCTGCCCTTGGAGACACGATAGCAAGTGAAATAGGCAAGACGAGCAAGAAGGTTTACCTGATAACAAACTTTGAAAGAGTCAGAGCAGGAGAGAGTGGAGGTATTTCCCTGATAGGTGAGATATCTGCTCTCGCCGGTTGTGGAGTCATTGTTTTGATTGCAGTGTTATCCGGAATTCTGCCACCCAGCCTTTCAACCATCCCCCTCATAGCGGGTTTCATAGCAGTCCATGTGGACAGTGTTCTTGGAGCAACACTGGAGAAGTATGGGTACCTCACCAACTCCGGAGTGAACTTTTTTGCCACCCTTAGCACGATGGTCTTTTGCTATTTCCTTATACTATGAAGCAGAATCAGAGCTTCCTGCGGATATAGTAGGCGAAAAATACTGATATTACCGAAATCGCTATTTCAAATCCCGGAATCTCTTTAACTATTTTTTCTACCTCAGGCAGTTTTGGAATCTTTGGTTCTATTCTTGAAATCTCCGGAATTGTTTTGCTCTTCTCTGAATCCGATTTCGTGGTGTTATCAAAATTAAATTCTATCTTTACAATCTGAGCTCCAGGATATACTTTTGACAGAGAAAGCATGAGCTTTGCAAGCCTTTCAGAGAGTTTGTAGTATGAGAGTTTTACAACTGGATTTTCAGCTGTATCAGCATACTCCATATAGGCAACAGGCAGTACTGGAGTAAGAATGTTCTCAAGCTCTCCAATGGCATTTCTGGCTGAGTTACTGGCTGATTCAACCTTTGAGTTCAAAAGATCCTCATCAACATTTATGAGTTCGATAGAGAGGCTTGCTTTGGTAATTCCATCGATTGCAGAGACCGCAGAACCTGCATAGAATCCCTCATCAAGCTGCTTCCTTGCAAGTTTAATGCTTTTTTCAGCCTCATCTATCAGAGTCGGATATCCCCCAATCTCAGTGGCATAAACTACAATCGATTCCGCCTGACCGAGGTAGAACTGGGCTCTTCTTTCAAGCTCCCCATCCTTGAGGGGGATATCCTCATCCACCGTTTCAAGGAGAGAGAGCCAGACTCTTGCACTCTCTACCCTCTCTTTCGCGAGGGCAAGGTATTTAATGGATTCAACCATATCCTCAGAGGTTCTTGCCAGATAAAGGTAATCCTCTGCAAGTGTTACCCTCTCCTGTGCAGCCCCAAATAGCTGGAATGATTCTATACCCATACTTTTCTGAGAGAGAAGATACTCCTTGCTTCTACCGATCTCATCTTCAACATTCTGGAACTCCCTCTCTAAGTCATCTGCAGTTTCTATTATCTGGGTGTAGTAAAGGGTTCTGAGCTCTATCTTCGCAGTAAAGTACTGACTGGTGGAGGTGTAGTAATTTCCCTCCTCATAACTCCTTTCTCCTGCCCTCATGTACTCTTCAGCCTTATCTGTTGAGAGACCCATTTCCTTTACAGTTGAGTAAAGATCTGATGTGTCTTTCTTCATTATCTCAGCTAATCTTTTAAGGAGGTCCGAGTATCTGGAAATGTTTGTTTCAAACTTTGATTTTACAATGGTGTGATTGGTGTAGTACAGAAGAGCCTCCTCAATCGTCTCAACCTCAACAACATTTACCCCAAGCTCTTTTCCATACTCAACAAGGTCAACAGGTTTGCTTTTCTTTGTTATGAAAATAAAGGGACCCTTTTTTTCCTCCAGTGTCTCTTCAACATTTACAACTCTCTGTCCTTTTGGTATCAGGAAAATCTTTGCCCCGTTATCTGCTGCTGCCTTGAGCTTGTAGGGTATCCCTCCCACAGGTCCGATAAACCCGTCAGGATATATCATTCCAGTCATGTAAACATCCTTTCTCACTGTCAGATCTTTCAAAGCAGCCATTGTTGCTATCGTCATAACTCCACCAGCAGATGGACCGCCAACAATAGGTGAGTCAGCCTCTACCGTGAAGAAGAAGTCGTAATTCATAAAATCCATCCCGAGAATATCGCAGGCTGTAAGAGCTGCGAGCTGAGCACTGCCCTGCATATCTATCTGGGTATACGGCAGAGTCGATACAAATACACGCCCTTCTCCGGGTGTAACAGTGACAGATATGTCTATCACCGCTCCTTCTGGTGGTTCAGTACTCTTAACAGCAACAGCCCTTATTTTAACCTCAGTTGCGTTCAGAAACTCTGCACTAACTTTTTTTACAATCTCCGGGCTGGAATGAGATAAAAATAGACTAAAACCCATAGTCAGGAAAAGAATAAGCAGCAGGATTAGAGTATTTTTCATTAAATTTGGTGAGTTTTGCTCTGAGAATTTTGAAACAGTTTTTTTGAGCTTTAATTTTTTTGAATGCATGGAAAAGAATAGGTTGCTGAAAAAATAATGTTTTCGGTAACAGTTTATCTGAGTTCTCCTTTTAATCCTCTGCTCAGCCTTTTTCAACCACCACTGGAATCATCGTAAACATGTCTGTGGGAATTCCAAAACGCTTCATTAAGCCTGTCTGCTTCAATCCGGAAAATTTTTCAATTTTAGCCAAAACATAGATTCAATGGGTAATATAGACAACCTGATCTTTGATTTAGATGGGACTCTCACTGAATTCAATCTACCCTTTGATAAGATAAGGGACAGATTAAGAATAAAAGAGAGGTTCGTTCTTGAAAGCATTCTCAAATCCAGCCCCAAAGAAAGAGAAAGAAAATTTGAGGTACTTAAACGCTTTGAAATCGAAGCTGCAAAAAATTCGAAGCTCATCCCGGGAGTGAAAGAAATAATTGAGCTTATTGAGGGCAAGAATATTAAAAAAGGGATCGTTACCAGAAACTGCAAAGAAAGCGTGGAGATATTTTCCAGAAAGTTCAGAATCGATTTTGACTACATTATCAGTCGGGAAAGAATCACTCCTAAGCCCTCTCCACTTCCAGTGGTTCTTGCTATTCTTCTCGCAAAATCAAGACCGGAAAATAGCTTAGTTGTTGGTGATTTCAAGTTCGATTTAATCTCGGGAAAGCTTGCTGGGGTTAAAACGGTTCTCCTCAAAACAGAAAAAAACTCAGAAATGATTGATGAATTCATTCCCCTCGCTGACTATGTGATTGAAGACATAAGGGAGCTTAAGAGGCTGATTTAAGAGCTTTAAGATGTTCTTTTGAGATGATCAATTGAATGATGTTTCAAAAATAAGAATAAAATTGTGAACCACAATAAAAACATATACGAGAGTGCTCCAGATCATTGCAAGAAAGACTGAACTTATAACAACAGTGCGAATTTTCTCTGCGATGGTGGGAGTGCTGTAATCATCAATTCTAACTTTTTTACACTTCAGAAGCAAAATAAAAGGTACGAGAGGGATTAAAATCTTGTAGATAGCCATCAATAGAGGTGACTTTGAATAAAGAAAGGCTATAAACAAATTCAGCTCCTCATAAAATCCCGTGTTGAGTGCAAAAAGGGTTGTAAATAGATCGGCAAAATTTATGGTTGTGAAAAGCAGCAGGAGAGCAATGATGTTCCTGTTGCTGAGGAGTGTATAATTTCTGCTGAGCAATTCATAAACAACCATCAACCAATTTTGAGAAAATTATTTAATAAATTTTTTCACCTTCTGAATATATAATCATCATATTAATTATGATTACAATACGGTGATGATGTTTATTCGAAGAGTTTTCCAAGGTGTTCGAGCACATAATCTGGTTTTAAGCCACTTCTCTCAATCATTTCTTCAAGGTTCTCCTCTGTAGTAACACCACTCAGCACAAGCAGAGTTTTTGCACCTATCCTTTTTCCTGCCTCCACATCAACATCGATCTGATCCCCAACCACCACAACATCACTTGCTTCGAGTCCAAGAGTTTCCAATGCTTTGTTCATTATCACAGTCTCAGGTTTCCCACAGATGCAATCGGGCATTCTGCCCGTCATCCAGTAGAGGGCACCAACTATCATTCCCGTACCGGGAATAGGACCATCTTCAGAAGGAAAAATTCTGTCAGGATTTGTGGCGTAATACAGTTTGCTCTTATCAAGGCACATTCTGAGAGCTTTTGTCATTATATCGAAGTTTATTCCTCTGTTTGATCCTACAACAAGAATATCTGCCTCGGTGTAGTCAACAATATCGTGTCCCGCAAGCTTCAGTTCCTCAATTAACCCTTCCTCACCTGTCGTGAAAATCCTGCTTCCTCCATGCTTTTCTCTTATATACTCTGCAGTCGCATAGGTTGTTAAAATCATCTGATTCTCATCCACATCTAAGCCATATCCCCGAAACCTCTCAGTATAAATTCTCCTGCTCCTTGTTGAGTTGTTGGAAACGAAGACGACCTTTTTTCCCAGATCCATGAGCTTCTTAACTGCCTCAACCGCAGGCTTGATGGGTTTTTTTCCTTTCCCAACCACACCATCAACATCCAGAATAAACCCCTTCTTTTCTAGGAGAGAGTGCATGAGTTAAAATCTCATCCAGACTAAAAATAACTTTTGAATCAAGAAGATGTTATTAGAGAAATTCAAATGTTATTTTTCCTATATCCACACCCAATTTCTCGGAGGCGTTTTCATTCCTCAGGCTGAATTCGAGTGTATCAAAACTTCCTATAAGTGCCAGTGGTTCACCTACCTCAACATCGGAGTATGTCTCAACAAATGGAAACTCAACTCCCCTTATACTGATCTTTTCAGGCTTTAGCTTCTCAACAACTTCTCTTTTTAAGTCGGTTATGATGTTCCCGAAAGAGTCGATATGTGCTACATTGCATTCAACAAACCCACCCGAGATCCGGGGGTTGAACAGATCTATCTTTACAGGTTCTTTCCCAAAATCCTCGGCAATCTCATGCATTCTGCCGAGTGCGGTAAGAGCGGCAGCTGGAGCAAAAACATCTCTCCCGTGGAAGGTTGATGAGAGTCTGCCAGTGTATTTGCTGGTTTTATGCATATCAACCCTGAACATGCGCCCGATATTATCCATAACCCCAGAAAGAATGCCGTTGTCAGGTACTATGAAAAAGCTGTTCTCAAAGCTGTTCTTGCCTTCCGCTATGATTATATCTCTGTCCGTTCCCACTCCGGGATCAACCACCGCAACATGAACGGAGTTATCAAAAAAGCTGGAGTAACTGGCGAGTAAAAAAGCCCCCTGAAGTATATTCTGTGGTTTAACCGAATGGTTTATGTCTATGATGCTGGCATCGGGGTGTATTTTCAAAATTACACCTTTCATAACCCCAGGATAAAAATCTCCAAAGTCTGTCAGTAGAGTTATAGTCCTCTTCACCGCAGATTTTTCTGAAGCCATGTGGGGGTTCATACAGGTGATACTGTTTACCTGTTTTTGAAGTTTGCCCAGCATTCAGTAAGGATAGGAGATATGGCCAAAGTTTATATCTGATTAAAGAGGGATTTAAGTATGGAATGGAGCAAACTCGGGAAAGAGGTTTTTGATATCCTGCGGCTCAGAACACCACCTGTCGGAATCTTATTCTCTGAAAAGGAGTATATTCCTGAAGGATCGTTCAGACCATCAAAATACGGGTTGAAAATGGCAGTCTGTCAGGCTATCGGTTTTGCAAGATACAGTGGAAGGACTGTTGCACTTACATATGATGACTTTGCATGTCCTCCTGCCATGGTAATATACGGATTGGTGGAGGGAGAGGTTAAAGAGATTCTGTCAAAAGCAAAATGGCTGTGTGATGAATCGGCATACTATCCTGAGGATTTCCTGCCAAAAGGGAAGTACAAGACATTCATCTTTGGTGATATGACTACCATGAAGGTTGAGCCTGAAATAGTAATGGTATTTGGAACTCCTGCCCAGGTTGGAAGACTCATACAGGCAGTGACCTATTTTGGAGGGAGTGTGAAAGCTGAGCTGACAGCCAAAACCGCCTCATGCTCCGAGGCTTTAATCCCCGCCCTTAATGGAGAGCCAGCAATTTCAGTACCCGGGGCAGGAGATAGAGTCTTTGCAGGTATCGATGAGTGTGAAATGGTATTCTCCTTTCCGTATTCCTGGATGAATAAAATTCTGGAGGGGCTTAAAAATGCCGGTAAAAACGCCAATGTGAGTTATCCAGTTCAGCCTTTCCTGTTCTTCTCACCCCGGTTTCCAAAAGTGTATAGAGAGATAATGGAGAAGTTTAAGAGAGTTTGATGAATTCAAATGACTTGAGCTTGAATTTTATTTGATTTTTATCTGATTTTACGAAAAGAGCTATGACCCAAGGCATCCTGAACTCACCAAGATTGATGAGGGTTTTAAACTTACTATCCCAGAGACCAGCTACAAAAAAGAGGGGTTTTCGATTACAGAAGGTGTTTCCTTTGCAAGGGCAAAAAACGACATCAGATAGGGGTGATCTGTTCGAATATGTGAGAGTTTTCTGTGAGAGCTTGTGAGATAGAACTAAAAGAACAGTTTCGAAATTTATGATTTCAGCCACTTTAGTCAATAAAAAGGCATGGATTATGAAAAGACTGTAACGGTTGTTGTGAAACTCAAAAACATCATATTAGCTCCTCAATTGGAAACAACAATCATCCAAGAATTTAAAGAACTTGTTAGCCCATTCAACTCCTGGATTTATCCTGTCCATTCAATATCCTGTTCATTCAATACTCTCTCAAAACCTCATAAAGTGTGGTTCTCTGAACAGGGATTCTCGATGCAGTTCTTATCATGTTTATAAGCTCATCCACTTCCATGAACTCACCACTGCTTGCCCCTGCAGATTTTGAGATGTTTTCCTCCATCAGTGTGCCACCAACATCATTTGCTCCTGTGTGGAGGGATACCTGAACAAGCTTTTTGCCCAGCTTTACCCAAGACGCCTGTATGTTTGTCACATCTGGATGAAGGATTATTCTGGCAATGGCAATAACCAGCAGATCATCGAATCCGGAACTTCCAGAGGAGATTTTTCCAAGTTCGTTATTCTTTGACATAAACGGAAGGGGGATAAATTCAGTTATCCCTCCCGTTTCCTGCTGTATTTTCTTTATAAGCAAAAGGTGGTTTATTCTGTCCTCCCATGTATCTATATGCCCGTACATCATGGTTGCTGTTGTGGGAATCCCGATCCTATGGGCTGTTTTGACCACCCATTCCCATTCCGATGTGGTCAACTTTTCGGGGCAGATTTCTTTTCTGACACTGTCAATGAGTATTTCTGCTGCAGTTCCTGGCATGGAATCAAGACCACTTTTTTTAAGCTCCCTGAGAGTGTCTTCAAGATGGAGGTTGCTGTTTCTGGAAGCATGGAGAACTTCCATCGGTGAGAAGGCATGAATGTGTATTTTCTTTGAGATATCCCTCACAGCCTGAAGAATTGATGTATAAAACTCAATATCTGCATTTGCAAGCAACCCACCCTGGATACAGACCTCCGTGCAACCATATTCAACAGCTTCCTCAACCTTTTCGGCTATTTCATCAGGTGTAAGGAGGAATCTTTTTCTATTTCTGAAAGAGCAGAATCTGCATCGATTGATGCAGATATCTGTGAAATTTATGTTCCTGTTAACAACAAAGCTTACCCTATCTCCATTCATCTTTCTCCTCAGATCATCAGCAAGCTTGAAAGTTTCATAAGGGTTTGTCAGCAGAGATAAATATTCCTGTGCTAACATTCATTCACCCCTTTTCCCGATACATACCCATTCTTCCTGTAACCATTCTCGTCTGCCAGCTGTTCAATAAGATGTCCGGTGTGCTTCCCATACCATCCGACCTTTATAAACCTTGGGTAAACTGCCAGTCTTTCTTTAAGGAAATACTCGCCCTTTAAACATCTTTCGATTTTTTCTATCTCAGGCCATGGCGCCTCAGGGTTGATGTAGTCTATTGTAGTGTCCGATATTCCTCCAATATCTCCTGCCCCTGCCTTTATAAAAGGACTTATGTCATCCACGAGATTCGGTGGTATCTGAATTTCAACTTCCTGAGGAAGTATTTTCCTTGCCTCCCTCACTATTTTAAGCATTGTTTCAGCAGAGGGGGGAGGTGTGTTTTCCATGACTGTCCCTTTTTTTGGCTTGAAATTCTGAATTATACACTCTTGGATATGCCCGTAATTACTGTGAAGCTCTGAAATAACATCAAGGGAGTAGAGATCCTCATATAAATTCTCACCTATACCAACAAGAATACCAGTTGTGAAGGGGATCTGAAGCTTACCCGCATTTATTATCGACCTGATTCTCTCTTCAGGTTTTTTACCCGGACTGTTTTCATGACACTCGAGTTCAACTGCCTGTTCCAGCATCAAGCCCATTGAAGCATTGAATCCCTTTAACCTCTTCATCTCCTCGTATCCCAGCACCCCTGCATTGGTGTGGGGGAGCTTGCCATGTTCAATTGCAAGTGCATTCATGTGAAGTAAATAATCAATGAAGCTTCTAAATCCCATAGATTTTAACTTCTCTGAAACCCCTTCAACCTCATCCGGTTTTTCTCCGAAGGTGAAAAGAGCTTCGGTTGCATTGATAGCTTTTGAAAGCAATTTCGATACCTCTGCAGAAGTCATCAAGGATGGATTGTCGCTCCGGAAGCCACAGTAATGACATCTGTTTCTACATGCGTTTGTGAGGGGTATGAAAACATTTCTGGTGAATGTGACGATCCCGGGCTTTTCAGTAATCTGCATTTACATTGCAGTTTGATCCAGGTAAAATAAGGTTTTGCTTTTTTGGAGATGGTGAACTACCCCTCACTCACGCAAAGGGCTTCCTGCTTCACTGAGAGAACTTGCCCCATAATCACCTCTCGATAAGAGATGATACAGGGTAGAGGTTCTCCCTCCACAGGCATTCGGGACCGTCCCAGCCCCACATCTAAGATGTTCAGGGAGGAGTTGTAGTCTCTGTCAGCCTCCCCTACTGTATCTCCTCCCTTCCGAAAGGGGACTTAGTAGCGACTGGGGTTAAAAATCACCGGTTTTTAATCAAAATAATCAAAAAAATAATTAAGGTTTGACGCGAAAATGAAAGGATGAGGTGATCGAATGAGGGTTGCAGTAATAGGTGGTGGAGCCGGAGGTATGAGCTGTGCTTCGAGGGTTAGGGCACTGAAACCGGAATGGAAGGTATCAGTTTTCGAGGCTACGAACTTTGTCAGTCATGCTCCATGTGGAATTCCCTATGTTGTTGAGGGCCTTAGTGAGACATCAAAGCTGATGTACTATCCACCATCTGTATTCATTGAGAAGAGGGGCATAGACCTCCACATGAACTCCAAGGTAATAGATGTAAAAAGAGGGTCGCTCACATACATTGAGGATGGTGAGGAGAAGGAGATGGAATGGGATTATTTATTATTTGCAACCGGAGCTTCTCCCTCACTCCCACCTGTTGATGGGGTTGAGCTTGAGGGTATTTTTACTGTAGATCTCCCACCCGATGCGGAGAGATTGAAGATGGCTGCAGAAAAAGCCGGGGAGGTCGTAATCGTTGGCTCAGGCTACATAGGGCTTGAGATGGCTGAGGCAATTTCTGCAAGGGGAAAGAAGGTAACGGTTATTGAGATGCTGAATCATCCACTGCCAAATTTTGATGCCGATATTGCAGAGATCGTTAAAATTGAAATGGAGAAGAAAGTCAATCTCCGGCTGAATGAAAGAGTTGAGGCTTTCGATGGAAAAGATGGAGTTGAGAGAGTTCTGACTGACAAGGGAGAGTACAGGGCTGACATGGTTGTTGTTGCAACCGGTGTAAAACCAAATGTTGAGCTTGCCGAGAAGCTTGGTTTAAAACTGGGAGAAACGGGTGCAATATGGACTGACAGCAGAATGAAAACCAGCATGGAGAATGTTTACGCTGCTGGTGACTGTGCAGAAACCAGACACATGATATCGGGAAAAAGAGTATGGATTCCTCTTGCCCCACCGGGCAACAAGATGGGTTATGTTGCAGGGGTAAACATCTCAGGTGGTGACATAGAATTTCCAGGTGTTCTCGGCACCCAGATAACAAAGTTTTACGATCTTGAGATAGGGAGAACGGGTTTGAATGAGGTTGAGGCAAAGGAGGCAGGTTTTGACCCTATATCAACATTCATAAAAGCCCAGACGAGGGTGCACTATTATCCTGGTGGGAAAGAAACAAGAATTAAGGTTGTTGCTGACAGGGGTACAAAAAGAATACTTGGGGCACAGATCGTTGGATATGATTCCGTTCTTGCAAGAATCGACACAATGGCTGCAGTGATTCAGGCTGGCTTTACAACGAAAGACCTTTTCTTCGCAGATCTTGCCTACGCTCCACCCTTCGCACCAACCTGGGAGCCTCTCGTTGTTGCTGCAAGAACACTGAAGTTTTAACCAATTCGCAAATTTTTTACATTCCTGTTTTTTTATTACCGCCAATGAAAAATTCAGTCACCCTTTCACAAATCGCTGAAAAAATAAATCAATGCAAGAGATGCGATTTATGGAAGACCAAACGAAACTATGTTCCTGGAGAGGGGAGCTGTCACTCAAAAGTTGTTTTTGTAGGTGAGGCGCCAGGAAGGGAAGAGGATCTGCAGGGAAGACCCTTCGTAGGAAATGCCGGAAAACTGCTCACTGAACTCATAGACAAAAAGCTCGGTTTGAGGAGAGACGAGGTGTTCATAACCAATGTTCTGAAATGTCGCCCACCAGAAAACAGAGATCCTCTACCTGAAGAGGTAAGGGAATGCAGTCCTTTTCTATTCGAACAGCTTGAAGTTTTGAAGCCTGAAGTACTTGTCTGTCTCGGCAGACATTCAGCCTCCCTTATCTTCTCACTCTATAAGCTCGACTTTCCTGGAATTTCAGCTGTGAGAGGTAAAATATTCGAAAAAGATACTGAGTGGGGGAAATTGAGGCTTATAGCCATATATCACCCAGCTGCAGCCCTTTACAAGCCTCCTCTAAGGGGGATTTTGGAAAGGGATTTTGAGAAAATAGCATCCCTTATCTCAGGAGACGACAAAAGTAATGGTAAAGCAATAGAAAGAAAACTCAACGATTTTTTTGAGATTTAGAAACAAATTAAAAATATGTTTCCAGCTCACATAAACTTATGAAGGAGTTCAGGCTTAGAATCTCAAAACACTGCATTGAGGATACTGCAAAAAAGCGTTACAGAGACCTCCTAAACTATCTTCTAAAAAATGATGATGAGGAAAAGGAAGCTGAGCTTGAGCTTCTCAGGGAGTTTCTTGAAAAAGTCGATTTCAGGGAACTCAGAAGGCTCGGATATGATGGTAGCAGGGATGTAGAGGTATTGATCAGAAAAGCAGACTCAAATTTTGAGATTATTGAAATTTGATGTTCACTACTGTTTTAAACAGGATTAATAAAGGATGGAGATAAGAATGAGACACTATTTCACTGTCCATTTCATTTACAAAGAGGCTTAACTCCATTAAAACAAAGCTGAGTAAGTAGACGCAGAATCGCAAACTAAATTAGCACAACCATTATGCTTTTTTCATGCAACAGGTTTTGATATACCTCATCGGTACGGCTGGTTCCGGCAAGACCTTCCTCACAAAAACTCTTTCTGACTGGTTCGATTTCAAGGAAATTGATAATGTGATTGTTAATCTTGATCCAGGTGCAGAAAATCTCCCCTATCGCCCCGAAATCGACATCAGAGATTTTTTCACGCTGGAAGATATTATGCTGAACTACGGAGTTGGACCAAACGGAGCCCAGATCATTGCAGCAGACCTGATAAGCACAAAAATTGATGAAATTAAAGATGAAGTAGACTACTACGATGTACCTTTCGTGATAATCGATACACCGGGACAAATGGAGCTTTTCACACTGAGACAGAGCAGTAACATAGTAATCGACTCCCTTGGAAAAGACAGGAGTATTATGATCTATCTTTTTGATCCAGTAGTTGCCAAAACTCCTTCAGGTTTCCTTTCACTCCTCTTCATGTGCTCTTCAGCCGTTTTCAAGCTTAACATACCCCAGATACAGGTTCTTGCAAAATCAGACATTTTGAGTGATGAAGAGCTTGATATGATTCTCGGGTGGAGTGAAGACCCGGAGAAAATCTATGAAAGTCTTTATTCTTCTGCCTTCAGTGGACTTCAGAAAAACCTGGGCTCAGAGCTTTTCTACATGCTCAAGGATCTTGGCCTCTTCAGACCCCTTGTTCCTGTTTCCGCAACTACTAACCTGGGTATGGAAGACATCTACGATGGCATCCAGGAGATATTCTACGGCGGAGAAGATCTTGAGAAGATTCTATACTGATTAATAATGTAAATAAACGCTGTTAAATTCGCCGACAAAACTCCGAAAGGTTTATAATCGAACTGACAGGATTTAGAGGGATGAAATCACGAAAAAAGGATATACTGAGGGTCGTAAATCTGGGATTGAAAGTTGATGGCAAGCCTATTCTTCAGAATGTTAACCTCTACATTCAGGAAGGCGAAACCTACGCCCTTTTTGGCCCTAATGGGAGTGGGAAGTCATCTTTCCTCTCTGCAATTGTTGGAAATCCCATTTACCAAATCAATTCCGGAAGGATTATCTTCAAGGGGAAAGATGTAACCACCCTGCCAACCGATGAAAGAATTAAGCTTGGCATGGGGATAGCCTTCCAGACTCCACCCAAAGTGAGTGGAGTGAAGTTAATCGATGTTCTGAGACACTGTGCAAGAATAGGAAACAGAAGCGAGGAGGACATTTACAGATTTGCTGAGAAGCTGAAGATGGATGAATTCCTGCACAGAAACATTAACCAGGGCTTTTCGGGAGGAGAGGTAAAAAGGTCTGAACTTCTCCAGCTCATGCTTCTGAACAGAGATTTCATCATGCTCGACGAACCAGACAGTGGTGTTGACCTTGAAAACATCGACCTTGTAGGAAAAAGTATCAGAGAACTCCTTGAAAGAGATAAAAGCCAGGATGAGAGGGAGAAGTCAGGTTTAATTATCACCCACACAGGAAAAATACTGGATTATGTTGATGCTGATTATGGCGTTATTCTTTACAAAGGAAGAATTGCCTGTGTTGGGGACCCGGAAGATATACTCAGAGAGGTTAGTGAGAACGGTTATGAGGGGTGTATTAACAAATGTCTGAGGGAATTTCCGAATCTGAACAACTTGAAATAGACAAGCCAGAAGTTAAAAAAAGACTTGAGAGTGTCGGAATTGAGTTTGACCCGACCAAAAGAGCTGCAACTTTCATGCAGGTAGATCAGGAGACTGCAAAGGTTTCTTCCTTTATGGAAGGCGTGGAGATCATGAGTATCAGAGATGCCCTTGAAAAGTACGACTGGGTTAAGGACTACTTCTGGAAAGTCGTAAGGAGAGACCAGGATGCCTTCACAAGAGAGGCTGACAGTGAGGATGTGAACGGATATTTCATCCGTAGCCTTCCTGGACACAAAGTCGAGATTCCAGTTGAAGCCTGTCTTTATCTCAGAAAGGCAAAATCCAGACAGAAAGTCCATAACATAATAATCGCCGAAGAGAATTCGGAGCTAAATATAATTTCGGGCTGCACATCTCATCCCGGGGTAAGCTCAGGCATGCACATCGGAATTTCTGAGTTTTTTGTTAAAAAGAATGCAAAATTAACCTTCTCAATGATTCACAGCTGGGAATCAGATATTGAAGTAAGACCGAGAAGTGCTGCCCTCATTGAGGAAAACGGAGTTTTTATAAGCAATTATGTCCTGATGAACCCGGTTAAACTCGTTCAGATGTATCCAACAGCCTACATTGGAGACAATGGAACTGCAATTTTCAGCAGCATCATAGTTGCTCTTGAGAACTCTGTCGTTGATTCAGGAAGCAGAGCTGTTCTCAAAGGAGAAAACAGCAGTGCTGAAATTATATCGAGGACAATAAGCAAGGGGGGCGACATAATAGCAAGAGGGCACATAATAGGAGAAGCCCCAGAGGTAAAGGGTCATCTTGAGTGCAGAGGATTGATGCTATCGGAAAATGGGAAGATACACGCAATTCCGGAGCTTGAGGCGAAGTATCCGAATGTTGATTTAAGCCATGAGGCTGCAATAGGAAAAATTGCTGAGGAGGAGATATTCTATCTGCAGTCAAGAGGACTTACAAAAGATGAGGCTACTGCAGCGATAATAAGAGGTTTTCTGGAACTTGATATTAAGGGAATTCCTGAGGTGCTCAAAAAAGAGATAGACAGGGCAATTTCGCTTGTTGAGAGTGATTTACTTTAATTTATCTTATTATCATACTATCAAAAAAGCCTATCAAAAAAGCCGCTAAAGGAATTTTATTTTGAGTTTTCCTTCTCTTTCAAGCCTGCCAATGTAGTGGAGGAAGTCTGCAACATTCATGTTAAGGCTCTCCGCTGCCTGACTTATTGATACGCTTTTCATCTCACTGAGCTTCTTTATCTGGTTATCCGGTTTCCTGGCATCTCTGAGCCTGAAATTCTCGCATATCTCAGCCATTCCACCGCAGCTGGAGAAATAAAAGCAAAAAATACAGGACATAAATTGATTTCTGGCAAAAAATAAAATAAATCTTTCGGTTAACTTTAAAGTAAGAGGGTTGGGGGGAGACGAGTATGCAGAAAAATATCATTGTGGTTTCCGTACTGTTCCTGTTCCTGTTACTTGCCACATATAATGCAATTTTCCAGCAGAGTGATGGACAGAAAGATGAATACTACATTTCAGCTTTCACTCTTTACAAATCGGTCGAAGAGAAGATGGAGAAAATAAGAGGTTTTGAGGTTGATGTACCCTTCACAGTTGTTGATAAGAGATGGGTGCTTGAAAGATGGGGGGCAGAGGCGATAGACGAAGAGTATCTGAATGATGAGGAGATTTTTTACAAGGCTCTTCTACTTGTTCCTTCTGATTTCAGATTCGAAGAGAGGAGGAACAAGGAAGTCGGCAGCTTTATGGCCTTTTACTGGGAAGGCAAGATATATGTTGTGAGGGAGAACTTCAATCCTACAGACAATTCATCAGGAGAGGCTCTTGCCCACGAACTTGAGCATGCTATCCAAGACAGGTTCGGAATTTCCTCTGATGATACCTTCGACGGCGATAAGGCATATGGTGCAATTGTTGAGGGGGATGCCGTTCTTGCCGGCTGGCTCTACTCAGACAAGAGTGTTGAGAATCAGATTAAAGCCACCAAGGAAAAAATATCATGTGACAATGAGCCAAACGAGGGTTATGACAGTAATCTTCACCTGATATTCTACTTCCCGTATCTTTTCGGCTCCAAGTTCATAGGCAGTAAATATCTTGAGGGGGGGTACGCAGAGGTGGATAAAATCCTCGAAAACCCTCCTTCCACCACAGAACAGATTATGCACCCTGAAAAAGCAGGAGAAGGATTTGAAAAGGTAGATGCCGGTTTTGATTCCTCCGGTTTTGATCCCCAGTGGAGAGTTGTCCGTGATGACAGAATGGGTGAGTTCTTCATCTATATCTTTCTCTCAACACACCTCAACGATTGTGTGGCAGAAAAGGCTGCTGAAGGATGGAATGGTGACAACCTGAAACTTATAAGGAAAAATGGTGAATTTTCCTTTCTCTGGAAGATATCCTTTGACTCGAAGATGGATGCAGACGAATTTGAGGTGGCTCTTCTCGAAATGCTCAGAAAGCTGGGTGAAAAAAGAGATGACTGGTGGATCTTAGAGTTGAACAATGAAAAAATAACTTATGAAAGAGATGGCAAATACATCACCATCATCGGAAAAGGAGAGGCTCCACTGAACTGAAATTTAAGCCCTCAAATCTCCCTTTTCAATTGTGTATATGGATCGTATATATGAATCCTGCCATGTTGAGCCTCACCAAAACCTCCAGAATCTAAATGTATTTTTCAAAAGGTTCTCGATCTGAGACTTTCGCTATCAAATACTGATTCAACATCCATAAATTTATTAACCAATTTGTATTAACCAGATAGTTAGCCACAGCTAACCCGGATTCCAGATGTGATAAGTATGGGAAAGAAGAAAAGTGATGTTCCGGTTATTAACATCGGAAAGAATGGACTAACACAAAATTTAATTAACGAGATTAATTTTCAGCTTGAGAAGCATGGAATGGTAAAAGTTAAAATGCTCAGAAGTTTCAGAGAGATTTCGAACACAGACAGAAAAAAACTGGCTGAAGAGATTGGGAAAAATATTAAAGGCAGGATGGTAAACCTGAGAGGTATGGTAATAACCTTCACCAAATCATAAGGAGGGTTGAAATGACGACAGTATATGATGTTCCACCCAATGAGTTTATTGAGTTTGTAGCAGGGAAGCTTGAGAAAATGGAGGAGTTCAAACCACCTGAGTGGGCAGCTTATGTTAAAACAGGGGTTCACAAGGAGCGGTCACCCGAACAGCTGAACTGGTGGTATATCAGAGTAGCAGCGATTTTCAGAAAAATCTACACTGATGGGCCTGTAGGTATAGAGAGACTGAGAAGTGCCTACGGAGGGAGAAAGAGAAGGGGTTCAAAACCACCCAAATTTGCAAAAGGAAGCGGTTCGATCATAAGGAAGGCACTACAGCAGTTGGAAAAAGCTGGATTTGTTGAGAAAAAAGATGGAGGGAGGGTTGTTACCCCCAAAGGAAGGTCATTCCTTGACAAAGCTGCTGCTGAGCTTAAAAAGGAGCTCCTCAATGAGATTTCCGCTCTGGAGAAGTACTGACTCTCCGGGGTGATAGTTATGGACGAACTCGAAGAGATAAGACGGAAAAGGCTTGCAGAACTTCAAGCGCAGAGAGAGAGGGAGATAGAGGAGCTCAGAAGGCAGCAGGAAATGCAGAAAGAAATCGAGGCACAGAAAAAAGCCATATTAAGGGTAATTCTTGAGCCTGAAGCTCGAGAAAGGCTCGCAAGAATAAAACTCGCTCATCCCGAAATTTCAGAATCGGTTGAAAATCAGCTCATAGCTCTCGCTCAATCTGGAAGGTTGAGACAGAAAATAACAGATGAAATGCTGGTAGAAATTCTGAAGAGAGTTCTCCCCAAGAAGAGGGAGACAAAAATAATCAGAAAATGATGATGCCGAGGTGTTTTTAAATGGGCAAAAAAACCGTTGGTGTGAAATTCAGACTTGCAAAATTCAACAAGCAGAACAGAAGAGCTCCCGTGTGGGTAGCTTTAAGGACGAAAAGGAGAGTTTTTGGAAGTCCAAAAAGGAGACACTGGAGATCCAAAAAACTTAAAGTTTGAAGGTGGTAAGGATGGCAAAAATTGTAGCTGAGAGGATTTATTCAGTCAGAATGAGGCAGAAACTCAAAAAGTATCCGAGATGGCAGAGAACAAAGAAATCTGTTAAGTATCTCAGAAACTTTCTCAGCAGACACATGAAAACCTCTCCTGAAAGCATAAAGTTCGACACGAAACTCAACGAGAAACTCTGGGAGAGAGGAGCAGAGAAGCCGCCAGGTAAAATCAAGGTAAGAGCAGTAAAATTTGACGACGGAATTGTTGAAGTAGAAATAGCAGAATAAAGCTGTTTAAACCTTTTTATATTTGATTAAAATGAGGGTCCTTTCAATCCACGGTGTCCCGCTAATTGGACTTTATGTTAGAGTTACTGAGGACGCAGCGATTGTTGGAGTAAAGGACAGAAACATAGAAGAAATTGTAGCGGAAGAGCTTGATGTGGAGGTTGTGCAGACCACCATAGCCGGATCTGAGCTTGTCGGTGCAATGGCTGCTGCAAACTCAAATGGTGTTGTAGTGTGTCACCATACAACCAGAAAAGAGATTGAGAGGCTTGAAAGAGTTTTTGATGTTAAAGTAATTGAGACCAACATGACATGTCTGGGGAACAACATCTGTATCAACGACAGTGGTGCTATAATGCACCCTGAAATAGGAAAAGATGTTGTGAGAACAGTTTCAGATTTTCTCAATGTTGATGTATCAACAGGGACGATCGGTGGACTTAAAACTGTTGGAATGGCTGCCGTAGTTACGAACAAAGGGGGTCTTTTAAATCCAAATACAACAGAATGGGAAGTTGACAAGATTTCAAAGCTTTTCCGCATTGAGGTAGAAAAAGGAACTGTCAATTTCGGCAGTGATATGGTGGGTGCAGGGCTGATTGCCAACACAAAAGGATATATAGCCGGAAGGGACACCACAGGATTTGAGCTTGGAGTCATTGAGGAGGCTCTCAACTTTATCGATTAACAGGGGGTGATTGATGTGCTTTTCGAGATTAGTGGAAAGTTCAGAAACGGAGAGACCTGGAGAGTCTTTACGAAGGTTATTGAGGCTCACAATGAAAGTTTTGCAAAGGAAAAGGTGTACTCCCTCATCGGAAGCAACCACAAGGTTAAGAGAAATCTTATAAAGATTGAAAAGGTCTCCCCCGTTGAGGAAGCTTGATCGAAGGTGGGTAAAAATGGATGAAGAGCAGATTAAAAAAGAAGTTCAGGAAAGGCTGATCATGCTCCAGCAGCTTCAAAATGAGGCAGAGAATATTCAGAGAAGAATATTTGAAGTTGATGTTCTGGAAGCAGAGATTGACAAAACCATTGAGACTCTCGAGTACTTCGAAAGTCTTGATGATGGTGTGGATGCACTGATGAATCTCGGTTCCGGGGTATTCGCCTATGTAGATGTTAAAGAATCGAAAAAAATGTTGGTTGATGTTGGTGCAGGGGTTGTAATCGAGAGAGAGGTAAAAGAGGTAATAGAAATACTCAAAAAAAGGAAAGAAAAGATAACACAGGGCAAAGAACAATATACTCAGCTTCTTGAAAGAATTTACGCTCAGGCACAGCAAATACAATCAGAAATAGCAAAAATGAGTGCTAAAGAAAAGTAATCTGTTAGAACAGCAGTATTCTATTGTATGGCGATAGCATTTAAAAGGTGAGGAGATGTTCAAAGCTCTGAAAGAGAAACTCAAAGCATTCAAAAAGAAAGTTGATGAGAAGGCTGCAGAAGAGATTCAAGCTTCAGAGAGAATACAAAAGGTCGAGCAGCCTGAAAAAGTAGAGGAAAAGAAAAGGATTGAAGAACCACCAGCAAACAAAATTGGCATAAAAGATAAGATTTCCGCTCTTATACTTGAAAGAGAGATTATAATAGATGAGGGAAAACTCGAAGGTATTCTTTCAGAGCTGGAGATGATCCTCCTCGAGAGCGATGTGGCTTTTGATGTTGCAGAAGAGATCACAGGAAAATTAAAGGAGAAACTCGTCGGGATGAGAAAGAAGATAGGCCAGAAGCTATCTGATCTCGTGCTTGAGGAACTCAAAGGAATAATAAGGGAGATCCTCGATGTGAACAGATTTGACTTTGACGGTTTTGTTAAAGAAGTCAGAAAACCCGCAAACATAATTTTTGTTGGAGTGAATGGAACAGGAAAAACCACAACAATTGCGAAAATTGCAAAAAGGTTAATGGATGACGGCTATTCTGTAGTTCTTGCTGCAGGAGATACATTCAGAGCTGGTGCAATAGAGCAACTTGAAGAGCATGCCAAGAAACTCGGAGTGAAGCTGATAAAGCACAAAGCTGGAGCCGACCCGGCTGCCGTCATATATGACGCAATAAGGCATGCAGAAGCAAAAGAGATTGACTTCGTTCTCTCTGATACTGCCGGCAGAATGCATACGAAAAAGAATTTAATTGACCAGCTGGAGAAAATAAAGAGAGTCACAAAGCCAGATTTGACAATCTTCGTCGATGAGAGTCTCGCAGGAAATGACGCAGTGGAGAGGGCAAGGATGTTCAACGATGCAGTTGGAATAGATGGAAGTATTCTGACCAAGCTCGATGCCGATCCAAAGGGAGGGACCGCAATTTCAATCAGCTATATAACAGGAAAGCCAGTTCTTTTTGTTGGAACCGGGCAGAGTTATGAAGATCTTGTTAAATTCGAGTCCGAGTGGTTAATTGGAAGGATCTTTGATTGATTTTTAGATTGATTTTTAGATTGATCTATTTCAGTGAATTTTCAGTGAATTTTCAGGTAAACTGGCTCTCATAGAGCTTTGCAATCCTTTCGATTGTATCTGCCTCCTCTACATCCTTATCCTCTCTGAGCCTCACAAATCTCGGAAATCTCAGAGCATAACCGCTTTCATACTTTGGACTTTTCTGTATTTCCTGATAAGCCACTTCAAAAACATACCTTGGTCTTAGAACCACCTTTTTTCCCTCTTCCAGCTCTATTTCCGGTTTGAATAGCTCAGTAAGTTCCTCAAGGTCATCCTCTGTAAAACCGGTTGCAACCCTTCCAACTGGAATCAGCTGCTGATTTTCATCCAGACACGCGAGCACAAAAGAGCTGAGAAGGTGACTTCTTTTTCCTTCCCCCCATTCACCTCCTACCACAACCAGATCCAGAGTTTCCATTACTTCCTTGAGCTTCAGCCAGTGCTTTCCTCTCTTACCCGGAATGTAAGGTGATAGGGGATTTTTTATCATCACTCCCTCATGTCCGGCATTTATTGAATCTTCAAAAATTTCTCTCACCTTCTCGGCACTTGATGTGATGTGCTGTTCCGCAACCCTTATACCCTCTCCGGATTTTACAACCGCTTCGAGGATTTTTCTTCTTTCTGCTAAGGGGAGATCTATCGTCTCTCCCCCATCATAAACAGGATTTTTGCAGTAAAGTATGTCAAAAAGGTTTACAATGATGGGTATCTTTTCCATGGCTTTTGAAACCTCATGTTTTCTCCTGAACCTTCTGAGGATATTTTGAAAGGGAAGAGGACGACCGTCCTTTACAGCAACAGCCTCACCATCAAGTATGACTCCACTTTCAACGCTCTCTACAACCATGTTCACGACATCCGGCAGAGCATGAGTTACATTTTCGAGCCTCCTTGAAAATATCGTGACCTTCCCATCAGAATAGTGAATCTGTACCCTCGTTCCATCAAACTTCCACTCAACCGCAACCTCACCGATGTCCTTTATAGCTGATTCCACACTCTCTGCAACCTGGGCAAGCATCATTCTTACGGGTGTGTGGGGCTTTATCTTAAGTTTAAGCAACCCCTCCTCTCCCTCCTTCTTCGCAGTAAGGGCAACCTTCCCAAAATCGTTGGTTATCATGTATGCTCTCTCAACAAGTTCAGAACTAACATTATATGCCTTCGCAATAGCATCCCTCAGTATCCCCTCTCCCACACCAAGCCTCATTTCTCCGAGCAGAAGGCGTGTAAGATACCTGGCTTCAAGTGGAGTAGCTGAGGAGAAAAGATCAATGAGCATTTTTATTTTCTTTTTCTGGCTTTTCTCTCCCTTCAGACTGCTCATCGAATCAAATACCTCTCTCAGATAAGAGAGGGTTATTTCCTCTTGAAAAAGGGATGTCTGCAGCTTTTTTTCGAGAGCGATTTCAGCGGCAAAACCCAGATCACCTTTTTCCTTCACATACTCCTCAATCTTATCTTTTTTTAAACCAGTTGTAATTCTCAGAGCCTCATATATCAAACCAACTCCAATCCCTACCTCTCTTTCATCCCCTGGAGGGTAAATTCTCCCAGTTATAAAAAGAGAAAAATTATAGATGTCCTCATCCCACTCCAGTTTCCTCAAAAAATCCGAAATCCTTGCAGCAAGCTCTAAGGTGGAGGAAATTTTTTCCAGTTCTGTGCAGAACTCAGAAAACTCGGCGAAGGATAAACTTTCGTTCATAGCGTTCATTTATTAGAATTCGATTTGAGGATATATAAAACTATTTAAGGATTGTGACAGACTTTTCACATGGTATTTCTCGTCGGGATAGCAGGAGACAGTGCTTCAGGTAAAACTACCTTTGCACAGGGGATTGTCAGATTGTTCGGGAAGAAGAATGTGAAAACCCTCTCACTTGACAATTACCACCTCTACAACAGAGAGGAAAGAAGGAGACTCAATCTGACCCCCTTGAATCCTGCAGCAAATGATTTTGTAAAAATCCAGGAAGATATTGAAAAGCTCAAAAATGGTGAAGATATTATCATGCCAGTTTACAGTCATGAGACAGGAGACTTTGAAACTCCTGTTGTCTTCAAACCGGGAAAGATAGTTATCGTTGAAGGACTGCATCCCTTTTACAAAAAGACGATATCAGATCTTTTCGACCTCAGAGTTTTTATAGATCCAGAATATGATGTCAGGAGGGAATGGAAAATCAAAAGAGATGTTGAAAAGAGAGGTTACAGAATTGAAGATGTAATAAAAGAGATGGAGTTAAGAAAGGTAGACTACAAAAAATACATAGAGAAACAGAAAAGAAGGGCTGAAATAATCGTAAAGATAAGAAAAGACAGAAAAGGAGAGAGTTGCAGAATGGGCTCATCCTACTGGATTAAAATACTTCAGGAAGTGAGTGGGGAGAGGTTATCGAGTGTGAGGATCCCCATTGACCTGTCATCAATGTGTGAGCTTGAAGCGGATGAGTTTTACTTCGAGTATAGAAAGATAAAGAGAGGAAAGAGAGTTTTCAGCCAGATTGAATTCAACGGTACGCTTTCAAGAGAGGCAGTTTCAGAGCTGGAAAACTCAATTTCAAAAATCTCCGGTGGTGGAAAGGTTTTCGAGGGTGATGTAATCAATGAAACAGATATTGCGAGATTTATAATAGGGTGGAGGGTGGCTGAAAGGTACAGAAAGTTTACGAGAAAGTTTATGAACATGGGATCCTGATACAGAACTCTATTTACTCCTGCTCAGAGAGTCAAATTAAATCTAAGCAGAATACCAAAATCTTCATAAACCCAAACCCGGAAAAGGTATCGCTGATAAAAGTTGGTTTGGCTCGAAAATAACCTGCGGGGGTTGCCGAGTCAGGAAAAGGCGCTAGATTGAGGGTCTAGTCCCGTAGGGGTCCGAGGGTTCAAATCCCTCCCCCCGCACTCGGATGCTTTTTGGGAAGATAGAAAAGGGCCCGTAGCCTAGCATGGATAAGGCGACGGCCTCCTAAGCCGTAGATCGCGGGTTCAAATCCCGCCGGGTCCGCTATAAAATAAATTACAGAGGAGTTCTTAATCTTACCGAACTTTCTGAATGGGTGTTTTCCCATTTGTTTCTGATTGAATTACGCTATAATCTTATCTGGATTTTTTGGATTTTCAGTCTCAATTTCCTTATACGCAAGTTCACTGTGCTGAATATCCTTTTGATTTGCTTGGTTTTAGTTTGAGTTTAAGGGTAAAGAGAGTGTTAGAAGTTGACTGAGGGTTGGTTTGGGAAGATCCCTTATCAGCAGCATATTTCAGATATACTTAACACCACATCTGAAGCATACTGAAGCCATAAAAATTTATGAACTACAAAGCCATCAAATCACCCAACATCAAACAGCTTCAAACCGAACTCAACAAACCTCTCGAAATGTTTTTTGTTAAAAGTTGCTATTGCTGCATTTCTGTTTATGCAGATTGCTGCAATCATCGCATCGAACCTTCCAACTGGATTACCCATCCTCTCGAGATGGTTTTCAAGTTTTGCTGATAGGAGAGCATCCTCTGATGTGAAACCAAAGGTTTTCAGAAATCTGATTTCATCTGGCAGAGATTTGCTGATTCTACTAAAACCATAGGCGATCTCGTGCAGGTTTATTGAAGTTGTCGCCACATCATATCCTTCAAGTTCCTCCAGCACTCTTTCACCTTTTGCTGAACTTTTGTCGAAAATCTCTATCAGGACATCGGTGTCAAGAATTATCAGGAAAATCCCTCCTCTCGCTCCTCTTTGTATAGATTTCCTCAAGCATCATTTTTTTCTCTTCCTCGACGATATCCACCTTGTTTCTGATTTTCTTGAGGAGGGCCACCCCTCTACCCTCAACGAGTTTTTCGATCAACTCACTGAATGATTCATCTCCCTTTATGGCGAGGAGTTTTTCGTAAACTTCATCCCGTATTGTTATTGTTTTAACCATGTTTAAACTTAACTTTATGTTTATTTAAGAGTTGTGTTGTATCTGTTGCGGGAGCGTAAGAAGAGCGCTTACATAACCCAGAACGGGTTCTTGATTTGCCTCTCATCCTCTATGAGATCCGTCCGGATTTCTGAAATGCTCAACTTCCTTTCACACACCTTCGGTTGTCTCACTACCAAAAATCATACTTACCCGAGAATCCGGGGCAGCTTTTTGCTCTTTTTATCAGGGATACTCTCATCTCCATGAACTATTCCGTTTTTAATTAGTTTATCAACCACTACTTCCGAATTTCTCAGAACAAAATAACTGACTCATATTTTTCGAAAACTCATTGACTGATTCATTGACTTAGCCATTGTTTTTTGTAAGTGAAAAACTATCTGAGAGCTATCAAAAGCTTTTCTTAGATTGATCAAATTGAATTTAAAGTGGGTGAGATTAAACATTAGCTCATCTCAGACAATTCAAAGCTGTAACAATTAATTTTTAATATTACTATGGAAAGTACGATTATGAGCAGGGAATCGATATACTTTGAATCGATAGAGGTTGGGGATGTTATCGAATCTATACCAAGAACCATTGTGGAATCCGATATCTGGCTGTTTGCATACCTTACAGCTGACTTTTTTCCGATTCATACAGACATAGAGTTTGCCAGAAAAACACCCTTTGGGGAGAGAATTGCACAGGGTATGCTGGTATTATCCATAGCTCTTGGAATGATAGATCAGGTGGTTCTCTCAAGATTCGATGTGAGTTCGGTTGTTGCCTTCTTCGGGATCCAGAATGTAAGATTCCTGCGCCCTGTTTTCATAGGGGATACTGTGAAGGCAATTTCCAAGGTGAAGGAAAAGGTGGACAGGGATGAGAACTCAGGAGTTGTAACATACCAGCTGGAAGTAAAAAATCAAAGAGATGAGACCGTTTTAACAGCTGACTACTCCGTGCTTATCAGGAAAACTCCTCTAGAATAATCTCTTTTAATTTTATTCTATCCGCCTTTCCAAGCCTTGTCAATGGAATTGACTCCCTTATCAGTATTTTCCTTGGAACCTTGAAATCTGCAAGTTCCTTCCTGCAGGCTTCAATGATTTCCCCTTCATCAATGGATTCACCGGGCTTTGGTACGATAACCAGCCACACAACCTCACCGTATATCTCATGAGGAATACCTACAGCTGCTGCAATGCCTATCTTCGGATTCCTCATTGCAATTTCCTCAACCTCAGAGGGCAGAACAGTGTAGCTGCCAACCCTGATAACTTCTTTTTTCCTGCCAACAATATAAAGCTCGTTTCCTTTCATGTATCCGAGATCGCCACTAACCCAGAATCCATCCATAAATCCTTTTTCTGTTTCTTCTGGCTGGTTAAAATAGCCTTTGCTTACCATTGGACCTTTAACAAGTACTTCTCCTATTTCACCTTCCCCAAGCTCTTCCCCCTTCTCGTTTACTATTTTTATGGTGACTCCCTCAAAGGGGACTCCAACATGCCCCTCAATGAACTTTTCAGGGTCGTCTTCCGGCAAAGAGAAGGTGGCAAAGCCTGCAGTTTCTGTAGAACCATACCCTACACCAATATTCCCACACCAGGTCATCATCCTTTTCAGCAACTCCGGATTCAATTTCTCACCCGCAGTAACAAGTAGCTCAACCGGTGGAAGAGTAATACCGGCGCTTGCTGCAATTGAGAAGATCAGTGCAAACATTGTTGGAACACCTCCGAAAAAGGGTATTCTCTCTTCCACGATCTCTTTAAGGATTGTGTCCGGTCTCCAGTGGTCTACAAGAACCATTTTAGAGCCATCAATCAGTCCCACTGTCAGCAACTCAGTTGTTCCACCCACATGGCTTGGAGGAAGGTGTACAAGTGTGTTTGCCCTTTCTTCTCTCCCCAAGTAGCTCAAAATACTTCTCAGTTCGCCAACAGCCATCGATATAACATTTCTATGTGACAGCAGCGTGGCTTTAGGGACTCCTGTTGTACCGCCGGTGAAGATGATCAGTATGTCCTCATCTGGAGACTGCGACAACCCTTCCTCCAGAGGCTCATCATTGAGAAGGTCATTGAAGTATGGTTCTGATTCGAGGAAAAAGATTTCCGGATTTCCGATTTCCGATTTTATTCTGGTAAGAGTTGATCTTATATCATTTTCCTGAAAGCTATCAATTGCTATCACAACTTCTGGCTTTGCATGACCGAGGAAGCCTCTGAGTTCAGCCGCCCTGTATCTGACATCCATAGGCACGCAGATTGCTCCTATCTTCGAACATGCAATAAAAGTAATAGCATACTCTGGCATCATCGGAAGGATTGTTGCAACTCTATCTCCCTTTTCAACTCCTGCCCTGATAAGAGACGATGCAAGCCTGTCAACATGATCTTTAAGCTGCCCATAGCTGATTTCTCTGCCTCTGAATTTAATTGCAGGATAACTGCTGTCCTTTTCCGCCCAGTAGTCAAGATACTGCCACAAAAAATCAAATTCTCTGATCATGGTGAAATCTCATTTTTTGTAATTATTAAATTTTATGTTTCATGTTTGGGGAGCTGAGGGATAAACTGAAAGGGTAAGAAACAATTTTTTATTGTTTCAAAGCAAATAGATGCCATTCCAGCAAAAAATCATGTAACAAAACTTATTATAGTATGCTTACAATCATGCTCAAAGGAGGGGGCAAATAACCCTGCAAGGAGAGGATAAAATGGCAAAAAAAGGTGTTAAAATTGGAATTTACCTTCCTGTTTACGGCGGGTGGCTGCCAGTAAAGAAATCGGGAAAAGCTGCTGCTGATGGTGCGTATTACAGGGGTGAGAGCGAGGAGACTCCAACCTATCAGTATGTCAAAAAGGTTGCCCTCAAAGCTGAAGAGATCGGAGTTGACTCCCTCTGGATCCCGGATCACATGCTCAACCCCATAAAGGGTGAGAGTGCTCCCTCTCTCGAAGCCTGGACTCTCGCAACAGCAATTGCCGAGGCAACGGAGAGGGTGACTATTGCCCACACAACATTGTGTGAGGCTTTCAGATACCCTGCAGTCCTTGCAAAGATGGCTGCAACCCTTGCTGAGATAAGTGAGGGCAGATTCTGGCTGAGTATTGGGGCAGGATGGTACAGGAGAGAGTATGAGGCTTATGGACTTCCCTTTTATGAACATGACCAGAGAGTTGAGAGAGCTGGTGAGGCAATTGAAATAATAAAGAAATTATGGAGGGAGGATAGGGTAACCTTCAGGGGAAATTACTACAGCATCACAGACTGCATCCTCGAACCAAAACTCGAACCTGTTCCTCCTGTATGGTATGCAGGTTTCTCAGAGGCTTCGAGGAGAATTATAGCTGAAAAAGCTGACAGCTGGTTGATGAGGGGTTGCAGTGTTGAAGAGGCTAAATCGAGCGTTGAAGACATGTTACGAAGACTTGAGGAAAAAGGAAAGCAGCAGGACTTTGAGTTCGCCATTCCAGCCCTGACTTTCATCAGAGAATCAGATGAGGAGGCAATAGAGTACATGAAAGAGATTACAGGTGGAAGAAAAAATGTACTTGACAGAACCCTTGACACAGGGCTGATAGGTTCTCCGGAAACTATTGCTGAAAAGATAGAGAGGTTCGAGGAAATAGGTATGAATCATGTCCTTTTGCAGCTCACACCCACATTGAAGGAACTCAAAAATGTTCAAAAGCTTCTGGAAGTCCTTTAATCAGAACTTAAGCTGAATCGTATTTCTTTATTCACCTTTATTGCGGATTCAGTAAAGAGGGACGAAAATATCATGTAATGTATCATGTAACCTTTCTCCTGGAAATATAGAGAACCTCATCCTCTTTTCTGAAGACCTCTTCATTCGATGGATTTATAACCAGTTTACCCTCCCTGACAATTCCCAGGGGAATGGCATCGTATTCCTCCTTCATAACCCTTATAGCCTCGAGGAAAGTTTTGCCTTCAAGCTTGCTGATATCTTTGATACTACCCTGATGAAGATCCATTCCTCTGATGGACATCAATTCGTTTAAGAAATGAGAAATTCCCGGGACAAAAACAGACCTTGACATAACGAGTCCGAAGAATTCGTCTGTTGATAACACCTGATCCACTCCGATTTCTCAAGTGCACTTATAACCTTAGGGTCTGAAACGATACAGGTTGTTTTGATCTTGCTGTTAAACTTTTCAACTGCTATCGCAGTTAGAAGTGTTTCAGTATCATTTTTTCCCGAAATCAGGGCTGAGGATGCCTTTTCAATGTTTGTTCTCCTTATGTTCTCGTCATCTGTTATATCTCCCCTGATGAATACCAGATTTTTATCCTCGAGGGGTATGTCCTCAACATCCGCGAGAACCACAACCTGCACGCCTTCGTGAAGGAGTTCCTTTACAGCAACCTCAATCTTCTTATCCCAGCCAAAAACGACAACATGGTCCTCCATATAGCTTCTGAGGTGTAATCTTCTTTTTAAACTTTCCTCAATCAGAATATCGGCAAAAGATGCCAGAAAAATCCCCAGAACCCCAATTCCGCTTAGCATTACAATTATGGAGATTACCTTTCCAGCATATGTTTGTGGAGTGATATCTCCATATCCAACTGTCGTTGTAGTTGTAACTACCCAGTAAAATGCATCCATAACTGATGTGCCTTCAAAAAAACTGAAAAGAATACTCCCTCCAGACCAGATCAGGAGCATGTATATTCCAGCATAGAGAATTATTTTCTTCTCTGAGAGTACATCCCTGAATCTTTTAAGGAATCTCCTCAGCACCTGAAACATATATAAAACACCCTCGTTAAAAGATTATTTTAAAGTTTCACCAAAGCATCTCCGATGATCGATCTGCCCCTTCAAGACTTCTGAAAGAGGTTCCCGATCCTTGAAGCTTCCTGACAAGCTCGGAAGCGTCCCTCTCCTCTTTCACCTTAGCCTTGATGGCTGTTTTCTTCATTGAGTTTGTATAACCACATACACACTTTTTGGTTTTAACCCCCTCCTTGGTGTAGAGATACCTCCCGCATTTTCTGCATCTGAATACCACGAACATCCTGTCCCTCCTGTTTTAACCTAACACCTCAGAAGAACTTATCCAGTGTCTTCTGTTCAGCTTTTCCGAGGATTAAGCTATCCGTAAAACCAAATCTTTCGAGTATCCTCATAATAGATGGAACTATCTGGTTGTTTATGTAGTACTCCTTATCCAGCCTGTAAACCTCTCCATCAGAATCGACTATCTTTTCACCGTCAAATTTCTCTATGAGGTCTGACGGAAAGGCTCTATCGCCTACATTTCCCGTTCCTTTGACCACAATATATCCAACCTTTGAGCCAACTGGATAATGTATCCCTTTTTTCTCAGCCTTCATCGCAGCCTTTACATGAGCTTGCACGCTTTCATACCTCGCAGGTCTTCTCGTCAGGCTCTTGTATATAATATACTCTTCTAAGTCAAACTCACCTGCTCTTATACCTTCTATAACATCCTTGACTATCTCCGCAGCTTTTTCTGGATTTTTATCCCTTAGTATTGTTTCAATTACACTTTTCTGTACCTTCTTGGCAAGCTCACACCAGTCTCCCCTTCTAACCTCCAGCCCCCTTATTACAAACCTGCCCTCCTCCGTGTAGCCAGCGTATCTCTTTTTCTCAACAAAGAATATGGTTCTGTAGTACTCATCAACCTCAATCTGAATCGGAAGTTCCTTAGAGAGTCTCTTTATAAGTCTTCTCACCTCCTTCTTCATCTCATCAAGGCTCACTGAATCCTTTTTAACAAAAATTGAGTCCGTATCTCCATATAGAACATTAAATCCCATTTCCTCAGCTATTCTCGCAGAAGTCTTTATGAAGTGTCTCCCCCATGCAGTTGTCGCCTCGGCACACTCCCTGCAGTACCACCTCGCCATGTTCCAACCCGTGTAACCATAAAAGGAGTTGGTGAGAACTTTAAGGGTCTCCTGTCTGACATTGAGTAGGATATATTCAGGCGAGCCAAATTCAACATTTTTCATCTGATTTTTGATTTCTCTCCTCTTCTCAATCAACATCTTCAAAATTCTCCGGAAGAAACCATCTGGCTTCTTCAAAAACCTGTGTCCAACTTCAGGAGCAACATAGCAGTCACAGTCCTCCATCGAAAGCGTATCAGGACTTACATTGAAGGATATCATGATCGAGGGATACATCGATGCAAAATCAAGACAGACAACATTCTCATGTAAACCCCTCTCAGGATCAAGAACGAAAGCCCCTTCGTAGGGCTGTGAGAACTCAGCAGGATTGGGTGCTATTTCCCGGAGTTTATGGGCTTCACTCAGCAAAAGCCAGTCAACCTGCTTTCCCCTGCCAATTCTTGTAACATCGTCGAGCGGGATTCTGATCATTCTCGAAAGTTCATAATACATGGGAAGAAGTTCCTCTGCAATATAGTAGGTATGCAGAACATCCTGCCTTGCATAGTTTATCACCTCTTCTCTCTCTCCACTCTTCCACTTCTTTGCTATATCCTTCGCCTCAATATCTGCAATCTCAATCCTCCTTCCCAAGAACTCTGCCACATTTTCAAGCTTTTTCACCTTTACATCTATGGTCCTCATAACAATATCGTAGAGATCAACATTCAATCTGCCTAAAATTTTGGGTCTTCTACCCTTTATTGTAAGCTCACTGCCATCTCTCCCGATATCAAGTTTCACACCAAGCTTTGATGCCCTTTTTTTCAAATAGGGCCAGTCAAAGTTATCCTGATTGTATCCAACAATTATATCCGGATCTATCTCTCTCACCAGCTGAACGAACCGTTTGATAACTTCTTTTTCATCATCCCCATTGATAATCTCCTCAAAATCTCCCGATTTAACAGCTATGACAATAATCGGATCTTTATCGGGATCTGGCATTCCGAACTCGGTTAGCATTTCACAGTCAAAGGCGAGAATTCTGAGTTCAGGATAACCCTCCTTCTCCACCCTCCTGATGTCCGTGGACTCAAGTAAGCTCCCAGATTTTTTCAGTTTCGATGCCAGAATTCCATCAAAGCATGCAAGGTCCCTATCAATGAGATACCTGTAAACGAAGGGAATGTCTGCCTCCCTTATATCGGCAAATTGAGATATGATTTCTCTCAGCTTCGGGACATGCTGTGGATGTTCAGCAAAAACTTTGAAAACCTCAACTTCCTTACCGAAAACCTTTCTTCTCGTTCTATCCACCCTTTTTGGATAATAAACTCTGTCTTTGTGCTTGAATGAGATATTCAAACTCTCTTCTGAGACCTCTCCAAGCACATAGAAATAAGGTTCAAAAGAGTGATCAAGTATCACGAAAATCCCGTCTTCATTTTTACCCCACAGTCTCACAACAGGTTTATCATCCTCTGTAATGTAATCTATATCAATCAACCATCCCTCAATTTTTTCAGTCATTTGTATTTCTTGGTCTCTTCATCTATTTTGGTATTTTGATTCGAAAATGATTTTTAACAATTTTGAGAAAACAAAGAAAATTATCTGCAGTTTGAGATACTATATGGTGTAAAGCTCTAAAATTCCTCTGTGCTGAGAAAAAGCCGAGCAGAAATACTTTGTAGCTTTAAAATGTTCTTTTGTTCCTGTACTGTATCTTCCTGGCAAACCCACAGCTCATACATCTTATTAGCTTTGTTCCATGGTCAAGCCTGATCTTTACAGTTTCAGCCCCAAAAGGCGTGTAGCATTTTCTGCAGAAGGTGTTTCTGAACTCAGGCGGAATTTGAACTCTATACTTCGAAGAAATTTTCATCGCAAGCTCAACATATCTTCTTGCAAGCGAAATATCCTTTTCTTTGAACTTATGCGCTCTTTCAAGAAGGATTTCAATTCTCTCTTTTGCAATTTTTTTTTCAAGTTTCTTATCCCTTCTTATCATCCTTAATCAACACTAATCAATAAAAAATAAAAAAGATTAACCCTGGGGAATCTCTCCAACCACATTATCGACAAAGAAGTTCATTGACAGGAGTTCCTCGTCAGTCATTACCTCTCCTTCAGCCTTGACAACATTGCCATTCTGATCAACTATAGGACCGACAAAAGGATACTGCTCGGGAACTTCTCCTTTCAGATACTTATCCTTCTCTTCCATCACAATTTTCTTTACATCCTCTGGCACTGCATCACTGAGGGGAGCCAGATCCACAACACCCTTGTCAATACCCCACCATATCTCCTCACTCTTCCATGTGCCAGCCCTTACATTTTCAACCACATAGCCATAGATGACTCCCCAGTTCCATACCGGAGCGGTAAGATGTGCTTTGGGTGCAAACTTAGACATATCACTGTTATATCCTATTGAGTAGGCGTCTCTTTCTTCAGCTGCCTGCTGAGGGCTCGGTGAGTCCTGATGCTGTGCAATGACATCACATCCCTGATCAAGAAGACTTATTGCAGCCTCCTTTTCCTTTGCAGGATCATACCATGTACCCGTCCACACAACTATAACCTTCGCATCCGGATTGGCTTTCTTAACACCAAGAGCAAAGGCGTTGATGCCTCTGATAACTTCCGGAATTGGATGAGCTGCTACATATCCAATCTTATTGGTTTCTGTCATCGCCCCAGCAACAATCCCGCTCAGATATCTTGCCTGATACATTCTGCCAAAGTAAGTACCAACATTCTCAGCTGTTTTATATCCGCTGCAGTGCATGAAAACAGTATTCGGATACTCCTTTGCGACTGTAATCGTTGGGTCCATATATCCAAAAGATGTCGTGAATATTATGTCGTAACCCTGCTCAGCATATTCTCTGATTACTCTTTCTGCATCTGGACCTTCTGGAACATTTTCTGTGAAAGCTGTTTCAACATCATATTTCTCCTCGATGTATTTCCTCCCGAGATCGTGGGCATAACTCCATCCAGCATCCCCAATTGGACTCACATAAACGAATGCAGCTTTCAGTTTTTCAGGTGTTTCAGATGGTGTCGTAGTTTTCTCAGGTGTCGGAGCTTTTTCTTCTGCCTGCTGGGCACAGCCGGCAAAAATTATTGCCAGCAGAACTGCAATTAAAACTGCTCGCTTCATGGTGATGACTGATACAGGTTAAAAATAAACTTTACCATTTCTGACAATGATAAAAAAGAAAAAAATAAATAATTTTCAATCAAGTTTTTTTATGCCAGAAAAAATGGTCAGAATGGTTGTGGATACTCACGCACAGCTCTGGACAAAAGAGGTTGTTGAATCAATGCCTGAAGATATGGTTAAAAGCTATTCAAAGGTTTTTGGGAAGGATTTCAATATAAGTGTGGAGATGATGATAGCTTCAATGGACTCTGCTGGTGTTGATAGAGCCGTTGTTGTTGGGGTAGATGCGGAGACTACTTTCAACTATAAGGTATCCAATGAAGCCGTCTACAACGCGGTGAGCGAGAGTGACGGTAGATTGATAGGTTTCGCCGGGGTTGATCCCCATAAGGGTAGAATAGCACTAAAAGAGCTTGAGAGAGCTGTGGATGAAATGGGGATGAAAGGTTTGAAGCTGATGCCCCACCTCCACATGCTCAACCCAAACGATGAGAAGATGTACCCCCTTTACAGGCTTGCAAATGAGCTTGGAATTCCCGTTCTCTTCCACACCGGAACGCAATTTCATGCTGGCACGAAAATCAGATACTGTAAGCCGATTTATATCGATGATGTGGCAGTCGATTTTCCGGATTTAAAGCTAATAATCGCACATTTCGGATATCCCTGGTATGAGGAGGCTCTTGCAGTTGTCAGAAGAAATGAGAATGTTTTCTTCAACATAGCCGGATGGAGCCCTAAATACATCCCGGAGGTTGTTGTCAAACAGATGAACAGCATTCTCAGTGATAAGGTGCTTTTCGGCACAGATTTTCCCCTGATGACCTACCCAAGAGTTATGACTGAGCTTGAAGAGCTGAAATTGAAAAAATCAACCTATGAGAATATGTTCTACAGAAATCCAAAGAAATTAGGGTTAGTATGAGATAACCGATCCAAGAAAAGAAAATTTAAAAATTTTAAGAAATGGTATCGGGTTACCTGATTCAGCTATCTGATTTCAATGTTCCCAATCCCAAGTGTATAGTAGATGTCAGCAAAGTGCTCCCTTTCAACCACCTTGTGCAGGTTCTGGATTTTACCAATTCCGGATTCGCCCCTTACCCTCACATCAACATTTTCTGGAGCCACGATGACTATATCCCCAACTCCACCTTCAATCCTCAATGATACATCTCTGTCATTAGGGAGATAGACCATAAGATTGCCAAAAGCAAAGCTAACATCCAGCGAAGTTGTGTTCACAACCACAGAACCTTCATGCTCCTTCACCCACTCAATAACAATATTTCCTGAAACAAACTCAATTTCATTATCGAGTTTCTGAAAGAACATTAATCCGTGATAGACGCTGGTTGTAGCTGAAAGAATTGCCACAATAAGTGCAATAACTATGAAGAACCTCCTCAACCAGCCATCTGTCAGGATTGCAAGCCCAATAAAAATTAATGTGGCAGGCCAGAGGTGAGCGAATACTTCATAGCTTTTAAAAAAATCAATGAGTTGATAAACTGGCAACTCAAGCTCAATGTATTTCTGGGGCTCTATTAGCAAAAGCAACCCAATAAAAATCAGAGCAATACCCCAGAAAATCTTTCTCCCCATTTTTCATCTCCTCTTTAAAAGCAGAGCTATACCGAGAAGGATGATTATCAACCCGAACACCTGTGATGATGATATAGGAATGAAGATGAAATCTTTCAGCAGGAAATATACCCCCAGCAATATAAGACCTGCAGCAAGAAGCTTTCTTCTCTCATGTGATTCAGGAATTTCCTCCACTCCCTCAACAATATCTTTCTTCTCTTCGGGCATTATTACTGCAAGAATTATATAAATCAGGATTCCTGAACCGTGATAAATCGTTGCCAGGATGAATATAAGCCTGAGTATTGTTGAATCAACACCAAAATACCTCGCAAGTCCACCACATACACCAAAAATTACTCTATCTGTTCTACTGCGGTAAACTTTTGTCATGTTTTCCGATATCATTTTTTGAATATAAACCTAACGCAATCTGTGGTGTGGAAAAATTCAAATAGCATGCTTTCAACTCTTCAACATGCGCTCACTGGCACTATTCCTTCTGGGAACTATACTCTTTGTTTATGGAGCGTACACATCACTCCTTGTTCTCCCGGCGTCTCCTTCTCCTTCTCTCGAGAACAACTATAGAGTGATTTTCTTCCATGTTCCATCCGCGGTAACCTCTTTCTTAGCTTTCACCCTCACCCTTGTGTTTTCGATACTCTACCTTCTGAAGAGGAAAGAGAGTTATGATGTCTATGCGGTGACTTCTGCCAAGGCAGGACTTTTTCTCATAACAGCTGCTCTTATAAGCGGTTCAGTATGGGCTAAGGTTGCATGGGGCTCTTACTGGAACTGGGATCCGAGAGAGACAGCCGTTCTCATTCTATGGTTTGTCTATGTTGCCTACTTCGCACTCAGGGCATCAATAGAAGATAATGAGGTAAAAGCCAGAAACTCGGCTGTTTTTTCAATCTTCGGATACGCAACCATACCCCTGAGTTACCTCTCATCCTTCATTGGTTTCTCCCTCCATCCCTCAACAAAAGAACTGAAAATTGGCCTTGATGTTGGTTCAACATTGGGAATAATGATGCTGGCTTTCATTCTGCTTTTTATCTCATACTTCCTGATTGAGAGTCGAGCAGAGAGTTTGAAGCTTATGCTGGATGAATTAGAGATAGAAAAGAGTTCTCTCGGGGGTGAAAACCATGGATGACTTTAGCTCGGTTTTTGTTGCAGTCCTTATTGTAACAGTACTATGGCTTGCAATATTTTTGACTGCTTTCATCAAGCTAAGAAAGATAGAAGAGAGGTTTAATGACCTGTTAGATCAGATAAAATAGAGCTTTGTACGCTCAATCGCACTTTCCAGCGTATTTATATATCCTTTCAATCAATTCTTTTTTCCTGAAGGGTTTCTCTATTACATCCACAGCTCCTGCTTCAAGCATCAACTCTTTATTTTTTCTTGGAAATGCTGTTATCGCAATGATTTTTGCCTTGGGATCATACGAGAGAATCTCTTTTGTTGCCTCTATCCCACTTTTCTCAGGCAACAAAATGTCCATTATCACAACATCGGGTTCAGCTTTTTTGTAAACTTCCACAGCCTTCTCCCCGTTAGTGGCTTCAATTACCTCAAACCCCTCGAGCATCATTTTAAAAATATCCAGAACATCTTCATCGTCCTCAACCAGAAGTACCCTCATACCGTCACCAGTCGCTAATAATAGATTTTCAGCAATTTAAATTTTAGCATTCTGATTTGCCCATCATCATGAAAGTTTTTATCAAAAAATACTAGTAAAACTGGTAACTCTCTAAAAGATCATATTACCCAGAAGAATTGAAACTGCAAATTGCCCGAGAATGACCGCAAAAAAAAGGTAAATCGCCTTCTCACCAACATCTCTGAAGGCATTCTCAACTGATTTAAAAAAGGCATTCCCCATTACCTTGACTTCCACCTCATTCCTGCTATAGGCAATGCTTTCTGTTCTTTCAGGAGTTGTTTTGATAGCCTCTTTGACGAAATCAGCTATCATCTTTCTCTCAACCTCATCACTACCAACCGGCATGTATCCAATTTTGGGAGATATACCAGTTTTTGCATGATTGTCTGTCGATATAACAATTCCATTTATCCCTGCGCTTTTGAACCAGTTTTCAATATCCCTTCTGAAATCACAGCAAATGTTGTTTCCATCAAGCATTAAAATAGCATATTTATCTCCATCATAATCCAGCAAAAGCAGGGCAATTTTCCCGCAGGTGTTTTTTGTTTCGAAATCTTTACCAAGAAAAGCATACTTGAATTCTTTTACCCCATCAAAATCAATACCCCCCGCCCTCTCAATCAAACTCCTGAGTTCATCAAGATCTTCCTTAGTTAGCTCATACCCGCTTTTGTGGCAGTTGTGGCAATCAACAACAATACATTCACCGAGAACCTTCTCTGCAAAGGTTGCGATTTCCTCGGGAATGTCATCAATTGCCTCTTTTCCCGATATAAAAACAATCTTTAACCTGTCAAAGGGAAAAACGAGTATTGTAAACCTTTCTCCATCTATTTCAGCCGGTTTGAGGGGTTTGAGGGGTTTGAGCTTGACTCCTGTGCAGCTTACAGATTCAACTATTTTTTCAACATCCCGTGATGTCGAGGGATTGGAATCATGCTTAACTGCTGAATGCATGTAAATTCCCCCATATCTCCTGAGCATCTCTTCAACAAGTCTTGCCCCCCCAATGTTTCTCAAAGGTCCGGGATGAAAGGAAGAAGACATCAAAGAAACATCATCTATTCTAATGCAGCTAACATAGCCCTTTTTTATTTCAGAAAGTTTTTCCAGCTCTTTTTCAAAAAATTTGGGTTCAGATGTTAGCCAGAATAGTAAAAAAGCTTTTAACATTTTCTTAACATTGAACTTGCCGTAGTTTCTGTCGATATAGCGCAGAAATGCAAAGGAGAACATAACACCAAGCAGTATTGTCAGGGAGTAAGCCGTGAACCTGTGTGGAGCTTCAAAGGAGAAAATAAAATTAACAGGATAGATTGCAACCAGAATGGACGATGATATAACCGAAGTTTTCAGTGCAGAGGATTCTGATGTGAAATACAGAATCATCGTCAGTCCCGCAGCCATTGTTGCTGGAGCCATTATTATCAGATTAAAATTATTCAACAAATGGATTGCAATAAAGTCAAATATTTCAACAAAAATCAGAATGAAAAGAGCTAAGAAAAAAACTCTCCTGCTATTGAGAGCCAATCTGATTAATCTCGAAGAAATGAAGAGTGAGGTGATAAGTGCAAGTCCCACAAAGAAATATCGCTGTGCGAAGAAGGTTTTACTCACTATTCCATTAAGAAAAGATGCCAGCATTATTGTCACAACTCCAATTGCAATGGTTATTCTCTTTCTCGGAATTGTGAAAAGCTTGGAGTAAAATTTCTCGATAAGTTTTTCATCAATCATCCTCTTCAGGTTGTCTCTCAAAAAATAAACCTTTTTGTATTGATTGCTTCAAGATTCGGTAGCCGAATGCATTACCATATTAACCCGAAAACATTTTAACCAAAAAATACGCTCAACTTATAGGTGATCTAAATGGATAGATTGACCGCAGCAATAATAGGCTTCGCTGTAATTATTTTAGCCATAATTGGAGGCATATGGCATTATTTCGGCATAATTTTCCTGACCAGATTAATCCTTGGGCTGGCATATCTGGGGCTTTTTGTCATTTTCGCAATAATGTTTGGTGTGCTTCTATATGCCAGATCCTTCAAATACAATTTACTGACTCTAATCGGCCTAATAACCTCCGCCTACGCCCTTTATCAGTGCTACACCTGGAAAGAGCCAATCCATGTTGGTTATGTGACAGTACTCTACATCCTAGCCTTCATAGGTGGAGTATGGTGGATAACGGAGCCTGATCTCAGTTTTTACGAGAGAATCAGAAGTGCATCATCCCTTGAAAAATCAGGCAACTTCAGAGCTGCTGCAAGAAAATATGAAAAGGCTGAAAATTACTCCAAGGCTGCTGAGAACTACATCAAAGCAGGAATGATGGAGTCTGCTGCCTGGTGCTTTGAAAAAGCTGAAGAATACGAGAAAGCAGCTGAACTTTACGAGAAAATTGCTGAGGAGAAGGGAGAAATATATTACTGGAAAGAGGCACATGAGTTCTGGAAGAAGGTGGGAGATCTAAAGAGAGCTGCGAGATGTCTGGAAAAGTACGCCGAGGATGAACCATGGTACTGGGAAGATGTGGCAAAGATGTGGGAAGAAATAGACAGAGAAAAAGCTGAAGAAATGTGGAAAAAAGCTCTTGATTATTACATCAGGGAGGCTGAGGAGGAAGGGGTTTTCTGGGAAGATGTAGCAAGGATACAGGAAAAGCTTGGAGAAAAGGAAGGAAGCAAAAAGGCGTGGGAGAAGTTTCTGGAATACTGTCTCAAAGAGGCTGAAGAGGATGAATCATGGTGGAAACATGTTGCCGAGGCTTATGAGAATCTTGGTGAAAAAGAGAAGGCTGATGAGGCTATGAAAAGATACGAGGAGTACAGAAAGAAGATAAGTACATTTGGAGAAAAAGAGCAAGGGTCCTGAAAGAGTTGAAGAGAATGAAGAATGATTGATTTTTCAGTTTTAACTGACCTTAATAAATACTACCCCACATCTTCTCTCTGCCCTATGGTGTATGGTAGAGTGTATGCAGTCGAAATATTGCATTCTTCAGGATAGGCTTTTTCATAGCCATAGTACATCTCAACCACCGTTTCTCCCACACTGAGATATGGAACCTTTATATTTATAACCGCATTCGTTCCCCAGCTTTGTACATCATAGGGACAGTATTTTAATTCAGTTCCATTGGAAATCTCTACCTCGGTTCCGGTAGAGACCTCCGGTGGCTTTGAGATGTCTGCAAGTGCAACAACATCTCCTGCTTTGAGGAATCTGGAGTCCTTTATCTGCTGGATCTCCTCAAAACTCAGAGTTCTGTTAAGGACTATAACATCATCTATCACAGCTTTCAAAAACTGTCCATCGTTTCTTGAACCTATCCTCAGGGGAGTTGTGCCATCTCCGGGATCTCTAATCTGGGTCGTTTCTGAATACATTCCGACATAGGAGGTTTCGTTGAAGATGTAGATGCTGTTGTATTCCCCTTTCTTGTAAACACCTGCAACGAAATACCACTTATTCAGTTCAAAGGGATGATCATAGTCTACAATCTCCGTATGTTCTGCACCATTACTCCTCCAGAGCGAAAAACCGAAATGATAATCATCGTAAACATAGAGTGCATACTCCCAGGCTCCGGAGTTACCTTTGGAGACCACAGGCTGCCTTGTCTGTTGATGAGAGTCAGTATCAAGTTCCAGAACCTTGACCCATGCAGCTACCGTGAGCATTCCTGTGTCCTCATTGCCTGTGTTATCCTGGGGACTGAGATAAATACTATCAGGCACTTCGATGTAGTCATTTACACCATCGAACTCTATGGCTCTCCCCTTAACTCCACTAACCAGAAAAGCTCCATTGTTCATCTCACCATTATTACCCAGTGGTGATTTGTCATAGACAATACCACCATCAGCATCCTCAAAATCCCATAATCCTACTACCCCGTCAACTGTATTGAATACATCAGATGGATTGCTGAGCTGAACTGCCGAAGATTGATCACCATAGTACATGTATACTGTCTTCTCTCCGATGAACTCAAGTTTAAGCCATACTACAAGCCTGTCAGATGTTAGCTCTTCAATATAAAACGGTATCCTGTTTGAAGTTTCAGAATAGGGATCTGAGACTTGCTGAGTAAAGAACCTTATATCTCTCCCATCCGATGTTGCGATGTGACTCAGAATGTTATTATCCTCTATGATTATCCTGAAGGGCTTCAGAACCTCTGAAGAGGAGTAGGAGATTTTTTCTGGGAGTGATATTGAGTAATTTATCATGGAATCATACTTTGAGTACTTTCTGACAAATATAAAGTCGATGAGAGCCAGATCGAGATAATCCCCATTCTGACCAGCAGCGATTGAAAGAGCATAGAGTGTTTCTGATGTGGAGGTGGAAGAAAGATAATTGCCATTTCTGTAGAGGAAATAGTTGGAGCCATCTTTTTCAAGTCTGAATCTCTCATCTACCTCGGTCTGGACTGCTGAAGAGTAAACTACTCCGAGATTGTTCAGAAATACATTTGACAGTGTCGCTGATGTATCTGATGTGTCCTCGGTTCCCGCAAAAACAACTACAGAGCCGTCAAGTTTTATCCCAGCCACACCAATCTGTCCTCTTTCAGCAGGTTCAACAGATGTAACTTTCTGCCTCCATTCAACCGCAAAAGCATCTGGTATACTTCCCCTGTTCCACTTTGCCATCAAATATGAGCCGCTCATTGAGGGGCTTATCCATCCCGTTGCTCCATGCATTCTCAGGTAATCACCTACAGAGTAGTCCGGAGAATTCATGATTTCCCACTTTGAAGTATTAAGTGAGTTTTCTGAAAAGTCATCGAAGAAGTCGAAAACAGCTTCTCCGTTGCTTTCAGAGTTTACACCACCAACACCATAATAGATGTAAATTGTCTTTGGAGAGTTGAGGGTGGTCTTAACCCATAGTTTCAATAGTGTATCGTTCTTTGACTCAATCCAGAATGGAACCTTCCCTGTCGTATTCTGATATGGATTAGAAACTTCAACCTCAAAGACCCTAATGTCCTCTCCATTCTCTTTCATCCTCATCAATACATCCTGGTCATCGATCACGAGTGGAAGCTGGTACTCACCAAGGGGGAGATACCTGTTCCCCGCTGTTACAGGAGCTTCATGGAAGGCTGAAATGTCAGAAGGCTGATATGGTGGCATTGAAATTTGTGAGGCTGCAGGATATCCATAGTACATAAAGATCGTTTTTTCATCACTGAACGCCTGAGACTGAGGTACTTCAACCCATATATCAAAGTAATCTCCTGAAACAGACAGATTATGGTTCAGATTTCCTCCTGCATATGGATCAGAAACAATTGAGGAGAAGAATCTTATGTCTCTACCATCCGATGTCGATGAGAAGCTCGAAGGGAGTTTGATATTGAACCAGCCATACCAGCTTTTACCCTCTTCCTCTCCGAGGTTGTATCCTGACTCGCCCGTGTACTCATCCACTCCCACAAATTCAAGGTAGTAAGTGTATCCTCCCCTTACAGCAACCCTGTCAAAACTGCTATAAGTTGAATCAGATGCTGTAATCTCCTTTATTAAACCATTCTCATCATAAATTCTTGCCTTTAACTCATTTCCACTTCTTGTTAAAATTAGAGTGTACCAGTTGTCCATCGGCATATTTGCTGTATCGGCTGTGAGAGTTGATCCTACCGCGTTATTCCTGATCTCTATGTTGAAATTACCTGATCCCAGTGTATTGCCTGTTCTGCGGATTCCGTAGCCGTTCCAGTTCGCATCTTCTAAGCTAACTCTATTGAGTGAACCTGATTGGGTGTCACCCGATCTCCTGTAATCTCTGTAGACAAGAATAAAGTCAGAAACTGTAAAGCCAACACTTTTCCATCCTCCATTGGGATCATTGTTGCCGTACTTCCTCAGAACTTGATCCCCGTTCAAATCAAATGGTTCAACATAACCCGAACTATAATTGCTCCATCCACTCCATACATCAAAATCATCAAAAAATCTGAAAACTCCGCTCCCACTTGATGCTGGCTGAGCTGATGGGTTTCCATAGTAGAGGTAAACTGTGGAATTCTCTGATTTAACCCAGATTGCTGCCTTTTCAAGAGATGGATTGTAATACTCAATGAAAAATGGTATTTCCTCGTGTCTTTCTTCTATTATTCTAACCGGATACCAGATTTTTACCTCTGGTTCCACAGCATGAACTCTTCTCTCATAATGTGCCCTGACTTCTGATTGTGATAGGGCTCTTGAATAAATTTTTATCTCATCGATGACTCCATCAAACTCCTGAGATGAATCCCAGCAACCCCCAACACAATCCTGCTCACTTGCAATCCAGAGGCCACCGGTATCAATCGAGAGGGGATCGGAGCTCAATCCAGTATCGGTTTCCACGAGATTTCCATCAACAAAATAATCTATGTAGCCATTTGAGTGTCTTACAATTGCTACATGATGCCATATCCCATCGTTAAGAGTTACAGATACAGTTCTGGAAGCACCCTTGATAAACTGATAGAGGGTACTTCCACTGTAGTATATCAGATACTCGTTGTTCTGTCCTGAATTTGCGCCGGATATGATTGCAAAAATGTCATCCGTTGTGTTGATCCAGCACTCAAAACTGATTTCTGTTCTTCCATCAAGAATCGTGTGAGGGAGTTGCATTCTATCTGAGGAGGAGTCAAACCTGAGAGAATCACCGGTTGAAAAACTGACATCCTGTCTGCTATCCCACACCCCACCATCTCGTCCCACCCATTGTGGGCTGAAGAGGGTGGCTGTATATCCATTCGAAGTGTCGTCAAAAGCAGAAGTGCCACTCCCTTCATCCAGATGATATTCAGCCAGAAGCCCAGAATCAGAGGGGGCATCTGGATCCTTTGTGAAAACTGAGTTAAAACTGGATTTTGGAGTGCTTGGTTTTCCTGCATACATATATATGTACTGGTCACCCTGTACAACATCCAGCTTTATCCATATTTTTGCATAATTTCCAGTTATCTCCTCAATCCAGTAAGGAATACCCGTGTATGGTTCACTGTATGGATTCTGAGTTGATGATGAATAGAACCTGATGTCCGAACCATCTGCAATAAGATTCAGTATCGAAGGTTCAGTAATATTTATGAGGAGCTGATAGCCCATGATGGAGTAAGTAGAGGATATTTTTATTGGAATTTCAGCTACCTTTATGGTTTTAACGAAACGGATATCATCCCCCGTTGATTTTGAGAAGTCGAAATTTGAGCTGTTGAGTTCTATCCTTACAAACTTACCAGCTGAATCGAAGTTTACAGGTTTTCTATAGTCCCAGCTCTGATTCCACCACCCATCCCTGTGAACAGTTATATTTACTCTCTTTATTTCAAAGGATGGAGGATATAAAGTAACAGGAAGCTTGTAAACCGGGTAAGCTCTGAGGGTTATTGGTGTCTCGTAAACTGTTCTTGTGTAATTTGCGAAGAATCTCAGGTCATTTCCATTTGAATTGCTGAAGTCAAAGTTTCCACTGGTAAGTGTTATTTCAACAGGGTAATCTGTTCTCATTTCGGTTGAAGTTATTGTTATGTTCCTCCTGTATTTCCAGCCACTCTCCCAGGGGTAATTCGGGAGAGTCAGATTGGATAATTGATCATAGGGTGTTCCCCAAGGCTCGAGTTTTGAGAAGATACCAAAAGTCGTGTTTGAAAGTTCATAGCTGCACGCATCAACTCCTGCAATGGATGTCGCATTCCCGGTTATATCTGTCTCATTGATGAGTGGATCGATACTTATGGTGAAGGGGTTTGCTGCAAAGCTAATGTTGTAATCAGGCTGTGGTACTCCCTCAAAATCCTTGAGCGTTGAAATTAGCCTGTAATGAGTTACCCCGGATGGTTCAGCTGAGAGGTCGAGAGTCATAGCAACTGGCGGACCACTTCCACTTGCTATTGTCAGTGAATAGCTGATATTCCCCACACTCGAGTTCATCCAGACAGTTGAGGATCCCGGATAATCTGACGAGAAAACAACTTCAGCTATTCCATCGTCTCCCGTAACCACCGTTGTCTCATTCACCTTATCTGGCAGAATATACCCCGTTCCGGTTACATTCACTTTTATAATCTCTCCGGGAACAGGATTTTCGTAATAATCAACCACTTTTACACCAAGTGAGACGCTCTGTCCGGTGAGAATATTTGTATCCACCCCCAGTTTTATAATTCTGTATGCCTGCAGTTTCTCAGCACCCACTATATCCTTTGTTACGGCAAAATAGGGCAAAGAGAGGAAAAGAGGGGAGTCAATTGTCACATTCACCCAATCTCCATTGACAGTAACATTGTATCCGAGAGAGTTAAACACCCTATACCACTCTGTGGGAAAGCGAGTTGTGAAATTTATAGTGCAGTTCAGAAGGCTTATTTTTGATCCTCTTGAAACTGGCTGAAAGTTAAGGAGAAGAGTTTCAGTTCCTGAATAACTTCCAAAGTTCGTTGATAAAACCTCAAACTTCAGCTGATTTCCCGAAATAATCTTTACCGGTGAGATCATTCTATCAACTGTCCCGGATTCAAAAACTGAACCAAGTTCATAAACTAAATCTGGAACCTCTGAGTAATAGTATCCAGGCTCAATAACAAATGATTTTGTTACAAAAGACTTGGTAACAATCTGGGTGCTTCCATCTGGCAGTTGTTCTGTATATGTTATCAAAACCGAGTTGTTGTATGAAGAGATTGTTGTTGGAGAAGGAGGGGGGTTGAATAAAAATATTCTTGCAGGATACTCCATTCCCAAATCAAGACGAATACTCGACGATGTTCCTGTTTTTTCTGCATTGTCAATAATGCCCGGTATCTGCATAATCTGGTCTTTAAGCTTCAGATAATGCATTGCCTCCTCTTCAGAATTCCACAGTGGAACAGCATAGCTCTGCAGTAAGCCGATGAGCCCCATAATAATTGCAAGAGAAAGAATCAATCCTATCAGAGGTGATACCCCATGTTCATCGAGAAGCTCTGGCATTATTCAAGAATTAACACAGAAAACATAAAAATTTTGTTGAAATATCATAATAACTGGAAAGAGATTGCGACAATTAAAAAAGAAGTTGTGCTCTCAATCAAATCAACCTATCCCCCGAACTTTTCCACATCCTCTTTATAGCCAAGACTGACAAAATATCTCAGAATTCCTATATTGAGAAGAAACACAATAACAAGAAACAGCATGTAGGGATAGAATTCTGAGGAAATTATTACAAGATAGTTCCAGGAAAAATGGAAAACAATCGCAATAAGGAGAAAAGGCACAACTGAGCCTACTTTACCCTCCGATTTCAGCCCATAACCCACTCCCGTTATTGATGTCCATGCTCCATGTCCAATTGGTATCAGGAGAACCCTGAACAAGGTAACTTCAACTCCAAACCCAATGCCGTAAAGAAAGTTCTCCGTAGCTGCAAAACCAAGTCCTGCAGCCACTCCATAAACAACTCCATCCATTACCCCATCCATCTGACCTGCATCATAGGGGAATCTGATTGCAAGAGCCTTGGATGGCTCCTCAACAATCGCTGAAAAGAGAGATATAGCCAAAACTGGAGGAATAGTATCCTGGAAAATTTCCTGAAGGATTTTCTCTAAAAAAATTGCAATCCCAATCGATACCACAGCCCCATATACGAATGTCATGGCTACATATCTTTTCGGCTCAGGTTCAAGACGATCTTTGCTGTAAAAATACCACAAAATCGCCAGTGAGGGAACATAGGCAAACAGGAAGAGGATATAAAGTGTATCCATTTTATGCACCTTTGAAAACCGTGTTTTTCTTTAAAGCTCTATCTTCCAAAATCATCATCAAACCTTTCAATATCGTCCTCCTCTAAATACTCTCCAATTTGAACCTCGATAACTTCGAGCGGGATTAATCCAGGATTTTCAAGTCTGTGGAGAGTTCCAGCAGGTATGAATGTGCTCTCTCCATTTCTGAGGATTCTTTCTTCACCATCAACCGTTATTTTTGCTGTTCCTTTCACCACAACCCAGTGCTCACTCCTGTGATAATGCTTCTGAAGACTTAATCTCCTCTTTGGTTTAACTGTAAGTCTTTTTATCTTATAAAACTGATTCTCCTCTAAAACAGTATAGCTTCCCCACGGTCTGTGAGCGGTTCTGTGCTCTCTGGCTCTTTTATCTCCTCTTTCTCTCAAAATTTCCACAACCTGTTTTACCTTCTGGGCTTCACTTCTGCTACAAACCAGAATAGCATCTTTTGTGTCAACAACAACAGCATCTCTCATACCAACCAGTGCAGTAAGTCTCTTTCCAAAAACAAGGTTCCCATAGGAATCTATTGAAATGCATTCTCCCTTTACCGCATTTCCTCCCTCATCCTTTTCAAAAATCTCATAGAGTGAATCAAAGCTTCCAACATCACTCCAGAAAGTGTTCAGCTCCACCACAGCAGCCCTTGAAGTCTTTTCCATTATCCCAAAGTCAACAGAGAGTTCAGGGAGATAGGAATAAATGCGTTCAATCTCTTCCTCAGAATCAAAGGCATATGCAACATCAGGCTGATGCTTTCTGCACTCATCTAAAAACAGCTCAGGACTGAACATGAACATTCCGCTGTTCCACAGATAACCTGAATCCATATACTTTCGGGCAGTTTCAATATCTGGTTTTTCTACAAAGCTTTCAACCCTGTGACTGATTTCTCCAATCCTCTCACCCGGCTTGATATAACCATAGCCTGTGTGTGGCTTTACCGGTTTGATACCGAAGGTAACAAGATATTCAGAGGAGATTCTAACAGCCTCTCTGACAGCATCCCTGTAGTTCTCACTTTCTTCAATAAAATGGTCTGACGGTAGCACTGCAACTGAATCGGCACCACCACCAATAGCTTTTATCCCATACAGTATTGCCGGAAGCGTGTTTTTCGCCTGTGGTTCAAGCAGAATGTTATCCTCCGGTATTTTTAGATCCATCTCTTCCAGTTCATCCAGAATCCTGAATCTATACCTTTTATTGGTTACCACATAAATTTCATCTGGATCTGAAAAAATCAGAGCTCTTTCAACTGTTTTTCTGAAAAGAGATTTGTTAAATATGCTATAAAACTGCTTGGGATGATCTTCCCTGCTGAGAGGCCAGAGCCGGGTCCCCTTACCACCTGCAAGGATTAATGTACTAATTCTCATGGTTCACCTCGAATTCAGGTATTTTTATGAAATCCATTTGAGAATTTAACAGTTTTGTTATATCTGATGAAATCTCAAAACGGTTATATCCTGGAAAAGCTCCTGAAAGGCTTAGATCAGGATTATCTGAAGGAATTCAATACTTCAATCTGGAATCAACTCCTTTCACAGCTTCTCTTATGCAGTAAAGGTCTCTTTTTATTCTGAGGAGGTACTTGCACTTTTTTCCAGTGTATCCTGTAATGCAGAGTTCACAGTCCTCAGGATATACCCTTTTAATTTTTAGTCTGTACCTCTCAGAAAGGAAATCAACTGTCATCTCCTATTAAATATATTCTCTTTCTTTTTAAATGTATCGTGAACTTCCAGTAGACTCAAATTTGAAAATCACATTTAAAACTTAAAAGAGTTGCAGAGATTAAAAGTCCGGGAACATAAAAAAATAAAGAGTAATTGATTTAAAGAATTATTTCGATTCCAAGCTTTTCTGCCAGCTCCTTGTACCTGTTTCTTATTGTAACCTCTGTAACCCCTGCAACCTCAGCAACTTCTCTCTGAGTTCTCCTTTCCCCTCCAAGAATGGAGGCTATGTAGATTGCTGCTGCAGCTACTCCAGTTGGACCCCTTCCAGAAGTGAGTTCTTTTTCTTCAGCCTTCTTTATTATCTCTATAGCCTTCTTCTGAACATCTCCGCTGAGATTGAGTGCTGCACAGAACCTGGGGACATAATCAGAGGGGCTGGTTGGCATCAGCTTTAAGCCAAGTTCCCTTGCAATGAACCTGTAGGTTCTACCAATTTCCTTTCTATCAACTCTCGAATATGTTGCTATTTCATCAAGGGTTCTTGGTACCCCTGCCTGTCTGCACGCAGCATAGAGAGCCGCAGCAACAACCCCTTCTATGCTCCTGCCCCTTATCAGGTTCTTATCAACCGCTTTTCTGTAAACAACCGCTGCAGTTTCTCTTACGCTTTTTGGCAAACCAAGAGCGGAAGCCATTCTGTCAAGCTCGCTTAGAGCAAAGGCAAGATTTCTCTCCGTAGCATTGCTAATCCTTATTCTCCTCTGCCACTTTCTGAGCCTGAAAAGCTGTGCCCTGTTTCTCACAGAGATTGATTTGCCATAAAAATCCTTATTGCTCCAGTCTATAATTGTAGAGAGTCCCTTATCATGAATTGTATAGGTAACCGGTGCTCCAACTCTGCTTCTCTTCTCTTTCTGTTCGCTATCGAAAGCCCTCCATTCTGGGCCTGCATCGATATATGTGTCCTCAAGAACAAGTCCACAATCCTGACAGATGAATTCACCTCTTCTGTAATCTCTTATTAGCCTAGGGCTTCCACACTCAGGACATAACTCTAAGGTATCCTCTCTCTCAATTTCCTTAGCCTCTTCTTCTTTTTCTACTTCTTTCTTTTCTACTTCCTTTACCTTTTCTACTTCCGACATTATCCTCACCCTTAACAAACAATTTTTCAGATGGAAGATTATTCAACACTTTTATTCCCTTCACTGGTTTCACAAGTACAAAAGGGGATTTCACTGGACCAATAATATCATAAACATTACCTACCCTCTCCATTTTTCTTGTAACCACTTCAGCACCGATTGGTGGTAAAGAGTCAGGATTAGCTCTTACCACAACAAATCCGGTGCCAGATACATGGATGAAGGTCCCTGCCTCCCTCAGTTTCAATCCATCACCTTTTTAACTTTTGCGAAAAACTTTTATCCCTGTTTTTGAAGTACTATTTAAGACTTTCTAATTTATATATTTTTCTATACTCCATTATAATGGTTGATCAAAGCTTATTTAAATTTACGGACTTGTGACTTTTTTTGCAAAACTGTTTTCATGGAATCCTCATAGGATAACTCAGAAAATATGTTCTTCCAGATCTCTGAAGTTCTTTTCAAAATATTCATGAACAATCCTGGATACTGCTTCCTTTATGTGCTTGTGAGTTGCACTTTTAGATATTCCAAGCGCATCTGAAATTTTTTCGAGATTTACATTTCTCCTTTTAGAGAAATAACCCATCTCATACGCCACCTTCAACGCACGGGTTTGAGAAGTAGTTAAAATTGTCTTTATGGATTCAGGAGCTTTGATCTCAAGAACCTCCCATTTTCCTATCTTCTTCAGCTTTTCATACGCTGTTTTAAGATGCCTGACATCGGGGGCATAAACCGTGTAGTACTTGTTACCGTTTCTCACCATTATGGGTGGTTTTACAAAGCAATATGAGTCTTCAAAAGCCTTTATACCTGTTGTATCCCTTATAACTGCAATAAAATCTATGTTTGTCGGGGTTTTTTCAAGAATTTGCAGGAATCTTGTTGATTCATGCTCCTCCATAACTTTGAAATATCTCCTCAGATCCCCATCTACATTCTCAATCCTGCATAGAAAAACTGCATCCTGATCATTCAGAAGAATATACTCTACGATCTGCATTGAAAGTCTTCCATCCTGTGTTGCATACGCAAGAGAGCAGGTGGACTGATGAAGTTTAATCTTAGCAATATACATAACGGTGGATATATCCATCAATAACTAAATAGGTTATGGTGGACATGTCCTCCAATCCTTTTTAAAAGATATATCACAAATAGTATTTACCAGAGTAAAAACAATAAAAATATGGTGATTTTATGAGAGATTTGTATGAGAAGATTGTTGATGAAGCCATGGCAGCCCAGAGGGCTGATGTTGAGACAGTCAAAAGAAAAAGAGGTCAAGAGTTTGTAATTGAAGACACAAAAGCGTATGTAGATGCAGCAAACAAGATGAAGGCAATGGGTGATCAGAGTAAGGCTGTTTTCAGATTGCATGTGGATTCGATAAATGCCCACTACGAAATCCTGAAGAGTTTAACGAAAACTGTGCGGCCAGAAGATGATCCTTTTGTGGAGCACTATCAGACCCCGGTTGTGCTTGAAATTCTGTACGATGAGGATGAAAAATTCAAGAAGAGCATGGAGAAATTCATTGAAGCAATAGGAAAGGCTGAAGCCCTTATTGGAAAAGAATCTGTCAGAAGGTATGGTGGTTTCTACGGCCCAACATGTGTGGTTGATTTTGCATTGATTCCAGGAAGCACGAGCAATATCGTGAACAGAATCCTGAGGGAGACAGATATACCGAAGGAGCACAAGCAGGCAATTCTTGCTGCCAAATCATGGGGAATGAACACATCATACGGAATAGGTGATGTGTTTGCTAATGAGGTCGAGAACGGTGCAACAGTGGCTGATGCTGTTAAGAAAGAGGTTGAGATGGTTAAGTACATATACGAAAGTCCAGTAGATGCGCAGGCAAAGCTGATGGATGATCTTGGACATCAGTCCTTCGATGTGAGGAAGTACATGTCAGAGTACAGGAAGAAGATGGAAGGGGCAGTTAAAGAGGCAATCGATGATGGAGTGCACTACGGAAACATCGTTACAGTCCCAGCATACTGTGTTGGAGATATTTCCCACCACATTGCCCAGTCAACATTTAACATGTGTAAGGACGATGTTGTAATGGCAATAATCGAGGCTGTGACGGAGGTTATGGAGACCACACTGAGGGGCGCGGTAGACGGATTTAAGAATATATACCAGCTGCTGACTCTTGCAACCGGGTCAACGGCATGTGCTGTCGAGTATATCTTAGAACTCGATGGCTTCAACGCTCCGATGGTTATTGATATGCTGACGAAGAGGTACCACAACTATGTGCAGCTTTATCCAACAAGGAGTGGTGCAGCTGAATTACACAACCACGACTTCATGGACATGATATACAGAGGGTGGAGATATCTTGACAAAGCGAGAAGAAGTGAGAACGGAGCAGGTGGAGAATTTGTACCAAAGGTGGCAGGATTCGATGTGAACCTCAAACCAGTAGACGAGAACGAGGTTATAATGAACCCACAGAGATACACCTATCCGGGATGTGCGATAACTGTAAGATTCTCAGCGTTGATGAGATTAGCTGATTACCCATGTTTGCTAACGAGCGAGCCTGTTACAGCCACAATGATGACAAACATAATTGCACTGCATAAGGAGACCCCAGGCGCTCCAGCAAGGGTCTGCAAAGAGTGCGGAACTGCATGCCTGGTTGACTTCAGACACGAATGGTGCCAGTGGAAAGAGGCAGTTTAATCTTTTTTTCTTTTTTTATTGAAGGATGTTGAGGAGGGTTTTCGATGAAATGCTATATCTGTGCTACCGAGGGTAAAGACACCGATGCCGTTGCCATCTGCATCGTATGCGGGATGGGAGTTTGCATGGAGCACCTTGTGAGAGAGGAGGTTGAAGTTTGGGAAGGAGGATATCCGTTTCCATCAAAGAAACTCAGTAAAACCATACCGAGAATCCTGTGCCAGCCCTGCTATACAGCATATAAAGGCTAAGGTGAGAGCATGAGTGAATACTCGCTTGGAAAAAGAATGCTGGCAGAGTTAATAGGAACATATTTACTCGTGTTTCTTGGTGCTGGAAGCGTTATAACCTTCGCATCTACGCTTGGGTTTGAGTCTCCATCAGCTTCACTGTTTGCCATAGGCTTTACATTCGCCGTCGCAATTGCTGTGGCGATATATACCCTTGGCCACGTATCTGGCTGCCACATAAACCCGGCTGTAACTGTCGGGCTAGCTGTGATAAAACGCTTTCCACTCAATGAAGTTGTGCCATACATAGCCGCACAGCTTGCTGGAGCCGTTCTCGCTTCTGCAACTCACTTAGCCATATATGGTGTTGGAGTTGCCCAGAAAGTGAGCTTTGGAGTTACCCTGCCTGGAGCAATAATAGGCAACAGCGCCCCGATAGCCTGCCTGAATGAGATAGTCATGACATTTATGCTCATGTGGGCAATAATGGGTATCGCAGTATCAGGGAAGTCTGCGCCCGGATGGGCAGGCTGGGGAATAGGGCTTATTGTTGGAGCACTCATATGGTGGGGTGGTCCAATAAGCGGTACCTCTCTAAACCCCGCAAGAACATTCGGTCCAGCCATTATGTCTGGAGTCTGGACTGCTCACTGGGTATACTGGGTAGGACCCATAATTGGTGCTGTGATAGCGGCTGTAATCTACGAGTACATATTTATCAGAGAAAAATCTTAAATTTTTATTTAATTTTTTATTAAAAAATTAGTTTAGTAAAATAAAAAGACTTTTGTTTTCCATACAAAAATAAGAAAAAATTTTATTAATTGGATTATTCACTGGCTTCTTTAGCACCAACAAGCCTTCCGGTTTTCTTCGCCCACATGTAAGCAAGTCCTCTGTACATCAGATGAGCAAACTTGGAGTACGGAGCGTAGGCGAGCAACATGAAAACGAGCACGAGATGTACCAAGTAAAGCGGGTAAGCTATGTCTGTTGCACCAGCTAATCTGGATGCTTCCATCAGAATTCCTGTTATTGCCACCAGATAGAGGTCTGTTATGAAGAACCAGTCTTGATAGCTTGGTTTACCTGCTGTTCCAGATGCAGAGAGTCTTCTGTAAACAATCCAGCTCATACCTCCGAAGAGCAGAAGGAAACCAATGTTGCCCAGGATTTTTACGGGATCGTATAGCGGAAGGGCAAGTTCCTTCACCCCAAAGAGATACATGTAAGCAACCGCACCAAGAGTTGAGATACCGAGAAGAATAAAGCCATAAAAAACTCCAAGATGTGCCAGGTACCTGTATCTGTTCTCAGCACATTCACTGAACTTCGTGTGTCTGAGTATGTCCTTCAGAGCATTCCAGAATTCATACCAGAAACCACCTGACACCATAGTTGTCTTACCCTCGACCCCCCTTTCCACCTCGAATACCGGACCGGAAGACATGCCCACTGCTTTCCAGTATTTATAGAAGCTTAGCAAAGCCACTACAATAACATAGGCTCCAACAAGCATTCCAGCTACTTCAATGGCGAGGTGGTTGATGAAATTTCCGTAAACAACATGCTCTCCTTCAGGACTCAACAGTACTCCTGGAATCTGGAGGAATGCATAGAGAAGGATGATTGGAATAGCTATCAGAATCGGGAAGTATGCGGGAGATGTAAAGAGCTTTCCAATGAACTTTGGAGTTGAATACTCGTAGAAAGTGTAGTTTCTAATAGCATTGAGTACCTCTCCGGGTTTTGCACCCCTCGGACAGTTGATGGAACAGTCATTGCACTGGTGGCAGAGGTAAATATCCGGGTCTCTCAGGAGCTTATCCTTCAAACCCCACTGCGCCCATATCATCTCCTTCCTCGGGAAAGGATTCTCATCAGGTGACTGTGGGCAGATGACTGAACAAGTAGCACACTGAAAACACTTCTTGAGATCTCCACCACCCATCTTCATTAAATCCTTAACAAACCTGATATCCGGCTCGATTCGAACCATGATTCTCACCTTTAAAAATAAATGAATTAGAACCCTTTATACGGGTTCGGACCTATGTTCTCCTCTATTTCCTCTACGAATTCATTGATTATTTCTGGAATTCTATCAAACTCTGATATCGGAAGCTGAACAACCTTGACCCTCTCTGGCTCAAGTGCAAGTCTCTCAAGGGTTTCCTGCACATTTTCCATTCTTCTGTTGGCAAGCTCACTGCCCTTTATGAAGTGGCACTGGTAATCATCTCCATACTTGCAGCCTATGAGTATCGCACCATCAATACCTCTGGAGAGAGCATCTGCAATCCATACGACATTGAAGGAGCCGAGGCATCTTACTGGGATTATTCTCACATCAGGATGCCATTCCATTCTGTTCAGAGCTGCCATATCAAAGGCGGGATAGGCATCGTTCTCACAGACAAAGGCAAGGAATCTCAGTCCTTCTTCTTCATCCTCAGGCACATAGATGGTTTTCACCATGGATCCAATCATGTCAACATTGTAGTTCTTGAAGGAGACTATTCTCTCCGGGCATGCACCCATACACACTCCACATCTTCTGCATCTGTTCGGATTTGGTTTTGGTGTTCCCTTTTCATCTTCATCAAGGGCACCAAATGGACATTCCTCCGTACATCTCTTGCACTGGGTGCACCTTTGCAGGAAGAACTCTGGATAGCTCAGATCGCCAACTCTCGGGAATGTTGCTGCTCCTTTGCTGATGAGCTCAAGAGCCTGTACTGCCTTCAGAGCGGCTCCAGTAGCATCATCTTCACTTTCAGCAACTCCCATTGGCTGCCTTATTGGACCCGCAGCATATATTGCAGTTCTCTGTGTTTCGTAGGGGAAGCATATGAAATTGGAATCGGCAAATCCATACTTGAGTTCTGGAAGCTCGGGTCCTTTCCTGTATGTCAGATTTAGGATACCCTCTATCTCCTCAAGTGCCTCACTGACTGCTTCTCCCTCAGTCTCAGTCTCGGTTGCCTCAGCCTTCTCTTCACCTTCTTTAGCTTCTTCTCCCTCTGCTTCCTCTTCCTTGGCAAGTCTTTCAGCTATTTTCTTCAATCTCGGTACCATTCCCGTTGCGAGCACAACAAGATCTACCTCGACCTCTATGTCCTCTCCAAGCAAAGTATCGGTAACTTCGACGAGCATTCCATTCTCTGTCTTGCTTATGCTCTTTATCTCACCTTTAGTCAGAAAGATTCCCGGATCCTCCTGTACTCTCTTGTAGAAGTCCTCGTACTCTCCCGGAGTCCTCATGTCTTTGTAGAAAATGAATGCCTGTCCATCATTCATCTCTCTCACATACAGCGCCTGCTTCAGCGAAACCATACAGCAAATGCTTGAGCAGTATGGTAGATGCTCAGGATCCCTCTGTCCGGCACACTGGATAAATGCAACTTTCTTTGCCTCTTTTCCAGTTGATGGAACAACTATCTTCCCATCTGCAGCCATCTCTTCCATCTGCACATTTGTTATCACATCTGGATACTTCCCATAACCCAGATTCTCAAGCTTTGTAGCATCATAAGGCTCCCAGCCAGCAGCAACAACAATTGAACCAATTTTAACCTCCTCTTTTGTTCCATTCTGACTTATTACGACATCAAAAAGTCCTGGCTGTCCTGATATACTCTCTACCCTTGCAGAGGTGAAAACCTTTATCCTGTCGTTTTCCATCACCTGCTTTATCTTCTCATCAACATCAGGCTCTCTCGGATCTCTGAATGGTGGAGTTGATGGTGTTAGTTTTGCAAACTTTTTGACCCATCCTCCAAGCTCTGCTTCCTTCTCAACAAGAACAACATCATACCCTGTGTTTGCTGCCTCAAGAGCCGCTGTCAATCCCGTTATACCTCCACCAATGATGAGCACACTCTTTGTGATTTCTTCCTTGTAAGGCTCGGGAAGCTCCATTTTCTGAGCCTTAACAATTCCCATCCTGATGTAGTCCTCAGCAAGCTGCTGGGTTTTCTCATCATTTGGCTTATGGCTCCAGACCACATGCTCTCTAAGGTTTACCCTCTCCACTATGATGTCGGGAAAGTTGAATGTGTCATAGTTAACCCTAGGTGAGCAGGCTGCTATTATTATTGTGTTGACTCCCTCTTCGATATCCTTCTTTATAAGCTCAACCCCCTCGGCACTGCACAGGAACTCATGGGTTTTTGATTCAACACTGAAATCCTCATCAGCAACTTCTTTTAGCTTTTCAATATCGAGGGAATCGCCAATATCACAGCCAGTACAGATGTAAAGCATATAGTTCTTCTCAACACTTTCTTCAGCCATTCTATCACCTCTTAGCTGCCTGAATACCTTTCAATGCTGCTGCAGTTGACTCCTCAACACTTGATGCAACATCTGAAGGTCCTCTTGCAACTCCAGCTGCGTAAATTCCAGGAACATCGAAGGTTGCAAATCCGTAGCTGTCAAGCTTGAGATCTTTTATTGGCAGATTTATGTCTGAGAGCTCAGGCTGCATACCGGTTGCAAGAACAACCATCTCAACTTCAGTTCTTGTCTTCTCACCTGTTAGTGTGTTCTCAGCAACAACAATGAGGTTACCATTCTCACCCTCCTCAACCTTCGCTACCTTGCCCTTGATGAATACAATGTTTTCGTCTTCCTTAACCTGTGTATAGAAGTCTTCATATCTTCCCGGAGTTCTTATATCTATGTAGAAGATGTATGCCTTTGAATCAGGTAACTGTTCTCTGAGATAAGTTGCCTGCTTCATTGAAGCAAGGCAGCAGATAGCTGAGCAGTAAGGCAGGTGGTTCTCATCTCTCGAACCAGCACACTGAACAAATGCGACCGTTGAGGGTTCCTTTCCATCACTAGGTCTGACAATTTTACCTTTTGTAGGACCGTTGAAGGATGCGAGTCTTTCCATCATCACATTGGTTATAACGTTCTGATATTTTCCAAAACCAAGGTTCGTCAGCTTTGTTGCATCGTAGGGCTTCCATCCTGTGGCAACAACAATTGATTCTGCCTTAATGGTTATTGTTTTCGGCTCCATGGATAGATCTATGGCGTCATACTTGCATGTCTGGACACACTTTGCACACTCATCCTTCTTGCACACACTCCCATCTATAACATACTTCATCGGAAAAGCCAAATCATGGGGCAGATAGATTGCTTTCGTTGTGTCCATACCATAGTTGAATTCATTCGGCCTTTCAACCGGGCATACCTCGACACATTCACCGCATGCAGTGCATTTTGCGATATCCACATACCTCGGATTGATTTTCACAGTAACATCAAAGTTTCCTGCACTTCCACTGACATCAACGACCTCACTCATTGTGAGGAACTTTATCTTCGGATTGCTTCTTATTCTTCTGAATAGAATCTCCAGTCCACAGTATGGTGGGCAAAGCTTAGGGAAATACTTGTAGAGCTGAGCAACTCTTCCACCCAGATATGGGTTTCTGTCAATCACGAAGACATCGTAACCCGCCTCTGATGCTTCGAGAGCAGCGCTTAATCCTGCAATGCCTCCTCCAATAACCAATATGTTCCCACTAAGCTGTCCTGACGGTATACTCTCTCTCATATTATGCCTCCCTGAATTTTTCCCCTCTCAACTTACAAATCCTATAACTTAAAAGCTTTATCTTATTCTCACCCGAAACCAGTAAGTAATCTCTCCAGCCGGGTTTAACAATACAAGATGTTTCCGTTATCTTAAAAAAGCTGTTAATATAAATTAAAAAAAAATCTGAAGAGCAAGCAGGGGGTTTAAAAAAATTGAGAGGATTTAACCCCCACTCACCCATCTTACCGCCTTACTCTGGCACAATCTGAATGTATGGTCTCTCGATAACTTCCCACTCGTCAGTCTGTGGGTTGTATCTCACATTGACGAACTTTCTCCAGTTGGCATCGTCGAGCTCTGGATAGTCTGCTCTGTAGACATAACCTGGATATCTTGTCTCCTTCCTTGCAAGGATTGTTCTGGTGTGTGCCTCAGCAACCCACATTCTGTGGATGTTCTCCCAGACCCTCTGCAGCTCGTGCAGATCTTCAGCGGCAAGCTTCTCGCTGTCCTCTTTCAGGAACTGCAGCAGCTTCAGTGCCTGCTCCATCATCTTCTCGCTTGTTGTATAATATGTGGAGATACCACCCACATACTCGTCCATGATCTTCTGCAGTCTGAACATGAACATCTTTGGTCTGATGTAGTTCGGGTTGATTTCGGGTCTTGTTGTTGCACCCTTGTACTGCTCAAAGAGATTCAGCGGTCTGTAAACGATCTCCTTCAGTTTCATGATTCTATCTTCACTAACAGAAGGTGTGTAGTCCTTGTGATCGTTGGCAAACTTAACTGCAGCCTTTCCTGCAATTCTTCCCTCAGTGAACGAACCACTTGAGAATTTGTGACCGCTTGCTCCTGCACCATCACCACATGTGAACAAGCCCAAGACAGTTGTCATTCTGTTGTAGTGTGCTGGGAAGGCCTCTTTGTACTCCTCAGGCATGAGGTCTGCTGGTCCACAAACCCATGCACCGCTTGCTCCTGCATGTGAGCCGATGAAGTATGGCTCAGATGGCATGATCTCAGATGGTTCTTCGGCTGGGTCGATGTTCATTGAAGCCCAGAGAAGAGCCTGTGTGATTGTCATGTCTAAGAAGTCTTCCCATGCCTCAGACTCAAGTTCTTTGAATTTCTTCTTTCTCTCCTTCTCATCAGGTATTTCCTCTGCAAGCGCCTTGATAGCCTCTGGAGTTCTCATGTAGATCGGTCCCTTGCCCTCTCTCATATCCAGCAACATGGCATGGTTTCTCAGGCAAGTTGGCATTGGCTTCATTGAGCCGTATGGCTGGAATTTCTCAACTTCAGCCTTTCTTGTGACCATGTACTCCTCGCCAAATGCGTTTGTTGCCTTGCTCTTGAAGAGCAGGAACCAAGCACCGACTGGACCATAACCATCTTTGTATCTTGCCGGAACAAATCTGACATCCATGCATGTCAGCTCAGCACCGACCTGTGCCATCAGAGCATAGGTTGAGCCTGCATTCCAGGGCGGATACCATGCTCTACCAAGACCTTCTCCGGTTGATCTGGGTCTGAAGACATGGACAGCTCCACCCATTGCGCAGATGACTGCTTTAGCCTTAAATACATAGAACTTGTCTTCTCTGACGCTGAAACCTACAGCTCCACAAACTCTATTTGGATCGTTGTCATCGGTAAGCAGGTGTGTTATCATAACTCTCTCATATATATTGTCCGGGTCAAGAACGCTCTTTGCAGCCTCAGCAACGATAACCTTGTAGCTCTCACCGTTGATCATTATCTGCCAGGGACCTTCTCTAACATACTTTCCATCCTTGTCTTTCCATATCGGGAGACCCCATTTCTCGAAGAGATGAACTGATGAATCAACATGTCTTCCAACATCGTATACCAGATCTTCTCTGACAATACCCATGAGGTCTGTCCTTACATACTTTACAAAGTCTTCAGGTGTCCACTGGCCATAGCTGCCTCTCCCACTCATACCGAGGTATGTGTTTATGGCTGAGAGACCCATCGCAATTGCGCCGCTCCTATCGATGGCAGCCTTATCCACAATGACGACTTTCAAACCGAGCGGTTTCGCCCAGTAGCATGCCTCAACTGCGGCACCACATCCAGACATTCCACCGCCGAGAATCAAAACATCTGCTTCAACTTCCCTAATTTCTGCTTCATAAGGCATGATTACACCTCCAAATTTCCTCCATTATTTCTTCAGTGTTGGGAGTTCCACTTCAAGTGTATCTGGCTCTGAAAACAGCAACTGGCTGTCCAGGTCCTCTGGCTTTGCCTCTGGGAATCCCTCGTGGGCTTTTATTGAGCCCTCTGGAGTTGTCCTGATCGGGAACTTGAATCTCTTCACAGTCCCATTCCTGAACTTCACAGTCCACATGATGGAGTCACTACCCCTGAGGGGTGTAACACTTGCACCAAGTGGAGCGAAGTCCGCATAACACCTCACTTCAACTGCACCCTGCGGGCAAATCTTGACGCAGTTGTAACATTCCCAGCACATCTCGGGCTCTCTGTTGTATGCCTTCTCAATCGACTTGTCCAAAACCATAAGGTCGTTCGGGCAGATGTACTGGCAGGCTGTCTTGTCCAGCGCCTTGCATCCATCACATTTTTCCGGGTTCACATAACTTGGCATTTTCACACCTCCTATTCCACTTCAATTTTGGGGGAGCATGATTTTATAAAAATCTAAATTTAAATAAAATTTTCAGATTTCAGATGTATCTATGTCTGGTGGCGGTATGTACTCTGATTCCTTCGCTGCGAGATCCTTGATCTCATCGATTTTCTGGAAAACCGCTTCAATTACCTCTGCACCAAGACTTTTCTTGTTGACAACCTCCTGGAACAAAGCTCTCTTGAAAGCTACAGGAAGGTCTTCAAGGAAACTCCTTGAGTCAATCCTCGCGTTTGGAAATTCTGCAAGGATTTTCTTAGAGACTTCTTCAGGAACTTCCATGATCAGTTGCTTAACCTGCCCTCCAAAGAGAGTTGTAAGTTTCTCTTCAAGCCCGGTACCTTTAATTGCCTCAAGTCTTGAGTCATCGAGCAGAAGACCGATATAGTGTACCATTTTTATCACCCCTTTGAGACCTCCATTGGTGGTAAATCAACTTCAAGGTTCTTGTCCTTCTCTTCGAGGTACTTCGGATTGACGAATGGATAGCCATAAACTTTCCACCACTTCACAATCGCTTTGTAAACCTCGTTTCTCATGATTATGTTCGGCGGGAAGATACCCTCTGCAACCATTCCTCTGATGAAACTTCCGCTGAGCTTCTGCTTCATGTCAACATGACCACATGTCTCACTGTAAACCATCTCCTGACACTTCGGACAGTACCAGAACTCTGCCATGTTCTGTGGAATGATCTTTAAGCCATAATCAACCTCATTTGGTGGCGCTTCGAATCCGAAGCTTGGAATGCCCTTTGTCCAGAGGATCTGGGTTGCATACATGTCATAGTATTCTCCAACAGCAGCATGGTCTCTGCCAAACATATGGTGTGTGCATCCCATATTCTGTCTGATTATACCATGCAGCAGTGATTCAATCGGGTTTCCATACCTCATGTCCCAGAGTGTAAAGGTTACCATATGCCTCTCCGGTTTTATGTACCCAAATCTGTTAACTGCAGCGTGACCTTCGAGAATTGCCTCATCAGGATAGTCTCCTCTTCTTTTGGCACCAATAATTGCATTTACAAGAATGCCTCTACATGGCTCAACATCTCCGGTATAGGCAGCATTCTTCATCAGTGCTTCATGACCAACATGGGGAACATTTCTTGTCTGGTGGGCAATGGCAGTTCTCCATCCTTTCTCCTTGAAAGCCTCCCTGCACTTCGCAGGTGGGAACCAGAATTTGTCAAAGGGATTTCTGAACTTGGGCTCATTGACTATGGTGTACTTTCCTGCAAGAACAACTGGCTGCATCGATCTGTAGATCATATAACCGGGATGTTTCTTGTCAAAGGGAACCTTAACAACTTCAGGGTTTCTCTCAGGAGTTCCAAAGGTTCTTGTTGCAATATCGACAGGGTCAATCTTGTAAACCTCATCGATGTCAAGAACTGCAAAAGGTTGTCCCTTGAGCCTGAGAAGGAGCCTATCTCCTTCACCAACACCAAGACTCTTGTAATCCTCCTCACTTATATCGAATACAAGAGGATATGGAAACACCCACTCACTGAGGAGTCTTCTCTCTTCAAGAACCCTTTCAACCTCGTTTCTTACCATTGAACCATCAACGGGGCTGAAGAAACCATAGCAAATCGACATTATTTCCCTGTAAACATTCCTTATCGGCACTCCATCAAGCATCGTCGGTTTTATGTCAAAAGCAACACATCCGTCAGCCATTTTCTTGGCACGATCTGGATTCCTGACTACTCTATCAACTAAGTTGCCACCATGAGGTGGTGGTGTCTTCAACAATACCATTCAAACATCCCCCCTTTCCACCAAGATTTATCCTCCTAACCTATATAAGTCTTTCGAATAATATTAACACGATTAATCATATCCAAGATGAATAAGAGCTTTTCCGCTTAAAAAAAGGATTTAACAGCGTTCTATCAACCGAAGCAAAGAAGTTAAAAGTTTTCAAGAATATATAATTTATTAATTTGCTCCGCTCTTTAAAAAAGAATTTTTTACTGGTTTCGAAATTTTTGAATTATGTTATACCAAATAAAATAAACCGTAAATAACCATTATAATCAGCACGAGTATTACGCTATCTCCGACTGGAGATCTCATAACTGGATCTCCAGGGTAGTTTCTCCAGGATTCCTCAATAAAGACTTTTGAGTACTCCTTTTGTATCCCCGGAATCCTCCCGAACACTTTATAGAGGATCGTAAGCAGAATAAGAATCACAGCATGAATAGGACTTTTGAAGAACCACTTGACTCTCAAAACGATTGAATCAACCACCACCACTATTGACTGAGAGAACAAGGAGAGGTCTCTAACAAACCACATGAAGAGTTTG
>DACH01000005.1:0-187590 GCA_002494625.1 Archaeoglobus sp. UBA234
TTGTTCGCCTATTAAAGGGGATCGTGAGCTGGGTTTAGACCGTCGTGAGACAGGACGGTTGCTATCTAACGGGGGTGTCTGGGAGGCTGAGGGGAAGGAGGCTCTAGTACGAGAGGAACGAGCCTCCGGCGCCACTGGTTTACCGGTTGTTCGGCAGAGCACTGCCGGGCAGCTACGCGCTACGCGGTTAAAGGCTGAAAGCATCTAAGCCTGAAACCGCCCCTGAAAAGAGCCTCCCTTAAGGGCACTCGTAGAAGACGAGGTTGATAGGACCGGGGTGTAAGCGGGAAGGCAACGACCCGTTCAGCCCGCGGTCACTAACGCCCGTGCCGGTATAGCTTGGCTGGTTCCAGGTACATGCTGGGAGGTGGACCTCACATGGTTTCTGGAGTTTTATTTTTGTCTTTTCTTCTTGATCTTTTTCTCAGTGTTGTTCTTGATGATTACCGGAAAGTATTTATAGCCAGTAAAAGAACTTAATATGCGGAGATGTATAAACTCTTGTTTATATATTTCTTGAAAAATTGGAGGAAAGTGAATGAACATCTATGTTGGAAATCTACCATTTGATGTCAAAGAAGATGACCTGAGAAAGGTTTTTGAAAACTATGGAAGCGTAGAATCCGTAAATATTATAAAAGACAGGTTCTCAGGTAGATCGAGAGGGTTTGCATTTGTTGAGATGCCTGTTGAGAATGAAGCAAAGGCAGCGATAGATGCAATCGATGGAAGCCAGTTCAGTGGTAGAGAAATCAAAGTTAATGTTGCTAAGCCAAGAAGCGAATCAAGACAGAAGAGATACTGATATATTGATAGCTTCAGAATTGGCTGATCAAGTTTTAACTACTATATTTTTATTTTTATTCAAGCAATTTTGCAGTCTGAATTTTACTGCTTAGTTTAGTCATTTACCATAAATTTAATAAACTTAACAGAGAATAATTAAATTGTACCTTCAAGCCAGGGTGGCAGAGGGGCTATGCGGTGGACTGCAGATCCACTTTACCCCGGTTCGAATCCGGGCCCTGGCTCTCTTGTTTCTGTTATAATCCTTTTCATGACTTTTAGCGTGGCGTTTTGGATTGACAATGAAGTAAAACAGTGCACAATTCAGAGAGGATTTAGCTCATCGAGAAAGTGTTTTCTTTGGATACTCTTTTGCAATTAGGATTTACACTCGCATGAATTCTTTTGGGTTTTATATTGTTAAAATATTATTAATTCAGGTAAACTTATTAGGAATGAATGTTTAGAATAAATGAGGTGAAAAAATGAACAATTCAAAAGAATTCTCCCCAGGTGAGATATATGAGCCATCAGAAGAAACCAGAAGGCATGCATGGGTTAACAATGAAAGGATTTATGAAATGGCTCAGGATTACCTTACACTTTGGGATGAAGTAGCAAAGAACGATATTGAGTGGTTTGAGCCCTATGAAAGTGTGCTCGATGACAGCAATGCTCCATTTTACAGATGGTATGTTGGTGGGAAGATCAATATAACCCACAACTGCATAGACAGGCATATAGATTCCAAAGGGGACAAGACAGCAATAATATGGCAGGGAGAGCCTGAAAACGAGAAAGAAAGGATAACTTACCACGAGCTCTACCGGAGAGTTTGCAGGTTTGCCAACGCCCTCAGAACGCTTGGTGTGCAGGAGGAAGATGTAGTCACAATCTACATGGGGATGGTGCCAGAGTTGCTGATTGCGATGCTTGCATGCGCCAGAATTGGTGCGATTCATAACGTGGTTTTTGGAGGTTTTTCCTCGACGGCTCTGAGAGAGAGGATAAACGATGCTAACGCCAAAGTAGTTGTAACGATGGATGGCTACTACAGAAGGGGTAAGGTCATCGAAACTAAGCGCATCGTTGATAAAGCTCTGGAAGCTTGTAGCGTTGAGAGCGTTGTTGTGATTGAGAGGGTCGGCAATGGAGCGAGTATGGTCGATGGAAGAGATATCTGGTGGCATGAACTGGAAGAAGGTTTACCAGATGAGTGTGAATGCAAAGCTCTCGACAGCGAACACGCGTTGTTCATTCTATATACATCCGGCACGACTGGCAAGCCGAAAGGTGTTTTGCACGTTCATGGAGGTTACAACGTTGGTACCCACATTACAACCAAGTGGGTATTCGACTTGAAAGATAGAGACGTATTCTGGTGCACCGCTGACATAGGGTGGATTACTGGCCACAGTTATGTTGTTTACGGTCCTCTTTCAGTTGGCGCGACCATTTTAATTTATGAAGGTGCCCCTGATTACCCTCAACCAGACAGGTGGTGGAACATTATTGAGCAGTATGGTGTGACCGTTTTCTACACTGCCCCCACTGCAATACGCTACTTCATGAAACTCAGCGAGGAATGGCTAAAGAAGCACGATCTGTCCTCGTTGCGTCTGCTTGGAACAGTCGGCGAAACGATAGACCCAGAGGCTTGGAAGTGGTACTACAGGTATGTGGGAAGTGAGCGCTGCCCTGTCATTGACACATGGTGGCAGACAGAAACAGGCATGGTCATAATAGCCCCTTTGCCCGGCATAACAAAGCTCAAGCCCGGTTCTGTAACGCTGCCCTTCCCAGGAATTTTAGTGGATATATGTGATGAGAAAGGAAATCCAGCAGATAGCGGAGAGCTCGTGATAACGAATCCGTGGCCAGCAATGTTCAGAAATCTGTGGGGTGAACCAGAAAGATTTGCCAAACAGTACTGGCGGTCAAATGGCTCAGGCAAACTCATCTACTTTACAGGGGATGGAGCAAGGAAGGATGGAGACGGATACTACTGGATAATAGGAAGGATTGATGAGGTTCTGAAGGTCAGCGGTCACAGGCTTGGGAGTGCTGAAATTGAAAGTGCGCTCATATCTCATGAAGCTGTAAGCGAGGCTGCCGTTGTTGGTAAGCCTCACGAAATCAAGGGAGAAACACCAGTCGCATTTGTAGTCCTTAAGACAGGCTACAAGCCGAGCGTCGAACTCAAAAAAGACCTTAAAACGCATGTTAAAAACGAAATAGGTGCAATAGCGGTTCCTGAAGAGATATACTTCGTCGAACAGCTACCAAAAACGAGAAGTGGAAAGATAGTGCGTAGAATTCTACTCGCTATCGAGAAGGGCGAGAAAATAGGAGATATCACAACTCTTGAAGACATTACAGTTGTTGAGAAGATTAAGAATGTTAAGGGGGCAAAATAAATTAAAACAAATTATCTAAGTGATAAAGCGTCAGTTTACCAACTGAACTCGAATCCCATCCCAGATTTTTTAGTAGCAATGTCATCTTTTAATGTCATGACATTAATATGATATTGTTATGATACTTCCTTTCTCCAAGATAATAGGAGAGCTGAAGAATATCCTGAGATCTCTCTACGCAGCTGAATAGCTAATATTCCCAGCAATTATTTGTAAATCGCATTTTGCAGGGCTGTGGATAAAAATATTAAAAATCGATGCCTAGTTATCAAAGAACCTCCTCGTAAAACCTTTGCACCATTCTCTTATCCAGTACAAGCTCTTTGTCCTTTATTACTTGTCTTTCGAGCTTATTTAAGGTTGCATGAATTGCAAACTCCACACCCCAACTTTCACCAGTAACAAAGAATACTCCATGATCGCTCCTTAATCTCATCATCACGTGAATGAGGGGTATTCTTCTGTAGTACAATTTGAGCTTCTTTACACAAACAAATAAATGGGCTTTCCCAAGAGAGCCCTTGAGCTTCCCCAAAAACTTGTTTAGTTCGTCTAAGAGTTTTTCTATTTCAGAATCATCTAAAACTATACCCTTTGTGATAATCTGCACTTCATACTCTTTTGGAATGGTAGTTTTTAAGTAATATTCTAGAAGGTCCTTCTTTACAACTATCCCCTCAGGAATGCTGCCCTTTATAACTACGAGACTAGATACATCATTCTCAATCATCAAGCCAATAGCTTTGGCAATTGTGTCACCTCTTTCAACTGTTATAACCGGATGACTCATTATACCTTCAACCATTACTGAAAGCGTTTTTTCTTTTTCTTTCATGCTCAGATACCCAAGCCTATCATCTTTTCCCAAAGACACGACTCTATCTATTATATCCTTGCCGGTAACGATTCCAACAACTTTATTTCCATCATCAACTACAACAACTCTGCTAATGCCATGATTTCTCATAGTAGCCAGAGCTTTGGATATGCCATCGTACATTTTCACAGTGATAACTTCTGGATTCATAACATCCCCGATCTCAACATTTTCAAATTCCTGTTTTATTTTTTGTAGAAAATCATTAATGTGAATAACCCCAAATCCTCCGTTGAGCTTTATAAGAACAAAGGGTGTGGAATCCTCTATAAATCTTCTTGTCACTTTCTCTGATGTTAGTTCATCAAGGCGAACGATTCCAGTTTTCGCAAGGAACTTCTTGATTTTTGTTTCATAGGGGTTCGTCATCAAGCTACCCCTAATTAGATCCTTTTCTTTTACAACTCCAATGATTTCGCCATCTTCTTCAACCAATAGGGCTCTTTCATGTTTGGACTCACCCAACATTGAAATTACCTTCGAAAGCGTTTCACTTGCGCTAATAACGTCATAATCGTCTCTAATGACCTCCTTTAATTCCTCGACATCCATCTCATTCCACCTTCTTGTAATTTATAATATAAAACTACAAAGTATAAAAATGTGGCTATTTATTATCTAATTTAATTTATAATAATTTTCAAAAAATCTGAAAGTGTAACATCAGCAAGATTTTTGCCGAGACGCACGGGATATTCACTAATTTGTAGATTGAAATTATGATTTAGGTAAATATCTCTACAGTGCCAATACTCGAAAAACGGTGACAATGTAAGAGAGATGTTGCAAAAAGAGTTGCTAAGGACTTTGTTTACAGAATCATTACATTGGTAATTGGCTATATTTCAGAGTTGATGCAATCAATATTCTAACCAGATTGCTCAAACCAGCAGAGTTTACAGTTCCGAAGATAGTTGCAATCTGCTCCATTCACTAAGCTCAGCATCGGCTAAGGACTTATTTTTGGGGCAAAATTATTATTTAATCAATAGACAATATAATAGATGGATAAAGAAATCGAATGGTATAGGACTCCAATTTCGGAAATTTTTAAGCTCGCTAAAAGCTCACCTCAAGGTATAACAGATGAAGAAGCCGCAAAACGGCTTATATTATATGGATATAATGAAATTAAAGAAGAGAAGAAAATTAGCGAGATTTTAAGGTTTCTTTCTCACTTTAACGATCCTCTAATTTACATTTTGATGATAGCCGGTTTGATAACGATATTTCTTCGTCGATATGTGGATACAACCATAATATTCCTAGTCGTGCTAATAAATGCAGTAATGGGCTATATTCAGGAAAGAAAAGCAGAAAAAACAATTGAATCTTTAAGGAAGATAGTAGAGGTTAGAGCAAGGGTAATAAGAAAGGTCGAAAAAGATATTCCCGCAAAAGAGCTCGTTCCTGGAGATGTAATAATACTTGAAGCTGGAATGAAGGTTCCAGCAGATGCAAGGCTTTTTGAAGTTAAAAATCTAACCGTCGATGAATCTTTGCTAACAGGTGAATCAACATCAGTTGAAAAATTCTCTGAAACCATTCTGAAGAGGACGGCTGTTGAAAGAAACAACATGGTTTTTGCCGGAACGCTTGTTCTTGAAGGCTACGGAAAAGCGGTTGTTGTTGCTACTGGCGAGAATACTGAGTTAGGTAAGATCGCAAAGACTGTTAAAATAGAAAAAGGTGTTGAAACGCCTTTGCTACGTAGGATAAAGCGTCTTGGTAAATTTATTTTCTTTATAATCGTTGCAGTATCAATCTTAAATTTTATAATTGGTGTGTTAAGAGGTTACGACCCTACATTCATGTTCTTAGCCTCCGTTAGCTTAGCTGTTGCGGCAATTCCTGAAAGCTTGCCTGCTCTTGTGACAATGAGCCTTGCAATTGGTGTTAAAGATATGGCAAAAAGAAAAGCTATAGTTAGAAAGCTACCAGCTGTAGAAACCCTAGGAAGTGTTACGACGATATGCACGGACAAAACTGGAACACTTACCCAGAACAAAATGAAGGTAATAAGAATATTTGCTGGAGGGAAAGAATATGATGTCGAGAGTAATGCTTCTATTCTCAGCAGAGAAGAACTCGCGAAACATCCCGAGGTGTATCTCACAATAAAGGCTGGCTACATATGTAATACAGCAATTTATTTTTTAAAAAATGGAGAAGCTATAACGAGCGGGGATCCGACTGAAGTAGCCCTTCTTGAAGTTGCATCGCTGGCAGGAATTAAAAAACAGTTCAAGATAATTGACGAAGTTCCGTTTGATCCTGCATTACGCTATATGGCAACTGCAGTAAGAGAAGGAGAATTCGTGGAAATCTATGTAAAAGGTTCGGCAGAAAGAGTTCTTTTAATGTGCAGATGGGCTTTAGTGGAAGGAAGAATAGTAGAGCTTGATGAACATAACATTCACAAGATAGCATCAGAGTTTGCCCTTCAGGGTTTAAGGGTTCTGGCGTTTGCATACAAGTTCGTTGACTTAGAAGAATTTGGTAGTATTGAAGATAATCTTGACGATCTAATCTTCCTCGGTCTTCAATGCATGATCGATCCTCCAAGGGAGGAATGTTATGAAGCGATCAGGAAGTGCAAGGACGCTGGTGTAAGGGTCATCATGATAACTGGAGATCATCCAAATACTGCATCATTTATTGCAAAAGAGCTTAACATTGATGGCAGTGTTATAACGGGTGACAAAATCGAAAAAATGAACGATGAAGAGCTTAAAGAGGTATTAAAGAAAACAAACGTATTTGCAAGAATCTTGCCAAAAATGAAGCTGAGAATAGTCAAATTATTACAGGAAATGAGCGAAACAGTTGCAGTTACTGGAGATGGCGTAAATGACGCTCCTGCATTAAAGAGGGCTGATATTGGCGTTGCGATGGGTTCTGGTACGGAAGTGGCTAAGGAATCCGCTGAAATAATTTTGCTTGACGATAATTTTGCAACAATTGTAGAAGCCATTGATGAAGGTAGAAATGTTTTTAGAAAGATTCAAAAGATTCTTGCATGGCTGCTACCGACTAATGTTGGAGAGGGGCTGGTAGTTCTTGCAGCTTTTCTTTTGGGCATCGCACTTCCGATTTTACCTGTGCAGATACTCTGGATTAATACAGTTACGGCTGTGCTTTTGGGAACGACCTTAGTTTTTGAACCCAGAGAGCCAAATCTGCTTAAGCTCAAGCCGATAACTGGGGAGTTGCTGAATCCGGCGATTTTATTTAGGGTAATTTGGGTAGCTATGGTTTTGGTTGTATGTGCATACCTTCTGTATTTTAGATTTAGTGAGAACGAACTGATAGCCAGAACGATAGCAATGAATACGATAGTGTTTTTTGAAATATTCTACCTGTTGAGCGCAAGAAGCATCGATTTGAGCTTTATAAAAACTCTTAAGTTTAGGAATAGAGCCATATATTTGGGAATTCTCGCAACGATCGCTTTTCAGCTGGTAGCGACATATTCGCCTCACTTCAATGCAATTCTACACACTGCTCCGCTTGATGCAAGCATGTGGTTTGGAATTGTAACTGTATCTTCCTTAGTATTTCTCTTTGCTGAGCTGGAAAAATATATAAGAATAAATTTTTATAAAAAATTTCTTACCTGAAATTATAAATTGACTTTGGTCGCATTAAAAGCATAGATGTTGAAAGCTGGTAATAGAGCTGTAATTAATCATAAAAAGATCTGCAACAATATTCACTGCTACTGTTCGCATTTCCATATTGTATCTGAAGAGTCTGAAAATGAATATACTGCGTTAGAGGGGTAAGTTCCAGTCAGAATGGCCCCCCAAGAAGCGGCTTTGTTTTTGAACATTCGCCATATGGCGTCCTGTTCCTTTGTCTTCTTTGTATTTTTACTCATTTTAGTCATATTATTAGTAATTCTTTTCTTTTTCCTGCGCTTTCATGAACATCTTTAATCTTTGCAAAATCTTCTCACTCTTAAACAAATAGATCGGTGTATCCTCTACGTCTATTCCTGATGCATCTTCTACTCTGACATTACCGTAGATATCAGCCACATAAATTTCACTCCCTTCAATCGGGATTTTTCCAGGCTTCCAAACGACGTAAACTTTGTCTTCTTTTGTTTTAAATACATACACCCCTTCACTTGATTTTTCAACTCTATCAAAATCTCCAATAATATAAGCCATAACATGGGCAACTGGCTTGTAATCGAAGAACAGAACCTCTGCTCCATTCGCAAAAGCTCTTATTGCAGCTTTTGCAAACATGATGTCATCTTCTCTGCTCATATCACCCTTAGGTCCAACTTCTGTAACCCATATTGGCTTGCTAACCCCATATTTTTCAAGCAATTTTTTCAAATCATCCACGTTGAAATCATCTTTTTCATCCGCATAGGAATGTACTCCAGCAATATCAAAGTAATTTCCTCCTCCCAAAGAGTAAAATTCTTCCCACCATTCTATTGATTCTTTATCCAAAGTTGCTGCACCACCTAAAACTACTTTTGCTTCTGGATCAGCCTCTTTCACAGCTTCATAGGTAGCTTTTACGAGTTCAAAGTATTCCTTCCCGCTTCCTTGGAAGAAGCATTTGTAATCTTCACTTTGTGCTTCTGGCTCGTTAAGGATTTCCCAGTACTTTATAGGCTTTGTTAAGCCTGACATATCATTAAATCCATCTCCATCGTATCTCTCAACCAAGGCTTTAACAAATTCTTTATACGCTTGCATGTCGTATGGCTTATACCTGCTAGAAGGAAGTTCGGGAAAGTCTCGCTTCTCAACAAATCTGTCTATGTTGCCCCACTTCTCTTGGTCCCACTCTGCATAAGGCCAGATTGTTGCAAGAATGTTCAAGCCCATTGCCTGAGCTTCTCTAACCACCTCATCAACTTCGCTAAAATCATATTTTCCTCTCTCTGGCTCAATTTTATCCCATATAAAAGGACCAGGATGTGGTCTAACCCAGCCGAGGTTCAGATCGCTTATGGCTAAAGGATCAAAACAAACGAAACCGAATCTATCTGCTAATGGGACATTCTGAGGCATACTCCTGAGCACACTCTTCTCTTCACCTGAGGCTTCTGGTGGCGGAGGCGAAGGTATGTGATAGTATATCACAAACTTCTCGTTAAGTTTTATTACACAGGGGGCATCGGCATTCTCTAAAATTAGTTTTTCTCCAGTAAAGTTGATACCATCCTTGGAGGTGGAGAGATATACATTTATACCTTCTTCCGGACTATCTGGAACCTTGGTATAGTAAAGCCTGTACTCATTGTCAGTTTTTAAAACAAAAGCTACAGAAACTCTTTCCATTATTTTGCCCCAATCCTTAGTAATGCTCACACCATCTACACTATCAAATGCGTAGAGATTGTCCTTATCTGAGTAATATATCCTAAACCCATTTTCTATTCTGATAGCTGCAACATCTGAGAGTTTTTCTTTTGACAGTATCTTTCGTTCTTTCTTCCAAAGAATACCATCAGTTGAAATAGCTGTTAGTAAACTGTTTCTTCCCCATCCCCCAGGAATGTCTTCTTCCCAACCAACATAGTACATCCTGAAAAGATTCTCAGATATCTGGATGACTGCAGGATCAACTGCACCGTATTTGTCATACTCGTCCCCTTTTTCGATAACCACTTGAGAATTGTGGAAATGGATACCGTCTTCAGACTCAGCAATCCTTATTTCATCCTCTCCGGGGATTACATAATACATAAGAAATTTCCCATTAACTTTCAAAACTTCTGGAACGGATCCTTGAATGACTTTTTCTGATTCAGAAAAGTGAATGCCATCCTTTGAAGTTGCTGCCAATATAAAAGGAGCCTCAGATGAAGGTTTTTCTCCAGCCTATATGCTTTTCCAAATTATTGTTCATAATACACCCGGAAACGGAGATGATCAGTATGATGGGGATTACAACCGCTGCGACTTTCCAAGTTAAATTCATCTTTTCATCCCCCAACACTCAACCTTCAACAACTATGATATTATTTTTCATATTCATTTTTATTAGACTTTTTCCGATTATATTCATTTTGTCATAATTTCGGACAACTTTTTGCGGATATTGTCATAGACGAATTTGGATCGCGAATATTTGGAAAATGAGGGGAAGTCTCAAAATATTAGATTTCACTCGAGAATTGATGGGGTTTGAAGAATAAAAAATACACCATCGCTTTTCCATGACTTTGTTACTATCTGCCCCCAATCTATCAGAGTGCAAAAAAGGAAAAAAATTAAATCTCAAAATGTAATTCCAGTTAGACTTGGTACTGTCACACCAATTTTATGTTAAATTTTATATTAACGCCCTGCAGTCTGGTTTAGCTTATTGATGGTGTCCCCAAGCCTTTCAATGTACTCACCAAACCCGGTCCAGTTACCAGCCCCTGCCTCCTCTCTCGCCCTGTTGTAAAGCTCAACCAATTGCCTCACAAGATCCTGAACACTCTCCTCCTCAACGATTTCAGGAGCTTCCTCACCAAATACAGCTATCAAAGCCTCGTCAAGTGTTGGTCTCATCGCAAGCACATCTTTGTAAACAACTATAACACCCCTAAGCTCCGGAATCTGAGCGTTTACAGCCCTCAGATAGATGGGCTCTATGTATAGTATTGAGTTCTCTATAGGAATAACAAGCAAATTACCTCTTATTACCTTCGACCCAACCTGTCCCCAGAGGGTGAATAACTGGGAGATTTCAGCATTCTGATCTATTCTCGCTTCTATCTGCATGGGACCATAAATCAGCTGACCTTTCGGAAATTCATACAGCCTTAACTCACCGTAATTCTCATCGCATCTTGCTGCCATCCAAGCAATTATATTATCCCTTCCCTTTGGATTAAACGGAAGCATTAGCAAGAACTCCGGTTTGTCGTTTCCGGGTAGGGTTAGTATAACATAGTAAGGTTCCATTCCTATTCTGGTATCCTCAAAAATCTCCTGTGGGATTACCCATACATCTTCACGATTGTAGAATGTTTTGGCATCATCCATGTGGAAGGTTGCGTAAATGTTTGCTTGAACTTCAAACAGATCAACCGGATATCTTATGTGGGCCCTCTCTTCCTTACTCATTTTGTCTGCTGAGATGAAAAGATCCGGAAATGCTTTCATCAAAACCCTAATCACCGGCTCTTCCTGAATAACATAGAATTTGGGGGTTCCGTTGTAGGTATCTACAAAAACCTTAACCGGATTTCGAACATAGTTAAATGTCGGATATTTTGCAGAGTACGGGAACTTGTCAAGAGTCGTATACGAATCGATTATCCAGTACTGCTTTCCATCTATTACGGCAATATAGGGGTCTTTGTCATACACGAGGAAGGGTGCTATCGTCGATATTCTATCTATTATATTCCTGTGAAACATCAGACTGCTTTCAGCTGTGATGTAATTGCTCAGCAGAAAACTAATGTCGGCAAATTTTATTGAGTATATAAGCTTTTTAAAGTACGAATCGAGCTTAACCCCGCCGGAACCGTTGTAAGTTGTTAGGATATTGCCTTCACCTAGAGGGTAGTCAAATTCCTTCTGTTTGGTTTTAACGATCACATAATTTGTTGTCAGCTCACCGTAGTATATCTCTGGCCTTTCGATAGCTATTTTTCCCTTTGGAGGGATATCCTCAATTATCAGATCAGGCAACCCCACCTTGGTTACAGAATTCACCGGCGAGGCAACAACACCATAACCATGAGTAAATATCAGATGCTCGTTAAGCCATGTTTTCGCTCTCGGCGATAGCAAATCGATTGATAGCTCCCTTGTGGAGATCATTATCTGCGTGTACCTTCCATCGATGTAGTAACGATCTACATCAACATCATTTATGAAATAATAGGTTCTTATCTGCTGCATCTGCCTGTAAACGCTGAGCAAAGGACGATGATCCCAGATTCTGATATTATCTATAGTACCACGATTTCTCTCAATTGTATCGACGCTGAGGTTGTCTTCAGCAGAATAGTACATCTTCTTAACGTCCAAGCCATAAGCGAGTCTCGTAAAGTTGATTCCATATCGTATGTATTCCTCCTCCCTAGCAAGTTCATTCGGCTCAACTTTAAGCCTCTGAACCACAGCAGGCACAACGACAATTGAAATGAGTATCACGACTATCAGAACGGAGAAAAGTATGGGCATCGCATTGATGTTTCGTTTATAGCCGAAATAGATACTTCCTGCAGCGAAAAGAAGCGAAAATATCGCAACCAATCCCATCGCAGGAAGTCTTATGTACACATCCGTATAGCCAGCGCCCATCACAGCTCCACTTGGAGAAGTCAGCAAATCAAATCTCGCAAAGTAGAAGTATGCTGCTATGAAGATGAAGATGCCAGCTAAAAGCAGGGAGATGTGGACGTATCCTGCTTGAGGGAACTTATCCTTGAATTCATCAAAACTTTCTATCCATCTGAATACAAAACCATAGTAAGCTACTGAAATCAAGATGGTAAGCAAGAGCAATGCGAGGAAAAAGAAAAGTATACTCTGAATGAATGGAAGCTTGAAAACATAGAAAGAGACATCAAGCCCAAAAATCGGATCTTTAAGGTTGAAGTCAACTGAGTTCGTGAAGTAAACGTATTGCAACCATATGCGAGAAAAGAGTAGAGCTACTATTAGAGCCAGTAATATATTTACCCAGAATGGCAGTTTGAGAGGTTCACCAAGCTCATGGCTTACTCTTCGAAGAGCAAGGTGGTTGAGGCTGAACAGAACAAGAGCAGAAGCAAGAAAGATCACAAACAGGATGACTTTGTAATACAGTATGGCTATAAAGACGGAGTCGAGATTGAGGGACTCAAACCAGAGGAACTCCGTGTAAAGATGTAAGGCGATACTTAGAGAAACCAAAAGTGCAACAAATATAACTGGAATTATTCTCACATCTTTTATTATTTCGAATTTTTTCTCCATTCTTAAAAAATGTCTTTGTAGTATTTATTTTTTACTCTATTTTATTCAGGATTAAAATAATATATCTAACTAATATATGTGCTCGTTCCTATATGATGGCAAGTGTATGTGGATGGTAGATTATTTGGAAAATAGGAATATCTGCTTAAATTTGGGAAGATTTGATGTTGAAGAGGTTAGTTGGATGGTGAAGAAAAATTTGACCTTATTTATGTTTTTCTCATCCATACGACACTTTATCACTTTCGCTATTAGACAAAATTTTTTTATGTATCAAAAATTGACTACAGCTAATTGAATATTGAAAGGAAGCACTCTTCAGCTACACACCCTTTCGAGCTAAGTTCAGGCATCGACCTACTTTTAAGATTTCAATATATGTTGTTTGTAGAATTCAGAAAATATTGCTAAAATTCTGTTTTAGCCACTCTATAATCTTGCTTAGCTTTTTGTAGTACTCTGCAAGCCGCAATATGGAATTACCCAAAAGATTATATTACTTGAGATGCTTGTACTATTGGAGGCGAAGGTTAAGTTATAAGACCGAAAACCTACGGGGGTTTTCTAAGTCATAGGATTTTAACTGAGAGTAAGGTGACTTACTCGTTGTTGATGGTAACATCCACCAACAATGCCTCCTATTTTATACAGGATACTATTTTTCTGAACTTAAAATGCTGAACCAGTTTCTGACATCTGAAGGCTGGAAAACCTTAGAGTTTGGCTTGCTGCTTGCTTTTGGTGGCCATACAATAAATAAGAACTTCAAATGTGGATCGTTGGCACATGGAGAAACTTTAATCTGTGCTTATTTCTGAAAGTCGAAAGGGCTTCGAACCTAAGGGTCAGTTATCCGGGTTCTGGCACATATCATTATCATTGTTTGTCAAATCATCCTCTGTATCTCCTCCTCTTTAACGCAGCAGCAATAGCTATGAGAGCAGCCAAAAAGGCAGCAACATAGTATTCTACACCTATCATGCCGCTTTCGCCGACCGTGATGTAGAAGTAAATGGTCTCAACTCTCTCATCTCCGCTGGCATCCTTGGCACTCACCCTCATCTCCATTCTGTAGATTGTGTCTGTTATCACATCCTCGTCCACATCAACCTTGAATTTTATAACTCCTGCCTCCCCGGAGTTAAGGGATTGCAGATAAGCATCGGGAACCTTAACAAGTATCCCGGGACTCGGTTTTACCTGGGCATGGATATCTCTTGCAAGATCTCCTCTGTTGATGAGTTTGACCTCAACAATCTGATCATCAATTCCAGCATAGAGTGTCTGGTTGCATTCTGCTTCAAAATCTGGCACAGGCTTGATGTGAATTGAAACTTCATCTAAAAGCTCACTTTCTGAAGGATAGGGAGAGAGTAGCCTGTAAGAACCGCTGATCTGAATGCTGTAAAATCCAAATCCAGCGTCATCGTCTATCTCCACGGGCACCTTAATGTTTCTGACCTCTCCAGGCATGAGGTAACCTAGAGGAACCCCATCAATTTTTACATCAATTCCTTCGGGCTGTGAGAACTGGAGTATGAGGGATGAAACGGGGTAGCTGAAGCTGTTCATCACAAAAACATCTATAAAACCCTTCTCTCCTCTCTCAAACTCGTTATTTCCTGTGGATATCAAAATACCGCTGCTTAAAGACTGAAAGATTACAGCAAACTCCTCTAAACTCTTTGCCTTCACCCACTGGCTGCCGGTAAAGTACTCGTAGCTTATGTTGGCTCTGACAAGGTAGCTTCCAGCTCTGTCAGCCTTTACGCTGAAGGAAACTGTCTGCATTCCTGCTGATGGGAGTGACGGAATGTAGGCTTTTTGAGGGTCAAGAACATCTATATCTCCATCGAGTGTTATCTCCACAGCCTTTGCAACCCCATTACCCTCATTCACGACATTAATTGTGAGTTGGCTAATCTCTGCTGTGTAGAATGTGGATCTTACAGGGAACAGTTTTATAATTGGCTCAACCCTCTGTGCAACTTCAATTTCAACTGGAAACTTAACCTCTTTTTTCTCGTAGAAGTACTTTGTTTTGTTCAAATCAACATAAACACTCCTCACTCTCTCATATTCCACATGCAGTGTTAATACATGCTTTCCTGTTGTGTTTGGAGGTATAAGGATGAGGAAGGAAGCGGTTTGCATGTTTTGAGCAGGGAGAACAGGGATAAGAACCCTTCCGGAAATTGCTTCCACGATCCCGTCTCCTTCAAGCCAGGCTGTGAGGTTGTAAGCATTGAGAGAGACATTATACAGAATCTCTTTTTCAGCATCTCCACTTTTGATTTCTCCGTATTTTGCGGTGTTGGCGATAATTACCTGCAGGTTGTAACTCTGCCCTGCAGGTACGATTTTGCTTCCAGCAGCATATACATTGATTTGAGGCTCATCCCACGCATAAGCTGCTTTTGAAGGAGCTAATAGCTGAGCTAAAATTATAAGAACCAGAACAAAAATCAACCATCTCATCAGGAACCACCTCCCGTACTTATTTTTCTCCTCAAAAGGCGAGTGGCGAGGAGAGTTGTGAGCAGGGTGTAGAAAACCAGCACACCAACATAGGGATAGACAACATCCAGCCCATTACCCTTTATCATAATGTTTCTGAAGGCGATATTTGCATATGTGAGGGGAATGAAGTATGCAATAAGCCTTGCAATCTCAGGCATGCTCTCAAGAGGATAAAAGAATCCGGATAGGAAGATACTCACTATCGCCATCAGCATACTAGCCTGAATTCCCTGCAGTTGCGTTGCGGATACTGCGGAAATTGCCAGGCCAAGGCCAATCGAACCAGTCAAAAAAAGAAGCTGGACAGCAAAGAGGAGCAATATGCTGCCCCTCACTTCCACATTGAAAAGGTAATGGGAAATGAGCATAACATTGAAGATGTCCACAACAATTATGCCTGTTATAGCTAAGAATTTGCCTGCAATTAAATCTACGCTCCTCAATGGAGTTGCCATAATAAGTTCCAGAGTCCCTTCCTCTCGTTCTCTGGCAATGGAGCTGGCTGAGAGAATCAAACCGAGCATCTGGATTACCACACCGATTATGGCTGGAGCGATGAAGTCGATCATCCTTGTTTTGGTGGTGAATATGTAGCGCTGTTCAACAGAAATCCCTCCGTTAAGCTCCCTCGAAAGAGAGGATGAAATTCTCTCAATTAAATTGAGGGCAGTTATGGCTACATTGAAGTTCGATTCGTCAACAAAAACCTCTATTTTCCCTTTATTCAGAACATCATTGGCAAATCCTTCAGGTATGTGGATTGCTACCTGAATATCTCCCCGCTTGATCATCTCCACGGCTTCGCTGGTTGTGGCAGCAAAATATCGTAGATCGAGGATCTCGGTGGATGAGATGGCTGAGATTATCTGTTTGGATGCAACGCTGGAGTCATCATCTATTATTACAGCAGGAACGTTCTTTATTTCACCTGAGAAAGCGTATCCAAATACTGTAATCAGAATGATGGGCTGCATTATTAAAATTGCAAGTAGCCTTTTCTCTCTTACCACCACCTTCAATTCCTTCACAAATACTGCTAAGGTCTCCCTGTTACCCATTCTCACCACCAATAAACTTCAGAAAAGCATCTTCCAGCGTAAGCTTCTTTGTCTCTGCGTATGTAACGGGCAAGTTGTGCTTTCTGAGAATCTCAACAACCGATGGAAGAGTTTTGGCGGAATTCTCAACCAGAACAGCAATCTTATCCTCTACAACTTCAGAATTAAATCCGAAACTTTTGAGAATTCTCAAAGCTTCCTGTTTTTTTATCGAATCAATAAGGATGAGTTCTCCTCCTAAAGCACGTCTTTTTATTTCATCTGCATTGCCTTCAGCCATTTTCGCACCATTTCGCATCACAATCAGTCTGTGACAATTTTCAGCCTCATCCATGTAATGGGTTGTAACGAGAATCGTTTTTCCCTCTTTGTTAAGATCTCTGAAGTGCTCCCAGAATGCCCTTCGCAAAGGTGGATCGACGCCAGCGGTGGGCTCATCGAGAATGAGCATCTCCGGATCGTGAATCATTGAACAGGCGAGCATCAGCCTTTGCTTCATTCCTCCACTCAGATTTTTTACCAGTTTATCCTTCCATCTCTCAAGCTCTGCTATTCGCAGCAACTCGTCCATTCTTCTGCTCATTTCACTCTTTTCAACACCGTAGATGGATGCAAAAAACCGCATATTTTCTTCGACGGTCAGATTCTGATACAGAGAAAAGCTCTGAGGCATGTAGCCTATCTTTCTTCTGACTTCTACACTGCTTACATCTTCTCCGGCTATCTCTATTCTGCCTTCGAAGGATACGAGGCCAAGAATGGCTTTTATTGTGGTGCTCTTGCCAGCTCCGTTTGGACCGAGCATTCCAAGGATCTCTCCCTCCTTAACCTGAAAGCTGAGCTTGTTGACTGCTACAAACTCTCCGTATCTAACTGTTAGGTTTTCGATCACCAACTTTGCCTTGGGCATGCTTATTACTTATAATCGAAAAAAACTATTTAAATCTGTTGTAACTGAAATAGTAACAATGTTTGAGGATGTTGTGACGAAGCTTGTGAGACTTGGATTAAGGGAATACGAGGCGAAGGTTTACGCTGCATTAGTAGGGCTTGGAGAGGGAACGGCAAGACAGATCCATGAAGCAAGCGGTGTTCCACGCCCCCGGGTTTACGATGTTCTGGAAGAGTTGTCCATGAAAGGCTTTGTGGAAGTAAGACACGGAACCCCTGTGAGCTACAAGGCTGTGGAGCCCAGTAAGGTTATATCCAAGCTTAGGGAGGATTTCGTAGCCACATCTCAGGAAGTTGTGGTAGAACTTGAGAAGTTAAATCTGGATTCGGTGAGAAAGGCATCACCGATATGGTATGTGAGGGGAAGGTGGAGTATTAAGAGCAGGGTTGAAGATCTGATCGAGAGAGTTGACAGAGAGCTGATTGTACTGTGTAATAAGACGGATTTGCTGAAGGAATTTTCCGGGAAGATAAGAGAAATTTCCTACGAGAAGTCAGTTATCTGCCTGATGGTGAGAGGGGATAAAGAGCTGATAAAACAGCTGGGAAATGCAGATGTCAGAGAGCTGGTTGAAATTGGTGATTTCATAAACGAGGTGTTTCAGGGAAGGGCGTTCAGGGGTGTGATAGAAGTAGATGGTGTGAAATATGTCGTGGAATACCTTTTCATAGCTGATGGTAAGGAGTCGATGCTTATTTATGAAGTCAATGGGGAGAGAATGGCCATATCAATCAAACTGCCCATCATTACGTTCATACAGAGGATGTTTCTCAAGAGGATTATTGACAGTTCCAGAAGGATCGTCTGAATGTGTTTCCAGTTGGTATGGATGTACTTCCCTTATGGGATCCATACCCTGACAAGTTTATGGTGAGGAATGGATTAACCAATATCTTTTGCAAACCATCTTAGGCACCGCTCGGTATGATTCTGATTATTTCGAAGCAAATTTTCAAAATCTGGGCTAACTTATTCTCTCACCTTCATCTCCCCATCCTTCGGCAGGATCATCGCAAACATCAAGGCAACGAGAACAATTGCAGTCAAAAAAGCAAGATAAACCCTTGCATTGGAGATAAAGCTTGTTGCAGCGAGCATTAAGGCAACAGAAATCGCTCTGCTAATCAGCCCAACGAAACCGGTAGCACTGCCATGAACCTCTTTTTCGTGAAACTTCCCTATCCAGTCCATTATTATGGGATATGCGGGGAGCATCAAGAATCCACTAACTGCAAGGAAAGCGAAGAGCATAAGCTCATTAACAGTCAGCGCAAGGATTGCGAACAGAACTGTAATGATCGGTATGACTGTCCGCAGATAACGAGTTCTCAAATTCTTCCTCGATATTCTGTCGGGGATGATAACAACACCTGCCAGTCCGGCAATTATCGCAAGAGCTACCGCATCTCCGGCAATACTCTCGAGCCCCTCTGACTTCAAAGCTGGCTGCAGCCATGTTGCAAGATTGTCGAAAGCTGCAACTCCAAGTCCAAGAATTATGCCAATAATCCACAGATCCCTCCTTCCAATCACCCCTCTCAGATTCAGGCTTCTCTTCTCTGCTGTTCTCTCTTCAATTGCCGGAATTCCAGCTAAGAAGAGCAGCAGACCCAGAACTGAAATGATGGCTGGTGGAAGAGCCACGAATAGTATTCCTCCTGAGCTATACAGTTCGAATCCAGAAAAGAGAGCAAAGACCGTTCCGAGATACATTGAAAGACTCAGTATTGAAACAAGCAAAGCTCTCCTCTCCTCATAGACTCTCGAGGCAAACGGAACAAAAGCGTTTAACAGAAAAGGCTGTCCAAAAGCTCCGGAGAGCTGGCACACAAGAAGCCACCAGTATGAGGATAGATTTACAAGCCTTCCAACACTGGCAATGAAGGTGAACAGCACTCCCAGACCAAGCCAGAGTTTGAACTTTTTATCCAAGAGAATGCCTGATGGCAGCGTTAGGATGAGAAAGAAAATAGGATAGGTTACAGCAAGAAATCCGATAAGCTCGACTGAAACGCCCAGTTCCTCGGCAGTGTATGTTACAATTGGTGAGAAGGTGACCCATATTGCCTGAGAAGCGAAAACGATAAGGACTAAGCCCGCTGTCAGAATCAGCCCCCTCACCTGTACCACCCAATGACTATCTCTTTGACAATTTCACTCGCGACCTCTTCTGGCAGGCTATCGAGCAGAATTGGAACGATGCTTGAATCAATCTTCCCCTCCTCAAAGTCCCTCAGAATTTCAGTAAAGCTACCTTTCTGTACCATTTCAATCAAACCATCAAGGTTTACTGATGCTCGCTCGTTAACAGCCTTTGAAGCATCCTGAAGGAATTCTTCAGCGACATCGTCATGTACTGGAGAGAGTGTAAGGTGAATGTTTGGTGGGATATTAAACTCCTTAAGACCCTTCTGCAAATGGAAATGCCACCCTCTCCCTCTCATTGCAGAAACAAAACTTAGTAGGTCTGTATTCTTGCTGTACATTGTTATGACGCTCGATTCTACTGGTGCGATGGACTCGAAGCCAAGCTTCTTCAGACCCCCATAGATCTTCTGTCTCGCGGAAAGAACCTTTTTTGCCAGACTCAGATAGCCCTCTTCCCCGAGGTATTTGATCACCGTATAGGCTGATGCAAGGGGTCCAACTGATCTTGAGGATAACACAGCAGCATTAACGAATATGTATCCGGGTGATGAGACATCCACATACATCGAGTGCTTCTTGAGTTCAGGATCTCTGAAGAGGATAATGGATGCTCCTTTGGGCGTATAGCCATATTTGTGGGCATCCATTGATATGGATGTGACCCCGTCGATTCTGAAATCGAATGGAGCAACTTTCTCTCCAGCTTTTTCAAAGAAAGGTAGGATGAACCCTCCAAGACAGGCATCGACATGCAGTAAAACTTTTTTGTCCTGTGCAATCTCTGCCACCTCTTTCACAGGATCAACGGTTCCATAGGACCAGTTTGGTGCCGATAATGCGATAAGTGCAGTTTTATCATTGATTGCCTCTTTTAAAGCCTCCACATCAGCCTTTTTATCTTCTGTTATTCCTGTTCTTCTGACCTTCACACCAAGATAGTGGGCAGCCTTGTAGAAAGATGGATGGATTGTTACAGGAACAATCATTTCTGGCACTCCATCACTGCCGAACTTTGCTTTGTAGTAGTCCCTTGCAGATTTTACAGATAGGAAAATACTCTCAGTCCCTCCGAATGTGAAAGTTCCGGTAACATTCTCGTCAGCGTTAACGAGTTTCTTGCAAAAAGCAACGACCTCTCTTTCGAAATGTATGGCACTCCTGAAAACGGTAAAGTCCAAGATATTTTTGTCATAAAATTTCAGCAGAGCCTCCTTAGCAATCTTTTTTAGCTCTTCATCTCCAGTCTCGTAAAAATATGCAAATAATCTGCCGGAGTAGGGGTTTAAGTCCTCTTTCTCTATTTCTTCGAGATGCTTGGAGAGGTGTGTCATGGAAAATATTGAACACTTTAAGATATAAAATTTCTTGAAATTTAATAATAAGTGGTCTGTTGATGAACTCAAACCATTGATGAATCCATTCTCGTAGTTTATCTCACATCTTCAGTTTATATCTACAATCCTTCGGCATTTGCAATCTTCTCTGATGAAAAGTGAGATAGCGATATGAATCCTTAACAGCTTCTTAAGTATAAATCGTATAAATCTGGAGAGTATGTTTTAAAAACGACTTTGGTATCATCAGCCATCACATTTATCATCACTGGCTTTTCTGTTTTGTTGGTCAGTGGGGAATATTGGTCCGTAGGGAAATACAAAATAACTCAAACTCCGGGTTTACTGAGCGGGTTTATAAAGTTACTTGACTTACTGAACCACTGGATTATTAAGCCAAGCTATTTAACCAACCAAAAAAATATTTATTCAGTGTTTGACTATCTGACTGCTAACTTATAATATGGCCCGGGTAGGGTAGCGGTCATCCTCTGGGACTGTGGATCCCAGGAGCCGGGTTCGAGTCCCGGTCCGGGCCCTTTCTATTCTGTCCGAGCCCTGTTATTTTCACAACACCCTCAATTTTAAGGGTTTTATTCTGGAGATTAATTTGTGCCCTCAATTGAACTGCATGATGCAGAGAGAAAGTTTGAACGACAGCTAATCCTTTTCGTAAGATTCTCCAAAAGGCTCAAAAGCATACATTTTAACAAACTTTGACAAGTTCGCTCTGCAAAAAGCTTGAGGAGATTGAGAGATATTCTGAATGGTTGGGAAGATTAATATACTTGTCCCCCAAACATTCTATTATGTGGGCAAAAGTTGATGCTAGGGGGAGACTGTATATCCCAAGGTCATTAAGGAGTAAAATTAGCAAAGAAGTGTACCTCGTAGAAGTTAAAGACGGAATATTGGTCATACCAAAACCTGAGGATCCGATAAAAGAGCTTGAAGAAATTGGTAGGGCAATTCCTCCTGATAAACCAGTGGATGAGATTAAGAAAGATATACTTAAACAAGCTATGGAGGAGCTTGAATGATCTATGCCGACACGGATTTTTTCATCGCTTTGCTCAAACCAACTGATTGGTTGAAGGATAAAGCCAAAAAAGCACTTGAGAGATATAAGGGGCAAATAACCACTTCCGAAGTTACATTTATCGAGCTTGCACTTCTGGCTAAAAGATACAACCTCGATCCAGTTAAGATCACAGCAAGCGTTATGGCAATATGTGAGATTGAAGATGATGCATTCCTCAAAGCAGCTATTTACATAAGAGATTATGGAGTTGGAGTGTTCGACGCATTCCATGCAGTTCATTGTAAAGGCAAAATCATTAGCTCTGACCGTGTTTTTGATAGAATTGGGGTAGATAGAGTTAAACTTGAGAAGATCGAAAAGTATTCCGAAGCATAAGTAATATATACATCTTAATCCGTATACAGAATATGTCAACAACTGTTTATAGTATACGAATTCCAAGGGAGATTCGTGACGCAATGGAGAAGACGAAAGACATTGATTGGCAAGAGGAGATTCGAAAAATGATAATAGATAGAGTTCGCCAGGAAACCAAAAGAAGGTTGCTGGAAGAGGCGAGAGAGTTGAGAAATAAGATGAAAAGCTCTAATATCTCTGAGATGATACGGGAGGATAGGGATGCCCGATAAAATCGTTCTCGATTCCAGTGTTATTGCAGCCATCTTCCTTAGGGAGGATGGTGTTAGCGAGGTTGCCGAAAAGATCGTTGAGGAATACAACTCCTATTATACACTCGACCTCTCCATTGCTGAAATAACAAATGTTGCTTGGAAGAAAGTCATGTTCGAGAAAGAACCTATTGAAATCGTTAAGGATGGATTGAGGATGTGTATTGAGTTCATAACCTCTGTTTGTGAAGTAGTTAATTCCGCTGAGCTTTATGATGCAGCCTTTAAAATTGCCATTGAAAAGAATATCAGTGCCTATGATTCTCTTTTTGCTGCTCTCTCAATTAAATACAATGCTCCACTTGCCACAGCAGATAAAAAGCTGCTCGAGAAAGTTGATAATGGAGTTCTTGTAAGACAAAAACAAAGAGTATAGAGGTCTGCCAATTTCAAAATCCAACACAAATGCCAGTCTTGTATTATCGCGGTGTCTTTGATTTCAATCTGAGCTTACTTGGTTTTTGATAGCATTAGTACATAAAAAGATCGTTGAGGGGAGATAACCAAATGGATTTGGACCCAAGCTTTGAGATTTTTGCTGTTTACTATCAAGTTCAGGACTGCTGTTGAGAGAGAAAATAAACTCTCACTGGAAAAAGTACTGGAAAATATATCTGCCGGATAGAATAATTATTAGAAAGCCAAGTATCAGTCTAATCTTTATTTCTGGAACATATTTCTGAAACTTTGCTCCTGTGTAAATTCCTGCAAGACCTCCTACGCCCAGCAGTCCCCCGATCGTTATATCCGGGGGAAAGCCGAGTGATGTGAAGCTGAGTATGCCAATCAGAGATGCAAAAAAAGTTCCAAGAAGGTTTGCTCCGGCAATCGTGTGGACAGGCAGGCGAAAGAAAGTAATGAGAAGTGGAGACATCAAAATTCCGCCACCAACACCATATGCACCACCCACAATCCCTATGAGCATCGCCGTAAGAAAGACTGGAAAGGGTGAAAAGGAATATTTCTCTTTCCAGAAATAGAAGATTATTCTACTGAAACTGGTTTTTTCAACTTTGATATCACCCTTCACACCTTTATGAGACTTTATTTTCTCATCAAACTTTTTCACCTCTTTCTCAGGCCTCAGAGCAGATTTCAGAAGCCTCAAAGCGATATAGAGTAGAACAAATCCTATGAAAAGTTTAAAGGTTTTGGGTTCAATCAGGTATGTTACTCTGAAAAGTGACCCGATATAAATTCCGGGAATGTAACCTAGGATTATTATAAAAGATAGTACCCAGAGCATTCTTTTCTCTCTGCTGAATCTGTATATGCCCCCTGGAATCGCTATAACATTGTAAAGAAAGTTTGTGGCATTTACAGATGGATTGACAAAGCCTAGGACACTCACCTGAAATGGTAGGAGTAGAAAAGCACCAGAAACTCCTGCCTGAGAGCAGACAAAACCTGTTATGAAGGCTACAAGAGGAATCAAAAGCAGTGAATAATCCATCTTTACACCTCTTCCGATCTTTACACTGAGAAATTTATATTTCTTTCCTTTTTATTTTTCCTCTCATCTGGTTCCTGAACTCATGGTTAGATAATAGTCGGAGTTCAGAAGATGGATACATGCGGGTGGAGTATGTGAAATTAAAGGACAGAGAACCCTTTATTATGGCTCACAGGTTATTTAGTATTCTCCATCAGTAAAACAAAAATTGAAAAAATCAGTTACTGATTAGTCACTCTTCTCCATAGACTGAGTAATAGATCAGCTCAACTATGTCCTTAACAGCAACTCTGTCATCTACCTTTTCGGTTTTCACACCATCTTCAAGCATCAGCATACAGAACGGACATGCAACAGCCATGATTTCTGCTCCACACTCTGCAGCCTCTATTGCTCTCACTCTTGCAGGCTGTATTTCTCCGGGGAAGTCTCCCACTATATTGCCTGCACCTCCACCACAGCATAGCGATAACTCCCTGTTGCTCTTCATCTCAACCAGTTCAATGCCCGGGATCGACATCAGAATTTCTCTCGGGAGGTCGTAGATCCCGTTGTATCTTCCAAGGAAACATGAATCATGGTATGTGACTTTCTTGTTTATCTCGTGTTTCAGTTCAATTTTTCCAGCCTTTATCGCGTCGTAGAGAATTTCAAGAAAGAGTTTCACATCATAGCCTTCGTATTCGTTTTTGAATGTGTTGAAGCAGTGTGGTGAGTGGGTGAAAAGCCTTTCAACACCGTACTTATCAAAAGTCCTGACATTTTCATCCATCAAAAGCTCAAAAAGCCCCTCTTCTCCAGCTCTTCTGACATCATTGCCGCAGCATCCCTCTTCTCTGCCCAGTATGGCGTAGTTTATGCCGATGTCATTCAGAAGTCTCACGAGTTTCTTTGAAATCTCAATGTTCCTGTTATCAAAGCTGTGTGCACATCCCACAAACCACAGCCATTCAAACTCGGGGTTATCTTTCACTTTTGGAACATCCCCATCGGCCTTCTTTAGCCAGTCTTCCCTTTTGAATTTCCCGAGTCCCCATGGATTCTTCTGTTTGTGAACATTTGAGAGGAAATCCCTGATATATGGTGGTGTTTTACCACTCTCTACAGCCAGTCTCTTCAGAGCTAGCATCACATCACTAGGATAAGCTTCTCTTGGACAGAGTTCGGTACAGAGTCTGCACTGGAGACAAAGCCACGCCTCTGGAGCATCTTCAAGTCTCTCTTCTATTCCAAGCTGAGAATAAAGAACGAATCTCCTCGGTAAATTCTCATCTGTTGTAGAGACAGGGCAAATTCCTGTACAGTTGCCACACTGGTAGCATTTAACAGCATTCTCAGCTCCGAATTCTTTCATAATCTCAAAATACTCTGGGTTTATCCTTGCCATTATCCACCCCCGGAAATATTTATCAGCCTGATTCTGGCTTTGCAACCTGACAGTGAAGCTTCCTTTAACAGTAAAAAAACTTTACTGATTTCCTGAACTGACGAACCACTCTTTTGTAAAGGATTAATCATTATTTTAATACCGGATAGATTAATTTTCCCGTTAGAAATGGCTCATAACCTCGTCTATAAGCTGATATGAGGACTTTATTTTGGTAAAATCTCCGAAGTATGTGAGGTTCCAGATCACAATGTGCTCAACTCCTGCTTTTTCATAGTCATCAAAGATCTGGATGATATCTTCGGGTGTACCGCTGATATATGCAAGTCTTATGATTTCATCTGGAATTTTGTTCACGGCTTCTATGATCTCTTCTTTTGTGTAATTTGTTGGTATGTAGTCGAGAAGTCCGTAAAATTCTCCGAAGGGATGTTCAAAGCCGTACATTCTGAAATACTCGGAGGGAAGCAGTAACCCATGAACTTTCATCAGAGGCTGGCTGAGAATCTTTTCAACTTCCTTTCTGTTCTCATCTATTACAAGGCTCACAAAAATGGCTTTTTCAAGTTCAGAAAATTCTCTACCCTCTTTTTTCATCTCTTTCTCGATCACACCAAGTTTTTCTGAGTAGATTTCCGGAGGCATTGTTGTTGGTAGCCATCCATCCCCGTATTTTGCGGTTATTTTCAGCATTCTATTTCCATGAGCTCCTATCCATATCGGAATTTTTTCTACAGGTTTCAAGTCAAAAACAGCGTTTTTGTATCTGTAAAATTTACCATCAAAGTTTAAGATCTCTCCGTAGTCAGAATCCAGCATTATTCTGATCAGCTCAAGAGCCTCTTCAAGTCTGGATGCGGGCTTGTCAAACTCTATCCCGTATGGGATGATGTTCTCAGCTTCTCCTGCTCCTATTCCTAAGATAAATCTCCCCTTTGTCGCATGATTGGCTGTAACAGCCTGTTGAAGAAGAACTGCTGGGTACCTTCTGAAAACCTCTGTAACTCCTGTCCCCAGATATATTTTCTGTGTGGAAGTGGAAGCATAGCTTATCGCACAAAAAGCATCATAAAACATGTGACAGGAAGGATATTTCATCGAAAATATGGTCTCTTTCCACATATCGTGGGGATACCACCCCATCAGGTGGTCAGCAAACCAGAGCGAATTGTATCCTTTTTCTTCAAGCCTTCTGGCGGTTTTTGAGATCTCTTCTATTGGAGGAAAGGTTGGAGCAACTGTCCCGAACTTCATGAAATCCTGGAATGTGTTTTATTATTTAATCGTTTTGAATTTTAAAAATTAAAACCCCATGATGATATTATTTTCGTTAAATTGATAAATTGTTAAAAAAGTGAAATTAATGGATTGAAATGAAAAGGATTGGAAGAAAATCACTGAAGGATCAGGTACTGCTGATGATAGGAGTTGGACTTGTGGTGACAGTGGCTACTATGCTCATACTGACCCAGTTCTTCATTATAAATACATTTTATCACCTTGAAGAGACTGAAACGGGGAAAAATGTTCTCAGGGTTAAAAATCTCATTTCACTTGAGATTTCAAGGCTCGATTCTGTCTGCCGTGAATGGAGCTTTAGGGAAGACACTGCCGAGTTTATAAAGAACCCTGATTTGAATTATATTGAAACACATCTGAAGGATGAAGTCTTCTATGGAGGAGACATAGATATTATGGCTTTTCTTGATCATAATAAAAACCTGATTTACTGGAAAGCCCTCAATAATAGTCTTGATTCTAAGGCTGTGTTGACTTCAATTCTTGAGAATAGCAATATAGACTTTGTTGGTGGTGCTTCAGGGATTATGAGAGTTCCCGGTGGTATTGTGGTCCTTTCGGTAAATCCTGTTTACAATGGGAATGGCGTCTTTACAGGTTCAATGCTGATGGTGAAATATGTTGATCTTGAGCAAATTGAAAGGATTTCAGAACTTGCTTTTATTGAGGCGAAGATCTACGACACATTTTCAGATTCACTGGATCCTGATATTGTCCAGGCTGCAGTTGAGCTAAGGTCTGGAAAAGATGTTTTCGTAGAGCCTTTGGGGGAAGAAAAAATTGCGGGTTATACCTTTGTAGATAGCTTGGATAAAAGGAGCAATATTCTTTTGAAAATTGAGATGAAGAGAAACATACACCTTACAGCCAAAGCTGCAGTCTTTTCTTTTATAGTAATTTTCGTAATCATAGGTATTACTGCTACTGTAATTAGTATCTTTCATCTTAGCAGGAACTTGGGTAGAATCAATAGACTGGCTCAAGAGGTGGAGGAAATAACTGAAAGAGAGGACTTCGATAAAAAAGTCAGTGTAGCTGGAGATGACGAAATTGCCATACTCGCTGATAATATAAATAAAATGCTCGAGAGACTGTATTCTACGACAAAGAAACTTGCTGAATCAACTGACCTTTTGAAACTCATGAACAGAATACTCAGACACGACCTCCTGAATAATCTGACAATAATCGCAGCGTCTCTTGATCTGATAAAAACTGATGATAAAGAGTTCGTTGATAATTGCAAAATTGCTACTGAAAGGAGTATACACCTCATACAGGAGATGAAGGCACTTGAATCAAATTTACTCGCGGGTGGAGAACTGAAACCTGTTGATTTGAGGGAAGTTATTGAAAAGATGGTCGAGGATTTAGGAGTTGATGTGAATATCGAGGTTGAGGGAGAATGTATTGCTCTTGCAGACGAAGCAATCTCATCAGTGGTAGACAACATCGTCAAAAACGCATTAACTCATGGCAAATGCACAAAAATTGATATACGGATTGAGGAACAGAGTGAAAACTGTGTACTGACGATTGCAGATGATGGAAAGGGAATTCCAGACGAAATCAAAGAATATATCTTCGACGAGGGATTCAAACACGGAGAAAGTGCCAATACTGGACTCGGTCTCTTCATAGTTAAGAAGATCGTGGAGAGGTATGGTGGAGAGATTACAGTTGAGGACAATGTTCCGAAAGGTGCTGTGTTCAAAGTAATCCTGAAAAGAGCTGAATGAAATAAAATTTCCCAATTTTTAAATATTTTTAGCTGAACCCCAACTCCATGTATGAAAAATTGATGCAGGTTCTTGGTTTTCCGGACTCTAAACTTCTTAGAGAAATTCTTGAGTATCTTATGAGTGAAGAGGAAGCCACGGTAGCAGCAGCACTTCCGGGAAGTATCTGGGAGGTTGCGGAAAAAACAGGAATTTCTGAACAAAGAGTGAAGGAGATTCTTGAAAATCTTTTTGAAAAGGGCGTGGTTTTTCCGAAGGATTTCCAGAAAAGGGAATATTTCAGGTTTGCGAGGGATATAATACAGCTTCATGATGCGACACTTGCAACTTGGAGGATGAAAGATACACACTTTGCCATGCTCTGGAAGGAGTTTGGAGATATAGAGTGTCACCAGAAAGTTGGACAGGTTCTCGGTGTAACCGGGATGAAAGTGTGGAGAGTTGTGCCAGCATATCGTTCGATTAAAGACATGGAAGTGTTGCCTTACGAAAATATTAAGGAAATGCTGAAACAGCAGGAAAAAATTGCTGTTGTGCCGTGTTCGTGCAGAAATGTGACACATCTGGCATCTGATGGCTGTAATTATACTGATGAAGGGAAGCAATGGCACTGTATACAGCTTGGAAGGGGAGCAGAATATGTGATTGCAAGAGGTTCAGGCAGAGAGATAACGGTTGAAGAGGCTTTGAGGCTGATTGATGAAATTGAAGAGGATGGGTTAGTCCACACCTGGCCCAATACGGCTTCGATTACTGGCAGAAGGGTTACGGTAAACTGTAACTGTTGCAGTGATTGCTGTGAGTTCTTTCTATCTGCCAGAGCTGCAGGCATTCCAGTAGAACAATTGCTTGAAAAGAGCAGATTTGTGGCTGAAGTGGATGATGATAGTTGCATTGCCTGTGAAAACTGTGTTGAAAGATGTCACTTTGATGCAATTGAGGTAAATGAGGTTGCAGAGATTAACGAGGAGAAGTGCTTTGGTTGTGGTGTTTGTGTCATTGGATGTGATCAGGGAGCTTTAAAATTGAAAGAGATCAAACCTCCGGAACACATACCACCATAGCGATTATTAAAAAATAGTTATTGAACATCTATTCTTCTTCATCTCTAATTTTTCTTGGTTTTTTGGCTCTTCTAACCATCATCACCGGGAAAACATTTAGAACTCCTATCAAGTCACCCTTCCTCACTTTGCCCTTTTCAAGGGCTTTAAAGATAACATAGTTTACCTCTCTCTCCACCTCGACGGGCTGAGGTTCACCACTCTTTCCGATTGCTGCAATATATCCAAGACCATGCCTGGTTACGGGACACCTCAACATGATAGATTCCTTTGGCAGGACAGTCCTTCTTATCTTTACTGGCTTGATCTCTCCCGCCTCAAATTCAACATCCTCATCTGCTATGAGCATCTTCCAGCTCCCTCTTGTGGCGATTGTGAATTCATAGTCTTCTGTGTCCACTATTTCTGTTCGGAGTTTACCTGTTTCTCTATCTTTAAAAACAATTCTTACCTCTACCATATTCTCACCTCAAAAACTCAAAGCTCCGATTTAGGAGAGTAATGCTTTGAAACAAGCTTTCCACATGTACCGCAATAAACATGCACCCAGTCCTCATCTTTCTCAATCTGAAGACAGTCTTTTGTGAAATCTGCTCCACAGGCTTCACATTTTGTGAAATTCTCTTTGATCATGTTCTCAAAATCACTCTTATTGTCTTCAATCCAGTCTAAAACCATTCTGAACCTTTCATAATATTTCTCATCTGATGAAAATTCTTCGAGGTCTTCAAAATATTCCACCCAGTCAACTACCTCATCAAGATACTTTACAATTGTTTCAAGGGTCATTTCGTCGAACTTCTCCTCAGCACATTTTCTTGCTACCATCTCAAGGTATTTCGCTATTATGTCATCCATTATATCTCCACAGACAGGGCAAATTCCGTATTCTTCGTAAGTCCCTCCAGCAATCTCTTCCCTACAAATTTCGCAGATTCTGACCTCCATTTACTGGCACCTCAGATATGTCTTAATTAATTATGTTGGTTCATTCCTTTAAATATTTTTCTAAAATCTAATGTTCGAATATAATAAAGTTATATTATTGAGAATATGTAAACCATGAAAATCGTTAACCCTATGATAAACCATCTTAGCAGGTGGTTTGTATTCTACAAAATTGGATTAGTATATCTCCTTTTCAAAAATGAGAATATTAATCGTTTAGAATTTCAAAATGGATTCCGCAGAGAAAATAGTAAGATTTATTAATTATCCTCTTGTGGTCTTTCCCATGATGATTGATAGTTATGTCTTCATTTCACTCCTGATTTTTGCGGTACTTTCGTCCATCGGAAGCCTCATGACGAAGGATAACTTTTATTCAGCCCTTTACATGGCTTTGGCACTGGTATTTATTGCCTCCACATATGCACTTGTAAATCTCCAGGAAATATTCATACTAATTGTATTTATTTTCGTTGGGGCTGTCGGTATTGTAACTGTATCTCTTGCTGCAGTGTACAAATTTAAGCCCTCCATGCAGGTGTCAAAGGCATGGATTATCCCCTCTGTACTGACAGCAGGGATACTCTCGTATGTCTTCTACAGGAGCTCGACTTACATCGAGTTTCAGGGGGCAAGTATCAATATTGATGATTATCTTGTTTTGATAATCGCTTTGGTATCTCTCATGGTTCTGCTCATGCTCTCGGTAATCTCCATTTCGCGGGGTGATTGAATGCAGGTGGCATTTGTGCTTGCGGCATCGGTTGCAATACTCATGGTTGCATATACAATGGCGATATCAAGCAGAGATCTAATCAGACTTCTAATATCGCTCGAACTCATGTTTGGAGCGGTATTTCTTGCTCTAATCCCTCTCTTTTCCATCAGGTCTCTGCTCGATGAAAGTTTTATTCTTGCAGTAATAACTATTTTTACAAGCAGCAGCGAGCTATTAGTCTTGATTGGAACGATTGTTAAACTTGACAGGATTAAAAAAGACATCACAACTACTTCGATTGTTGCAGGAGGTGAACTTCCGTGATTCTTGTTTATTTCCTGCTGGTTCCCATTCTCGCTTCACTGCTTGCACCCTTCCTCAATCCGAAAAGAGCAACCCATCTTGTGTCCATCTCTTTCCTGATTCCTTTTATGGCAGCTCTTGTATCTCTCTTCCAGTTCTCATCCTATGATTTCCCGATAATGAACTTCTCACCACCTATCGGGGAGTTTTACATCCTCGTTGATCCGGTATCCAATGCTTTCGGGCTTACAGTTTGCATAATCTCTGCGATGGTTGGTTATTATTCATTTCCTTACATGATCCATAGATTTGAGGAGATGGGGCTCGGGGAGGAAGAGTACAGGAAGTATATCATAATCTATGGGGTATATGCAGCTTCGATGTTATGGCTCGTTTACAGTGGAAACCTGATACTGCTCTATATTTTCCTTGAGATCTCTCTGATAACATCATTCCTTCTGATTTACATGTATGGCTACGGCAACAGAAGGTGGGTGGCACTTCTGTATTTCGTCTGGACCAATGTTGCTGGTGTACTTACTCTTGTTGGTTTTCTGCTTACCGCAATGGATAACTCGACGCTCGCTATAAAGGGGATATCGGCGGTAGGTATGACTGCCTGGCTGCTAATTTTCGTCGGCATGTTAGTAAAGCTTCCCGGACTTGGACCGCATATATGGCTTCCATGGGCACATGCAGAAGCTCCGACACCTGTCAGTGCTCTGCTAAGCCCACTCACAGTTGGTCTTGCTGGTTATGTTTTGCTCAGAATGTATCTGATTGATTCCTCGTTCATCGATACTTACAGGGACATCATAATGGTTTACGCAATAGTCTCAAGCATCTATGCTGGTTTTGCTGTCTTCAGGCAGACTGATTATAAAAGATTGCTTGCTTACTCGACGGTATCACAGATGGGTTACATCCTTATCGGACTCTGTCTCGGTACTTTCGGACTGATAGGGGTTGTGATTCAGTATATGTCCCATGCATTTGGAAAGTCGATTCTTTTCATGACCGCTGGCGGAATCATTGCCTCCTATCACGGTCTAAGGGATGTAAGAAAAATGGGGGGTTTACATGAGTATATCCCATCCATCTCAAATGCAGCCCTGATTGGCTTTATGAATCTTGGGGGAATTCTTGCCATAGGAATGTTTGGTGAGTTCTTCATCCTGAGAGGAGTTGTGGATATATATGGCTCAAATCTGATGTCTTATCTACCGTTAATTCTTGCACTTGTTTTCATATTTGTATTGTCTGGGTGGTATAGCTTCTACACTCTCAGAAAGATATTCTATGGAACCCCGAGAGGCATGGAAAAACCACGGATAAGCAGATATCTTGATTTACCCCTTTATATTATTGGAATCCTCTCAATAATCTTCATTTTTCCGCCACTCATAACAGTGCTGCTGAAGGGGATTAAAGCAGTCATTGGAGGTGGAATATGAACGAAATACCGATGTTTGCAGTACTTTTCCTGTTTCCAGTAATCTCAAGTCTACCTGTAGCCTTGGCTTGGATCTACAGGCCCGGAGAGGATTGGGCAAGGAAGCTGCCCTATCTCTCGGTGTTTGGATTGTTTGTCTCACTTCTGATCTCTCTGAACATCCTTTTCAACTTTGAGGAAGGATTTTATTCCTATCCATGGATTGAGGATTTTAACATCAATTTTGTCTTCGTTGTTGATTATCTCAGCAAATATATGGGAGCTCTGACAGCTTTCATAGCTTTCCTTATTGGAGTTTACGGACTTGAATACATGAGGGATGATTACAGGCTTGGCTGGTACTGGTTCTTCTTCAACACCTTCACAGCCTCAATGCTTCTCGTTGTTTACAGTGATAACCTTTTCACACTCCTTATTGGGTGGGAAGGCCTCGGAATTGCCTCTTGGGGATTGATAGGGCACTGGTTCAGGGATGACGATGATATTGCCTTTGTCGGAACTCAGGGGAGAAAGGTAGGGCCACTTGAAATGAGCTGGTCACCGAGTACCGGTGGTTGGAGAGCAATCTCCACAATAAGGTTCGGGGATATGCCGATGTTCTTTGCAATTGCCGCAATCTACGCCCTCACCGGAAACCTTGACATACACTCGATTCCATGGGAGGGAATGTTTGAGGAGATCGGTTATGTTGGCACTGTTGCTCTCCTCCTTCTTTTCCTGATGGGGCCTTTCACAAAATCCGCTCAGCTGCCTTTCAGCGAATGGTTGATGACTGCAATGACAGGCCCAACGACAGTCAGTGCTTTACTACACAGTGCAACGATGGTTGCTGCAGGAACTTATCTTTTCATGAGGTTAACCTGGTATATTGAGCCCTGGGAATTAAACATTCCTGGACTGGAGACGATTTATCTTCTCGTGCTGTTCCTTGGGCTCATCTCAGCCCTTTATGGAGCCTCTGTTGCTTTAGGATTAAGGGAGAGGAAAGTTCTCTTAGCTGCATCAACGATGTCAAGTCTTGGGCTGATGTTTGCCTCGTCTGCAGCCTCTTTCTGGGTTGGAGAAGCAGCTCTGATTGTTGCCTTCTGGTACCTGATCGTTCATGCCTTCGCTAAAGCATCTCTTTTCCTTGTTGCTGGACACCTCATTCATGCAACCCATGACAGATTCTGCAGTGGCAATCTTGCCTTTGCAAGGAAGATGAAGGTTGCCTTTGCTGTAACAATTCTTGCAACAATCTCTCTCGCCGGGATACCTCCCTTCACGGCATACTGGATAAAGTCAGGCATGGATGGTGTAATGGAGCATCTGGTTGCTGATGGAATGCTTCTTCCATTTTATCTGCTGGTGATTGTCTCGCTGATTTATTCAGCCTTCCTTGCCAAGTTTCTCAGCCTGAACTTTCTGAAAGGCGAAGCTCCACATCATGAACATACAGAGGGTGGACAACTGATGAAACTTGCCTACACACTGATGGTTTCGATGCAGATAGTTTTGCTTGCAATAATTCTGCTCCATTATGAGGAGCATGCATCACATTTCGTGGAGGAGGGATTCCTGACGACTTCTCTTACCGTTGGGATTCTTGTGACAGCCTCATATCTGATCGTCCTGTTCAAACCGGCTGTGCCAGCATTTTCGAGAATTGGAGTTTTCCTGACCGACAGGATGTATCTTCCCTTTTTGAATGACTACATTCTCCCACAGATTGGGTGGGTTGTGATAAGGGTTGTTGATGCATGCAACAGAGGTGTGGACTTCTTCTTCCATACTGCAATTCCATCAGCTTTTGAAGCCCTCTCAAGAGCAATTAGATCAATTCAGAAAGGATATCTCAGAGTTTACATGAAAATCGTTGCAGGCTCGATAATGCTCTTTCTGGTTATATTCTCACTGATGGGGTGGTGAAAAATGACAGAAATTCTCCTTATGGCTTCAGTAGTTCTTCTAACTCTTGGAGCAGCATTCTCGTTGAAAGATGCCAGAATTGGTTTTGTAGCCAGCGTTATTTCAGCTGTTCTTGCGGTAACATCTCTTGAGCCAGAGATGTACTTTTTCGGTGCACTCATTCTGGTTATAGGTTTGCTGAACATCATCACTCTCTACCTTTCGGACAATCAGATAAAAGGTATTGATTATGCCATCGTTGCAATGCTCATCTTTGCAACCGTACTTGTGATTCAATCGACCAATCTTGCAGTGCTCATAGGAACCTTTGTTCTTGTCTCTGTTCCGACCTATGTCCTTGTTATGCTTTCGGAGAATGATGTTAAACTCGAGGTGGGGATAAAGTACATAACATTCATGGTTTTTGCGACTGTCATCTTCATAATCGGCACATTCCTGCTTGTGTACTCCCACTCTAATATGAACCCGACTCTCTATGTTATTGGGTATGTTCTGCTCATCTTGGGGCTCGGACTTGAAGTTGGTATTGCGCCGCTTCATGAGTGGGTTCCAGATGTCTTTTCAGCAGCAGATCCAATTCCTGTTTCAATAATTGCCTCCATCGCAAAGTTTGTGCCATTCATAGTTGCATTCAAGCTCATCATTGCAACGGCAAATCCTGTTACATCGTCAATTACAATGTTTGTAGCATTTCTTGCAGTTTTATCTATGTTTGCCGGGAATATAGGAGCCCTTACAAGCAGAGAGCCAGGGAGAGTTCTTGGCTACTCTACAGTTGCAAACATGGGTTATGCTCTCTCAGCCTTTGTAGCTGTTGTAAACTTCGATCTCATTTATCTGGCTATTGCAGGAGTTCTGATGCAACTTTTTGCCAACTCTGCTGGAAAGATAGGTTTCTTCACCGCAATAAAGGACAGAGGGGTGGGGACACCATTCACATATACTTTTGCTCTCTCCTTCATTGGTATGCCACCTCTTATGGGGTTCTGGAGCAAACTTTTCATAGTCCTGGCACTCGTTTACTCAGGATATATGTGGCTTGCAGTTTTGTTGGTGATTAACTCAGCAATCTCAGTTCCCTATTATATCAGACTTGCAAAAGAACTTGGAGAGGGCTGGGGTTATGGAGTGGTGAATCTGGTGGCACTGATTGCAGCAATTTTTATTCTGATGACAGTATATCCTCCAGACTGGTTCCTTCAGTCTGTGAAAGGAATAGTCGGAACATTTGTTGTAGCTGGGGTGTAGGAACATGATAACTGACAATATAATAATAATTGGAGCTGTAATAGTAATAAGCCTTGTAATAGATGGGGCAATACTTATCCTGAGCAAGATTTTGCCGAAATACAGCCCGAGTGAGATAAAGGAATCCAGATATGAGGCTGGAAACATCCCAATAAGAAAACAAAAACAGAAACTTCCGATGCAGTACTTTGGATACATGTACATGTTCATGGCTCTTGAACCTGTGCTGGTTCTTATTCTTATCCTCTCAGTGTACCCCTCACTCAGCTTTTATACTCTCTTCGCCCTCACGGCAATCCTCTTTACACCTGCTATTTATTTTGGATACAGGATGACACTTTCAATGACTTATAGGGGGGTTGCAGATGAGCGATAACATTGAGTTTCTCAATTCCGGACCTCTTGCACCGTTCAAGAAATGGGGAACAAAGTGGAGCCTCTGGCCAGTTCACCTCGTCACCGCCTGCTGTGGAGTTGAGCTTGCCCATGCCTATGCAAGCGGTTATGATGGTGAGAGACTTGGCTCCCTGAACTATGGAATCTCAAGGCAGACGAATCTCATTATCGTTGAAGGAGCAATCTCAAGAAAAATGGCGAGAGTACTCAGAATAACCTACGAGCAAATGCCCGATCCAAAATTTGTGATAGTGATGGGTGCATGCGGATTAAAGGGTGGCATATTCTGGAATGGTTATCATATGGTTAGACCATCTGATGTGGTTCCGGTTGATCTTTTTATACCAGGCTGCCCTCCAACTCCCGAATCCCTTCTTAGAGCTATAAGATCTCTCCAGGAGAAAATAATGAGTGGTGAGGCAAAGAATACGATTGAATTCAGGGAGTTTGATCTTTCGTCGGTTGAGGGGAGGAGCTGCCCAGCTCTACCACCAACAACCCCCAAAGTAATCGCACCAACACCTGCAATAAAGGTGGATGTTGAGCGAGAAGTGGAGTGGAGTTTTGGTAAAAAGCTTGTGAAGAGATTTGAGAAAGAGCTTGAGGGATTGTATGACTCAATAAAGATCACGGGAAAGAACAGGATAGCAATTTCAACTGATAGGAAGAGAGTTGTAAAAATTGCTCAAATTCTGAGTGCCGAGTTCGACCATGTGAAAAATGTAAATGTGATAGATGTCCCCCATGAAAGGAGCTTTATTGTTGAGTACCACATCTCAAGTTACTCTGTCAGGGAACTTATGCCCGTGGTCGTAAACATCTTTGCAAAGATACCAAGGGATGATCCTAAGTTTCCTAGTCTAATGACTTACTGGCAGAGCGCTGATTACTTGGAGAGGGAAATGTACGACTTTTTTGGTGTGGTGTTTGAGGGCAATCCGGCGATGGGTGAGAAATTCCTCCTCGCTCCAGATACACCAGATTTCCCGCTGAGAAAGGACAGGAAGATCAGAGATGAATGTTACTGCATGGAGGTGAAAGAATGAGCGAAAGAGAGGGCGAGAGAGAGATGCTGCTTGATGTCCCCGTTGAACCTCCGGTGGAAATGTTCCTTCCGATTCCCAGGAGATTTCTTGAGGATGCATACAGAAATGACGATTATATTGTTCTGGTTGGTCCCCAGCATCCGGGGAGCGGCCACATGAGAATCATACTCAGGATAAAGGGTGACATAATCGTGGAGGCAATTCCCGATCCGGGATATGTTCACAGGTCGATGGAGAAACTTGCCGAGAACAGACTGTACATACAGAACATCCCTCTGATGGAAAGACCAGCGATAATGGATACGGGGAATGTAACCCTTGGATATGTCAGGGCAATTGAACAGGCACTGGGTATAGAGGTTCCTGAGAGAGCAAAATACATCAGAACAGTTCTTGCTGAACTGAGCAGAATAGGAACTCATCTGTATGATGCCGGCATTCTTGCTGTATTTCTTGGCCATACAACTGGATTCATGTGGCCCTTTGCATTGAGAGAACCAGTTATCGAGGCTATGACCAGAATTAGCGGTACGAGAATCACATCATCCTTCATAATACCGGGTGGAATCAGAAGAGATGTTCCTTGGGAAACTCTTGAATTTGTCAGAAGAGTTACATATGTTCTTGAGAGAAGGCTGAAGGGGTTTGAGAAAATATTCATCAAAAACCCAAGCGTTATTGCGAGGCTGAAGGATGTGGGTGTACTGTCAAAGCAGGAAGCAATTAAATTCGGAGTTGTCGGGCCCTTCCTGAGGGCGAGTGGTGTTGAGTACGATGTGAGGAGAGTTGAACCTTATGAAGCTTATGATTCCCTCAACTGGGATGTTCCGGTAGCGGATGAAGGAGACTCCTACTCAAGATTTCTTGTAAGGGTTGAGGAGATCTTTCAGAGCCTCTCCATCATCAGGCAGGCAATAAATGAGCTGAGGAGCATTCCTGAGGGCAATGTCATCAGTCCGGATGTTCTGGATGGATATGAGGAAGCATCCTCAGATATACGGGGGTACTTCTACAGGGTTTTTGGAAACCTCGTACTGCCGTATGGAGAATACACATCCCTGACTGAAGCATCAAGGGGCACACTTCTTTACTCAATTATCAGTGATGGAGAGTCAAATGTTCCCTACAGGGTAAGGGTGGTTACTCCGGGATGGTATTATCTCAAGGGATTTATGGAGTCACTTCGAGGAGAGAGATTGGCTGATCTTCAGGCTATTTACGGGAGCTTTGGTTATTTCCCTCCGGAGGCTGATAGGTGATGATTATGGAAGCGGTTTATGAGCTTTTGAAGGCGGTTTCGAAGGAACATTTCATGGAAAACATGGTGAGTATCCCTCTGATTCAACCTGTAATCGACAATCTGTTAAACATTCCACTGGTTGGATATGTCGTTGCCCTTATACTGTGGAAACCCATGTTTGCTCTCCTGATATTTCCCGGGCTTCTGACACTTATGACAGTTCTTCTATTCATCATCTGGTTTGAGAGGAAGCTTACAGCAAGAATACAGTGGAGAAGAGGCCCTCTTGAAATTCTCAGATGGGCTGGAGGGATAATCCAGGCTCTTGCAGATGGTTTGAGGTACTTTTTCCAGGAAGTTATCGTGCATAGAGACGCTCATAAACCGTATTTTATCCAGCTTCCAATCCTGATTTTCATTCCCGTTCTGCTTCCACTGCTTTTCATTCCGGCAGGAAGTATAGTTGGAATAAAAACACCCTATGCCCTTCCTGTGGTGGTGGCAATAGTCTCGCTGATTCCCGTTTTCATAGTGGCAATTGGCTGGGCGTCAAACAGCAGATTTGCCTATGTAGGAACCATCAGGGAAGCGTTCATGTACTTTGCCTATGAAATTCCATTTATTCTCTCTGTGGTGGCGATGATTTTAGTTTATGGCACAGCTGACATGACAGCGATTGTTGAAAAGCAGACAATTCCAGGAATCATTCTGAATCCTGTAGCTGCTCTTGTGTTTTTCATAAGCACAATAATGGCAACTTCAAGACTCCCCTTTGAGATCCCCGAAGCCGATCAGGAAATAGCCTTCGGACCCTTTGTTGAATACAGTGGAATTATGTTCGGACTTGTGATGACCATAGCCTATGAAAAAATGTACATTCTGGCACTCCTAATGTCTGTTCTCTTTCTGGGTGGGGGAAATGGTTTTCCAATTCCTCTTCTCGGAGATCTTGCTCCAGTTATATGGATGTTTTTGAAGACGATGGCAGTGATGGTGGCTCTCGCCTTTTTGAGATCAATTTATGCCAGATTTAGACTTGATCAGGCTCTGAGGTTGAGTTGGACGACCATGCTGAAAATATCTGCAGTAGCTGTCCTGATCGGGGCAGCCCTTAACATTGCTCAGGTTGCCTGAGGTGATGATAGATGATAAAAATAAAAGTTAGAAAGCCAGACATGGTGGAAAACATAAAACTCCACCTTGATGCACTACTAACAGGAGTAAAGGAGGCAGTAAAACCGGGAACAATAACTATCGAGTATCCGAGAGAAAGAAGGTGGCTTCCGGACTCCTTTAGAGGATACATCCTTTTCACACCTGAGAACTGTATTAGTTGTTTCCAGTGTTCATTTGTCTGTCCGGCAAACGCCATACTTATGAAAAAATCTGAAAATAACCGATATTATCCATCAATAGATTATGCGAAGTGTATATTCTGCCACTTCTGTGTGGATTCATGTCCTGGAAGTGCTCTTCGCCAGACAAAGATTCATGATGTAGTTTATATAGACTTGGATGAGATGTTCTGTCCCACAGAGAATATGATAAACCCTCCAGAGATAGTCAGAGAGGATGAATACACTGTTGAATATCTCATGGATCTTGATATAATTCTCAAAAGAGTGAAGGAAAGGGATGATCTCATTCCTGAAGTAAAACCGGTTGAGATAATTAAAGAGTACAGTTCCTGCTACGAGCCTGATAGCTGTCTTGCATGCGGGATATGTGTGAGTTCCTGTCCGAACGAGGCAATCTCGATAACATCCCTTGATGGAGAAAAAAGGCTAAAAATTGATGCTGACAGATGCACTGGATGTGGAATTTGTGTAAAGGAGTGTCCTGTTCAGATTTTGAAGCTTGTTAAAGGTTGAGTGGTGATGTTATGATAGAATCAACTCTTGAGTGGGATGTAAGAATCCCTGAAAAGAAAATCGAGGAAAAGTACTGGCTTAACCTCAAAAAGAGGGTTATTGAGAGTGGATTGTGCAGTCACTGCTCCACATGCTCCCTGATATGTCCTGTTGATGGAATAATCTCAGAGGATCGGGAAATAGACTTCCCTGACTGGGAAGAGAGGTGTGTTGATTGCTCTGTCTGTGTGAGGGTGTGTCCGAGGTGGGATTATAACCCCCTCTCTGATATAGGGGATTACATCGAGCTCGTTGCAGGAAAATCCAGGAGGTTCCGGGGGCAGGATGGAGCAATGGTAACGGAATTCATGGCTTCAGCCCTTGAAATGGGTCTGATTGATCGAACCCTTTTTGTTGGAAGAGATGAGGAGTGGAGGACAGAAGTCTATCATATCAGAAGTGTTGAGCAGCTTTTTGATATTAAGCTCACAGGAACAAAGTACTCATTTGCAAATGTGCTGCCAGAAATCAAGAGGGCAATGAGAACATCAGAAAAGGGTATAGGGATTGTTGGAACACCATGTATGGTAAGTGGGATAAGAAAGCTTCAGAAGGAATTCAGCATCTTCAGAAAGAAGATCAGGTTGGTTTGCGGTCTTTTCTGCACTGAAAATTTCTACCACCATCAGCTATATGCCTTCCTGAAGGAGAAAGGTGTTGATTTCAGCAAACTCATCAAAACAGATATTACAAGGGGGAAGTTCATAGCAACAATGACAGACTCTGAAATAAGTTTCCCTGTTAAAGAGCTCAATAGCATAGTTCCCCACGGTTGTGAGGTCTGCATAGACTTCACGGCAGTTGAGAGTGATTTCAGTGTTGGGAGTGTAGGAAGTGATCCGGGTTATTCAACTGTTGTTGTTAGGACAGAGGTTGCAAAGGATGTTCTTGAGTACATCAAGCAGAACGGGCATGTGGATTTTGGAAAGGTGATTATAGAAGTTGTGGAGAAGCTGAGCAATTTGAAAAAGAAAAGAACAAAGAACATTCCGGAGGAATACAGAAAACATATGAAAGAATGATTTCTATAGCGTTTACGGAGTAATGCTCTGTATATACGCTGATTGATGTGATTCAACTCATCTTGAATTTTTTTACCAACTTCCGGACAATAGAGCATTTTAGCTCATCCAAAATTTTTGGTTGTGGCAGTATCAGGGAAGTTCCGACAGAATCTCTCTTATTATTTTTGCAGCTCTCTTCTCTCTGTCGCCTCCACACTTCTCTGCCAGCTTAAGGTAGTATTCCACCTTATCCTTTTCGTATTTTCTGAGGGAGATCATTCTTGTTGCATGTACGAGAGCTTCTATGATTGCGTTAAACCCTCTATTAACAGCTCTCAACTCTTTTCTGAGCAACTTCCCTTCAACGAGTTCAAGCTCAGCGTAACTTCCCTTGAGTTCTGTCTCCATCCTGCACCAGGAAAGAGCCCCCTTTATTACAGGGGGGTCAAGGGATTCAAAGAAAGTGCTTTCAAGGTCTTTAAAGGAAGCCAATGCAAAGATAACAGCATCGTCTATGACATTTATCCATAGTGGGCTGCCATTTCTTATGTTCTTTCTTGTATGGTTGGAGTAAAGCCTTACCTTGGCTTTTCTACCCCCATCGTCCTCTACAATGATTCCAAGTGGTGCTGTGTTTATCCACTCTCCTTTCGTTATCCCTATTACTTCGTTTATTCCCTTTCTCAAACCAAAATCAGCAAGTGAAGGACTCATCTTTAAAACCTCAGTCCATCCATAAGTGCGAGGTAGATTGAGGATATTGTAAGGTCTGCAATTGTACCGGGGTTAATCCCCCTCTTAACGAGATCATCATCAAATTCCTGAATTTTAAAATTTGCTGAAGGATCACTAATAACTCTGTTTATCTCCGAAGCCCTTCTTGAAACTTCTGCAGCAACACCCTCACCAAATTTTGCTATGATGAGTGGGTCTCTGTACTCGGAGAGAAGAGAGTAATAACATTTCAAAACCGCAAGATTGATGTCTCCATGATCTTTGAAGCTCTCACAGATTTTATTCGCGCCCAGCAAACTTATTCTGTAATTTTCGGTGAGTTCTCTTGCAATGAGGTTCTCTCGGGGTGCCATTTTCATCCATCTGAAAAGGTTGATTCTTCTTTCCTCTATCTCAAATTCTGTTCTGTCTGATGTGAGATCGAGCTTTCCAGCATTCATAACTCTTGCAGAAGAGAGTTTGAATGCTCTTAGTATATTCAGTGAATCAAAATGTGAGCTTTTCTTGAGATTTTCAGTTGCATTGATACATGCTTCTTCCTTGCTCTTTGAGTCCCACACATTCAGTAAGGGTACGAGGAGTAAAAATGCACCAAAATGAACATTCTGGGCTCTGTGCCATTCCATTGTGTTTTCAATAGCTTTCAATACAAGCTCTCCCTGCTTTCTTTTTGTTTTTGTTGCTTCGAGAAAAACAGGATATGATGCAGCTGAGGATGCGAGGAAGTGTTCATACCTTAAATCCGGGTAGCTGTGACTTCTATCCACATTACCTGCTTTGGGTTCGGCAGAGACCTCGAGTAGCATTGCCAGTACAGCAGCAGTCGCAGCATCCTCCTCGTCTCTAAACATGTGAAAATATTGGTTTTTTAGAATTTAACCTTTCCCTTTCCCGTTTTATTCTCACACGAAAAAGATTTTATTAGAAGGGGCGATTCATCCTTTATGAAGATTGCTGTGATTGAATCTCTTCAGCTTGACAGAGATTATGTTCTGGAGCAGTTTGATGCCCTGAGATGTGAGGTGGACTATTATGATAACAAGCCTGAGAACGACGAGGAAATCATCAGGAGATGCTCTGGAGCAGAAATAGTCGTTCTGGTGAACACTCCTCTGAGAAGGGAGGTAATAGAGAAGCTAAAAAACCTTAAAATGGTTGCTGTTTCTTTCACCGGGTATGATCATGTTGACATTGAAGCTTGCGGGGAGAGGGGGATAGTTGTATCCAATGTTCCAGAGTATTCAACAACCTCTGTTGCGGAACTCGTTTTCGGTATGATAATCTCCCTTATGAGACAAATTCCGCAGTGTGATTCTGCCGTGAGGGAGGGAAAAGGAAGTACAGGTTTAATGGGCACTGAACTGATGGGTAAAACGATGGGTGTCATAGGAACAGGAAAAATTGGCAAAAGAGTGTGTGAAATTGCTCTCTGCTTTGGTATGAGAGTTCTTGCATACTCAAGAACTGAAAAGGAAGAGATTAAAAGCAAAGGGGTTAGATACACATCGCTTGAGGAACTTTTGAGGGAGAGTGATGTTGTATCGATTCATCTCCCGCTCAACAGACAGACAGAAAAGCTTATTGGAGAAAGAGAACTTTCGATGATGAAAAGTGGCGCAATTCTTGTGAATGCAGCGAGAGGGAAAATAGTTGATACCACTGCTCTTGTAAAGGAACTTGAGAGGGGTAGAATTTATGCATGTTTGGATGTTTTTGACATTGAACCTCCGTTGCCTGAAAGTCATCCAGTTATAAAAACTAAGAACACTCTATTAGCACCCCATGTAGGGTACTACACTGTTGAGGCACTTCAGCGGAGATTGAAAGTTACTGTAGAAAACATAAAAGCCTTCATGGAAGGCAAGCCAGTTAATGTTGTTACTCAGAAAGCTTAAATTCAGCCTTGCACAGCAGTTTTGGATGGCAATGTATCAGAAGCTCTCAGAATACATGGATTTCATAAAGATAGAGCATACACTTTTTGCTCTCCCTTTTGCCTATACCGGGGCATTTCTTGCTGCAGGTGGATGGTTCGGGTTTAAAATATTCATTCTGATTTTGATAGCCTTCACCGGACTCAGAACTGCTGCAATGAGCCTTAACAGGATAATCGACAGGGATATTGATGCTCTAAACCCCAGAACTGCTAACAGGCATATTCCTGCAGGCAGAATTTCTTTGAAGGAGGCTTATAGCATTGTCTTTTTCTCCCTTGCAGTTTACTTCATTTCTGCTTACCTGCTCAATGAGACCGCCTTTCTTCTGTCACCGATTCCCGCAATAACTGCCTGGATTTACCCATATCTGAAAAGATATACATGCTTTTCTCATTATGTGCTTGGTCTCAATCTTGCATATGCCCCTGGGGGTGGTTGGGTTGCTGTAACCAATTCAGCAAATATTTTTGGAAACGAGTTCATACCTTTCATGATTGGTGTGGCTCTGGTTTTCTGGGTGGCTGGATTTGATATTATATATGCTCTTCAGGATGTTGAATTCGATAAAAGATATAAACTTCACTCCATAGGGGCACATTTTGGCGTGAATGTTGCAAAAGCTGTTTCAGCCCTCAATCACATCATTTTCTTTGCAATATCTCTTTACATTCTCGTTTTCTACATAGGTGGGAAAGCACTGATTGTGGGAATGTCCTTCATAGCTCTTATTCTGCTTTTTGAGCACTACATAATAAGGAAGGGATATGGCGAGAAAAGAATACAGTTAGCCTTCTTCTATTCAAACGCTCTGATAAGTTCGGTTTTTCTGGGATCTATACTTTTGAATGTAATTTTGAAAATCTGATTGAACTGATTTCAACTTTACTGACTCATGATAATTTCCACTACCCTCTTTTTTATCGTTTCAAAGGACTCTACCTCACATTCTATCTCATAAGGAGGAATATTCTCGAGATCTGCCTCTATAAAGCACTGACTGTAAGGTACGACTCCAAGGATCTCGTGGTTAATTCTCTCCATCAGCTCTCTGGAACTCTTCGAATCTATGTACTTGTTCATCACCACACCAATCTTTTTAATTCCAATGTCTGAAGCGAGTTTTTCAATTCTTTTCAGTGTTTCGAATGACCTCATTCCCGGCTCGATGACAGCAATGAGCATATCCACTCCCTTTGCTGTACCTCTTCCCAGATGTTCGATTCCTGCCTCCATGTCAAGAAAAAGCACATCCTTTTTTCTGAAGATAGCATGCCTTAAAATAGCTCTTAAGAAAGCATTCTGAGGACAGAAACAACCTTCTCCACCTTTTTCAATCGTTCCGAGTGCAAGGACCCTAATCCCATATTTATTTTTCTTTGAGTATTTTTCAAAGATATCATCTACTTTCGGGTTGTATCTGAAGGTTCCAAGAGGTCCCTTTACTCTCTCTTCAATGATATGCTCCAGTTCTGACATCGGAGTTACTTCTCCAACACCCAGAACAGCGGGGAGGTTTATTGATGAGTCGCAATCTATTGCTGTCACATTGTAACCATCCATCGCGAAAAGATAAGATAGCATTGCTGTCACAGTGGTTTTTCCGACCCCACCTTTCCCTGAAACTGCTATTTTAACCATGGGTTGCAGTTGCTCAAAGGGCATATTACCTTTGCCCAGAGTACCATATCAACACACTTAGAAGAATCGAGGGGTGCCAGATAATAGCTGAGATTACGGTGACGGCGGGAACAGCTGTTACTGCAGGCGGCACCCCAATACTAATTTTCACAATGTTGTAAATAAGTGTTGTGGTAGTAAATTAAATTTCAGATTTTATATTAAATCAGGAAGTCTTTGTTTACTATATCTTTAATTATTATTTTAACAGCAAAACTTATATTCTCTCGGTATCACTCCAATGCATGCGATTTATTGTGTTAGTGATTGCATTCATTCTCATTTCATTTCCGCCTGTAGCGGCTGAATCACCCATGGATATAAAGGAGGTCCAGGTTGTTATTGAAGAGACTCATGTCAGGTTGAATCTCACCTATGATGTTGATCCATTCCAGAAGCTCCAGATGTTCCTATTTGGAGCGATGCCTGTGAAGGACGAGCTTCAATCTTTTCTGGGCTCAGATGTGAAGTTTGTGAGTGTAGGAATTGAGGAAGCCACGGTTGAAGTGGACCTCATCACTGAGAACAGTACGAAATATTTTGAGGGGCTGGATCTGCCCGATAGAGCTGATGTTAAAATTCTTGCTGGTGGGGCAGTTTTCCATTTTGAAAACACAACGAGAATCCCTGCCTTTTACTACTCCTGATTTGTACTGGAAATTGTGATGAAAAAATCTCAAAATGGGTAAATTCTTTATTCTGAACTTGATTGTCTTTCAGTCGGACTCAATAAGCCTTATAAATTCTGGAGGGATCTCTTCTGAGAGTACAATAAACTCATTTGCCTTAATAAATCGTATCCCACTTTCTTTTGCTCTTTTTACATCAATTAAAAGTATTATCGGCTCATCTGTCCTCAGCATTGCAACCTCGATTCCCTTCTCGATTGTTGTAGACAGGTGAACATATCTCTGATTTACTGGCTTTATTCCAATTTCGAGAAGTCTTTCTGCCTCCTCTTCACTGGTTCCGTAGTAAAGTACCTCGTTTTCAGCCTCCTCATAATCATTTAGCTTTACATCAACACTGTGTCCATATCTTGCCCTTATTTTGTTGTCAGAGATTTCGTATCTGCCCTTTTTATCGGAGTAAACCATTGCTTTTATCAGCCATTTATTAGCCCACCTGTACTTTCTCGACACAATTTTTGAGAGTACATCGAAATCTACCCAGCCGTTTTCATCCATTTTCAGTTTGAATCTTTCAGGAAAGTGGCGGAGGATCCCTGAAACGAATCTTCCAAGCTTCTCAACTCTCTCTTTGTCAAGAACGACTTCACCCTTTTTGTTACAGATTTCGCATTTATCGCCTCTGTAATAACCATGTTCCGGACAGAATCTTATGTCCTCCATTTGATCACCTGCTCAGCCAATAAAGGGTTGAAGCAATGACACCCATAGCACTACAGGTCTCAAGGCTGACCCCTCTCCATGTTATATCGAGGTGATATTTTGACTTTTTGATTATTTCCTTTGGAAGCCCTCTCCTTCCGAGACCTATCAGAAAAGTAAGAGATTCATTTTTTAAAAGTTTTCTCAGCTCATCCACTTCCAGTCTTTTGTTCTCTTCAGGTTTTGAAGTGGTTGCAATTATACTTCCAAAGTGAGCGGGAATCTTTTCAAGCAGGTGAATCCTTCCCTCTCTCATCAGAGTCTCTGCAAAAAGTCCGCCTTTCCCAATTGTCGTGTATTCTCTAATAGCCTCAACCATTTCTCTTTCCGACCTCCAGAAGTTGAAATCCAGTAGAGAAAGGTGAAAACCAAAGGCATAACATAAAGGAGCGGCTCTTGCAATCGTACGGAGATGTATTTCATGTAACTTTAACTTGTCATATGTATTGACCAGACAGAGTGAAATCATATACTTTCTTTGGTGAGGTTGAATTAAAGAGTTATCTTATCTCCTCTCTCATCAAGCTCCATTTCATCATTTACAAAGCGAAAAATAGATATTTGCTGAATAAAAATTTTTTAAAAGTGAGAGAAGAACTGTTAGAGGCAATCAAAAAAATTGTTTCCCTCGTGATGGTACTGGTAGCTTTGTCTTTCCTTCTAAATTTTGTCTCCTCGCTTGACTTCAGTGAAACCGGACTGAGTGGTTTCATAGGTATTGCCAATCAGGAAATAAACCCCCAAGAGGTAACCCCTCCGGACATTCAGAAGGTCGAACCCTACAAAAACATCCCTGTTTCTGTTTCAGAATCGAGTCTGGCAAATCTCCATGAATCCTTTGACCCTCCACAGGTTCCATTGTTTTTTGTAGAGGGATTGAACAAATACACCAACAGGCTGAGACTTTACACCGCGATTGATTATATGGATGGAAAATGGATAAAGGAGGAGGCTGGTTATGGGGATACGATATCGATAAATCCGACGGGTCATGTTACCGCCTATCGTATCACCCCGGTTCAACCCTTCTCAACTCATATTCCGGTTGCAAAGGATACCGCCTATGTAACAGCTCCAGCTAGGTTTGACAGAGATACTGGAACTTACTTCATAAGTAACAATCTGAGTGAGCCCTATGATGCTTATTCAACTGCTTGGAAAATTGAGCCAGGAGAAGTGTTAGAAGATGAGAAATACACAAGAATAGAACTCCCGGATTCTGATATTGAAAGGATAAAGTCTCTTGCTCAGGAGATAACAGTAAATGCTCTTACAGATTATGAAAAACTTGTTGCGATTAAGGAGTACTTAGAGGATAACTATGAATACGACCCAAACTATCAGCCCCCACCTGAGGATGTTGAGCCTGTAACCTACTTTCTCTTTGAGAACAAAAAAGGTATATGCAAAGAATTTGCTTCAGCATTTGTTTTGCTTGCAAGATCGCTTGATATGCCGGCAAGAGCTGTTATAGGCTTCAATGCACGCCCAATAGCCGATAATCAGACTGTTATGGCATCCCAGGCACATATGTGGGCTGAGGTGAAGTTCAGCAATGGCTGGATAGAGTTCGACCCAACTCCCCCTCCAGAAAACATGCTCAAAACGATTACAGAGATAACCTATGCAGACCCCACTGCAAGAAAAGGGGAAAACTTCACAGTAAAGGGTTATGTAAGGACAGAAGATGGTTTACCCGTCCCGGACGGTTTTGTAGAGATATCAATAAAGGAGAACAAGAATGAGACCGGACTCCTTCTTGGCATCCTCAAGATTGATAGAGGGTGGTTTGAAGGGAAGGTGAAAGTTCCGGATGATGTCTCCGGGAAATACCATGTTATTGCACATTATGTTGGAAGCCTGAGGTATAAAGAATCCTGGAGCGATCCTATAATCAAGATTTACAGTCCTCCAGATTTGATCGTGGAAATTCCTGATAAAATGGCTCTCGGAATCCCCTTCAAGCTGCAGGGGAGGATTGTTGATTACAACGACACCCCGATATCCTACGGAGATATAATACTCAGGGTGGATGGAAAGGTTGTGGAAAGAACAAAGAGCGATGAGAATGGCTTCTTTGAGTTGAATTTAAGGATTGACGAGGAGGGCTTGCACACAGTTTCTGTCGAATATCCTGGTTCTGAATTCATCCTTCCAATTCCCCGGAAAAAAGTTGTTGAGGTGGGCAGGATAGAGCTGTTAATTTCAAACAAATCAGCAATCAAGGGTAAGGAGTGGTTGAGCACTGGAAGAGTTCTTTTCAGAGGGGAACCCTTCAGCGGGGCTGTAATAAAATTCTACCGTGGTGAGTTCTCTGCTGAGGCAGTAGCGGATAGCAACGGCAACTTTACGGTTAAAGGTATCATTCCACAGGACTTTGATCTCGGGAAGATTCCTGTAAACTTCACTATTAAGGGGGTTGGTTTTGAGGACTCCGTCTATCTATCTGTCAAGGCTGAAACAGAAATGGATGTCTCCGTTAAAAATGAGGGTGGTAAAACATACATCTATGTCCTTTTGAGAGAGAAGGGAAGAAGTACTCCTGCCTTTGGAAAGATAAGGATAGGGGACAGAGTTGAGGAAACAAACCCATCTGGACTGGCGGTATTTGAATACGAATCCATGCCTTCTGAGTCAACTGTGATTTTTGAGGGCAACGAGAAGTACCTTCCATCTTCAAAGAATTTCAGAGCAAGTACATTTCCTTTCTGGGCTTTGTCTGCTGTTCTGCCTGTAGTAGCTTATATTCTGCTCACAAAATACAGGAGGCTGACATCTAAGAAAATTTTGATTGAAATAGAAAAGGAGATGGATGATCTTCCCCTTGTATGGAGCATAAATGAGGAAATCAGGCTGAGGATCAGGAATCTTGGAGATGGAACTCTGAGAGTCTTCATAAATAATGAAAAGATAGGGGAGCATGAAAAGGGTCTGGAGGTTGAGGTAGCCTTTGAGGAGGAGGGAGTAAACATTCTGAGAGCTGAAAGGCTTGTTGATGGGGAAGTGAAAGAAAAGGAAGAGGTGGAGCTGAAAATAATGGACTACAGAAAAGCCATTATTTTGGTTTTCTCTCAGCTTATAAAGGAGCTTGAGGAGATGGGTAGTGTTGATTTGAGTGATTATACTGCAAGGGAGATACTTAAAATGTTCAGAATTTTGAATGGTTCTGAGAAGCCAGCGGGTAGAAATCTACTGAGGCTTTTTGAACTCTCGAAGTATGGAATGAGGGAAGCAGGCAGAAAAGAGTTTGTTGAAGCTTATCGCTGGTATAAGGACATCAGGGGGGATTTGATTGAGAAGTGAAATCTCAGAAATAGTCTCTCTAACAGTTCTTTTTGCACTGCTCTATGCATTCATGAACTTCCAGACGGAGGTACTGGGAAGAGTCCTGATTGTGATTCAGACCGATATGCTGATAGCAATCTACTCCTTCCTACTGGCTTACATAATATTTGGGTTGTTCAGATACACGAAACCGGTCAAACCCTTTGCTCTTTCAGTGGCATTTTATCTGATTCTGAAGGTTGTTGCATATTCCATTTCAAAGTTCAGTGCATTTGCAATAGTCTATCCTTTTGTTTATACAATGGATATGTACTTCCTCTTATTTTTCCTTGGATTCGGTGTTGCAAGGGTTGAGCTTCCAGAGTTTAAAAAAGTGAAGTACATCCAGCCAGTGGTCTCAGCAGCAGGTTTATTCATGATGGGATACTTTGGCTATGTTCTGATATCCAGCCTTCCCGTGGCTCCTGAGATAACTGAAAAGATAGCTATTGGATTTCTCGCATTCCTCTTCATTCTTGCTGCAACTTCCCTTGCAAATTTATCTGAAAAACCAGCAGCTAAATGGTTGAGAAACTCCAGATGGTTTCTTCTGAGCTTTCTCATACTTGCAGTATCATACTATGTGGTTATAAGACCAAAAATACTGGACCGACCAGGACTCGTGAATTTTATGGAATGGGCTCTCGTAGGAATCTTCCTCCTCAAGTTCTCCAGTGATTTCAGAAAGTCAACCTCAATAGAGGAAATTGAAGCTGTAGAAGTACACAGACAGAGACTCTCATACAGAAAGGATGAGATAATACAGAGACTTGAGGAGGCAAGAAGAATGTTTCTGGAGGAAGGGAAGAAATCTCCCCTCATAATCTCACTTTCAAGGATTTTATTCGATTCGGGATGGAGTGAAGATAGAATTGCTGCTTTGATCTCACCTTTAATCTCCTATAGTGATGAGAAAATTCCAAAAATCTCTTTCAACTGGGAGAAAAATATGATTGTTAAGAAAAACAGGAGCAGAAGAGTTAAGATTCTGAAAAAAATTGAAGAAAAGCTTCAAAAGGAGGGTGTTAGTATTGGATCTGAGAGTGTTTAGCAGGAAAAGCTGGGAAATAATTGATTCTGTCTGTAGTGTATATGTGGGCGATACAGACCTTGTGGAAAAGATGCTGGCAGCTTGTTTGACCAATGGTAATGTGCTTTTCGAGGATTATCCAGGACTTGGCAAAACGCTGCTCGCAAAGGTCTTCGCCAGGGTTATAGGCTCTTATTATAGCAGAATTCAGTTTACACCTGATCTTCTTCCAGCGGATATAACAGGAACCAAGGTCTGGAGACAGAGTACGGGAGAGTTTGTGCTGGTTAAGGGTCCGATTTTCACCAATGTTTTGCTTGCGGATGAGATTAACAGGAGTCCACCAAAGACTCAGGCTGCACTTCTTGAGGCTATGGAGGAAAAACAGGTTACAATTGAGGGTGAAACATATCCACTTGAACCGCCCTTTTATGTGATTGCCACCCAGAATCCAATCGAGCAGGAGGGAACTTATCCCCTTCCTGAAGCACAGATGGATCGATTTTTGATAAGAATGTCACCCGGCTATCCTGTTGATGTAGAATCAGAAATGGAAATTCTCAGGAGGAGAATTGAGTGGAAGGTAGATGACCCAACCAACTACATTAAGCCAGTGGTAACTCTGGAAGAGTTTAGGAGAATGCAGGAGGTTGTAGAGAACATATTTATTGACAGGAGTATTCTCAGATATATTACCGAGCTTGTGAGGGCTACAAGAGAACATGAGCTTGTTGAAATTGGTTCAAGCCCGAGAGGGGGATTAGCCCTGCTCAAAATTTCAAGAGCTCTTGCAGCAATAGATGGTAGAGATTTCGTAATTCCAGATGATGTGAAGAGAGTGGCGATTGAGACTCTTTCGCACAGACTCATTCTAAATGTTGAATACCTGATAGAAGGAGTTAAGCCCGAATCGGTTATAGAGGACGTTCTAAAAACAGTTGAGGTCCCAAAAAAGAGTGAAGTTTCGGGAGAGAGGGGTTGATGAAGGTTAGAAAGGGCACATATGTTTTAATAAAAACAGCGATGTTCCTGTTGGTGTCGGGAATTCTGCTTACATCCTACGAGCTTTTAGCCCTTTCTGCCTTTCCAATACTCCTTCTTTTAACTCCTACATTCCCCGTTCGTATTAGCGTTGAAAGCCATGACCTTGATGGGGGTGGATATGTTGGAGAAGAATTCAGAGTTTCCATCGAACTGTCTGCAAAGGGATTTGGCGTTGTGAAGGTGATGCATAAGATACCAGAGCATTTTGAACTCACAGGTGGTAGTAATGCTGTGGCGAGATTTGTGGTTGGTTCAGCCACCCTTAAAATAGAATACAGCGCAATTCCAACAAAGAGGGGAAATTACAGCTTAGATAAACTTGTGGTTCAGGTGGAAAATCCGTTTCTCACAGGGAAGCTTTTTGTGAGGGAGGTAGAGGTCCCCATCTCAATTGAGGTAAAGCAAAGAATTCCAAAAATCCTGAAAATAGGCGTTCACAGAGGTATAGCTAAATCTCCCACACCTGAGGTGGATATTTCAAAGATTGGTGTTCCAGGAACAGATTTTCGCGAAATAAGAGAATATATAGCAGGAGACCCTGTAAAGTTCATAAACTGGAAGGCAAGTGCGAGAAAGAATGATATACTCGTTAACCAGTATGAGGTTGAGGGAAAGAAATCCATATGGATTTTCTTAGATGCAAATCCTTACATGAGGTATGGAGAAACGATCAGGAACTATTTCGAGGCTGCTGTTGAGGCTGCAAATGCTCTTTCTTATTATTATACCCAGAAAGGGTACAGAGTGGGACTGTATCTCGTGGGTTATAGAAGGTATCTCTATCCCGACACGGGAAGAAGGCAGTTCAGAAGAATAGGTGATGAACTCATAAAGATTGAACCATCTGATCATCCTGAATCACTTGATGAGGCAATTGAGAACTCAAAGTCTCTTCTGATAACTTACAAACCTCTTATCTACTTCATAACCAGACTTGAGTACTCCAGACCGATAAGGGCAGTTTTGAGGGCTTCAAGATTCTCAAGGAAAATGAGAAGAACACCTGTGGAAGTTATATCGCTGTCTTATGATGAGGAGACTGAGGAGTTATCCAGACTTGCTCTTAAAACGCTAAAAAAATCTGTTGAGTCAAGATTGAAAGCCTCCGGGATAAGAACCATTGACTGGGAGATACACAAACCACTTTCTCAGGTTCTCATGAAGGAGGTTCTTTTTGCATGAACAATCAGATTCAAGAGCAGAAAAAGCGACTTAGAGTCCTCATCAAAGATAGAGGGCTTTATCTGATGTTTGGACCCTTGATAAATCTCTTATTAGCAGAATTTGCAGCATATCAGGCTCTTTATGCCTTTTTTAAATCCCCTTTTGTTGTCGTTGGATCAAAATACTTTGCTCTTGGGCTTCTTTATCCAGTGGTTATTGCTGTACCACTTCTCCTCCTGATTTTAAGAAGAAATCCATTTTCTTTTGGTTTCTTCTATTTTCTCATCTTTCTGAGCATAGGCAATATCCTCGCGAAAAGTGAGCTTTTCTACGCTTTCCTTGATGCTCTATATGTCCTGAATTTTGGAGATCTAGCCTCTTATCTCAATTCTATCTTCTCGTCGTCAAAGCATATTTTCATTCTTGATTTGCTACTGAATATCGTATGGCTTTTCGTCCTTTCACAGCTAATATGGATATCGATGGAGAAAGGGAGGGAAATGGAAGAGAGAGGTATGGCTGCGAGAAATCTCGTCATCTTCCAGTGGGGATTTGCATTTATTTCCACATACCTGATATTTCTGCTTTATCCAGCGATTTTTGGTTTCAGTATTGCTGTAGATAACATTCCTCTGATTTTCACTGGAATTGCAGGGATTGCAATATTTATCACATCTGCTCTTGTGCTGTCCAGATAGCAGTACTCTACTCCATTGCTCCATAACCGGCTTTAAGAGCTCTGAGGTTTATATCTCTGAGTTTATCGGGAAAAATCTCTCTCAGAGCATCTTCAAAGTTCTGGAGTTCAAAGCCGAATCTCTCCATTTTCTTTGCCAGCATCCCGGTCATAACCACATTGGTAGCCTGAGGAACTGCAACCTTCTCTGCTATAGTTGTAGCGTTCACAACTGTAATTTCCCCTGCAACTCCCTCAAGCCTTTTAAGTATCTCTTCAAAATCTGGGTAGCCTGCTCTGGGTCTTATCGTTTTGCTGTTCAGTATTATAGCCGTTTTTTCCGTCATGTATGCCGCATATCTAAGTGCCTCAACAGCTTCAAGAGATACGACAAAGGTGGCAGAGCCAAGAGGTATGAGAGGTGCATACACATCCCCCATCCTCACATGCACCTCCACACTCCCGCCCCTCTGAGCCATTCCGTGCGTTTCTGCTGTGATAACATTCATCCCTCTCTCCATTGCTGCTCTGGCGAGGATGGAGGAAGTAGTTATCGCACCCTGTCCGCCAACTCCTGCGATGAGTATGTTTATCTCTTTGACTGTCATTTTATCACCTTCAAAGGCTTTATTGCTTTTTGAGGACATATTGATGAGCAAACAGCACACCCTACACAGAGCTGGCTGTCTATCTCAACTCTTTCGTTGAAGGTAATTGCCGGGCATGTGAAGGAGTTAATGCATTCCATACACACGTTACATTCTTCTGTAACATAAAAGGTGGTAATGCGTCCCTTTTTTCTTCTCTCTCTTGTCCAGAGGATTGCACATGGGTGACGGGAAATCACCACAGAAACACCCTCGTATTCGATCGCTTTTTTCAGAACATCTATCAGCTTTCTGACATTGTACGAATTGACAACCTCTACAAATTCAACCCCCATCCCCCTGACCACATCCTCTATGTTTACCTTTCTGGCATTTCCGCAGGGATTTTTTCCCGTTCCAGGATGTGGCTGATGTCCGGTCATTCCAGTTGTTGAGTTGTCCATTATCACAAGCGTATAGTTGAGATTGTTGTAGACGGCATTTGTGAGGGGAGCCATACCTGAGTGGAAAAAAGTGGAGTCACCTATTGTTGCGACTATCTTCCCATCAATGAAATAACTCAGACCGTTGGACACTCCTGCACTTGCGCCCATACATATTGTGGTATCAACTGCCTCGAGAGGCTTGTTGATTCCGAGGGTGTAACATCCAATATCGCTTGGAAACACCTCTCCTCCTGCTTTCCTGATCGCAAAGAATGTTGCAGTGTGAGGACATCCGGGACAGAGTACAGGAGGTCTTGGAGGTGCTATCGAAGCTATCTCTTCAGCTCTTCGCCTTATAAGATTATAGTCTTTTGAAGTTTCGGTCTTAAAAACTCTTGCCAACCCCTCCTCAACTACTGGAATGCTGAACTCGTAGTTCATTGGCAGGTATCCATCCATCTTTCCAAGAACGGGAATATCCAGTAATGCTCTTGTATGGAGCTCAATAAAGGGATCAACCTCCTCAACAACAACAACTCTTTCAAGCCCGCTCACGAATTTCGTTATGAGTTGTTCAGGGATGGGATACATGGAAGAGAGTTTCAGCACAGGGGGTTTATCAAAATCAGAATTGCATGATACAAGATTTGAAATAGCCTCTTTAACATATGCATAGCTCAGACCACAGGCAATCACTCCTGTATCTCCATCTCCCTCCTCAATCCAGTTAAAGCTGAATTCAGAAAAATAGTTTTTAATCCTCTCCAGTTTTTTCTGCAGTTCTGGCTTGAGTTTTCTTGCGTGAGCAGGAAGTACGACATCAGTTTCCGGCTTTCTCTCCCACTTTACCTTTTCGATTCTTTTCTCAGGGATTTTTCCTAACTTGACAATCCCGCTTGAGTGACTCAATCTTGTGTAGGTGCGGAAAATTACAGGAAGACCGAACTTCTCGGATATTTCAAAGGAGAGTTTTGAAAGCTCTTTTGCCTCGTTTACACTTGAAGGTTCTAAAACGGGAAGATTGGCAGCTTTCCCGTACCATCTGTTGTCCTGCTCGTTCTGGCTGCTGTGCATTGATGGATCATCTGCCGAAACAACAACAAATCCCCCTCTTGCACCCACATAGGCAAAGCTGAAGAGTGAGTCGGCTGCAACATTCACTCCAACATGTTTCATCGTGCACATTGCCCTCTTTCCTGCAAGAGAAGCACCAATCGCCGTTTCAAAGGCAACTTTCTCATTTGTTGAGTATTCCATGTAGTAGTCCATTTTCCCGCGAAGGAGAGGACAGGCTTTTGCAAGACTATCGGCTATTTCCGATGAAGGAGTACCGGGGTAGGCAGAAATCAAATCCAGTCCTGCCTCTAAAGCTCCCCTTGCAATTGCTTCATTTCCAAGAAGAAAAACCTCTCCCTCTTCTTTTATGAGGTCAGACAGCATGTTGGCTGAGAACAAGAAATGTTTTAAAAAGCTTTACGAATTGAATAGTATGGAGTATGTGAACAGCTACCTTGAGAAAATGGCTCTACTTCTGAGAAAAGAACTGAAAGAAGAGGATGTTCCGGATATCGTTGAAGAGGCAAAAATTGAAGCCAGTTTTATAAGGGATGCAAAGGAAGTGGTTAGGAGGTACGAGAGTGGTGAAATGTCTGGGGTAGATGCAAAGAAAAATCTTGACCTTCTGAAGGTCTATGTGGTTACGCAGCTCCAGAATCACAGAAAGAAGGCAATTGAATTGCTCGAGCTTGATGCAGGAGAAGAGATAGATGGAGAGGTTATAAAGAGGATTGTTGAATTCATAGAGGATGCCCAGAGCAGAATAGAGTAGTCAATCACTTCTGAATTTCTCCTTTATCCTCTCCATCCTTTCCATAACTTTCTGTTCATCGATTGTCAGGAGATTTCGTTCCTCCATCAGTATTTTACCACCCACAATCGTGTGGGTAACCTCACAGCCCATGGAGGAGTAAACGATGGCATAGAGCGGGTTATAGAGGGGAATAAAATTAAAACTCTTTCTGTTCAGTAAAATGATATCTGCAAGTCCCCCCTCTTTAAGCTCACCACCATCGATTCCGTAAGCGCTGTATCCGTTTTTTGTAGCCATCTCGAGAACATCTCTTGCGTGGAGTGCATCCGCTTTGCCGGTTTTCACCTTCTGAAGAAGAGAAGTCAGCTTAATCTCCTCAAAGAGATTGTAGGTGTTGTTTGATGCAGCACCATCCGTTCCCAGACACACATTGATACCTTTTTTAACCATCTCTGTGACCCTTGCAATACCCGAGGCAAGTTTCAGGTTGCTGACCGGGTTGTGAGCAACACTGACACCTCTCTTTGCGAGAATTTTCAGTTCCACATCAGTGAGCCATACACCATGTGCTATGACTGTATCTGATTTTAAGAAATTGATCTCATCAAGCTTTTCTACAGGTGGCTTTGAGTGGATCTTTGTGAAGTTTTCAACCTCTTCTTTGGTCTCGGAGATGTGAATATGTATTCCTGTTTTAATCTCATCTGCTCTATTCCTTATATCCCTTAGGAACTCCAAGGAACATGTGTACGGGGCATGAGGTCCAAATACAGCTTTTATTCTTCCTTCGTAAGCTCCATCCCATTTTTTGATAAATTCTTCTCCAATTTTAAGCTCTTTTTTTGCTCTCTCGGAATCCCCTCTATCTGCCATTCCGTAGCAGAGAACCGCTCTTATACCACTCTCCCCGCATGCCTGAGCAACCTTGTCCATGTAAATGTAAAGATCTGAGAAACAGGTAGTTCCCGTTTTTATCATCTCCATGATACCAAGCATTGAACCCCAGTAAACATCGTTTGAAGTTAGTAGTCTCTCTGCCCTCCATATCTTCGTTTTCAGCCAATCCATGAGTGGCATATCCTCTGCAAAACCCCTGAAAAGGGTCATGGCGAGATGTGTATGGGCATTGAAGAGTCCTGGCATCACGAGCTTTGATGTGCCATCAATTTCAATATCTCCTGATATGTTATCTTTTCCGATGTAAGCAATTTTATCTCCCTCAATGCCGACATTTAAAGCCTTGAATTCTCCATTGATGTAACAGAGACCTTTTTTTATTGCAACATCATACATCAGTATCTATCAGAATCAGGAGAGGATAAAATCTTTTCCCGTTTTATCGGTTTCAGGAATGTTTGAGTAAATCCTCTGGAAGGCTTTAAAAGCCTTGGCTAACAAATATAAACATAACCGTTAATTTTCCTAAAAAGCTGGAAAGGTGTTTCAGGTTGAAGAGACTTCCACCCTCTATGCGACACAGAAAAAGATATATTGCATTTAGGCTTATTGGACTTAGTAACCCCACTCCTGAAAAGAGAGAGAGCGAAAAGAAGGAACTGGCTCAAAAACTTATGGAAAATCTTATCTCTCTCTTCGGGGAGATAGGTAGCACCAATTCAGGAGTATGGGTGGAGTACTTTGATGGTAAATGTGGAATCGTGAGATGCCACAGAGATGCCCTCGAGAAGGTTAAGATTGCACTGACATTGATAGATGAGATAAACAATCAGAAGGTTCTTCCTCTGATAATTGGTGTGAGTGGCACGATAAAAAGATGTAAAATAAAATATCTGGAGGTGTGTAGGAATGCAAATACCACAGATGGGTTATGACAGGGCAATAACTGTCTTTAGCCCTGATGGCAGATTATTTCAGGTTGAATATGCAAGAGAAGCTGTAAAAAGAGGCGCCACAGCCATTGGAATAAAAACCAGTGAGGGTGTGGTGATACTGGCTGACAGGAGGGTAGCCAGCAAGCTTCTCGAGGCAGATACGATTGAGAAGGTTTACAAGATTGATGAGCACATATGCATAGCAACTTCAGGACTTGTTGCAGATGCGAGAGTTCTAGTGGACAGGGCAAGAATAGAGGCACAGATTAGCAGACTTACCTATGATGAACCAATAAGTGTTAAAGATCTGGCGAGAAAGATATGTGATTTTAAACAGCAATATACTCAGTATGGAGGGGTCAGACCCTTTGGAGTCTCCCTTCTGATAGCCGGAGTTGATGACAATCCCAAACTTTATGAAACTGATCCAAGCGGAGCTTTGCTTGAATACAAGGCTACAGCGATAGGGGCTGGAAGGAATGTGGTTATGGATTATTTTGAGAGTGAGTACACCGACATGCCCCTTGATGAGGCGATTCTCAAAGGAATCGTTGCTATGGGTAAGGCAATTGAAACAGAGGTTTCTCCCAGCGATATTGACATGGGCATAGTCCGGGTAGATGACAAGAAGTTCAGACAGCTCTCGGAAGAGGAGCTCACCCCTTATGTGGAGAAGGCTAATGAAATAATCAGAAAAGAGCTCGAAAAACAATAAAGCGTGGTCTGGAATGGTCTCCCTTGAAAAAGCAGTAATAGCAAGAATAAAAAGGCAAGGAGAAAACTTTGAAGCTCTCGTTGATCCATACTTAGCCAGAAGCCTTAAGGAAGGGGATGAGGTTAACTTTGAAGACCTCATAGCAGTTGAAGAGGTTTACAAAGATGCAAAGAAAGGGGAGAGAGCATCATCTGAAGATCTGAGAAAGGCATTTGGCACCGATAACATTGAGGAGATAGTAAGAACAATAATAATGGAAGGTGAAGTACAGATTACTGCAGAACAGAGGAAAGAGATGCAGGAGCAGAAGAAGAAGCAGATTATAGACTTCATATCCAGAAACACTGTCGATCCGAGAACTGGTACACCGCATCCACCCTCAAGAATCGAAAGGGCTCTTGAGGAGGCAAAGGTACATATAGATATTTTCAAATCGGTTGAAGCCCAGGTGAAAGATATAATAAAGGCTTTGAAGCCTGTTTTACCGATAAGAGTGGAAGAGCTGGAAATCGCAATCAAAATCCCGGCAGAATACACGGGAAAGGCAATGGGTGCGATATATTCCTTCGGCAATGTTATTCAGGAAGAATGGCAGAAGGATGGAAGCTGGATATGTGTGATGAAGATTCCAGCCGGAATGCAGGGAGACCTTCTTGATATGCTTGGAAAAGTTACACAGGGTGAAGCCCAGACAAAAATACTAAGGAGGATTCGTTGATGATTTCAAATTCGAGGAGGATAGTACTGCCCGGAGACCTTTTAAGCACCAACCCGAAAACGGCAGGTTATGGCACATTCGTTGAAAACGGAAAGGTGTATGCCAAAATAATGGGGTTGATGGATAAAACAGAAAATATGGTCAAGGTTATACCCCTCAAAGGACGCTATATTCCCTCTCCGGGCGATGTTGTTATAGGTGTTGTAAGAGAGGTAGTTTCAAACGGATGGAATGTTGATATAAACTCTCCCTACTCAGCCTTTCTCCCGATCTCTGAAAAACCTGAGACGAAGGGACGGAAGCTGAATGATGTCCTTGAGATGGATGATTCTATCATTGCAAAGGTTGTTGGAATTGATCCCAAAATGAAGGTAACCCTGACGATGAAGGACAGGGTTTGCAGGCCGATAAGATTTGGGAGAATAGTTGCAATAAATCCAACGAGAGTTCCAAGGGTAATCGGGAAAAAAGGAAGCATGATAAAGCTTCTGAAGGGGGAACTTGGAATACAGATTATTGTGGGACAGAATGGTCTTATCTGGATTAGTGGTGACAGAAAAAAGGTGGATATTGCAGAGGAAGCCATATATATCATAGAGAGAGAAGCACATACTGAGGGATTGACTGACAGAATTACCGAATTCATAAAAAAGAGGAAAGAGGCAGGTATTGAAAATGAGTGATATGAATTTTGATGAGGATTTGAGTGGTGAGGGGAAAAAAGAAGACAAACCCAAGCTCATAATCGATGGTAAAAGACTTGATGGCAGAGATTTTGAGGAACTCAGACCAATAAAAATTGAGGCAGGAATACTTAAAAGAGCAGACGGCTCCTGTTACCTAGAAATGGGCAGGAACAGAGTTGTTGCAGCTGTATATGGTCCAAGAGAAGTCCATCCGAGACATCTACAGGATCCAAGCAGGGCTGTGGTGAGATACAGGTATAATATGGCTCCTTTCAGCGTTGAGGAAAGAAAGAGGCCTGGGCCAGATAGAAGGAGTGTTGAGATATCAAAAGTTAGCAGAGAGGCTTATGAGCCCGTTATAATGAAAGAACTGTTTCCCAGATCATGTATTGATATTTTTGTTGAGGTACTTCAGGCTGATGCAGGTACAAGAACAGCCTGTTTGAATGCTGCTACTGTGGCTCTCGTTGATGCAGGAATACCGATGAAAGGACTGATAACCTCAGTTGCGGTGGCTAAGGTCGATGGTAAGCTTGTTCTCGACCCGATGAAGGAAGAAGATAACTACGGAGAGGCTGATGTACCCTTTGCTTTCCTTATAAGGAATGGAAAGATTGAGTCCATAGCTCTTGTGCAGATGGATGGAATGATGACGATAGACGAGATGAAGAAAGCTATTGAAATGGCAAAGAAGGGAGCGATGCAGATTTATGAGCTTCAGAGAGAGGCGATAATGAAGAAGTATCATGCTGAGGACATAGAGGAGTAGTGGTAGCATGGGTGAAGAAATTCTCATGGATATAAAAAGGGATTATGTCCTCTCCCGCCTCAGAGATGGGGAGAGGATTGATGGAAGAAAACTGGATGAGATAAGGCCGATAGAAATAGAAACAAACATAATATCTAAAGCAGAGGGCTCCGCCCTTGTAAAGCTTGGAGACACCCAGGTGATTGTCGGGATAAAGATGCAGCCGGGTGAGCCGTTCCCCGATGTTCCTGATAGAGGTATTATTATAACCAACGCTGAACTCGTACCTCTTGCATCCCCCACCTTTGAAGCTGGACCTCCAGATGAAACATCAATAGAACTTGCGAGAATAGTTGATAGAGGTATCAGAGAAAGTGAGGCGGTTGATCTGACAAAACTTGTCATTGAAGAGGGAAAAAATGTCTGGATGATCTTCATTGATATTCATGCACTGGATGATGATGGAAATCTGATGGATGCTTCAGCTCTTGCAGCAATTTCTGCCCTGCTGAACACAACTGTTCCTGCAGAGAGATTTGGACTTGGAGATGATTTTCCTCTCCCTGTGAGAAACCTTCCAGTGGCAATCACGTCTCTGATTGTTAACGATCTTTACTTAGTTGATCCGTGCAGGGATGAAATGAGTGTTGGAAACAAACTCATTACAATAACCTCTGATAAAAACGATAACATTGTGGCAATGCAGAAGAGTGGTAGCTACCTCCTTAAAGAGGAAAAGTTTTATGAACTCATTGATGTCAGTGTGCGAAAGGCGAAAGAGGTCAGAGAAATACTCAAGGAAATATGATTTCATGATTATCGGGAGGAATTGAAATGCCAAGGACAAAGAAGGTGAAGATTGCAGGACGGTTTGGCTCCAGGTATGGGGTTAAGGTTAGGAAGAGCATCATAAAGATTGAAAGTGAGCAGAGAAAGAAGTATGTCTGCAGAAAATGCGGTAAGAAGAGTGTAAAAAGAGCTGGTACTGGAATATGGGAGTGCAGAAGCTGTGGATATAAATTTGCAGGGGGAACTTACATTCCTGTAACATCCGCATCAAAGCTGACAGATAAGCTTGCCAGGCTGGAGGAGGTTTGATGAGCTACATCTGCCTTGTCTGTCAGTCTGAGGTAGATGTGGATCTTGAAAGGAATCTGATTCAATGCACAAAATGTGGAAACAGAATTCTCCTCAAACCCAGACCGCCAGCCCTCAAAAAGAGGGTTAAAGCAATTTAGTCAGTTATATTTTATTTTTACTTCTCATGGCTATTCTGTTTTCATAAAATAAGCTCTTCAAGTCCTGAATATAGAAAATAGATTCCAAAAACTGTGAATATTGCTGCTGACATTAGTGATAGTATTTTTTGAGATTTGTTCCACATTTCCGAAGCTCTGTTGGAGGTATAGGATACGAAACCAAGCCATCCAAAATCACAGGCTTCATGTACGACTATGAAAACTACCAATCCGAGCATACCAAAAGCTGATGCTTTTAGCGTAAGAACAAAGCCGACAGACATCCACCACATCAAAAAATAAGGGTTGGCAAGGGACATTGCAGAACCGGTTATCAATGCTCTGATAGAGGTGGAAGAGACTCCTACCTCAGTTTTTTTGGATTTAATCTCTTTGTATGCCATAAAAATTAAAAAAGAACCACCAACAAGGCTTATTACAGTCTTTAGATCCTTAAATACAACGAGACCTCCAAAGAAGAAAAGAATGAGTATTATTGGTATCTCAACTATTGCATGACCTGAAGAAATTAGAAAGCCAGAATATCTGTTTGTCCTTCCCTCAGAAACTGCTGCGGCAAAAAGGGGACCCGGAGCCATAACTCCACTCAATGATATGAAGAACACCACTGCTATTAACTCCAGAAGACCGGTCTGCATGGCAGTATTTTCTTCCATGACTTTAAATCTGTTTTTGTTCAACCAGCTTTTCGGTACTTTTCTCTCTTGCGGAAGGGGGTGGACTGCTTTGACACCTTGGTTATGATCTCTTTTTCTCCAGACATAGATATATTGGTAGGATGGTAACAAAATAAAAGTGTGAATTATGGATATTCTCTTTTATAGATATTCCCTTAAACCAAACTACCTTTTAAACCAAAATAGATAAGTATCCTCAAAAAAACCCCCTTTCTGTGAGGAGCCTGCTGTTCACGATATCTCTGACAGCTTTCATCGTTATGGTTGGAATGGGTGTTATAGCACCCCTTCTCCCGATTTTTGCCGAAGAACTTGGAGCCTCAGGTGTCTGGATAGGTGTAATATTCTCTGCCTATTCTTTTTCAAGGCTCATCTTCCTGCCAGTTATCGGAAGAATAAGTGATTTTTATGGTAGAAGGAAAATTATACTACTTGGACTGTTTCTTTACTCAACGGTAACCCTGCTTTATGCCTTTGCAACTACTCCCGAGCAACTATCAGCTGTCAGACTCATGCACGGAGCAACATCGGCAATGGTTATACCGGTTGCAATGGCTGCAGTGGCTGAGCTGTCTCCAGATGGTAGGGAGGGATACTTCATTGGAACCTTCAACAGGGCTTTATTCTTGGGTATGGCGTCCGGACCTGTCATAGGGGGAGTTATCGCAGATATCGCTGGCTTGAGATTGACCTTCTTTACAATAAGTGTGATTGGTTTTGTTACTCTTTTTCTGGTGTATTTGACCTTTCCAGAGACTTCTATCAGGAGGAAGAGCAGGAAAAGGTTTAATGGAAGTATCAGGCTCTGGACAGCCTTTCTCTATCGTTTTCTCAATTCAATGGGGAGAGGAAGTATTCTAAGTTTTCTTCCGATATATCTTGGACTCATTGGATATTCGGCATCCATTATTGGAGGGCTGATCTCACTCAATCTTTTCGTTTCAGCTCTGATACAACCAGCTTCAGGGAAACTTTCTGACAGAATAGGTGTAACTCTTCCCGTTACAGCCTCAACTCTTCTTGGAGCTCTTATTTTATTTTCAATTCCAAGAATTCAGGACATTTTCTCTCTCACTGTGATGAGCCTTCTACTCGGCATTACAAGTGCAGTGAGTCTTCCTGCTGTTGGGGCGATTGTTGCTGTTGAGGGAAAGCAGGGGGGAATGGGCCAGCTCATGGGAACTCTGTCAGCCTCTAAAAGCCTTGGGAGGATTATTGGACCTCTCGTATCCGGAACCATTTTTGACCTTTTTGGGGGAGGGATAGATGGTATAAAGGTGGCATTTACGGTTGCCTCAGCAATTGCCGTTTTCTCAGCCATCATTTTCTGGATGGGAATGCGCGTGTTCAGGCATAGTGAGGCATTAAGGTATGAGGAGCATGAGGATTTTGGGTGATTTGGCGACTAAGCTGGTGGCGTGCCTCTCAAAATAGGTTAATCCAGTAGCCAATTAAACCAGATTCAGACTGTGTCTTCTGGCAATGTTCAGTGATCTTGATATTTCCTCCCGTGTGAGTCTCCTGGAGATCTCAGGATAGTCGTAAGCCTTATAAGTAGGATAGTACTGAAACATCAGGTTAAATCTCGTCTCATTTCCAAGTTCGTCAGCAACCCATCTGACAATTTTTTCTGTACAGCAATCAATGTGTCCGGGCATAACGAGGTGTCTTATCAGGAGTTCACCATTCACAGATGCTCTTTTAAAGTTTCTGGTTATAATCTCCCAGTAACTTTTAACTTTACTGTACTTGAGTGCACACCTGCTGTTTCCATATTTAAAATCACCAAGCCACACATCAACCACATCTTCAATCACATCAGCAAGCTCCTCTGAATGATACATGTTGGAGTTCCATACAACAGGGATATTGGATTCCACTTGTTTTAGAATTTTCAGGATTGTATGGGAATGCTGGTCAGGATTTCCACCTACAAAGTTTACGTTTCTGCTCCCCTGTGTGAATCTTCTGTCTATGGTTCTTGCAAGTTCGGTCTCGTTAACAGGATAGTCGTCACTGTAGACTATATCGAAATTCTGACAGAAAACACATCTGAATGTGCATCTGTTGAAGAAAATTGTGTGTGATGGAATAAGCTCAGGCTCCTCTCCCATGTGGAGAAAATCAGAGGAGTAGTAGCTTTTAACACCACATTTGCAGAAACCCTCCTCCTCGTATCTGTTAACATTACATCTCCTTTCACAGAAACTGCAGCTTTCCAGCATTTTTTCAAGTATTTTGATTTTCAAATCGATAAAGCTCGTCTTTGGTGGTTTTTTTTGCAGAAACCCCTCTTTCTTTTCATCTTCAAGCTCGTCGATTCCTTCCATCAACTCACGAAATTCTTTTTTTAAGGATTCATGGATTTTAAGCAATTCCTCAAGTTCACCATCGAACTCCGCTTCCATTCTTTTGACTATCTGAAACTTTGCAATCTCCTTACCGAGATTTATACCCTCATATCTTAGAAGGGTCACACTATAAGTTTGATAAAGAAGTTAAAAAATTTGATGATTTTATAGTCTGTAAATTCGAATGAAAGACTGTTAATAAAAATTCATCCCCTTACATCCACCCCCTCAAACTTCAGCCACGGTGAGGAGGTATTCTCAATCTGGAGACTTTCCTTTCCACCATAGGCTATCTTCTTCATTAGCTCGTAAACATTTCCATAAATCATTGCACTTCTAACAGGTTTCTCCCCCTCATCTGTGTGGAGAATGCAGGAACATTCCAAGCTGAAATCTCCACTGACCGGGTTGGAGGTATGAGCCCCTGTTAGTGAGTGGATGTAAATTCCATTTCCAAAGTCATTTTCCCTCTCTTCTGGCAAAACAATCATGTTTGTAGGCAGTGTAGAGGGATAACTGTTCCTTTCCAGTCTGATACCATTTCCTGTAGGCTCTTTTCCTGAGTCAACAGCATTTCTCCAGTCTCTGAGAAAATCTGATAGTACACCTGAATTTACGAGAACGGTTCTCGATGTGCAGTTTCCCTCATCGTCAAAACCCGAACTGGCAATCAACCCATCTGCGGTACCGTCATCTACAATATCAACTGAGCCAGCAATCTTCTCACCAAGTTTATCCGCAAGAGGGCTTCTTCCTTTCTTGACATTTTCATAGTAAAATGCCGGATAAAGCGAGTAGAACAGAAGCTGATGGACTGCAAGCGGCGATAATATGGTGTTATATGTCCCGGGCTCTATTTTTCCGCCCTTTGAGTATTGAATAGCAAAATGAGAAGCGTTTTTGGATATTCTTTCAATATCTACATTCAGATCTCTGGAGAAAGATAGATCGTATGCAGCTCCATCCTCATAAACACACTCTATGAAAGCTGAGGTAGCAGTCTCTTCGCTCTCAAGTTCAGCACCTGAGGAGTTTACTATTTCAGTTTTTGTGAATGAAAGCTCTATTAACCCATCAGCGGGATTAACTTTCCTATCTTTTGCAATCTCTATCATTCTATTGGCAGCACCTCTCAACCATTCTCCTTCTCCACTGATTTCGTCAAGAACCTTCTTACTCAGAATACCCTTTACCTCTGTAACTCCACCCTCGGGAAACTCTTTCAGCACCTCCTCTGAAATCTTTGAAATCTTTATGGCCTTCTCACAGGTGTCAATTAGCCTATCACCATCGGTCGTACAGGAGAATCCGACTCTCTCATTTGATATGACTCTAAAGGCGACGATTTCCTCAACGTCCTCAGTTATATGTGTAATTCTGCCCTTTTCGATTTTGAGCGTTTTTTTCAGCTCAATCTCATGAAAAATCTCCCAGGCATCAGCACTGAAGTCAAGATACTTCTTTGCAGCCTCAACATCAATTCTGAAATCCATTTATGCTCCCCCCACAAGAGCATTAACAACCGTCGGTGGAGCCCCATCTGAAACGGGAACAAGTTGCCCGGATTTTCCACAAAATCCCGGTTCAAATTTTACCTCTTTCCCTATCTTGATATCCTTCAGTATTTCGAGCGTGTGTCCGCTAAGCGATACATCTCTTATCATCTCTCTGATTTCTCCGTTGATTATGAGGTACCCATACTGAGCATTGAAGTGAAAATATCCTGTTGCAGGATTGGTCTCACCACCCCTCGTTCCTATGAGGTACACTCCATTTTTCACACTCTCAACCAGCTCATCAAAGCTGTAATCTCCTTCATCGATGTATGTGTTGCTCATCCTGATTATTGGCTCCATTACACCCTGGCTTCTTGAGTTCCCGGGCTTCCCTTTAAGTTTAATCGCAGTCTCCCTTGAATGCAGAAATTCTTTGAAAATACCCTTCTCGATTACGGTTTTTTTCTCAGCCTTCACACCCTCATCGTCGAAGGGGAAGAAACCAAACTCCTCCTTCAACGGATCATCATAAACATTTAATTCCTCTGGACCAACCCTGATTCCTGTTTCCTTCAAAATGCTCGCCCCCCTGATAAGGTGGTCGGCCTCCACGGCATGCCCGAAAGCCTCATGAATGAAAACCCCTCCTAAGGATGGATCCATCAATACCGGCATTTTCCCAGATGGTGGTTTGTGGGCTCTTACAAGCTCTTCCAATTTGTTGGAAAGCTCTTCAGCCATCTCGAATGGCTCATTTCCTGAAACTATCTCAAAACCTCCGGGTTTGAAAATCCTCTTTGAAAGAAACTGCAGTGTGTCATCTTTGCCAACTGCCTGCATGGCAATACCCGTTCTTGGAATCTCATATCGAATCTCAGAACCCTCCGAGTTCCGGTAAATGAACTCTCTGATATTCTCAATATAGTTTATCCTCGTGCTAACAACGAACTCATTTTTCAGCAGCTTTTCGACCTCCTTCAAAAGATTTACCTTCTGCTCGATGTCTGCTGTGCTGATTTTTGGCTTGAAGGTATAGTCTCCCTCAAATGAGCGCCTGTCTATCTCAACATCTCCCTCCTCTATGCAGTTTCTTTCAGCCCTCTCAAGACCCTCTTCATCACTCACCATTCCGCTAAAGAAACCCCATGATTTGTTTTTCAAAACCCTGAAGCTTTTTCCACGGAATTTTTCATATTTTGGTTTCTCAAGTTTTCCATTTTCCAGTGTGAGCGAGAGGGATGTGCTTTTTATCTCACGAATGTCGTAGAATTCCATGAAAATAATTAGGGATGGAGGATAAAAAGTGAACGGTTTATGCTCTATTGTGTTTTTTAATCCTGTTCTAAAATTAATTTCAGTAAAAAATAGAAACTTGAACTCTCGATTTCACTAAGATGTCAACCCCTCATCCTACTTGGAAATAACCCTTTATGTCTCTCTATGAAGGACTCAGACTCATAAAAAACACTTACATGGTATACATTCACGACGCCTATCTGATCTCCTTTCTCGATAACCCCATCCTGTGAGGGCAGGAATACTGCTCTGTTTATTCTCTTTTCATCCTCCACTTTCCTCGGCGGGTCAGGACTGAAAACATCAAGCACAAATCCAAATGGATGGTTTCTGCCATTGAGTGGCTGAACGATTACACCTGCCGGCAAATCCATCTCTTCTATCCTAATAATATCTGCCCTGTTGGCTTTCAGTGACTTTGTTTCAGCAGAGATCAGGGGTTCGAGTCTCCCCATGGAGCTTCTTTTGAAACTGAAAGGTTTAATATCAATCTCTTTTCTGACAACCTCCTTTTCCCTCCAGTAAACGAGATTTCCTCTAAGGCTTTTTATGAGATATTTCATAAGTGTTTTTGCCCTTTCTCCTATGGATATGTGATATACATTAAGTATTCCCAGAATATCTCCTCTCTCTATCCTTCCATCAAAAACAGGAATGAATATGGCCTTTGAAATCGTTCTCGATTCCTCTATTTTTTTTGGTCTTCCTTCAAGCACAAGGTCAAGCACACTTCCAAATGCATTTCTCATTATGTAGAGTGAAACTGGAATTGTATTTGCCGGGATCTCAACGGGTTTTATTTTCATGATCATACTTTTTCCTGCTGTTACCTCAGTGGATTCATCTGCTATCACTGGGTACCACTCTGCAGTGTGCCACCTCCTGTACCAGTTCTCTGAGACCAGAACTCTGTCTCTGTGAATCTCATCATTTCTACGGTAGACGAGATAGACATCCCTTTTCTGAAGCTGGTTCTCGATCATTCTCAGTTCGGGGGGAGATATACCCATGACGAATATCTTTATCACACCGAGCAAATCTCCTTTCCGTATTTTGCCGTATTCCAGCGGAAGGAATGACACCTCTTCAAGTCTCTTTGGCTCCCTCATTTTCGATACCTTGTTCTCATGAACATCAAGGACAATTCCGCTGGCATGTCTCACAATGTTCAGTGTTGAGGAAATTGTGTAGGGGGGCAGAGATACTTTCTCGATTTTTATCCTCGTAATTTTGTTTTTTTCTACTTCAACATTCTCGTCGGCTACAAGAAGCTTCATATAGACATAGTTTGTCAGTTTGTAGGCAAGAGGGAGAATTTCAAGTACATCATCGTCTTTTAAAACACTCCTTTCCCTCATAAATATCCCTTAATAATGATTAATAGTTAATATTTTATAAACATTGCTGAAGCTTTGTTGTGAAAAATAAAATAATTTTTTTCTCTGTCTGTTTCAGTAGATTAGGTAACAACCGTACTGGATATCTCTTTGAGTTTCCCGATCAACCTTTTCTTTCTGGCACAGCTCAGCAGGCTGTGCTCAAGAACCTCATCTATTTTTCCAACCGAAATTATCTCTATTTTCCCCTGAGTTTCGGAGTCAAGTAACACATCGTCTAAGTTGTCCTTCGGTATTATCACTTTTTTAATGCCAGCCTGTATTGCTGCCTCGATTTTCTGTGTAACGCCTCCAACTGGAAGGACTTCTCCCTTCACCGAGAGTGAACCTGTCATTGCTACACTCTGGTCGACTGGAATACCTTCTATAGCTGATATAACGGCTGTTGCAATGCTTATGCTGGCTGAATCACCCTCCACACCCTCGTAGGTTCCAACAAACTGGATATGAACATCCATATCAGAGATATCCTTCCCTATGAATTTTTTCACAATTGCGGAAACATTCATGACCGCTTCTCTCGCTATTTCCTGAAGTCTGCCTGTTGCGATAACTTTGCCCTCTTCCTTGCTGAGTGCAGGCGTTACCTCGGCGATTATAGGAAGAACCACTCCTGCAGATTCTCCAATAACTGCAAGTCCATTAACCCTTCCAATTTCTCCACCTTCAACAATGAATAGTTTGTAATCTCTTCTCTTCTCGATGTATTTATCTGCAAGTTGTTCTTCTATTGTCTTGGCGATTTTCTTCGCTCTCAGAACATGTTCCACTTTGACTAAGGGAGAGCCTTCACTCTTCGCTATATCTCCTGCAGCTCTTATAAGCCCTCCAAGCTCTCTGAGCCTTAAGGTGAGATGATTTCTCCTTCCTGCCCTCCTCTTAGCCTCTCTGATTATCTCTGCTGTAGCGTATTTATCAAAGTGGGGTATCTTTCCATCCTTCCTGATTTCTTGGGCTACAAACCTCACGAGTTTTCTTCTATTCTCTTCTGTATCCTTCATTGTATCGTTCATGTAAATCTCGTAACCGTAACCTTCAATCCTGCTCCTGAGAGCTGGATGCATACCTGTGAGTGCATCAAGGTTGCCTGCAGCTACGAGAATGAAATCACAGGGGACAGGCTCGGTTCTCACCATTGCACCACTGCTTCTCTCAGATTGACCTGTTATGGGGAACTTTTTCTCCTGTAATGCAGTGAGAATTTTCTGCTGGGATTCGATCGTTAGTGTGTTGATCTCGTCTATGTAAAGGACTCCTCTGTGGGCGCGATGGATAGCTCCTGCTTCAACTCTCTCATGGGCGGGAGTCTCAAGACCACCGCTCTGGAAGGGATCGTGTCTGACATCTCCGAAGAGTGCCCCTGCATGTGCGCCTGTTGCATCCTCATAAGGGGCAGTTTCTTTGTCCTGATTGTTAACAAGGAGCTTTGGTATATTTTTTTCTTCTTTCGGGAGAATATATCTCGCAACTAAGAACAGCATTGCAGCAGCTATGATTCCCCACAGGATTTCTCCCTGTAATGCGGAGTATCCCACAATGAATATAACGAGCATGAAGAGGAAGAAGTTTCTGGCCTGGGTCTTTTTTAAAGCTTCCTGTTTGTAAGCGTCGACTATCTCTTTTCCCTTTCCGGCAGGGACAGTCCTGATTTTTGGTTGGTTGGGATCTTCAGGGTTGGGATAAACAAGAATATCTTCAAGTTCCTCCTTTGGCAGGAGCTCAGCCATTGCTTTTGCCAACATGGACTTCCCAGTTCCGGGTGAGCCTATGAGCATCACATGTCTTTTCTGGACTGCAGCCTTTTTTATTGCTTCTACTGCGTCATCCTGACCAATGACTTGGTCTACAAGCTTTTCAGGTACCTCTATTTCTTCAGTTGTATTGAATTCCCTGAATCCTAAGAGTTCATCCACATCTGTAACAAGTTTTTCCATGGAATCCGTCATGGTTGTAGAAAATAGGAGGAATTAATTTAAATAGGTTGTGCATTCTTGGTATCAAAATCCAAAATAGACTTATTTGAAATATTAATTAGAAAGAAAATATAAAACAATCGCCTCTGCTTGATTCTTGGGAAAAAGTGGTGTTAGCACCTTAGCCACATTTGGTATATCCGCACATTCTGCAGGTCATGCAACCTTCTCCATATTCGAGAACATTTCCACATTCAGGACACACACCACCTATCATCTTCGTTTTTGTCCCCTCTGCAAATTCTGTTAGAGGTTTTATTCCCTCGAGATCGACCCTGACCTTCTGGTAATCGCCTCTGAGATACCTCTCCAGAACCTTTGCCACTCCATCAGCGCATGAGGTTATTATTTCGTTCTCCTCGAAACCGATGGATGGACATCTTATTCCTTTCAACTGCCTTATGAGTGCCTGTGGATTCACCCAGCTTCTCAGGGCTATGGACATAAGTCTTCCAATTGCCTCGGTCTGAGAGGCTGCACATCCACCACTTTTTCCAAGCTGTACAAACACTTCTGCGATTCCATGTTCATCCTCGTTTATTGTTACATAGAGTGAACCGCATCCAGTTCTAGTCTCTATTGTCCTCCCCTTTGTTATCTTCGGTCGCGGTCTTGGCTCAATAAGAGAAACAGGTTTTCTGGCGTGGATTTTCTCCTCCTTTCTCTCCTCTTTTCTGATACTGAGAACCTGTTCCTCTCTGCTACCATCTCTGTAGACGGTTATCCCCTTACACCCAAGCTCATATGCAAGGAGAAATGCCCTCTCAACATCCTCTCTTGTTGCAGAGTTTGGCATGTTTATCGTTTTGCTGACAGCGTTATCAGTATATTTCTGGAAAGCCGCCTGCATCCTGACATGCCATTCAGGTGCTATTTCAAGAGCACATCTGAAAACCCTTCTCACCTCCTCGGGAACCTCCTCAATCTCGCTAAGTGTACCTGTACTTGCTATTTTTGATACAAGCTCCTCACTGTAAAGTCCTGAATCAATGAGATATTTTTCAAAGACGGGATTTATTTCAAAAAATTCCTCTCCATCGAGTATATTTGTCCTCCTGTATGCCAACGCAAAAACAGGCTCAATTCCACTTGAACATCCAGCTATAATGCTAATCGTCCCTGTTGGAGCTATGGTTGTGGTTGTAGCATTCCTCATCTTAATGCCTTTTTTCTCCCACAGACTTCCCTCCCAGTTGGGGAAAACACCCCTCTCTTCCGCCAGATGCTGTGAAGCTTTGTGACTCTCGGACTGTATGAAACCCATGACTTCCTCCGCAAGCCTTAGAGCCTCTTCACTGTCATACGGTATTCTCAGTTTGAACAGCATATCAGCCCATCCCATGACTCCCAGACCAATTTTTCTGTTTGCTTTGGTCATCTTCTCAATTTCTGGGATGGGATAGTCGTTCATATCCACGACATTGTCCAGAAATCTCACAGTTGTCCATACTATCTCTTTGAGGTGCTCCCAGTCTATCTTTCCGTTCTTTACAAACTTTGAAAGGTTGATACTGCCAAGATTGCAGGATTCGTAAGGGAGCAGGGGCTGTTCACCACATGGGTTCGTTGCCTCTATTTCTCCGACATGTGGTGTTGGATTGAATTTATTCACGGTATCAATAAAAACAATTCCCGGCTCTCCGTTCCTCCACGCTCCTTCAATAATCAAATCAAAAATTCTTCTTGCAGGGATCTTTCTTACAGTCTCCCCCGTCCTCGGGTTTATCTGTTCATACTCCTCTCCTTTTTTGAGAGCTTCCATAAATCTACCAGTTACAGCAACGCTTATGTTGAAATTTCTGAGAACTCCTTCCTCTTTCTTCGCAGTGATGAAATCTTCAATATCTGGATGGTGGACATTAAGGATTCCCATGTTCGCTCCTCTTCTCCTACCACCCTGCTTTATCTGCTCGGTTGCGGCATCAAAAATCTTCATAAAGCTTACAGGACCACTTGCAACACCCATAGTGGATTTAACTATATCTCCTGACGGTCTGAGGCGTGAAAAGCTGAAGCCTGTTCCTCCTCCTGATTTCTGTACCTTAGCCATATCTGTAAGAGCCTTGAAAATGCCCTCTATGGAATCTTCAATGGGGATAACAAAGCAGGCAGACAGCTGATGCAGACTTGTGCCCGCATTCATCAGGGTAGGACTGTTTGGCATAAAAAGCTGGTTGTGGATAATTTCAAAGAATTTCTCTGCCCAGTAATCTGAATTACCTCCGTAATTCTCTTCTGCCCTGGCTATGGATTTTGCAACCCTCCAGCACATCTCTTCTGGTGTCTCGATTACCTTTCCTGTCTCATCCTTCATTAAATATCTTTTTTGAAGCACAACTTCAGCTGTTTTTGATAGCTCCATAATCTACCTCCCAGATAGAATATTGCCTCTCTAAATTTTTAAGTTTTCACTGGAAATGATGCTTGCAATTTTTCAGAGTAAAATTTAGACAGATTTAAATCTATCCTGTTAAGCTAAATTTATGGCTCTGAAACTTTTGAGTATTGTTGCAACCGAAAGAAAGAAAGGCAACAGTGTTCTCGCTTCCATGTATATAGCAAAGAGATTGAATGCGGAACTAGAGATTGTTAATCTGACAAAGATGGAGATAAAGCCGTGTAAAGCCTGTTACAGGTGCCTGTATGGTGAGGACTGCAAGATAGAAGATGATGTAGAAAGCATCTTTGAGAAAATTGATTGGGCTGATGCTGTGCTTATTGTCTCGCCGGTTTACTGGCTTGATGCAACGGGAAAATTAAAAGCTCTGCTTGACAGGTGCTTTATGTCCATTCGATATTTCAAACAGTTCAGCGGTAAGAGGGCAGTCGTTCTTACACCCTATGGCTTTGAGGGGATGAAAGGATGGGCTTCTGCAACCCACCTCGTTCTTGCAAGGATTCTTGGTTTTGATGTTCTGGCTAACATTGAACTCAGGGCAGCACTTCCTGCAGAGATTTTCACGGATAAGGAGACTTTTGAGAAACTTAATCTTGCTGCTAATCTGCTTGAAAAAGGAGAGAGAGCTGTGTTAGATCATCAATGTCCAGTCTGTATGAACATAATATTCAGAATAAGGGATAACAATCTTGAATGTCCGGTTTGCGGCTCACTCCTTAATATAAATATGGAGTTAGTTGAGAGGGGTGAAAGGTTCTCCCAGAAATGGGTGGTTGAACACTTCAGTGTTGAGTTGATAGGACTTAAAGAGAGGTATAAGGAGTTGAAGGATGAGTTAAAGGAAGCTGCAAAAATTGCTGAGCACATCTGAGCACATTGGATAGTGTTTAAAGCGAGTGTCCAATCAGGTGAAGGTTCCCCACATTTACATTTTTGAGATGTTTTCTGGCAGCTCTGTAGCATTCTCTGACCTGCTCAACTGGGGTGATTGGCAAGTCCATCAGCATGTAATCGGGATGGAAAATGAGGAGGCTATAGGGGATTTCATGGCTGAATGAGGCTATGAACTGTGCAATAGCTTCAACCTCCTTTTTATCTACATAATATGGCACGAGGAGGGTTGTTGCGGATAACACTTCTGGAGCAGTCTCAAACACAGTTGCAAAGTTGCTCAGTGTCGTTCTGTTTGACCTTCCGGTTAAAATCCTGTGGAGTTTCTCGTTCCACGCCTTGAGATCGAACTTGACAGTTCCTCCAGTATCAGAGCTAAGTTCAGCTGCTTTTTTAACATATTTTTTCCTCCCTCCCCCGTTCCACTCCCAGCATATCATAATCTCTCTTTTCTCAGCAACTTTGTCACTGAATCTCAGAGCAAAGGGAAGCTGCGGTTCGGGAGAACCACCGAAGTGGCATATACACTTCACCCTTTCGATCATGGAGGCTTCAATCATCTCTTCAATTTTAACTTTTCTTCCTTTTCTGACATTTTTATGTTCCCAGTTCTGGCAGAAAAGACAGTCAAAGTTGCAGCCATAATAAAAAACAGCAAGATTTGTCCCTCTCAGCCTGCTCCCTCTGCAAAACCATGCGTTGCAGCAGTTTGTGGGTAAAGGGTCTTCATAATATGAAAGAACCGCCATATTGGGGCTGGAAAGTGAGAACCTCTTTCCCTTAGTGTAGCCTCTCAGCCCACAAAGCCCGGTGGAGTTCTCAGACATGTCGCAAAAGTTGGAGCAGAGGCAACATTTCTTATAACCTTTATTGGTGGTTCTGTGCAGAGTTTTTGCTATCGAGTCATCCTTTCTGGCACATTCAGGGCATACAGGAAGGTTTTTTGAGTAGACATTATTCCCACAAACCTTACAGCTTATTTTTCCCCTCATTTCTCCTCTTTTTTTAATAAAAATGTACCGTTGTCGATTATGTAAAATGTTGCGGTGCAGATTGCCACCACATCTCCATTCTGCTTAGCCTCAGAGGTGGCAACTGCGATTTTACTTCCTGTGTTGACAATCCTGCCCTCAGCAATAATCTTTCCGCTCCTAACAGGTTTGATGTAATTAACTTTGATTTCGGCTGTAACGGCAATCTTTCCCTCTTTTACAAGCTCTTTGTTAACAACAAGCCCTGCAGCAGAATCCAGAATGCTTGCTAAAACCCCTCCATGGGCTGTGCCAAAAGCCTGTCTGTGTTTTTCTGTTATTTCAAGCTCAACAACAACACGGTCTCTTCCTATCTTTGGTTTCATTCCAATAAGCCTGTACCAACCGGAATTACCAACTCTGTTCTCGAAATATTTCAGAACTTCATCGGTAAGCTCTACCATCTCATTCTCATAGCTGCAGATGGTTTAATATATTTTGTCATTCTCCTGAGTAGCTGTTTCTGTCTATCAGTAAAATTTAGACGAATATTTACATTAAAGAAGAAGTAATTGTGACATTTCATAAAAAAAATCCGAAACATATTAATATCTCACTTCCTGAATTATTTTGGGTGAGTTTATGGAACTTCTGATGGAACACGAGTCGAAAAATCTTCTGAAATCCTATGGGGTTGCTGTAAATTCCACATTCTTTGTTACAGAAGAGAATGAGGCAGTTAAAATTGCAGAAAAAATTGGATACCCAGTTGCTTTGAAAATTGCCTCAAGAAAAGTATCTCATAAATCGGATTCTGGAGGAGTCTTACTTAATATAAAAAATGAAGAGGAGCTTATCAAAGCTTTCAGGAAAATAATTTCTATTCCCGGTGCGGAGGGTGTTACAGTTCAGAAAATGCAAGAAAAGGGAATTGAAGTGATGATAGGGGTTGCATTCGACCCTCAATTCGGGCACGTTCTTACATTCGGGTCTGGAGGAGTTCTCGTTGAACTTTACAGGGATTTTTCACTGACAGTTCTTCCTGCTGGGGAGAAGGAGATAAGGGAGATGATAAAATCAACAAAGATTTACAGAATGCTCGAAGGTTACAGAGGGTACAGAGGAGATATGGAAGCGATCGTGGATCTGATGATTAAAATATCGAATATGATTGAAAATAGACCGGATATAGTTGAAATGGATTTAAATCCTGTTTTTGTTTATGAAAGTGGATATGCTGTTGTTGATGCGAGAATAGTGCTTAATTCAGGAGAAGTGGAAGAATTTGAAGACAGAGGGGGAATAGATAAGTTTTTCTACCCGGAATCAGCCGCAGTATTCGGTTCATTTAAGATGGGAAAAGCAGCCTTTGCAATAGTTTACAATCTGGTCAATCTTAAGTTCAAAGGTAGGATATATCCAATCAGTCTTCAGGGTGATGAAATTTTTGGGCTCAAGATATATCGAAGTGTTGGTGAACTACCTGAAACCCCCGATGTAGCGGTAATAGCCACACCTGCAAACTCTGTTCCCGAAATAATGCTTGAATGTGGAAAGAAAGGGATAAAAAATGTGATAATTATAAGCTCTGGTTTCAGAGAGGAGAACAGAAGGGGAGCGGAGCTTGAGGACAGGATAGTTGAGATAGCAAAGGAAAATGGAATGAGAATAATAGGCCCAAATACTACAGGGATTTACAATCCAGAGACAGGCTTTACATCTTCCTTTGCTTTGTTAAAAGAAATAAAAAAGGGTAACATAGGGATTATAGCACAGACAGGGCTCTTTCTCGGTATCCTGATGAATCACATTGCTACATCTCACCCATCTGTTGGCTTCAGCAAAATTGTAGGACTTGGGAACAAGTGTGATGTGCAGGACCATGAAATTCTGGATTTCCTGCTCGATGATGAGTCAACACATGCAGTGGGTATTTACGCAGAGGGTTTCAAGAGCGGTAGAAAGTTTATTGAGGCAGCAAAGAAGGCTTTAAGGCTTGGAAAACCAATAGTCGTCTTTAAATCAGGTAGAACAGAATATGGGAAGAAAATGGCGATGAGCCACTCAGCCTCACTTGCGGGGAATGATGATGTTTTTGACGCTCTCTGCAGACAGCTCAACATGGTGAGGGTTTTCAGTTATGAGGAGATGATTGAGACTCTGAAGGCTCTCACCCTCCAGCCTCTGCCAGAGGGAAATAGACTGGCAATTCTTCATTATGTTGGCTCTGGTTGTGTTCAGGGTGCTGACGAGGCATATTTGGGTGGTTTGAAACTTCCTGAAATGTCAGAAGCAACAGTTGAAAGAATAGAAAAGGTAACACCTGAATGGCACAGAGTTGGAAATCCCTTTGATATATGGCCCTCAATTGAGTATTTTGGTGTTGAGAAAGCTTACAACACCTCGTTAAAGGCTGTACTTGAAGATGAAAACTTCGATTGCATCATCGTTGGAACATGGGCAGAGGGAGAATTCTATCCCCTCTACAAACCAGACTTCGAAATGATACGGAGTTACGGAAAGCCCATTTACTTTTTCGTAGAGGGAGAAAGAAACACAGTATTTGAGATGAAAAACGAGTATGAGAGCAATGGATTTCCGGTCTTTGAAGATATAGTGACCACCATCAGAATACTGTCTAAGGTTGTGAAATATTCTCTTGGATTGAAGGAGATCCATTAACATCAGAGGAATCTAAACTCTAAAAATCCGGGAATCTGAAGCTTTTTTCAATCTATTCATTACTGCAAGTCCTATTCCTCTTTCCTCAATTCCTTCTGCAATTATGATATCTGCATGTCTGTCAAGCTCCCTTAACACATCAAAAAGATTTCTGGCTACTTCTTCTGCACTCGTTCCCATTTCTTTAACGACAGCATCCATCTTTTTATAGGGGGTAGGATCTGTGACAGCAATTCCAACCCTGAAACCTTTTTTACTGAAATCTTCAGCAAGTTGAGTGATTTTCTCAACGATCTCCTCTCTTTTTCCTGTAAGAACGAACAACCTGGCATCGGGAGCGTAATGACGGTATTTCATGCCGGGTGATTTTGGAGTATCAACACTCTTGCTGAATATTCTTATATCAACAACTTCCTGAATTCTTTCAACTTCAAGTCCACCAGGTCTGAGAACCTCGACAGGATAAACTGTAGTATCCACAACAGTCGATTCAACGCCTATGTCTGTTGCTCCACCATCTATAATAACATCCACCCTTTCGTAGAGGTCTTCAATAACATGTTCTGCCTTTGTTGGGCTTGGTTTACCCGCAAGATTGGCTGAAGGGGCAGCTATTGGAAGCTCACTCATTTCTATCAGTTTTATAGCAACAGGATGGGAAGGCATCCTTACAGCAACAGTATCGAGACCAGCCGTCACCTCAGGAGGTACAACATCTTTTTTCCTCATTACAAGGGTGAGAGGACCCGGAAAAAATTCGTTGATCAGTTTCCTTGCAGTCTCGTTAACTTCTGCGATCTCCTCTATCATATCAACTCCTGAAACATGAAGTATCAGGGGGTTATCCATCGGTCTTTTTTTTGCGACAAATATCTTTCTCACAGCCTCTCCATCAAGTCCATTTGCACCCAACCCATAAACAGTCTCTGTTGGAAAGGCAACAAGACCACCTTTCCTGATTACATTTGCAGCTACCACAATTTTTTCCTCCTCTGGGTTGTCGGAGTTAACTCTGATTATCTTTGTCCTGACCATCACTTAATTTTTTGAGGCTATGTATTTAAATCTGGAGGCATGGTTAGTTTATTATGATTTATTATTTTGAATCAGAATTTTAAATAAGTGGAAGACTGTGGAATATTTTTATATTTGTTCTGTAAATTCTTAAGGTTGATGTATCTCTACCCGAGAGAAATAATTGCGGAAACATATGTAACAAAGCTTGGTGGATTCTCCGAGGAGATATCTAAAGACGAACTGGCAATCAACACAGAGGCTCTTATGAGGAATACTTCGATAATAATTGGAGAAACAAGGGCGAGAATGAAGTTTCTTCACCACAAAAACAGACCGTATTTTCTGAGGAATATCTTCAAAATTGTGGGGTTTGAAGGAGAACTTGCAGAGGAACTGAGCCCGAATGGTGAAGCTGTACTTTCAGAAGAGCTTAAGGAAAAATATGAAAGGTATCTGGGGGGTGAAGTTCTGATAAATACTGTGGAGAGCTTTAGAATCGATGATGACTTCTCGGAGGTTTTAAAAGCTTTTTTGAGGAGTAGATGGGATTAAAATGAGGTTAAGGGAACTTAGCGAAAAAGAGAAAAAAGTTATAAGATCTGCACTCAGGTTTTTTGATTCAGAAGAGTTTCTAAGGATGAATTCGCTCGCTGTGTTTGAAAGAGATAAAAGGGAAGTATTCTCCCTTTCTCCAGAACTTCATGGGTTTCTTACTGAAAAAGTAGGTCTAATCGAAAGCAGAGGCAGAGTCATCTCTGCAGGACTGAAGATAGGAGAAGTGGGAAAAAGATTCAGATTCTCCTTAGAAGGTAGTTTTTTTCTTTCAGGGAAGAAGAAGAGGGTTTATGTTAATAGACGGGGAGAAATGCTTTTTCTTTATGGAAGGGACATCTTCTCAGGTTCTGTTGTAAAAGCAACTTCTGATGTAAGGGAAAATGACACTGTTTTTGTTTCAAATACACTGGGAGATGTGCTGGGGATAGGGAGAAGCAGATATGATGCGGTAAAAATCAGAAGTGTGGAGAAAGATAAAGTGGTGGTTGAAAATCTGGTTGATAGGGGAGAGTATTTAAGAAAGAAAAAACAGTACAGCTCTTTTTAAAGTCTAAGTCAGGTCTTCTGAAGATTTTTAAGCTCTCTTTCCTGAAGAGCCATCATCTCTCTTACGCTCCTGTTGAAGGCAACCTCACCAATTGATTTTATGTTCTTGCAAACCTCTTTGAGGGTTTCAAGAGCCATTCTGTAGTTTATGTTTTGCTTCTCAGAAACGAGGTTCATTATCTCCTCCAGCAATCTGTCGGTGTCCTTTATGACTTTCTCTGACATCAGAAGATCTGATTCGCTGTAGGCCTTCAGCATTTCAGTAAATATTATTTTGATCTCTCTGAGGATGGTGACAAGTGGACTCTCGGTTTTCTCCTCCAAGTCCCGCACATAGATTGAAAAGTCTCTTAGGGAGTCTGCAATCTCTTCAATAAGTTTTGTAACCATTCTTGCACCGAGTATCATCCTTAAGTCGTTCCACTTGACAGAAATCGAGAGTTCCTTGATTTTTCTGTGCTGCTCTCTGAGTGCGAGAAGATAGAGTCTATCAAGGTCGACCTCAAAGAATGTTATCTCATCCAGAGCAAAGGCATCGTCTGAGGTAATTCCCTCGATAATCCCATCTATCATTGACTCAATGATCTGATACATTCTCCTCAGAACACCGTTAAAATCAAAATCGGGTGTGTTCATGCATCGTAGAATTATTTTTCCATCTTGGGCGTAGATGATTTCAATTCCGATCATTGACCTTACAATCTCACTTATTTTCGTGAGTATTCTTGGGGTTATATTTGGATCCTCAATCACTATTTCATCCAGACCCTGAATGTAAACAGCATATATGAATCTCCTGAGAAATTCCTCGTCATACTGCTTCAAACCCTTGAGATTTCCTTTTATTATCTTTCCTGACTCGGAAATTTTCTTTGGGACAATTAGGATGCAGTCATCCTCAACATTCAGTACTATCTCATCTCCTTGATCGAGTTCATTCTTTCTTATCCATGTTTTTGGCAGGCTGACCATGTAGCTGGAGCCGCCTATGAACTGGAGCCTTCTGACATCCATATGTATTTGTATGGATTTATTTGAATTTAAATGTTTTGTTGAACATTCTTCCCGTGTTAATCGTAATTTAATCGATACATTATTCCGGAATATATTTCTTCTAAAAATTCGAACAAACTAACCTGTAAGTACCGATACAAAGTACCATCTATAACTTCTTGAACCCTATCACAAAGCTTTTAGGTTTTTCTTTTTCTATTTGATTTCAATGATTGTTTCAGAAACATGGGTTGAGGGAAGAGAATTACTTTTGAGGAAAATTACTGAGAGCGGGAAGAAGTATAAGTCCCGATTTGGAGACACCCTCCGTTCAGAACCTGATTTACTGGTTGTTGAAGAACCCGATTATTTTTTCCAGGTTGAACGGGACTTCTCTGGATGGAGATTTTGTGGGGAGAGTTATGCTGGGAGGGTGGATAATCTGCTGGGAAAATGTGCTGCAAAGCTAAAATCAAGTCCATATACTAGAAGGATCTCAATTCCGGTATGGAGACCAAGAGATCATTTTTGCAATACACCTCCAGCAATAACTGAAGTTTCTCTTCTCCCTTTGAATGGAAAACTTCACGCTACAGCCTTCATTCGCTCTCTCGACGCTTACAACTTTTTCATGTACAATGCTGATTTCATAACTTATATTCTGGAATCTGTTTCCAATCTTGCGGATTTTGAAGTGGGAAGTGCAGCTATGCTCATATCGGTACCTCATATCTATTTGAGAGATGTTGATAAAGTGAAGGTTAATGCTGAACTGAAGGAAGTTTACGGCTATCATGAACTTGGTACTCATTTGAAGGAGGACTATCTTTCTACTGCGTGGCATTCGGCAATGGAGGTAATATATTACAATGGAAACCGTAAGAGGACAGAATGGGGTGAAATTTTTGAGGGGCAGAAAGATAGTAAATTCGTCCACAGACTTTTTATCGAGGTGAAGAACCCTTATGAGCACCAGATACATGATAAAGCTCCATTTACGAAGAAATATGGAATTGATTATGCTCATGATTACATGATTTATGCCAAGTGTATTGATAAGCCGGTTTCAGAGCCGATTCTCAAGGAAGGTGAGACCTACACCTATGCTGAGAGGGCAAGATACTGCGAGAGTGATGATGTTGTGGTCGATCAGCTATATACAGTTATCTCGAAGTTAAAGGAGGATAGATTCAGAAGAGACTGCTATGTGGGAATCTCACGCACACAGGATATCGAGAGTGATGAGCCTCCGTGTCTGAGAGGATATCACTTCGCTGGAGATTATGGTTTTCTGAAGGGTATTTTTTATATGAGGTCTAATGACATTTATGGAGCAATGCATGCCAATGCTTTTGCCTTTTCAACTCTCACGCAGTATGTTGCTGAATTAACGGGCTTTGAGAAGCATATTTATTATCATTTTGCCGTTGATGCACATATTTATGGAGAGTTTGTAAAATCTGTTAGGGAGATACTCGAGCCAGAATCTCCTGACTTTTTATCGGAGATGAAAGGATCCAAGGGATAACAAGTGAACTACCCCACCCTCACGGATGGGGCTTCTCCCGTTCCGTCCTGACTTTGCGTCAGGACTTCATGCGGGAGTTCGAGGGGTTCACGGCTCCCTCATCCCATGCCTCTCGTTAAGGCATGGGCTATATTGATGGCTGCATTCAAATCTCTATTGTATCTCAAGCCACACTTACGACATCTAAACTCTCTATTGGCTTGGGTAACATGCCCGCATCTGTGACACTTCTTTGAGGTGTCCCTTGGTTCGATGTACACGACTGCCATCCTCTCTAAGTTCGCTTTGTATTCGATGTATGTTTGGATTTTCCTAAAGCTCCAAGCGTGCAACCTTCGATTGAGCTTAGCAGAACCATTCATGTTCTCCCTAATTCCATCAAGTTTCTCCATGACGATTATTGGATTTGGGAATTGCTTAGCGTAAGCAATGATTTCATTGGCTATTATGTGCAATTGTTGGTTTACTATTCTCTCTTCTCTACAACCAATTCGCTTAACCAAATCCAACCTCTTCTTTCTCTGCAAGTTTCTCCTGATATGTGCGTATTGTTCAAAGTCTTGAGAGCAAGCGAGGTATATAGTGAGGATTGTGTAAAAATTCATGGGATTGCACTTATGACACTCAATACTATTGAATAGATTTTTAACTACAAAAGAAAAAATCTTGGAGCATGGGTTACACAGGGCTTGGCTTGGAAGTCGACCTCGGTCAAAAAGATTTCTCTGAATTCTATATAAAAGACAGAGAGTATGAAGAAAGTGCAGGAACAGCTGCGATTGCATATAAAATCGCAAAAAAGCTTTACAGGAAGAAATTCGACCCGTTGAGTGAGAAAAACTTTATAATTTTTGCTGCAGGGTTGCTTACTGCCACTGGTTTACCAGGAGCCACAAAAACAATCTGCATAACAAAAAATCCACTGAATAGAACATTTGGGGCTGGAGTGGTGGGTGGAAAACTCGCCTTCGATATGAAACGGGCAGGTTATGACATTATAGTAATTAAAGGAGTCTCTGATGAGGCTGTTACGATCAAAGTAGAATCAGGAAAAGTCTCCTTTGAAAATGCTGAAAAGTTATGGGGGAAGGACATCGTAAAAACAACGAATCTAATCAAAAGTCAGAGTAAGGGATCGGTAATTGCTATAGGGCCTGCTGGAGAGAATCTTGTTCCTATTTCACTTGTTCTGGTTGATGCCATACATCACTTAGGTAAGGGAGGTCTTGGAGCTGTTCTTGGTAGTAAAAAGATAAAAGCAATTGTTATTTCAGCTGATGGAGGAAAAAAGCCAACTATTTTTGATGAAAAGCGATTTGAAGCTCATGCTGAAGAGTTGAGGAAAAGATTGAAGGCTGATGAACTTGTCAGGATCTACTCTAAAGCTGGCATCATGTATGCATGGCAGAGATGGGGTGAAGCTGGATATCTGACGAACAGAATGAGGTCTAAAAGGGTGGGAAGTGGGCTTATTACAGAATTTGGGCTTGAAAAGTACCTTCAGAGAATCAAGAAGAGTGGTGCAGGATGTTATGGATGTCCATCTCCCTGTAAGGCAAGATTAAAATTGGGAAATCGCACAGTTAATGCTTCTCTTTACCTTGGAGTGGCATTGATGGGTATACGATGTGGTTTACAGACAGCAGAGGAGGCAGTTGAATGCCATGATGCAGCAAACAGACTGGGAATTGATGAGCTTACATTTTCAGAGCTTTTTGATGTCCTTATGACCTTCAAGGAGGAGGCAAAGGTTTTTGAGGATGAGATTGGCTTTGAAATCAGGAGAGATTCTGCATCGGTAATGAGACTCCTTACCTTAACGGCATACAGAATAGGAATTGGGGAGTATGTTGGGAGAGGGATGGAAGGACTGGCTGAAAAATTTGGGGAGTGGGTGAAAAAAGAAAGGTACTTCATCCGGAACATGGAATGGATTTTTGATCCAAGGGTATCTTTTGGGAGTGAAGCTTTCGGACAGCTCACAAACCTGAGAGGAGGGCATGAAGGTCCTGTAACTATCACAGCACTCCCCGGAAAAAGTGAAGAAAGTCTGAAGAGGTATCTGAATAAAATTGGTGGGACTGAGAAAGTTTTTGAAAATGGTTTCAGGATGGAGCTTTACACTATTGCAGCAGAAAACTGGCTATGGGTTCTGAACGGAATGGGTTTCTGCAGGCGTGAGAGTATAGCAAGGAACCTTGATCTCGATCTGGTAAGAGATCTTTTCAACAGCTCTACAGGATTTGAAATAGATTCTGAAGGGATTTTAAAAGGAGCGGAAAAAGCCATTTCCATTGCAAGAGAGCTTAACTGCAGAGAAGGTTACGACTCTGAGGATGATCTCCCTCCTCAAAAATTCTTTGAACCACTTAGAATGAAAAACAGGGAGCTTGTGATTAGAGATTATCTTACAGGCGAACCCATTGGGAGAGATGAGGTTATTGAAATGCTAAGGCGCTACTACAATGCCAGAGGGTGGAAGAAAAATGGGTGTCCCTGATCCGGCGATAGTTTTTTTATTTTACTGAATTAGTTTATTCAAATGAAGATTAAAAGAGAACTCTTAGATATGATTCTTGCAGTATCAAAAGACAATCATCCAGATGAAGTTGTTGCGCTGATGGCTGGAAGAAAAGGGATTGCAGAGGAACTTGTTTTTCTCCCCTTTGAAGGTGGCAGAACGAGTGCAATCATACACATGGATATGCTCCCACTTGGCATGAGAATAATTGGGACTTTTCACAGCCATCCTTCTCCGAATCCTTATCCCTCTTCAGCTGATCTTCAGATGTTCTCCAGATATGGGAGATACCACATAATTGTTGCTTACCCCTATACCATGGATAGCTGGAAATGCTTTGACAGAAATGGAAGGGAGGTTGAAGTGGAGATTGTTGAGTGAGTATGGTGCAGATGTGGATGTGGGATATTCTTGGTAAGGGGGAGGTTTGGGTTAGAAAATTACAAAACCCCGTCAGACTGGGATGTTGCAGTTAAATTTGACACGCGAACTTCAATACCACGATCTTGACTGAGAAGGACTCAAAATTCACTCAAAACAACGGAAATGATAAACAATGTAAAATAATTCCGATATCCCAAAGAATTTTTATGCAGTTGTGTTAGGGTTTATTGGATGGTGAGGGTTATTGCTACAGGTACATTCGAGATAATTCATCCGGGACATCTGAGATTTCTTCAAGAGGCAAAGAAACTGGGGGATGAGCTTATAGTGATTGTGGCAAGGACGAAGAATGTAAAACATAAACCAAAACCAGTGGTACCGGAAGAACAGAGAAGGAAGGTTGTGGAGAGCATAAGATATGTTGATAAAGCTGTACTTGGAGATAAAGAGGATATTTTCAAGCCAATTCTTGAACTTAGGCCAGATATAATCGCTCTCGGACACGATCAGCACTTTGACGAAAAGTGGCTGGAGGAAGAGCTGAGAAAGAGAAACATCAATGCTAAGGTGATAAGGATAAAAGCCAAGGAACCATGCGAATTTTGCAGCTCTGCAAAAATCATAAGTGCTCTTATTGAAAGCAGAATAGGTAGAAAACCTGAAAGGGATAGGAGCGGTAAAAATTAAAATTTTCTCAACTTTAACTGAGCTTTTCTGAAAACTTCTCTTGATTGCAAAAACTTATTAAAACCCCTCCTCATTTGCACCACCATGAAGTTTGATGAACTTCTGATGATCCCGGGACCCGTTCAGGTTCATAGCAGAATTCTGAATGCTATGGCTAAGCCAGTCATAGGCCACAGAACACCTGAGTTCTCTGAAATTATGAAAAACTGCACGGAAGGTTTGAAGGAGCTTTTTGGGACTGAAGGAGATGTTTATCTTATATCTGGTTCCGGAACCGCTGGAATGGAGGCTGCAATTGCCAGTTTCTCAAAACTTGATAGAATTACATGCATTGACAATGGAAAGTTCGGGGATAGACTTGGAAAAATTGCATCCAGATATACTCAGGTTGATGTACTCAGTTTTGAATGGGGAAAGTCCATCGATCTCGAGGAGGTCGAAAAATCTCTTGAAAATGGAAGTCAAGCGGTTGCATTCGTTCACAATGAAACCTCAACAGGGATTCTCAATCCTGCAGAAGAAATAGCCAAAATAGCCAGAAAACATTCCGCTCTTGTGATCATGGATGGTATAACCTCTGTGGGTGGAGAGGAGGTAAAGATGGATGAATGGGGTGTTGATGTTGCGATAGTTGGCTCTCAGAAGTGTTTGGGCATACCTCCCGGGCTTGCGGCTGTCGCTGTGAATGAAAAAGCCTGGGAGTTCTACAATGAAAAAGCACCATTCTATCTTGACCTCGCTGCTTACAGAAAAAAGCTGAAGGACTGGCAGACACCCTATACTCCAGCAGTTCCACTCTTTGCAGCTCTGGATGAGGCAATCAAGATGATAAGGGAGGAGGGACTGGAAAAAAGAATTGAAAGACACAGAAAACTCTCAAAGGCTGTGAGAGAGTGGGCAGTTAATGCAGGACTTGAACTTTTCCCGCAGCTAAACGATTACAGCAGCTATTCCAATACTGTCACAGCCATCAAAATACCATCTGGTGTGACGGATAAAGAGCTTAGAGGGGGGTTGAAGGAAGAATACGGAATAACGATCTCCGGTGGACAGGAGCATTTGAAAGGAAAGATATTCAGAATAGGGACAATGGGCAACATAGGAAAGAGAGAAGTTATAGCAACTCTTGCTGCCGTAGAGGATATTCTGACGAGAAAGGGTGCAGCAGTTCCGGCATTAAATGCTGCCTTGGAAGTACTCTCATGATGGTGGAAGAATGAAGGTAGGAATAGCTGACACAACATTTTCAAGGATAAATATGGGAAAAATTGCTATAGATGAGTTGAGAAGTATCAGCTCACTTCCACATGAGCGGTACACAGTTCCCGGAATTAAGGATCTTCCCATAGCTGCTAAGAAGCTTATAGAGGAAAGAGATTGTGATATTGTAATAAGTTGTGGCTGGGTGGGTAAAACTGACACAGATAAACTCAGCTATATCGTTTTAAGTATGGGTATTCAGCTTGTTCAGCTTTTGACGGGGAAGCATGTTATTGATGTTACGATACACGAAGATGAGGCTGAGGATGAACAGGAACTTCTCATGGTGGCAGAGAACAGGGTGAGGGAGCATGTTAGAAATGCTGTTGATTTGCTTTTAAACCCTAAGAAGCTGGAAAAGCTTGCAGGAACTGGGCAAAGACAGGGATATGAGGATGTAGGGGAGATAAGAAGGTAAATTTTTTGTTGAGAGTAGAGTACATTCATCAAAATTGAGAGTAATTAGGCAGCTGTATCTGCTTTAATTAGCATGAGACCTTTCCTCTTTGAGTAAATCAATATTTTCATTACCGATAACTGAAAAGTCCAAACCACCCGTGAAGTCATACTTTTACAGACAAAATCTCCTCTGTAACCAAAGTAACCGTTGTTGAGGTAAAGGATACGGAGAAAAAAGTGTCACTTATAATGAAGGAGAATCTAAAATCTTTTTTGGAAAAGTGAAAATATTGGCACTATGTCAGAACTGCGGAGACCCTTCTGGAACACATACACAAAAATAATTAAATATCGAAATCAAATCCTGAAGTTGGTGGTAAAATGGAAAAAATCAAACTTGGTCTGGTTGTGGCTGAGTTTAACAGAGATATAACCTACATGATGGAGGTTCTCGCAAAAGAACATGCTGAATTTCTTGGAGCGGAAATAACAGATGTTATAAGGGTGCCGGGCGTTTTTGATACTCCTATCGCTGTCAAAAGAATTCTTGAGAAGGGAAGTGTAGATGCTGTTGTAACTGTGGGGGCAGTTATTGAAGGCGAGACAGAGCATGATGAAGTTGTTGCACAGCATGCAGCCAGGAAAATTATGGATCTTTCCTTAGAGTTCAACAAACCAGTCTCCCTTGGTATATCAGGACCGGGAATGGGCAGGATAGCTGCTCAGAAGAGAATTGAATATGCGAAAAGAGGTGTTGAAGCTGCTGTAAAGCTTGTGAAAAGGTTGAAGGAATATGATGAGCAGGAGAGTTAATGCTGTAAGTCCCTCAGCGACTCTCAGGATTTCAGAGGCTGCAAAGAGGTTTAGGAGGGAAGGAAAGCCAGTAATTGATATGAGTGTAGGCGAACCTGACTTTCCAACCCCTTCATTCATTATTGAGGCAGCTTACAGGGCGATGAAAGAGGGCAAGGTATTCTATACACCCTCCCGGGGTATTCCCGAACTCCTTGAAGCGATCTCTGAAAAGCTGAGAGAGGAGAATGGAGTTGATTTTGCTCCTGAGAATATAATAACAACTCCTGGAGCCAAATATGCAATATTCGAGGCTATTATGAGTACGATCGATGAAGGAGAAGAAGTAATCCTCCTCGACCCTTCTTGGGTGACATATGAGGCATGCGTTCTTATGGCTGGTGGAAGAGTTGTGTGGGTTCCACACTCGGAAGATTTCACTGATGCTCCTGTTGAGGAGTACATAACTCAAAAAACAAAGATGATAATTTTCAACTCACCCAGCAACCCGCTTGGGGTAGTCTATCCCAACTCCTTCCTCAAGAAGCTGAGAGATATTGCGGTTGATAAAGACCTCCTCGTGATGTCGGATGAGGTATATGAGAAGATAATATTCGAGGGTGAACACAAAAGCATTGCCTCTCTTGACGGCATGCTTGAAAGAACTATTCTGATCAACGGATTATCGAAAACGTATTCCATGACTGGCTGGAGGCTCGGATATGCAGCAGCCAGAGAAGAAATAATCAAGGCAATGGCAAAGATACAATCTCATTCTGTAAGCCATCCAGCATCCTTCGTTCAGTATGCTGCTGTGGAGGCTATTAAGGGGGATCAGAGCTTTTTGAAGAGCATGGTGGATGAGTTCAGGACAAGAAGGGATATGCTGATGGAGGGACTTGATAAGCTCGGTATAAAGTATGCCCCTCCAAAGGGAGCCTTTTACATGTTCATGGATGTGAGACAGGACAGCATGGAGTTCTGTCAGAACTTCCTTGAAAAGGAGTATGTCGCAACAACACCCGGAGCAGCCTTTGGAAAGGGCTATAATACTTGGGTGAGAGTCAGCTATGCTACTTCCAGAGAGAACATTCGGGAGATGGTGGTAAGGCTGGAGAGATTCCTTCAGTAATTTTTTATTTTAAAAAAATATGGTTAAAAATCAGGAAGAAATCGATTGGATTTTTTAATTATTTATTTGTTTTTTTGAGTTGCAGCTTTTCAGTTTTTTCATTCTATTGACAGATAGCGCAATATTTATATGCATTAAATCAGCTTTAATCCATTAGTATGGCATGTAATATCAAGGTAAGCAATCCGGCGACTCTGCTAAAATCCGAAAAAAATGGCTTTCCTGCTAAATGTACAGGTAGTTTCGACTCTGAATTTTAAGGGGGGGTTTCTTTGCCAAGAATTGTTGCAAAACCTGAGGTGTGTATGGGATGTCACCTCTGTGAGGTGTGGTGTGCAGTGGCTCATTCGAAGTCGAAGGACATAATAAAGGCCTTTAAATTTGAGAAAAAGCCACTTCCAAGGATTGTTGTTGATGAGAATATTCCAGAAACATTTGCAATTCAATGTAGACACTGTGACGAGCCTGATTGTGTATTTGCCTGTATCAGTGGGGCTCTCTACAAAGATCCGGAAACAGGAAAAGTCCTTCACGATGAAAGTAAATGTGTGGGATGCTTTAGCTGTGTGATGGCGTGCACCTTTGGAGGGATAGTGATTGATTTTGAGAATCGGAAAGTTGTTAAGTGTGATCTCTGTGAAGAGCTGGAATATCCAATGTGTGTTAGGATGTGTCCCAACGAAGCTCTCGTCTTTGAGGAGGGAAAATAAATGGAGTACGATGTAGTCATAATCGGAAATTCAGCAGGAGCTGTCGGATGCATTGAAACTCTGAGAAGTAAAGACAGAGATATTACTATGGCTGTAATTTCTGAGGAGAAATATCACACATATTCGAGGGCACTCATTCCATATTATTTGGCTGGAAAGATAGATTTTGATAAACTGTACTACCGACCTCTTGATTTCTATGAAAAGATGAATGTAATCCCTCTGCTCGGCAGAAAAGCTGTTTCGGTAGATTTTGAAAAGAAGATGGTGAAGCTTGATACAGGTGAAGAAGTGAAGTATGGAAAACTTCTCCTAGCAACAGGAGGAAAACCCTTTATACCCCCAATGGAGGGATTTGATAGGAGCCTTGAAAATGTTTTCTCCTTTGTGAGCTTAGATGATGCTCTCGGGATTGAAAAAATTCTTCCTGAATCGAAGAAGGCTGTTATACTGGGGGCAGGAGTTATAGGTCTGATGGCTGCTGAAGTGCTGGTGAAGAAGGGACTCGAGGTTCATGTTGTTGAACTCGCAGATAGAGTACTTGCTCCCGTTGTTGATGAAAGAACATCTCAGCTTGTTGAAAAGGTGTTTGAGGAGAATGGAGTCAAAATATATACAGGAGTGACGATAAAGAAGGTAAATTCCGAGAACAACAGAGTGGTGAGCGTTATTCTTACCAGTGGAAATGAGATTGAATGTGATATCCTGATTGTTGCTGTTGGTGTAGTTCCAAGAACTGAGCTCGTGCAAAACACGGATGTGGAAGTGAACAGAGGCATTCTCGTGAACAAAAAGATGGAAACCTCTGTAAAGGATGTATATGCATGCGGTGATTGTGCAGAGATTTACGATTTCGTTTTAGGTGATAGAAGAGTTCTGCCTCTCTGGCCCAATGCATACTACGGTGGGAGGGTTGCTGCGATAAACATGCTGGGTGAGGAGGCTGAATTTGAGTGGGGAACTTCAATGAATGCGATGCACTTCTTTGACATCTACATAATAAATGCAGGGCTTAACATAACGGATGAGATTGCTGAAAAAGAGGGATATGAGGTTCTTGTCAGATATGAGCCTGAAAGAAAGGTTTACAGGAGAATAGCTGTGAAGGATGGTTTGATAAAGGGTCTCGTATTTGTTGGAAGGGTTGAGAGGGCTGGAATTTATCTCAATCTTATGAGGAGGAAAATAAATGTCTCGAATTTCAAGGATAGATTGCTTGATTACGACTTTGGATACACAAAATTGCCTGAGAACATCAGATGGAATTTGCTCGGAGATGAAGTCATCCTTGGAATCATTTAGTGGAGGGGTATCATGAGGTTTGAAATCAACAGGGAGAGTGAGAGACACCTTCCCGATAAAGACCTGCAGGCTTGCGGGCTTTTTGGAGTTATGAACATAGAAGGTAAGAGATTCGGTGGAGAAATGGCAATAAAAGCTATAGTCAACATGAGAGCCAGAGGTAATGGACTTGGGGGAGGGTATGCTGTTTATGGGCTGTATCCTGAGTATAAAGACTACTATGCAATGCACATAATGTTTCAGGACAGAAATATGGATGCAAAGAAAAAGGTTGATGAATTCCTTTCAAGAAACTTCGACATAGTTTATGACGAGGAGATCCCCACAAATCCAGAGGCAAGGGTCATGTATCCCCCTCTTGTCTGGAGATACTTTGTGGCTCCTAAGAAAAAAGGTGAGGATGCAAAATTTTCAGATGACGATTATGTTGTTGCAAAAGTTATGCACATCAATACCTCTATAGAGGATGCCTATGTCTTTTCTTCAGGAAAGGACATGGGTGTCTTCAAGGGAGTTGGATTTCCTGAAGATGTGGCAGAGTTTTTCATGCTTGATGAGCTTTATGAGGGCTACATGTGGACGGTTCACAGCAGGTTTCCGACAAACACTCCTGGATGGTGGGGAGGAGCACATCCGTTCAGCATTCTTGACTGGACTGTTGTTCACAATGGAGAAATATCATCATATGGCACAAACAGAAGGTTTTTAGAGATGCACGGCTACTACTGCACCCTTTTTACAGATACTGAGGTCATGGCTTATGCTGTAGATCTTCTTATGAGAAGACAGGGGCTTCCAATAGAAATCGTTTCCAAAATCTTTGCTGCTCCGATGTGGGATCTCATAGAGAATATGGATGAGAAAAAGAAAAAGCTCTACACAACACTCAGAATGGTATATGCGCCATTGCTGATCAACGGGCCATTTACCGTTATAGTCGCTCACCATGGTGAGATGTTCGGAATCACTGATAGAATAAGGCTCAGACCAATTACAGCTGGAGCAAGGGGTGATCTCGTCTTTCTTTCCTCTGAGGAAGCAGCTATAAGAGCAGTTTCACCAAAACTCGACCTTGCATGGACACCAAGAGGTGGAGAGCCCGTTGTGGTTAGATTGAAGAGGAAAGACCATCTAATGAGCCTTAAAGAATCAGTTTAGGAGGACTCAAGATGAAAACATACATGCTTCCAGAATTCATAATAGAAAGATCAGATGAGAGATGTATAAGATGCAGAGTTTGTGAGAGACAGTGTGCTCAGGAAGGACACTGGTATGATGAGGAACTCGATGTGATGTTTCACAATGAGGAAACATGTATTGGATGCCAGAGGTGTGTTGTATTCTGTCCAACAAGGGCTTTATCGGTAAGACCCCATCCGTCAACCTATCGTCCCAATGCAAACTGGACGAGGGAGAAACTTCAGGATTTGAAAAAACAGGCTGAAACTGGAGGAGTAATCCTCACGGGAAGTGGAAATGACAAGCCATACAGAATCTACTGGGATCATCTCGTCCTTAACGCCTCTCAGGTTACCAACCCATCTATAGACCCGCTTAGGGAGCCGATGGAACTGAGAACTTTTCTTGGTAGAAAGCCTGATGGGCTCGATCTGAAAGTTAGTGAAGATTATGAGGATGTTGAGATTCGGAGTGAGCTTTACCCCAATGTTATGATTGAGACACCCATAGTTTTCTCTGCAATGTCTTATGGAGCGATAAGCTACAATGCTTTCAAGTCACTTGCAATGGCAGCGAAGGAATTTGGCACACTCTTCAATACCGGAGAAGGAGGACTGCCAAAGAGCATGAGGGAGGAATTCGGGCAGAATACAATAGTCCAGGTAGCAAGTGGTAGATTTGGTGTTGACCCCGAATATCTGAATGTATCTGCAGTTATGGAAATCAAAATCGGTCAGGGTGCCAAGCCAGGTATTGGTGGGCATCTTCCTGGAGAGAAGGTTAGTATAAACATCTCAGAAACGAGAATGATCCCTGAAGGAACGGATGCTCTATCTCCTGCTCCACAGCATGATATTTACTCCATTGAAGATCTGTCCATGCTAATCTATGCTCTGAAAGAGGCAACCAACTACGAAAAGCCAGTGAGTGTGAAGATTGCAGCAGTTCATAATGTCGCAGCAATAGCATCCGGTATAGTCAGGGCTGGAGCGGATATAGTCGCCATTGATGGGTTGAGGGGCGGAACTGGAGCAGCACCGAAAATAATACGGGACAACGTGGGTATTCCTATTGAGTTAGCCCTTGCAGCAGTCGATAGAAGGCTGAGAGAAGAAGGAATCAGACACAAAGCCTCAATACTGGTCGCGGGAGGTTTCAGAAATAGTGGAGATGTTATAAAGGCTATAGCTCTTGGAGCAGATGCTGTGTACATCGGCACTCCTGCGCTGGTTGCAATGGGATGTACGCTCTGTCAGAAATGTTACACAGGAAAATGTGCCTGGGGAATATGCACACAGGATCCTTACCTTACAAGAAGACTCAATCCAGAGATTGCCAGTAGAAGACTCGTCAATCTACTGAGAGGATGGAGTCACGAGATAAAGGAAATGCTAGGAGGTATGGGAATCAACGCCATAGAAAGTCTGAGAGGAAACAGAGACCACCTGAGAGGTGTTGGACTTGAAGAGTGGGAGCTGAATGTCCTTGGAGTAAAGGGGGCAGGAGAGTAATCTGGAGGTGTGATGAATGGTATCAAGTTTGAAGTTCTCTCTCAGGGATATGTTTCTTGAGGGGGTAAGACCCCTTGAGAAAATCTTGGGTTATATCGAGGTGAAAGGGGAAGAGGCAGTTATAGATGCATCAGAGCTCAAACACAAAGAGGTGAATGATCTTCTGAGGTATACTGCCCTTAATAAAGTGAAAAAAGTTGAAGTCATCAATGTTGTGGGACAGAGGTATATAGGAACCAGACTCCACATTCCGAATCCATCTCCGAGGCTTGAGATCCACATAAAAGGCACTCCAGGAAATGATCTTGGAGCCTTTCTTGATGGCCACAGAATAATAGTCCACGGAAACGCTCAGGATGGGGTTGGAAACACGATGGATGACGGTGAGATAGTTGTCCATGGCAGAGCCGGAGATGTTGTAGCCATGTCGATGAGGGGTGGAAGGATTTACATAAGGGATAATGTGGGGTATAGGACAGCGATTCACATGAAGGAATATGTGGGCAAGATTCCGGTTCTTGTGATTGGAGGAACCGCTCAGGACTTTTTTGGAGAGTACATGGCTGGTGGGAGGGTAATTCTCCTTGGTTTGAGTCTGAAGGAAGGTGAGAAACATAAAGCCCACTATATCGGAACTGGAATGCATGGAGGAGTCATTTATCTCAGGGGGAGAGTTGAGAAGTATCAGCTTGGTAAAGAAGTAGGTATAGTTGATATGGAAGAGGAGGACTGGAAGTTCATTGAGGAACAGGTGAGAAGATACTGCACTTACTTTAACAGAGACATGGACAAAATCATGGAAGGGAACTTCCTGAAGCTTGTGCCTGTATCCAAAAGACCCTATGGGAAGATATATGCCTACTGATTTTGAAATCTTTTAAATTTCTGTCAGCCCAAAATCAGCTTTGGTTCTGACTTAAACCCTGCTCTTTGATTTTAAAGAACAGAACCAAAAATGTTTTTTAAATAGAACAGTATCTCAATTGATGATCGAGTTCATCCTATCTTTTATTGGAGGAATTATCTCTGTTCTTTCGCCATGTATTCTTCCAGTACTTCCCATTATATTTGCAACTTCTGAGGGCGATTGGGTTAGAAGCTTTTTCGTTGTTCTGGGGATGGTCACATCCTTTGGAATTCTTGGTTTAGTACTGGGCATCCTTGGCTCCATTTTTTTTCTCAAATACGCTGCCTTTGCAGTTCTTCTAATCCTTGGTTTAGCCCTGCTATTCAATTACACTCCTGAATTCAGGTTGGTGGAGATGAACAGGTTATTCAGCTATTCAAAGCTGAGTGTGTATCCCTTTCTGTTAGGAATCAGTCTTGGCGCGGTATGGGCACCGTGTATTGGACCGATTCTTGGGGCAATCATTGCTCTTGCGACAATCAATGCTTCACCACTTTCAGGATTTCTTATCATGATTACCTATGGTGCTGGAATGTCATCGATGACAGCGTTTATACTCTTCTCTGGAAAAAAATCCGGACTTTTCAGGAAATTTTCAGAAAATCAAAAAACTTTAAACAGGATTTTTGGAGCGACGATCTTACTTATCCTTTTCCTTATGGTAACAGGAATTCTCGATTCTTTCGAGCTTTTTCTGATAGAAAAACTCGGGTTTTTTGAGGAGATTTTTGCCAGTTATTTGAAGAGGGTATGAAAACAGTTATACCTTGGAGTCAATATCACCTGTTAAGCATCTGTTAAGCATCTGTTAAGGGACACATCTACAACCATAAAGTCCTCAGCAACATCCGTATTCTCAAAGATGTCTCTCGCCTCTTCAAGCAATGGAGTAACATCCTTAGAGTATCTGGCGCTTATGTGGGTGAGAATCAGTTTTTTAACTCTCGCCCTCTTTGCAATCTCTGCAGCCTCTCTTGCAGTTGAGTGTTTTGTTTCGAGAGCCCATTCCTGCAGGTTTGAAGTGAATGAAGCATCGTGGATCAGCAAATCGGCATTTTTTGCAATTTCTACAATTTTTTCAACTGGTCTTGTATCCCCTGTGTACACAACTTTTCTCCCCTCTCTTGGAGGGCCCACAACCATGTCGGGAGTGATTTTTTTCCCGTTTATCAGTATGGATTCACCTCTAACAAGCTTTGAATAAAGTGGTCCAGGTGGTATTCCGAGTTCCTCTGCTCTGTCTCTGTTGAATTTACCGGGTCGAGGGTTCTCGATGAAAGCAAAACCGTAGCTCTCAACGATATGCTCGGTTCTGAATGCCTGAATTTTGAAATTACTGAACTCAAAAATGGCTCCATCTCTAACCTCTTCAACCTCAATTGAAAAGTCGAAATGATGGTATCCAAACATTTCGAAAAGGGTTGAGAAAAAGGCAGGTTTGGGACTGTAAACAGTTATCTTATCCTTTCTATCGTTCAGAGACATGGTTTCAAGCAGCCCGAAAATTCCAGCAAAGTGATCTGTGTGAAGGTGGGATATGAAGATGCTGTTAAGTCTCTTGAATCCTGTCTTTGCAATCATCATCTGTCTCTGAGTCCCTTCCCCACAGTCAAAAAGGATCTTTTCTCCGCTGTAATTTATCATAATAGAGGGTGGATTTCTCTCAACACTCGGGATTGTACCTGAAGTACCGAGAAAAATTACTTTCAGAAACATGATTGAGTTAAATAAAAATCAAAACAGAAAATCAAGTCTCAAGAACGATCTCGATATTCACATCTTTGGGCACCTGTATTCTCATTATCTGTCTCAGAGCCCTCTCATCTGCGGCGATATCAATGAGTCTTTTGTGGATTCTCATTTCCCAGTGGTCGTATGTCTCAGAGCCCTCTCCGTCCGGGGATTTTCTTACAGGAACTACGAGTCTTTTTGTCGGGAGAGGGACAGGACCACTCATTTCAACCCCTGTCTTCCCTGCAATCTCTTTAATCTGTGAACATATTCTATCGAGATCAACCGGATTAAGTCCAGAGAGCCTTATCCTTGCCTTGTATCCCTTGATCGCCATGTAAAACCCTCGAAAAGAAAGGAAAAAGTTAAACTTTTTCAGTCAGATCAAGAACCATTCCGGCAGCAACTGTCTGACCCATATCTCTGATAGCAAATCTGCCAAGCGGTGGAATCTCTTTAACCTTCTCGATGACCATTGGTCTTGTTGGTTCAAGCTTTACTATTGCAGCATCTCCGGTCTTCAGGAACTGTGGGTTCTCTTCTTTTGCCTGTCCTGTCCTTGGATCAAGCTTCTTCTGAAGTTCTACGAATCTGCAGGCAACCTGTGCTGTGTGTGCATGCACAACAGGAGTATAGCCAACTGTAATTGCTGTTGGATGCTGAAGAACAACAATCTGTGCTGTGAAATCCCTGACAACTGTTGGTGGGGTGTCTGGATGACCGCATACATCTCCTCTTCTGATATCGTTCTTGCTTACACCTCTGACATTGAAACCGATGTTATCTCCAGGATAAGCTTCTGGAATTGCTTCATGGTGCATTTCAATACTCTTGACCTCACCGCTTACCGCTGCTGGCTGGAATATTACCTTGTCTCCGGTCTTGAGCACACCTGTCTCAACTCTTCCAACAGGAACGGTTCCAACACCGCTGATTGAGTAAACATCCTGAATCGGGATTCTCAGTGGTTTATCTACGGGTTTCTCCGGTGCTTTGAGCTGGTCAAAAGCTTCAAAGATTGTTATTCCTTTATACCATGGTGTCCTCTCAGAGCGCTTAATGACATTGTCTCCATTGTAAGCTGAAGTTGGGATCATTGGAACTTCATCTGGTTTGTAACCGACCATTCTTATGAGCTTGGATACTTCTTCCTTAACCTCATTGTATCTCTTCTCGTCGTAGTCTACTTTATCCATCTTGTTGATTGCGACAACAAGCTGATTTATCCCGAGAGTCCTTGCGAGGAATACATGCTCCTTAGTCTGAGCCTGAACACCATCGTTTGCATCTACAACAAGGATCGCGGCATCTGCCTGTGAGGCACCAGTTATCATGTTCTTGATAAAGTCTCTGTGTCCGGGGCAATCAACTATTGTGATGTAGTACTTACTCGTCTCGAATTTTCTGTGGGCAACATCGATTGTTATACCTCTCTCCCTCTCTTCCTTGAGCTTGTCCATGACCCAAGCGAACTCGAATGTAGCCTTACCCTTCTCCTGTGCCTCTTTCCTGTACTTCTCTATAATGTGCTCCGGAATCTCTCCAGCTTCATAGAGCATCCTACCGATCAGTGTGCTCTTTCCGTGGTCAACATGCCCGATCATGGCAACATTAATGTGCTCCTTCTCCTTAGCCATAATACCAATCCTCCCATAATTACTTTATTACCCTTTATTTCTTTTCCATTCGCCTTTGATAATAGGGTATATAAAACTTTCACTGAATTTAATCTCCCTTCCTGTCAGGCTGAGACGCATGTAAATATCCGGATAAAATCTGAACTTCCCCATGATTTAACCGATTATCTCAAATTAATGTATTTAAATAAAAAAGTTTGATTTAAATTAAAATATTAAATTGGGTTTAATCAACCTACAAAGTCCTCAGGTTTGGGTATTTCAAGTTTGAGCCCCTTTCTCTTTCTGACTTCCATTATAAAGTCTTCAAGCATTCCTCCCGGTACAAGCTCAAATCCTGAAACCTCAGTGCTCCAGATTGCCTTTCCTGCTGTGGCTGATCGGATATCTCCAGCAAATCCGAACATTTCTTTAACCGGAGCTTTTGCAATTACTGTGACCATGTCTCCTTCAGTGTTCATTTCGAGTATCTGACCTCTTCTTCCCTGGATCTCTCTTGAAACACTTCCGAGCATGTCTTGTGGGACTGAGATGAAAACTTTCTGATAGGGCTCAAGCAGTGTCGGATTTGCCTGAAGCATTGCGGCAAATATAGCAGATCTCACAGCTGGTATAACCTGAGCGGGACCTCTATGTACAGCATCCTCATGGAGTTTACAATCAACAAGCTTGACCTTCAGCCCCATAACCGGCTCTCTTGCGAGAGGACCAGCCCTCATTGCCTCCCTGAACCCCTCGAGAATGAGTTCCATTGTCTCATTCAGATATTGAATACCTTTTGTGACATCCGTGAATATGTTACCTTCATAGTACTCTTGGACTCCTGCAGCCTCCTCCTTTGTTAGCCCTGCCTCTTCGAGAATCCTTCTTCTCTCCTTCTTGTCCATTTTCATATCCACTTCGCCTTCTTTGAATGCCTTGATCACTTTCTCTGGCAATGGCTCAACGACGATGTAGAACCTGTTGTGCTTGTTGGGGCTTTTACCCTCAACAGAAGGTGAAACCGAAGTTACTGTCTCTCTGAAAACGACTATTGGTGGAGATGTCACAACTTCGAGGTTTCTTTCCCTTCTTATCTTCTCAACGGTAACTTCAAGGTGAAGCTCACCCATGCCGCTGAGCAGATGCTCCCCAGTCTCCTCATTCAATGTCACCTGGAGTGTTGGGTCCTCTTTGGCAATCATTCGCAAAACCTCAATCAGCTTTGGTAGATCTCTCGGGTTTTTAGCCTCAATAGCCATTGTGACAACAGGCTCACTCACATGTTTTATTGCCTCAAAGGGGATGAAGCTCTCCAGATTTGTACATGTTGAACCGGCTATTGCATCCTTCAGTCCAACAACCGCAACTATGTTGCCTGCAGGAATCTCCGGCACATCGACTCTCCTTGGTCCCATGAACAGTCCAACATTCTGGATTCTGTTCTTTGTTTTTCTATCGACTATGTTGAGCTCGATTCCACCTTTTATCGTTCCACTGAATAGTCTGCCAACGGCAATCTCTCCAGCATGGGGATCAGCCACTATCTTTGTGATCATCAGAGCTATTGGTCCTTTTGGATCACATTTGATCATTGCCTGACCTTCTGGACTGTTCATATCTCCTCTCCAGATAACCTTGATTCTCTCCTCCTGTGCCTCTAAGGGGTTGGGTAAATGCCGGATAACCATGTCAAGAACAACCCTGTGAAGGGGAGATCTCTTTGAAAGCTCATCAACTTTATCGTTCCTTATCATTTCTGTAACTTCTTTGAAGCCCACTCCAGTCTCCTTCATTGATGGCACACTGACAGCCCACTTGTATAGAGCAGAGCCAAAGGCAACACTTCCTTCAGTCACCTCAAGTTTCCATTCCTTGTACCTCTCGGGTCTCATAGCTTTGATGAGCTTGTTAACTTCATTGATTACCTTGATGAGCCTGTTCTGCATTTCTTCTGCACTCAGCTCAAGCTCTCTTATGAGCCTGTCAACCTTGTTGACGAAAAGAACAGGCTTGACATTCTCTCTCAAAGCCTGTCTGAGGACGGTCTCTGTCTGAGGCATGACTCCTTCAACAGCATCTATTACAACAATTGCACCATCTACAGCCCTCATTGCTCTTGTAACATCTCCTCCAAAGTCAACATGCCCTGGTGTATCGATCAGGTTGATCAGGTAATCCTCACCTTGGTACTCGTGTACCATGGATACATTGGCTGCGTTTATCGTGATACCTCTTTCCTGCTCCTGAGAATCAAAGTCGAGGTAAAGCTGTTTTCCAGCAAGCTCCTCACTTATCATACCTGCTCCTGCAAGCAAGTTATCACTCAGCGTAGTCTTCCCATGATCTATGTGAGCTACAATTCCCATGTTTCTGATTTTCTCTGGCTTGTGCATGAGCTCTGTAATTTTATCAATCATTTTCTTGGCTCTTGTCATAACACATCACATCCTCTGATTTTCAGTTTTTTTGAAGCTATCTTGCACTCTTTGCAACTCTCTCAATTTCTTCCTTCCTCGCCACAGCAAAACTCTTGCTATCGTTATTTGCTGCAGCTATAATCTCATCAGCTAAACAAGCCTCAATACTTTTTTTCGATTTGAAACTTGCTCTTCTTGCCCCTTCAGCAATATTTCTCAGAGCAATATCAAGCCTTCTCAGGCTTGAAGAATCGACTGATTTTGGAACAGCAATTCCACCGTATTTTAACCTTACAATTTCTTCCCTTGGTCCTGCATTGATGAGAGCATCAACCAGAACCTGAAGGGGATTCTTCTTTGTTTTTTTCTCAATAATTTCAAAGGCGCCTTTTACTATGTTGTAGGCAAGAATCTTTTTGCCTGTGTTGTGCTCCTTTCTCATGACCTTGTTGATGAGTCTCTCCACAATGAAGACCTTTCTCTTTCCAAAGGGAAACTTGGAGTGTCTTCCGTGGGTGTGATACACATAGGTTGGCTTCAGTGATATATAGTTTTTAAGTGCTGGATCTGCAATCTCAACCTCATCAGGGTTGTATTTTCCAAACACCAGTAGTTCCTCTTCTGTAAATCCGTATGCCATTGTTTCACCTCTTATCTCAAAGGCTTCTCCTTTCTACCTTTCCAGAGTTCTTTCAGGGAGACATTGTTTACCTTTATAACCTTGTATCTGATCCCGGGGATATCTCCCATGCTCCTTCCCATTCTTCCTCCGATTTTCTCCACGATCACTTCATCGTGTTCGTCAATGAAGTTAATTGAACCGTCTCCCGGTGTAAAAGCGGAAACCTGCTTTCCGTTTTTGATGAGCTGAACTCTCACTGCTTTCCTTATACCTGAGTTTGGCTGTCTCGCCTCCACTCCAAGTTTCTCAAGCACTATACCTCTTGCCATCGGTGCACCTTCAAGCGGGTCTGATTTTACATTCAATCTGAGGACTCTCCTTACATATCTCTTATCGCTCCATCTGAACTTTTTTTTCTGCTCAATCAGCTTTCTTCCGGCGAACAATCCTTTACCCATATTATCACCCTGTTACTTCACGATTATGCTTTCAATATCGTGATGCCTTTTAGCCAGCTCTTTGGCTTTGTTTATGTTTTTGCCGCCTTTTCCAATCACCAGCCCCTTTAGCTGGGGATTTACATTTACTATGGCGTACTTCTTACCATCCTTCTCTTGTAGCTTTACGGTGATATTAATGGGTTTAAAAATGTTTACTATGAATTCCACAGGGTCATCGGAATACTCAACCACCTCAATCTTCTTTCCTATGATCTCTCTCGTTCTTTCTATGTTAATTCCACCCTTTCCAATTGCTGTGCCCATATCTCCTTTTTTCACAACAAAAACAACTTTATCTTCCTGTACCAAACAGTCCTTAACACTTGCTCCTGTTATGCTCTCAAAAAGGGTTAGAAATCTTATGCTTTCCGAAGAGAGTTTGACTCCCATACTATCATCCTCTCAAAAATGTTCAAGCTCACTGGCAATCTCACAGTAAATTAAATAGCGTTGAGAATCTCTGATTCTCCTGGATCCACTATTGTGAGCATTGAAACTCCATAGGGCTTTCCACATGTTGCTCCTAAGTCCATGTTTGTCCCTCTGTAGGTTATAACCGGCACCTCATACTTTTTGAGCTCTTCAACAAACTCCTCAGGGCAGTTAGTAGCCATTATTACGAGCTTTGCATTTCCCTCTTTTGCAGCTTTTATTGTTCTTTTTGCACCGAGATAAACTTTTCCGGTGTTTAGAGCTTTTCTCAATGCTTTTTCAACATCGATCTTCATTTTCATCCCTCCAGCTTACTTTTTGCTTCCGATTTTCGAAATCAGCTCAACATCTCCTGTCCCGAGTTTTATCGGCTGTCCAACAATTATATTTTCGGTAATTCCACTTAATCTATCCACATCTCCTCTAACGGCAGCATCCAGCAGATTATTGACTGTCATCTCGAATGCTGCCCTTGCCAGTATGCTCTGCTTTTCTCCAGCCACACCGTGTCTTCCAATCTGTCTGAGTTCGCCACCCGAGGTCATTGCATCTGCGACAAGCATTATATGCCTGTCATCGACCTCGAGACCCTGTTCCTCGAGGGTGGACTTAGCTTCTCTTATTATGGCATTTCTTGCAGCTTCTATACCCAGAACCTCATATATCTCATATATATTGTTTGTTATGGTTCTGGTGAAGTCAACACCCTTCATTTTCATTACCTTCTTCAAATTTGAACCCTCTGTGTAGAGGATGTATTCATCCTCTTCCTTTCTTATTATCACTCTTCTTATCTCCTTGATCCCCATTATAACCATTTTTCTCAACTTCTCGTAGGTTGAGAGAAGGGTCTTGTATGATGGCTCCTTTATTTGGATTATTATCTCCATCTTCTCCTCGTCCTCAAGAACAGACTCCTTTAACCCCTTCTCTATTTTCTTCTTAACCTCTTCAAAGCTTATCTGCTTTCTCTCCATTGCAACTCTGTCAAGCTTTATAATAATCTGCATGTTCCTTATATCAGTCACAACTTCTGCAATGTCGAGGATGTATGTGGCTTCAATCCTGTTGGCAACCTCTCTTGCCTTTTCCCTGTCTTTTGCGTAATCTTCAGCGAGTCTGATGGTCATCATAGGTGTAGAAGGATTTTTTCTGACATCCATTATCTCTATGAGTCTTGGAAGACCGAGAGTAACATCTATTTCGGCAACACCAGCATAATGGAAGGTTCTCATCGTCATCTGGGTTCCCGGTTCACCTATGGACTGGGCAGCTACAATTCCTGCAGGCTCTCCGGGTTCAATGAGGTTTTGCAGATAAGCCTGAAAGCATCTTTCAACTATTTTTCTCGCCTGAGTTTTTTTCACATTGAATTTTTCAAGTTCGGAATTTATCTCCTCTTTTACCTTCTGGGGGAAGGGATATTTGTTGAGAATATCTGCGTACTTCATTGTATCACCTCTACTTCTCTTCTACTTCTCTTTCGCCTCGATTTCTTCAAACTCCTCTCCGAGAACCTCTCTCATGATTCTTCTGACATCGACAGCTTTTCCCCTAAAGCTCTTCATTGGGTCAACTCCATCCTCGCCGTATTTGAACTGAACAATTAGATTTGAAGTCTGCTCCTTTACAGTCCCGTCATAATCAACTTTCAGATCTTGGAGTGCGTTGATAAGTCTTCTCTGGAGGTAACCGGATTGGGAAGTTCTTACAGCCGTGTCCACAAGACCTTCTCGTCCACCAATGGAGTGGAAGAAGAATTCGATCGGTTTCAGCCCTTCTTTGTAGCTACTTCTCACAAATCCTCTTGCCCTTGAGCCAAGCTCTCCTGGCTTGAAATGTGAAAGTGTTCTGTTTGTGTAAGTGTATCCTCTTTTAATTCTCTCTCCTCTGACTGATTGCTGGCCTATGCATGCCGCCATCTGAGTAAGATTGAGCATCGAACCTCTTGCACCACTGACAGCCATTATGACTGCTGAGTTCTCCATTCCAAGATATTTGCTGGCAATTTTTCCGGCTTTATCTCTTGCTCTTCCAAGCTCCTGCATTATCTTCATTTCGAGCGTCTCTTCTATGCTTCTCCCTGGCATTGGTTCCAAATTTCCTTCTCGGTATTGCTGTATGAGTTCATCAACCTTTTTCTCTGCTCCGTCAAGTACCTCTTTTATCTGCTGGATAGCCTCCTCCGGAATTTCTTCGTCACTTATTCCGAAAGAGAAGCCAGTGTTCATTATTGCTCTGATTGAAAGCTGCGTCATGTTGTCAATGAACTTCCTAGTCTCTTCCGGACCGTACTTCCTCATGATCTCATCTATTATTATTCCTTTAAATGCTCCGACAGATTTTTCATCGATTGTTCCTTTTAACAGTTCACCCTTCTTTATTATCACATAGGCATCGTATTCGCAGTTCTCACCCTTACACTCCTCGCAACCCTGACAGATTTCTGCTTTGTATTCTAAGGATATCTCCGGCAGAATTGTGCTGAATATCTGTTTTCCTGTCCAGAGATCATCATCTTTGTATTTGGGTTCCGGTATCTCTCTTATGTCCAGCCTTCTTGTGAGGTAGATGACTTCCTCTCTGTTGAATTTTCTCTCACCCCTTGTCAGGAGGTAGAGACCACTGATGTGATCATGAATTCCTCCTATGATCGGACCTCCAAATCTTGGTGAGAGAATATGTTCCTGAATAGCCATCAGGATTTTTGCCTCTGCCTGAGCCTCAAGGCTTTGGGGAACATGAAGGTTCATCTCATCTCCATCAAAGTCAGCGTTGTAAGGTGGGCACACAGCAGGGTTAAGACGGAAGGTTTTGTAGGGCAGAACCTTTACATAGTGTGCCATTATACTCATCCTGTGGAGAGACGGCTGTCTGTTGAAAAGCACTATGTCTCCATCTTTTAGCTGCCTCTCAACTATCCACCCCGGCTCAAGTCTCTCAGCTATCTCCTCAGCGTTCAGATCAAGAACTCTTATCCTCCTTCCATCGTTTCTTATGACATAGTTTGCTTTCGGGTGCTCTCTTCTGAGAATATACTCTCTTGCCTCTTCTATGTTGCTGGGAGTGACATAGATTGGAACCGTCAACTCCTGTGCAATCGTAATGGGTACGCCCACTTCCATTATGCTCAGGTTTGGGTCGGGGCTGATAACCGTTCTTGCGGAGAAATTGACTCTTTTTCCAGATAGACTCCCTCTGAACCTCCCCTCTTTGCCCTTCAACCTCTGGGCAATTGTCTTCAATGGTCTCCCACTCCTGTGTCTTGCAGGAGGGATTCCACTAACCTCGTTGTCAAGATAGGTTGTTACATGGTATTGTAGAAGCTCCCAGAGGTCTTCTAAAATGAGCTGTGGCGCTCCGGCTTCTTTGTTTTCAATGAATCTCTGGTTAATCCTGATTATATCCACGAGCTTGTGGGTTAAGTCATCTTCACTTCTCTGTCCGGTTTCAAGAATAATAGAGGGTCTTACTGTAACGGGTGGAACTGGTAGAACTGTTAAAACCATCCATTCAGGGCGTACTGCTTTTGGATCAAGCCCGAACACGAGCAAGTCATCTGTTGGAATTCTTTCAAGCCTCTCTCTCACATCTTTGGGTGTAAGCCTGTGTTCTCCCTCGTAGATAAAGGTTGGCTTCTCGAACTTTATATCAAACTGGTCGGCACCGCAGTGAGGACATTTCTTAATTCCTTTGGTAATCCTGAAAACCTCTTTCACAACACCCTCGTATTCCTGCCCGAGAGACTTCCTTCTCTCGATTTCTGAAATGAACTCTTCTTTTCTAGATTCTCTGAGTAAAACTCTTCCACATTCCCTGCAGGTTGATGAGAGAAGTTTGGAAATCAGTTTTGCATAACCAACATGAATCACCGGAGCAGCGAGTTCTATGTGTCCGAAGTGTCCTGGGCACTCCCCTGCCTTTCCACCACATGTTTTGCATCTGAGTCCCGGGTCTATAACACCCAGTTTCGGATCCATAAGCCCAGCTTCAATAGGAAAACCATCATCATCGTATGTTTCAGGAGTGATGATTTTGGAAACACTCATTCTTCTGATTTCCTGGGGGCTTAAAACCTCAAACCTTATTGAGCTTATTCTTTTTGGAATCATTTTGACACCTCAAAAATTATGCTTTATCTCCAAGGACAAGCCTTGGAGCAACCATCATGGACTTCAATTCATCAAGCAGTAGCTTGAAAGCGTAACTCATCACAACCCTGTGGATGTCACTGTCATCATCACACACTCTGCAATAAGCTGTATTTTTTCTGTAATCAAAGGTGGCTACATGACCGCATGAACCACAGACATAAACCTCAACTTTGTCTGACTCTTCAAGCAATCTATCCTTCAGAAGAAGAGCAGCACCATGTCCGATAAGCACATCCCTTTCCATCTCTCCGAATCTCAGTCCACCTTTTCTTGCTCTCCCCTCAGTAGGCTGTCTTGTGAGAACCTGCACGGGACCTCTACTTCTTGCATGGATCTTGCTGGAAGCCATGTGATAGAGCTTTTGATAGTATATGACACCCACGAAAATGTCGGCTACGAATCTCTTGCCTGTTATTCCATCGTACATAACTTCTTTACATGTGTGAGAAAATCCGTATTTTTTGAGAGCACCTCTCAGGTCTTTCTCATTTTCTCCGTAGAATATTGTTGCATCTATTCTTCTTCCCTCTAAGGAGCCGACTTTTCCACCTATCATCTCGAGAACATGCCCCACGGTCATTCTTGAAGGAATTGCATGTGGGTTGATTATTATATCTGGCACTATACCGCTCTCAGAAAAGGGCATATCCTCTTCGGGAACAATCAACCCTATAACACCTTTCTGTCCGTGTCTTGATGCAAACTTATCTCCGAGCTCAGGTATTCTTAGATCTCTCACTCTGACTTTCGCGAGTTTCGAACCCCCCTCTGACTGGGCAAGAAATACCCTATCCACTATTCCTTTCTCGTTTGATCTCATTGTAATGGATGTTTCTCTTCTCTTCTGTGGAGAAATGCCCAGCTCTGTAGGTTCTTCAAGGAATCTTGGAGGAGAAGTTTTTCCAATTAAAACATCATCAGGACCCACCTCAGTTTCAGGGAAAACGAGACCATCTTCATCGAGATGAGCATAAGCCTCAGCACCTCTGAAGCCCGATATATCTGCTCCGGGAATTTCGAACTTATCCTCCTGCCCACCGGGATATCTCATTTCTTCGGTTTCGTATGTTCTGAAGAAGTGACTTCTCCCCAGACCTCTCTCAATACTGGCTTTGTTGAATATCAGAGCATCTTCAATGTTATATCCTTCGTAGCTTATAACAGCAACTACGAAGTTCTGTCCAGCTGGCCTTTCATCGAACTTTATCTCCTTCTGGGTGTCTGTAGTTACGATAGGGATCTGGGGGTAGTGCAGGAGATGGCCCCTCGTGTCAGCTCTCCAGTCAAGGTTTGAAAAGGGAATTCCCAGGCTCTGTTTAATCATTGCAGCGCCCATTGTGTTTCTCGGAGAAGCGTTGTGTTCTGGATAGGGCACTGACCCCGTGCAAATTCCAACAATAAGGGATGGGTCGAGTTCAAGGTGTGTGTGTTCGGGTGTAAGTTCGTCTTCGTAGATTGCTATGTATGCGTTCTCCTCCTCTTCCGAGTCAAGAAACTCTATCAAACCGAGTTTAACGAGATCATCAAAACTTATCTCCCCATTTTTGAGTAATTCAATGTGTTCCGGTTTTATTGCTGGTTCACCACCTTTTATGACAATAAGCGGTCTCCTTGCCCTTCCAGCATCTGTGTTTATCCTCACTTCGTTGGAATCAGGATAGTAAGCGACATTAACCTGATTTGAAATTTTTCCAGCTCGCCTCAATCTTCTTATGTGGTTGGCAAGTTTCTGCCCGTCCTCGTGAAATCCTATTAAAGCTCCGTTAACATATACTCTTGATTTCATAAAATCACCTGAAATCTGATTTATCCTCCTCTGATAGGCTCAACACCAAGATCATAGAGCATTTCGAGAACTTCCTTTTCATCTGTTCCAACACTCACCTCGGCATACTGGGCGAAGTTCTTGACGAGACCACAGTTTGGACCTTCAGGGGTCTCACTTGGACAGATTCTTCCCCACTGGGTTGGATGCAAATCTCTTGCCTCAAAATGTGGCTGTGATCTTGAAAGCGGGGAAATAACCCTTCTCAAATGTGATAAGACGGAAATGTAGTTGTGCCTGTCTATAAGCTGTGAAACACCTGTTCTACCTCCAACCCAGTTTCCTGTAGCCATGGGGTGCATTATTCTGTCCGTCAGGACGTCACTCCTCACAGCCGTGCTCATTTTCAGGGGTCTCCCCCTTACCTTTGCCCTTTCGAGCTGGTATTTCACATCCTTAATGAGCCTGAGGAAGGCAACTCTGAATATCTCTTCCATCAAGTCTCCCGCAAGCTTCAGTCTTTTGTTTGCATAGTGGTCTTTGTCATCCTCCATCCTCAATCCAAGGGTCAGTTCAAGAACAGCCTCAGCCATTCTTGCTAAGAAGAATGCTTTAGCTCTTCTACTCTCTGGAGTTGTACCAAGATGAGGCAGGAAATACTGATCTATCACCTGATTTGCTCTGTTCAGTTTATATTCTCTGCTCTGCCCGGGGGCAACCCTCCTTCCTATCAGCTCAATAGCCTCTTCCTGGGTCTCAACCTCTGCAACCTCAACATTTTCGAGCATGAACTTCATTATCTCTGGGTTTTCGCTCACCATTGTGACGATTTCCTGATCTGTTTCGACTCCAAGAGCTTTCATGAGGGTTACAAACTGGATGTTCTTTGGTATCTGAGGGAAGGACACCTCAAGGATGTTGTTTTTGTTTCTTTCAACCACAACAAGAGCCCTGTAACCTGATCTCTGGCTGAAGACCTTTGCTATCTCTATGCTTTCCCCGTACCTTTCTTCTCTTTCAAGAAGTATCTTGTTTGGTGCGAGGTCTTCGAGGGTCATCAAAGCTCTCTCACTTCCGTTTATTATGAAATGCCCACCCGGATCAAGCGGATCTTCACCGAGAAGGGCAAGTTTTTTCTCATAGGTTGAGGGGAGGGGATATCTGAGTTTTTCTATGGTGTCGTCGATGTTGTCGGGGTGGAGGTTACATCTGCTGGATTTTACCATGATGGGTATCATTCCGATGGTTACAACCTCTTCTTCAAGCTCTCTACCCTCATCAACAACCTGTGCATGGAGCCTTACCTTTGCAGCGTAGGTGAGATTTCTGAGTCTTGCTGTTGATGGTACAAGGGGCGGTTCAGAACCATCAGCCTCTCTGATAATTGGCCTATCAACCCAGATTTTCCCGAGTTTTACATAGGTGTCGGGAATGTCGAGTTCGATATTTTTCTGCTCATCAATTACTCTCTGCAAACCTTCCTCAATGAAACGGTTGAATGAGTCAATCTGGTGTTTGACAAGTCGTTCGTGAGTAAAATATTTCCTTGCAAGAATTCTTCTATCTAACATAACCACACCTCAGAATTTTTTAGATAAACATCCATAGTAACAACTAATTTCAAAAAATCATTCATGTCCGTTCACTCTCCATTTATTTTCATATTCTTCTTTAAATATTTTTTAGCTATTTTCAAACAACCAGCCTATATGCTGTCGATTTACCGGATGTGGGGCTCTCCCTTTCTATCCTGATTATATCTCCAACTTTAGCCCCTATTTCTTTTGCAATAGGGTCTTCAGCCTTTATTTTTGGTAGCTGTTCTTTGTTAATCTTCAGAATGTTTAGAACCTTTTCGACTTCCTCCTCACTCATCACTTCGTGTTTGGGTACAAGGATATGATCCTGCAATCTGATTTTGCTCATGCCTTTCACTCCTCTTGGGATATAAATTTGTAAGCGGGCTCGACGGGATTTGAACCCGCGGCCAACGGGTTAAAAGCCCGTTGCTCTGCCTGGCTGAGCTACGAGCCCTTGTGATTTTGTGGGTTTTAAATCCAATAGCATCTGGATATAAATCTTTTTCCGTAGTGCAAATCTATGTTAAGAGCGGATTTTAAACCTTTTGATGGATCTTAGTTTTTACTGTTTTTGAGTCTACTAAAATTCGGAGTCGAAGTTAATTCAGAAACCGTATTCTCCAAACAAAGGAACAAATCTAACAGCTCCCCAGACTCTCTTTTTTATATCTCCTTTCTCGTCCTTTTCAACTATGTACAGGTTCTGCATGTAGTTTCCAACCGGTATCACCATCTTTCCTCCATTTTTGAGCTGTTTGATTAAAGGCTCTGGTATTTTTGGGGCAGAAGCTGTTACATAGATTCGGTCATAGGGGGCTTCGCTCTCGTATCCTCTGCTTCCATCCCCCACAACAACCTGGATATTTTCATAACCAAGGCTGTTGAGAATCTCAATAGCCTGCTGAGCGAGTTCCCCAATTCTTTCGACAGTAATAACCTTGCCTGATTTACCCACTATTTCGGCAACAATGGCAGCGTGGTATCCTCTTCCCGTACCAATCTCGAGTACCTTATGCCCCTCTTTCAAGTCTAATAGTTCACACATTATTGCGACCATGTGTGGTGCGCTTATCGTTTGATCTCTGCCAATAGGCAGAGGTGTATCGGCATAAGCCTCATCCCTGTAGTTATATGGGACAAAGATATGCCTCGGAACCCTCAGCATTGCACTGTAAACCCTCTCGCTCAGATTAAGCTCATCGCGCAACCTGTCCATCAACCTTCTCCTTCTCTCCAAGTAAACATCGGTTTCGGGCTGTCCTCTATCGGGCATCTAATTTAGTAATTGGTTGAGGTTGTTATTAACAGTTGTTGTTAATGGAGGTTAATTTTTGGGTGGAGTCTTACAGGAAAGGCAGAGGGGGTCTTGTGGTATTACTTGGATGGCATTTCTGGATTGATAAAAATCTCTTTTACAGGGCAGAAAAGGATTTTTCGAATCCTTGGTTGTATTTTCACTACTCGATTATAATTATCAAACTAAAAATTGAATAGCGAAACTATGGCATATCTTTCAGATTCTCAGGGCTTTTATATTTTCAGAGAAATAGGATTCAATATGTATATGATTAGTAATCAAAAGCTGACTGGTAATCAAAAGCCACATCTTCATATCTGGTCAGCCATAATTTTCACGATAGGCCACTCAAACAGAGAAATAGATGAATTTCTGAACCTCCTCTCAAAAAACAGGATCAAATTGGTAGTGGATATCAGAAGATTCCCCACCTCCAAATTTCCTCATTTCAGGGGAGAAAACCTCAAACTTCATCTTCAGTGTAATGGGATTGAATATCAATGGATGAAGGAGCTTGGAGGTTACAGAAAGAAGATAATTGATGATTCACCAAACATTGCGATAAAAAGTCAGGGTTTCAGAAACTATGCAGACTACATGCTCACATCTGAATTTGAATCGGCAATTAAAAAACTTGAGAGCACTGCCCTTAAAAAGAGAACTGCAATCATGTGTGCTGAGAGATTATACTGGAGGTGTCACAGGAAATTTATTTCTGATTTTCTTTCTGTCAGAGGGTGGTTGGTGATGCATATAATGGATGACAGAGTTGTGGAGCATAGAGTCTCAAGGGAAGCCAGACCCCATAAGGGGAGGCTGATTTATGATAAGCTGGATTGATGGGTTACCATCTATAGTATGTAGCAAAACACCTCAAAACTACATCCACGGTCAAACCTCTCAAGTTTTTTGTCCTGTATCTGAGCTGTTTTCTCAGAATATATGGGCTTTGCTCTGATTACCTCCTGCATTTATACTTTCTTGGATATAGTATAGTATCTCTCATCTTACAATCCTGCACTCACCATTGCATTTGCTAACATCTCCGCCAGCAAGTTCTACAATGTATTCAGAGGCTTTTCTACATGCATTCAGGACTCTCTCCTCCTCAACCCCCGGCACACCACAGGCAATGATAAGCACGTTTTCGGTGGTATCCCGAATCATGGTTACTTTTGAGTCTCTGTATGGATAAACATGTAGGATCTTACTTCTATCAGCAAGAACAATCTGGTTCTCTCGTAATTTCTCTATTTTACCACCGATAGGCTCGAAAACCTCTTCTCCTCTTACTAACCTGATTTCAAGCTCACCCTCAATGGAATCAATATCATATAAGCCTATGGGAATCAGGGTTTCCATGCTTGCAATGTTTCCGGCATCCACAACATTGTTTATTATCGGAATTTTTCCCTTTAAACCTCTCCTCACCAGTGCCTCACTGCTTGGCCTTTGTTTTGTGGGGTCGATGCCGATTTTCCAGTAAAAATCCCTGTAAGCTCTCACAACATCATCATCTTTCAAATTTTCAAGGCTATAACTCTTCCTGATGTCTTCAAGAACCCTGTAAAAAAGCCTCATTGTCTTCTCTTCAGTTCTCTCAACATTTACTCCAGATACCTTTCCCACTGAAACAAACACCGGAGGCTCTTTGACTGAAACTTTTAGCGTAATGTCCATATTATTCTCAGGTTTAGCGATTAAAAAATAGTTTTTGGAGGTTGGATTTGGTAAGTTTAAAACCAAAAAACTTATATTCTGCTACTGTGTCACTCATTGTCAAGGTGATGAAGTGATTACGATAAGGGCTTATGAAGGTAAGAAAGATAGAGAAGCTCTTATAAGGATGTACAAAGCTTTCTCTCCGGGTGATAGAACTCTTGGATTGCCTCCAGACAATGTTGAGGATTTGAAAAAGTGGATAGAGAATCTATCAAAATCCGGCATATCTCTTCTTGCCGAGTTGGACGGGAAGGTAGTCGCTCATCTTGCCGCAGTCCCAGAGGGGAGTGAAATCCATTTGATGCTCTTTGTCCACCCCGAGTATCAGAACAATGGAATTGGACAGAAGATGGTCTCGTTCGTTGTTGAGCAGCTCAAAGATTCGGGGTATGAGAGGTTGATTGTTACAACGGATCGAACCAATAAAAAAGCGATACATGTTTTTGAGAAAGCCGGATTCATCATCAAATCTGTAGGATTTGAGTACGAAATGTGTCTGCCATTGTTTTTTTAGTTGAGTTGCCTGGTGATAGAGTATTGTTGATGAATTACTGCTGTTACTGGTAGACTTAAATCGAGCTTCAGCTTTCGGATTTCTGGAATCCTAAAATTTTCGGGGAAAATAAGTTCTCGTTGGAGTGAAAATTGTTGATTCAATGAATCTGGAATTCAGCAGAGCCATACATATAAGGAACTTCAGGAGTCTTCTACCTGCAATGCATGGGGTGTGGAGTATCTGGCTCGTGGCGACACTTCTGGGTGTTGTGAAAAGTGAGGCCACCAGCCTTGCTGGAATTCTGATCAGTGTAATTGTCCTGTTCTCGATTCAGCCCCTTCAGGATTTGATTCAGAAGGGAGAAGTTATGTTAAAGCTGATATTTCCGGGAATACTGGGTTTACTGATATCAGGAATGGTTGTTGTATATGCTGGATTTCTGTACATTTTGATTCCCTATGTACTCCTTTTTCTTTTCCATATAGTACTGAGAAAAAACTTTGAAGGTTATCTGGTAACGGGCTCATTGCTTATGACACTACCTTTTCCGCTGATCACGTTTCTCTCTGGAAAGGGTTTCCCTGATATCCTTCCTGTCTGGGTGTCTCTTTTTTTGGTCGTTTTTCACTCCACCCTTATAGCTGAGAGTGTGATTGACAGAAAGAGAACTGGTAAAAAGAGGGCACTTCCACTTATTTCTTTCTCAATTCTCTTCCCGATTGCGTTCTTGATTCTTCCCCTTAGTGTTGCCCTTTTTGTTCTTCTTCTATCCATAGGTGTATCTGTACTTACGAGAAATGTTTCTGTAAAAACGCTCGGGAGATCTCTCCTCCTTTACCAGCTGGTTTTTGTGTGTTTGATGGTATTTGTCTAGTCCAGATGAGGGTGAACTACCCCTCACTCACGCAAGGGGACTTCTCGCCCGCGATTGTTAAATGGATGGAAGATCCTTAGAGTTGGTCCAACTACCAGTCTATTCTGATTCAATCTGGGTTATATTGTTATCTCCTTTCTCGATAATTTGAGGAAAACTCAGAAGTTTGTTGGATCTGCTGGAGAGATGGTGTAAACAGCTTGCTGAAAAGTAAAGGAAGGATAAAAAAGAGATTGGAAGGTAAAAACATGGTAAAAGTGAACCTCACTGAAGCGAAGAGGAAGCACAATGCAATGAAGTTGATGTCGTAGAGGTTTGTGCTACATTTGGGTCCGAAAAGGGAGTATAGGGAAGTTAGATATAGGAGTTGACAGAATCATCTCGGTATCACTCCCCCAACTTCAAAACTGTCAGATATACTAAACCGTTTGATAACAACAATTAGGCTGGCAAAACCACCAAATATTGAATAGTATGTGGTATGTATGTGGTGTGGTCGACAGTAGTATATCCTCAGTTTTATAAGAAATTATATGTAATTATTTATCAATTCTATTAAATCTTTCTTTCTAAATGGTTTCTCTAAGATTCCTACTGCTCCAGCTCTTATCATCTCCATCCCTCTCTGCCTCTCATAGGCGGTGATGGCAATAACCTTAGCCTCTTTATTTATCCTGAGTATCTCTTTCGTAGCTTCTATCCCATCTATCACAGGCATAACTATGTCCATCAATACAATATCCGGTTCAAAACTTTTGAATTTCTCGACCGCTTCCATGCCGTTGGTGGCCATCCTCAAATTAAAATCATAAAGCATTTGCTTGAGAAGGTCAAGGAGGATAACGTCATCATCGACAATCAGGATTTTAACATTTTTTCTATCCTTTAAAGCCATTTAAGAAACCTCCCTCAAAAACAAAAATTTTCTTATGTCTTCAGATTCAAGCCACCCCTCATCTAACCTTTTTATTGTCTCCAGTATTTTTTCAATCTGGTTGAATATAATAATCCTGTCTTTATCATCAACTTTAGTTTCGGCTATCCCATGAATAATGGCAAGAGGATTCCTTATGTGGTCAACAAGAATTGCAAACTCTTCTATATTCTTCTCTATCTGTTCGAAAGCTCTTTTTCTCATCTCAAACAGTCTTGCCTCATGTAAGGCGAGTGCGAGCTGAGCAGAAGTCCCCTCTATGAACTCAAGCTTCTCATCAAATGCTTTTATTTTTCTTGAACTCAGACAGAGGATACCTATAAACTCGTCTCTCACAATGAGGGGAACATGCATGTAGGATCTGATTCCGACTTTGAGAAACTCTCTTTCAAGGTCTGTAAATTCATTCAGGTTTAGCAAGTTGTCAGTTTTGATTATTTTCCCTCTTTTAATATCACTTAATGAGCGGAAAGAAGCGGGGCTAAACTCTATATGAATCTGTTGTATGTCTTCTGCAGTTTCGACTGCAGCAATTTCAAGATCTTCTTCCTCGGAATTGTAAATAAATAGCGCAATCACATCACATTTCACAGGCTCTCGGATGCTGCGTAAAGCTGTTTTTGCAATTTCTCTAAATGATTTACCTTCAATAACTCCTTTATCAAGTTCATGGAGGATTCTCAGTCTTTCAGCAGATTCTTTCAGATCTCTCTCGTATCTCTTTCGTTCGGTTATGTCTCTGATTATATTGAGAAAGGCATAGGGCTTTCCGTCTCTCTTCAACAGTGTTGAAGACACCTCCAACCATTTTATCTGCTGTCTAACTTTCACTCTTATCTCCACACTTCCGATTTCTTCTCTCATTCCTCTGTAAAACAGTTCCATCAGGTAAAAAATATCTTTTTCTTCAATTAAATCAAGATCTATAAAGGTCCTTCCAACAACCTCTTCTTTCGACACTCCAAACATTTTCAGTGATGCGTCATTGCAATCAATTATTCTTCCATCAACACCCGTCAGCACAATCGCATCCCTTGATTTTTCGAACAGCATTCTGTATTTAGCCTCACTATCCTTCAGCTTTCTCTCGGCTTCCTTGAGTTCAGTGACATCAAGAAATGTAACAATGTAACTTTTTGTGTTGGGAATCGTTGAAATTGTAAGTATTGTGTGTTTGATGTTATTCTTTGCATCTATGAGTTTCACTTCAAAACTCTCAGGGACTAAGGAAGGGTCTATATTTATTAGCTTGTAATATTCGAGCATTTTTTCACGCTCATCTCTTGCAACAAACTCTGTGCATCTTTTACCAACTACCTTCTCTTTTGGCAATCCGAACAGTTTTTCAACTTCATCGTTTGCAAAGGTTATAGTTATATCCTCATCGACTATCAGCATTGCAGTTCCTGTGTTCTTTACGACAGTTTCATAGAGTTCTTCCAGCCTTATCTTGTCCAGTAGCTGCTGGATATTTGTCAAAAAAATCCTGATAAGCTCAGCATCCTCCTCTGTGTAGTCTGTATCTTTATTTGCAACAGCAGCAAGTGAAGCAACTCTGCCTTCGGCTATCACCGGCACAACAAGCAGTCTTGTTAAGGGAATGTGACCCTCAGGGAAACCCTTCTTGTCGGGGTAAGATTCATAGTCATTTACTATTATAATCTTCTTTTCTTTTACAGCGTCAGCCCATATTCCCCCCTCTCTGACGGGAAAAACATGTATCTCTGCAGGAATTTTACAGTCTTCCATAATGTCTTTCGACCAGGCAAGAGTTGTTAGCTTCTCGTCATCTTCACTCATGAGTCCGAAAAAGCCATATTTGCTGTTTGTAAGCTGGATTATTTCGTTGAGGGCATACTCACGGAGTGTTTTATAATCAGCTTTGGTGGTTGCAATTTGCCACAGTGCATTCATAACTCGCTGCATTCTCTCTCTTTCTCTCTTAACTCTCAGCATTGCAATACCATAGCTGAGATCATCTACAAGCTCCTGAAGTAGTTTAACTTCCACATCATCAAAAGCATCCTTTTCAGTAGCGTAGATGCTTAGAACTCCAAGAACCTCATTTTTATAGATTAAGGGCAGGGTTATGGAAGAAGCATAGCATCTCTTCAGAGCCCCTTCACACCATGGTTTACCTGGGGCAGTGGCAATATCTCTCTCAACAACCACTTTTTTCTCTCTTATGACGGTTCCTGCAGGTTCATCTTCAGCCTCAATTTCACCCCATGTCAATCTTATCGTTTCTGCATAATCATCATCTTCTGAATTTGCAACCAGTTTTACGATCTTCTTATCAGCTTCTACATATCCTATCCATGCGAAACAGTATCCACACTCCTCAACGACAATTCTGCAAACTTCGTTGAGCAATTCTTTTTCATCATTTGCGTGAATTATCGCGTGGTTTACTTTGTTTAAAACCTTTAAAGCCCTCTCAACTCTCTTTCTCACTGTTATATCTGCTTTGATTCCTATTATTTTTGCAGATTTATCATTTTCAACAACAACAGTGACAACATCCTCCAGCCATACAGTTCGGCCATCTGCAGCAATCACTCTGTATTCAAGCCTGTAGTCTCTTTTTTTCGAGATCTCTTTTTTACAAAACGAAATAACCCGAGCCCTGTCGCCTGGGTGGAGAATGTTTACCCAGAAGTTCGGTTTTTTCCATTCTTCCATGGAATAACCAAGGATACTTTCAGCCTGTCTGCTCACAAATGTAAACTGGAAAGTCTGAGCATCAGCCTCCCAGAAAATACAATTTGCAGAGTTAATGAAGCCTTCGTATCTGTTTTTTAGCTGTTTTAGCTCATCCTCAAAATTCTTTTTTTCTGGTACATCCCCCGCCATTTTACCAGACCCAAATTAAATTTCCCCCTTTCTTCAGCAGAATAGTGCAGCATCGATAAAGAACCCAGTGTCATATCTTTCTATCTTTATCTCCCTCTAAGTATCATCTCTCCCCCCAAATAACTCCGGTCGATAATCTCTCCGCTTTATGGTCTTTAATCCACTCTGTAGCTCTATTCCAGCTCATAATTTCTCTATTTACCTCAAAAAGAGATGAAGTATAGCTTTTTAAATTGCAGATTAACGACTGAGATATACTTTCCACTTTCTTCTCATTTTTCGATTTTTCCATTTTTTGTGGAGTTTTTTTCACAGGCTTTATATGGGTAAGATTATTATTCATATTCTTCCCTTAATTAAATCTGTTGTATTTTTCGGTATTTTATACTATATATACATTTTGCTATGGATGGGATAGTGCAGAAAGTTAGATGAATGGTTGTGTATATATACTACTTTGAATTCAGCTGTAGATAAATTTGTATGTAAGGTTAGATAAGTAGTTGTATATATTATTTTGGAAAATTTTGTATAGTGTTAAAGCTTGATCAGAATGTCGATGTGAGTTGGTTTTTGGTATTAAATGAAAATCAAAACTCAAAAACCTAAAAACATGCGCCGGCCGGGATTTGAACCCGGGGCAAGGGCTCGGCAAGCCCTGGTGTTTCCAGACTACACCACCGGCGCTCGTATTCTTTTGGCGTTAGGACGATTATGCGGCTCTACTTGGTTCTTATTGTGTAGTCACATTTGGGTGTTTGTGGACATACCACCACCTCAAAAGCTGTTTATGAAGTTTGCGGTATCAGTTTATGAGTTTGTGACATAATCATTTCTGCAATAGCTCTTTGACGATATTAACATGCTTGTTTTCCCATGTTACAAGATCTTTGAGGATGGTCTGAATTCTACTGGCAACATCTTCTCCGAACTCCCGTGAAATTTCTGAGAAATTGAGGTTGAGCAGGTGGGAATAATACTTCAAAGCCCAGACTTCCCATTTGAGTATTTCCTCGAGCATGGTGGTTATGTACTCATCAGAAAATTCGTAGCTCCTGACACTTACTGTTCTTGCAGAATATTCTCTGAAGTTCTTGACATCAAACCCGAGAAGTTTTACGGCTTCTTCAATCATCAGCCTGTGTATTTCGTTATCTCTTATCAGATTAAATAGGGAATCCCACAGTCCATCATCTGAGACCTGCATCAGGGTTTCTGAAATTACCTCTGCCTCAGAAAACTCTGCAACATAAGCTCTTGCAAGCAATGATGCCAGCACCCTGCCTGTGTTTGCCATGTATGTATGTTTATCATTACACTTTTATATTCATTACTGTTGCCTGCTGGTCTAATAGCTTTTTTCAGGTTAAGAATTTTTGCAAATTGCCGGCTATTGTTTAATTATTGTCGGGTGTAATCCTATCTGCTACTTGCCGAAAATTCATTTTTGTGTTTCAGTCGATATCGATCAATCCAAGTTCCCTCTTCAGGATACAGGTCTGACACATATCTTTTGGTGTTGGTTCACCACAGATTCTACATCTGGTTAGGTCTTTCTGTGGAAATATCGCTTTGAAACAGTCCTGAAGAGCCTCAAAACTTCTCATGACTGAGTATTTCCTTCCAGGATATCTGTTCTCAAAATCATAAAGGAAGTCTCTGACTGCTGCCCTCACAGGAAACTGGCTGTAAGGACACTCCTCCATGTCCACATCTATGTCGTTTAGAAGGCAGTAAAGCACGACCTCCTTTTCATAAACCTCTCTAAAGGGTTTGATCCTCATGATGAGATCCTCCTGAACTCTCTGCGGTATGAGTCTTGCCAGTCTCTCAATATCGCCCTGGAGGAAGTTAAGGAGAATTGTCTGGGTCTCATCATCGAGATTATGCCCAGTTGCGAGCTTTGTAGCACCCATCTCTCTTGCAGTTCTGTTAAGCAGGTATTTTCTAAAAACCCCGCAGTAAGTACAGGGTTTTTTCTTCCCTTTCCTGACAATCTCATCAAGTTCCATCCCAAACTCATCTCGAAATGAAACAACAATGTGTTCCATTTCGAGGTTCGAGGTAATCTTCTTTGCAATTTCAACTGTTGGGGGGCGGTAACCTGCTATACCCTCATCAACAGTTATGGCAAAAAACTCAACATCTCTTCTTTTCCCGTATAACTTTTTGAGCGCAAAAGTAAGAGCTGTGCTATCTTTGCCACCACTGAGGGCTATTGCTATCCTGTTGTTTCTCTCTATCATATTGTACTTCTTAACTGCATACTTCACCCTCCTCTCAAAATCGTGAATAAAGTGCTTCCTGCAAAGATGTCTGTTGCTATGTCTTTGAAAGTATATGGATTTTTTACCACAAACACTGCATGGTTTCACAGCCAACTTTATTTATTGCGGGAGTTTTAACTTTTCTCGTGAAATTCTACGAACTCTACCAAAATGTCACAAAACCCGGATGGAGAGTAATTGATACAATTTTCAGAAATATGTGGGACTACAGGTATGTTCCTGTCGAGCTTGTTTCAAAGAGAACAGGAATAGAAGAGGACAAAATGGTTAGAATCCTCAAATCTCTTGGGGCAGATGGTATTGTTGAAAACAGAGTTGCTCCATATCTTGGCACATCACTTACCTTCACCGGAATGTCACTCTATTCACTGAAGAGACTCGTTGATAAAAATAGGGTTGATATGCTCGGAAAGAAGATGGGTGAGGGAAAGGAGAGTGTAATCTTCAACTGCTTCTCCGAAAGATATGGAGAATGCGTTCTGAAATTCCATCGCCTCGGGGCGATGTTCAGGAAGATAAGGGAGAAGAGGGACTATGGAGATCTGCATCTCAGCGTTCTTACTGTAAGATCAGCGAGAAGAGAATACAGAGCACTTAAAAGGCTTTTTGGAGTTGCAAGTGTTCCGGAGCCTTTCGCCTGGGAGGGTAATGCTGTTCTGATGGAACTTGTGGATGGGAAGGAGCTTTTTAAAGTCAGAGTTGAGAATCCCGAGGATGTGATTGAATCTGTTCTTGACGAAGCAAGAAGGATGTACCTTGCAGGAGTGGTTCATGGCGATCTGAGCCAGTACAACATCCTTGTGGCTGAAGATATATGGGTAATTGATTTCCCTCAGTATGTTGAGGTTGGGAGCGAAGGCTGGATGGATCTGCTGAGACGGGATGTGGAAAACATAATCAGCTATTTTCGGAAAACATATCGCATAGAAAAGGATATTAATTCTGCCATCGGATATGTAACTGGAGAATGATTGTATTCGGAATTGACATTATAAAGGGCTCTCTCAGCGGTAAGGAGAGACCGAGATATGCTCTGGTAATACTGCATGAGGAAAAAGAGGAACTTCACAAAGTCACACGAAGTAAACTTTTCAGAATGATAAGAACTGTAAAACCAGAGGTAGTGGCTATAGACAGCATATCAGAACTTTTTAGCTCAAAAACAGAGCTCGTAAACTTTTTAAAGGAAGTCCCCCCATCGACCAAATTTGTACAGGTTACCGGCAGAGAATCACTTTCTGCACTGGCAAAAAGATATGGCATAAAGATTAATATAAGAAGTCCAGTTGATGAAGCAAGAGCGTGTGCCTATCTTGCAAGTTTTGGTGTGGGGCAGGAAATATCTGTCTTTTTTGATAAAACTATAATCACGGTATCAAGGAACAGAAGCTTGGGAAAGGGCGGATGGCACCAGAACAGATATCGCAGAAAGGTTCATGATCAGGTGAGAACGATTTTTAACGAGATAAAGGAAATCCTGCGAAACAACAACCTCGAGTTCAGTGAGGATGTGAGGGTGGGGTATGGAGGGATATCAAGGGGAAGACTCCTCGTCAACGCAGAGCGATCGAGAGTACCTGTAAACTCTTTCAGAACAAAAAATGTTCAGGTGAAAGTTAGTGCAGTTGAGAAAGACAAAATAGAATTCATTCCTCTCAGTAAGACAACAAAACACACGATAGTGGGTATTGATCCTGGAAGTACTGTTGCTGTGGCTGTCCTTGATATAAATGGAAATGTGCTTGGGGTCAGGAGCAGGAAGGGTTGGAGTTTTTCTGAGGTTGTGGAGTACATCCACTCTCTTGGTAATCCTGTGCTGATAGCAACTGACAGGGCAAATCCTCCCGAGTATGTTTCAAAAATAAAATCAAGCTTCAATGCTGTTCTTTATACTCCAAGGGAGGATATGAGCATTGAAAGAAAAAATACCCTCACAAAGACTTATAGGGTGTTTAACGACCATGAAAGGGATGCCCTGTCTGCTGCAATTGAGGCATTCAACTCTTACAAGAGCAAGCTTCTGAATATCGAAAAAAGAGTTCCTGCAGGATTCGACTCTGAGCTTATCAAGGCACAGATAATAAGGGGAATGCCACTTAAAACCCTCATATCTGAGAAGAAGGATGAAGATTATGTAGAAATCAGACATGTTTCTGATACGATTAGCAGGGAAGAGCTTGAAAAGAAAGAAAGAATAATTGAGGAACTTGCTGAAGAAAACAGAATTCTGAAGAAGGAGGTTCAGGAACTTAAGAATGAAATTGAAAAGCTCAGAGCCAGGATAGTGACAATTTCAAGGGAGGAGCACGAGAAAGTCAGAAAGGATAACTACATAAGAAATCTTGAGTCTGAGATTTTCAGTCTTAGAAAGACTATTGAAGAAAGAGATGGCAGAATAAAAGAGCTTGAAGAGAAGCTTGAGTTGATTAAAAAGATGAGGTATCTCGAAATATTTGAAGGATGGAAATGGGTTAAAATGCTTCGAAAATTCACAAAGGAAGAGATTGAAAGGCTTGAGAGGAACTTTGGTATAAATGAGGGTGATATAATCTTCATCCAGGACTGCAGCGGAGGAGGGAAAGGGACTGCAGAGTATCTTATAAAAAGAGGTATCAAAGCGATAATATCCAATGGGCTGATGTCCCATCTCGCATCTTCAACCTTTGAGGAATCAGGTATCCCCGTTTTCCCGGTAGAAGATGTGGAAATGGAATACGGAGATGAGATGATTCTGCTGAACTCAAGGAAGTTTGAAGAAACCTATAAAGAAAGACTCAGGAGAATGGAAGAAAAGAAAATTGATAAAGTTGAAAAGTTATTTGAAGATTACCGGGCAAAAAGGAGAAAAAATGTCCTTTAGTTTTTATTTTGCATCGTAGTAACTCATCTCTATTATCTCTGCTTCAGTTGAGTCAAGGATTCCTGTGCTGAGCAGATTGATGACTCTTCCAAGGCATTTGGGATTCAATCTGAGTCTTACAACAGTCATCTCGCTCTCTTCAATGTAACGGTCAGAGGAAAAGAACATTGAGTGGGAGGTAACTTCCTTCCCCACAACCTCCGCAACAATCCCGGCAGTACCTCTTTCAAGATCATGGAGTTTGGCAGGAGTCAAAAAAACACAGTTTCCAACCTCTGCTTTCAATGCAGTAGCGACGTTGTGGGCACTTCTTAACTCGATCGTTCTTATCATTCTCCTAAGTATTTCTTCAATTATGGGTCTTGATATTCCGGTAAATACGAGGCACCTCACAGCAACCACCTCAGCCATACATCGGGAATTCTTCCTTTCTCGGAACTTTATGCTCCTGAATTCTTGTCTGTTCAGCAAGCTTTTGCATCTGGGTTTCTATATACTCTGCCTCTTTGATCAGTCTTTCAACTCCAACCTCCCATCCGAGCAGGTTGTTGAGGGCTTCAATTATCTGTGCTGAGGCTCTCGGGTCTGGATTAAATCCCGAGGTTTCTCCAAGAAGGGCAAGTCCGGGAAATCTCTGATACACACACTCATTCAGTATGGAGCCTGCAAGCCCTGAGATTGTACCTGTTTTGAAAATCTCAACATGCTCTCTTATTTCGTTAAGGAGTTCCTTAGTGGTGGCTGCTCCAAACACCCTGTGCTTCCCCTCAAAGGTTGCAACACCTGCGAGGGAGTAAATTTTACTGGCATTTATTGATTTAGCCCAGTGAACGATTTCCTGACTTAGTAAACCAGAAATTTCAAGAGCAATCGGTATGTCTGAGTGGATGAGGATTGCATTGTGCTCTACAGACTCATAGATTCTTATTGGTGGAGCTATAACTCCATCAATCAGTGTTGCGACTGGAGGTAAAATCTCGGAACTTATTACACCTTTATAATCGAGACCGAGTTCTGTGACGAAGTGGGCGGTGGCGATTGTACCTACAAGTCCTATTCCAGGAAAGCTTGTAAGCATAACAGGTTCTTTCACACTAAGCTCTTGAACAATTATTTCAGTTTTGACCATATTCAATCAGTGGTTTTTTGATTATTTAACCTTTCTGTGGTTTTCAGTCTCCTGAAATTGAAGATCAAAGCAAAAAATATATCTTTAATGGCTTCGACGATTGTGAAGGTGATTCCATGAGGAAGTACAAATTCAAAAGGGGCTTTAAGCCAACCACTGAGAGACTTGAGGAACAGATAAAAAAGCACTTCGGGAAATTCGAAAAAGATGGTGAGATTTATGTTGTGAGCTATGGAGCGATTGAAGAACTGAGGCTCTGGTTCGATGGTAAGCTTCTCTGTGCAGAATCAAAGACGAATCCCAAGGTGGAAGTATCTGTAGCTCAGGATACTCTTAAAACATATAACAGATTTCTTGAGGAACTAACTGGTTATACTGCTAAAGAAAGACAAAAAATGATGAAAAAAGAAATAGAAGACTGATTTATTCCCTCCTCTCTTTCCTTCTGCTGGCATAATCAATAAGTCCGAGAAGAGTCATCATGTGGAAACCAGAGATTATTCTGGAGTTTTTGGTAAGATTGAAGAGTTCTCTGTAGTCATCATCTTCAGCAAGAAGAAGTTTATGGAGTTCCTCCACACCCCCTATTTTCACGGCATCCACCGCTAAGTCACTCCAGAGAACCATTTTTTCCTTCACGATCTTCAGAAGGTCTGAGGAAGAGATCCCAAAGTGAGTGTAGGCTATGAACTCGGGTTTAAGCTCCATCATTTTATCAATCGATTTCAGAGCATCATCAAGTCTGAAAGGAGGGGGAGTTGTGGGGACAACCTTTTCAAAGCTGTAAACACCTGCAGAATCTCCCGGAAAAAGCATCCGCTCTTTTATGAGATAAAAGGAGAGGTGGTGAGGAGCATGCCCAGGAGTATGGATTGCCAGCATCTCGTCATTACCAAGACTAAAAACATGTCTGTCCTCAGCCACCACGATTCTGTTTTCATCCACTGGTAGGGGCTTTCCGTAAGATTCAGCAAGTTCTCCAAGCACAACTTTCGAGGATTCCCACAGCTTTTCAGGGTTTACCAGATGCTTAAACGCTCTGGGGTGACAGACGAGCCTGGCTTCTGGAAGCTCGCGGATGAGTTCTCCGGCACCACCGCTATGATCGAGATGTATATGGGTTATGAAAACATATCCCACATCTTCCCTTCCGATACCGGAATCCTCTAAGAAATCAACAATCCCTGCACTTGAAGAGGGTGGCGCCTCAACGATTACAGGAACTTCTGAAAGAATTAGATATGCTGAAATTGAGCCTTTTTCCCCGAGTATTTCTGTGTCAATACAGACTACCTTTCCCTTTTTCTCACACACCATATACTAACTCTCCTTTGCTCTCATCCTCTCAGAATTCTCAATGCGGCATCTTTCATAACTTTTTCTGGAGGTCTAATGTGCTTCCATATTTCAAATGCTCTGATAGCCTGATGAATGAGCATTTCTATACCATATATGACCTCACATCCATTTTCCTTTGCCTTTTTTATTAGGGAGGTTTCCAGTGGGTTGTAAACTGTGTCGAAAACAACGACATTATTCAGCAAGCTTTCAGGCACAGGAAGAACATCCTCAAAACCCACCATACCAAGGGGAGTTGCATTCACAATCAGATCAGCCTTTACTTGTTTTAGTTCGTCATCTCTGACAAACATGATTTTCCCGTATCCTCTCAGCTCATCGACCAGCTTCAACCCTCTTTCCGGCGTTCTGTTGTGGATGATTACCTTACAGCCTTTTTTGAGAAGCCCGTATGATATTGCCTTTGCTGCTCCTCCTGCTCCAGCCACGATTGCGATCATTTTCTGAAATTCTTCTTCAGGAATTTTCGTTTCAATTGCTTTTAACGCTCCATATACATCTGTGTTGTAGGCTTTTTTGCTTTTGAAATCTATGGTATTCACAGCTCCAATCTTTGCCGCATCACCAACCGGTTCAAAGTATTTTGCTACAGCCTCTTTGTAGGGGATCGTTACATTCCCTCCACTGTATGATTCTTTAATCTCTAAGATCTTTTTATCGAGTTCGTCAGGTTTAACCTCAAGTTTAATGTACTCGGCATCGATATTGAAGTATCTGAATGCAGAATTGTGCATTTCAGGAGATACTGAGTGCTTTAGGGGGTACCCTATTATACAGTATCTTTCCATAGATTCAATACAGATTTTCGCTCCTTAAATTTTACTTTCAGGGTTTTTGTTGATTTGAAAAAATAGCTATTCTTTTATACATCCTGTTACAAATTCATAGAGATGCTCCCTGATGTTCAGCTTCTTCAACCCGATGTGCCCATTGGACTAAGCAGAGTTGGGGCGAGTGGAGTTAAAAAACTTGTTCAGGTGGAGAGGGAAGGTAAAAGACCGATTATACTCATATCCTCCTTTGATGTTTTTGTTGATCTACCTTCCACCAGAAAAGGAGTGAATTTGAGCCGAAACTTCGAGGCAGTTGATGAAGTTATAGAAAGTCTGACTGCAAAACCCGTCAGAACCGTTGAGGAACTCAACATCAAGATGGCTGAAACTCTTCTTGAGAGACATGAATATGCTACTAAAGCTGAGGTTCGGATGTCATCTGAACTTATTATGAGAAAAAAGACTCCTGCAACTTCTCAGAAAACTCAGGAGGTTGTGAGGATTTTTTGTGAGGCTGTGATGTGGAAGAATGGCAAAAAGAGAGTTATGGTTGGTGTAGAGGTTATGGGAATCACAGCCTGTCCATGTGCGCAGGAGCTTGTAAAGTCAAAAGCAGCAATAGAGCTTGAAAAAGCAGGCTTCAGCGGTGATATGATTTCTAAGGTTTTTGAGATTGTTCCTGTATCCACACACAATCAGAGAGGAAGAGCGAAAATCATGATTGAAATAAGGGATAATTTCTCTCCCTCAATTGACGAGCTGATTGAGATTGCAAAAAGTTCAATGAGTTTTGATGTTTACGAAATTCTCAAGAGGGGAGATGAGCTCTTGGTAGTGGAGATGGCACACAGAAATCCCAGATTTGTTGAAGATAGTGTTAGAATAATGGCTAAAAGTGTTGTTGAGAAGTTCTCAGAAGCTCCAGATGATATTCTGGTTATCTTCAGGCAGGAAAATGAGGAAAGCATACATCAGCACAATGTTCTTGCTGAACGAATCTCTACAATGGGTGAATTGAGGAGAGAGCTTGAAAACAATGAGATCAGGGGGGTGAATCATTAAAAAGCTGTTTCTTTTTACAGTCCTTTTTATAGTCGCATGTATTATTCCATTTTCTGCAGAGGCTGCAAAAATAGTTGAGCTCTGTCCTGTTTGTGGCGATTATGAGTTTGTAAGGGTTTATAATGACTGCAACAGGCTGTATCTTGATGATGGGGAAGCAAAGGTTGAGATAAACAAACCGGGACTTGTCACGATTTCAAAGAACTCAACTGCCTATTTTAAGAGGTTTGGGGAGTATCCAGATGTTGAGAGCAAGCTGAGGCTATCAAATCGAGGGGAGGAAATCAACCTTTTCTGTGATGGGCTGAAAGTTGACACCTTTTCTTATTGCAGTGAGGGCAGTGGAATTACTGCTTACTGTGATAGGGATGTAGTTTATTTCAGAAACGATGGAAACTGGGATTTCAGATACATCAACTGGACATCTTTTCAGCCTGTTTCTGATTTTGTCAGGGGCAGAATAGTGGTCATGCCAAACGAACTCAGTTTGAATGCTGAGGAAAACTTTGTTCTTGTATCATACATTCTGACCGATCCTCTTAACCTGAAGGAGCTTGATGAGAAGGGAGTTAAAATTAAGATCCTTCTCGATGCAAATCCCGTTGGAGGAATACCTCTCGAAGAAAAAGAAATTTTGAGCAGTTTAAAAAATGCAGAAGTTTATTTTCTTGACTCGAAAAGCTACAAAAATTTTCACTACAAGTTTGCAATTGTGGATGGTAGAACGGTTATAATCTCAACTGAAAACTGGAAAAAATCGAACAGAGGATTTTTTGTTGAATTTGAAAGTGAAAAATTAGCAGAACAGCTTTTAAGGCTTGTTGAGTCAGACCTGAGATATTCTACAAAAAGCGGAAAAACCTCTGACCTAAGTGGTAAAAGTGGCTATTACATGAATTCAGAGCAAATGGAGTTTGAAGGAAATGTAACTCTCTTTATTCTCCCTGATAGCAATCCTGTTTTTGATTTGATTTCCTCTTCAGAGGTAGAGTTGCTGATTGAAGTTCCTTACATGCGTCTTACCTGGTTTGGAACTGATGACTCTCTCGAATTAATTAAAAAAGCGTGCAGTAAAGCTAAAGTAAAAATACTTCTTGACTCTAAGTACTCTGCAGAAAGAAACGAAAAAATAGCAAAATTCCTTAACAGCCTTGACTGTGACATTGAAGTAAAGCTGGTTGCTCTCAAAGGTTTTGATTCTCTCCACGGGAAGATGATCTACTCTGATGGTAGGTGCCTTATAACTTCTGCAAACTTCAACGAGTATGGCTTAAAGCTTAACCGAGAAATTGCCCTTTTAATGGAAGGAGAAGCATGTGAGTTTCTGAAAAAGCAGTTTTATGAGGACTGGAAGGATAGATTTGTTCTGTTTGATGTGGAAAGGCTTGATTCTCCATTCTCCAGCTTTTCTTCGGCAATCTCTATTTTAGTTGCTTTTTTAGTCTACGGGGTTAAAAAAAGATGGTATCGTTAATTTAGTCCCTCTTTATTTTGATGATAGCTGGATGATTATTAAATAATTTTATTATGTTATTTAATATTTTATCGAATCATATGTATTTGGAAAAAACTTATTACTCTGTATTTTTAGAAATCATCATGGACAAAAAAGTACCAGCTATTCAGGCTATCGAAAAACTGAGCTACGGTGAACATCTATGTTCAATTTACAGCAATAGAGATGAACAAATGTCAGTCATAATTCCATTCATTCTTGCCGGACTTAAAAGAAACGATAAATGCATTTACATAGTGGATGAGAACACAAAGGAAGATATAGTATCAGAACTGGAAAAACACATCGAAATTGGGAGTTTTATTGAATCACAGCAGATGGAGTTCCTCACAAAAGAAGAGGCATATCTGAAGGATGGGTTCTTCGATCCGGATAGAATGATCAATCTTCTGAAAGATGTGGAAAGAGAAGCAGTTGAGCAGGGATACTCAGGCTTGACGGTTACGGGAGAAATGACATGGGTTTTAAGCAACCTTCCGGGAGTTGAAAGACTTATCGAATATGAGGCAAAACTGAACTACTTTTTCCCGAAGAGCAAATGTGTGGCTGTATGCCAGTATAATGAGAATTTGTTTGAAGACAGAATCCTTGTGGGTGTAATCCATACTCATCCAAAACTGATTCTTCACGGTTTCGTTACTGAAAACCCCTATTATATCCCACCGGATGTTCTCCTTTTAAGGAAAGGGGACTTTGTTAGCGAGCAGCTTTATGGACTCTTGAAGGATAGAATTACTGGAAAGCAGGAAACCGAAGATATGTTGAAAAAATCGAAGGATTACATTTATTCAATTCTGAGAACGATCCCATCAGCCATTTTTGTTGTTGATAAGGCGAAAAGGATTACACTTTGGAATTCCGCTGCTGAAAGGATAACTGGTTTGAGGGCAGAAGAGGTGGTGGGGAAAAAGTGTATTGAAATCCTTAGGTCACCGCAATGCATTAAAAAATGCTTACTCTATTCAGAAGATGTTCAGAAGCCTATTATTGCCAGACGGTGTGAAATTCATGCTGGAGGGGTAAAAACGATTCTCAAAAGTGCTGATTATCTCAGGGATGAAACCGGTAACATAATCGGAGGAATAGAGGCTTTTGAGGATATATCAGTTAGGATTAAACTCGAAGAGAAACTTAAAGAAGAGAAAAAGATTATAGAAGATCTGAATGAAACACTGAGGTTGATAAACAGTATTCTCAGGCATGATTTGCTCAACGACCTCTCAGCAATTAGAGCCACTATAGAATATTACTTTGAAGTGAAAGACGATAGACTTTTGGAAAAAGTAATTGAGAGGATAGACCGGAGTGCAAAGCTGATAAACAAAATGAGGGAGCTTGAAGAACTCTCAAAATTCAGGGAGTTAAAACCCATTCGGGTAAAGGAGGTTCTTGAGGAAGTTGTTGGAAATTATGATGTTAGAGTAGAAATAGAGGGAGATGGAATCGTAGAAGCTAATGAAGCTCTTTCATCAGTTTTTGACAATATCATAAGGAATGCTGTGAAACATGGAGGAGCTGATAGAGTATATGTCACCATTGAGTGCGTGGATGGATATTGTGAGATTAGAATTGCTGATAATGGGAAAGGTATACCAGACAGCATAAGGGATAGAATTTTTGAAAAGGGGGTCTGTGACGGCCCATCTTCAGGTTCAGGACTGGGACTGTATATTGTGAAGAGGCTAATAGATGGCTTTGGTGGAAAAATAGATGTGGAAAAGAATTATCCTACTGGAGAGGTATTTATTATTCGTTTGAAAGAAGCCAATGGCTAAGAACCTTCAAAACCGAGTTTTATAATTTTGTTATGGTCAGGCATATTTCTATAATTTTAATCTCTCCTTTGTTGCCAGATTTCATCAATTCCGGAGATTATTGTATCCATTGTAACCACAAGAACCTCTTCTAAGTGGATGGATTTTATAGTTTCAAATCTCAATCACCTCACCTGTCCTCTCATAAGTCCTCAAACCCGATGGAAGATGTTTGCTGAACCCCTCTGATTTCAGAACTCTCAGAAAGCTCTGAATCTTTTCTAAGTCAAATCTATCTTTCGGAATGAGAAAGTCATACTCTTCAGCCCTGACAGGTATAAAATCAAGAGAATATCTGTCCGCTACAGTTTTTATACCCAAGCCCGCCTCAGCTTTACCCATTAGAACCGCAACAGCTACAGAAGTATGAGATCTGGCTTCGATGGTGTAACCATTGATTCCTGAGATGAGAGAATTAAAATCCTCTCCAATCTCTTCCGCTATTTTCCTGAGATGCATATCAAGCAATATTCTTGTTCCAGAGCCCCTGTTTCTGTTGATTATCTTTAAATTTTTCTCAACAATATCTCTGATACCCTTCACGCCCTCTGGATTGCCCTTTGGTAGTATTATCCCCTGCTCCCTCAAATAACCCTTCACAAGATAGCACTTACCTGACAGTCCATATTTTCTGATATAGGGGATGTTGTATTCTCCACTCTCATCCAGAATGTGGACTCCAGCAATGTCTGCCTCTCCCCTTTTTACCGCTGATATCCCTCCAGAGGAACCAGCATTTATTGTTTTGGCAGACACATCACTTTTTTTCTTCAGAATTTTGAGAATTATATCTATGCCTATGCAGTGGCTTCCTATAATCATCAGATCTGCTGGCTTTATTTCCTCGCTGAAAAGACTCACTTTCACTTTTTCCCCGGGCTCAATTATGGATTTTTCCTCTCCAATCTCAATAAACCCATCAGTCTCCGAGAGAGAGGTTATCGCTCCACTATAATATCCTGAAACAGGATAGACTGAGTATCCCTCACCCCCTCTTACAATATTAACAGGGAGAAATTCGGTTCTGCCAGATACAGAGTGAATTTTCATTGGAACCTCTGCCTCAATTTCAATCTCATGTTTTTTCCTCAACCCTGCCATTTTTCTTATTAAAGGACTTACGAATATCCTGTAAATCATCAGAGCAGAGGTAGGATTTCCAGGAAGACCAAAAGCAGGTTTTCCATTGAGATCGGCTATTATGGTTGGCTTTCCTGGTTTTACGGAGATTCCATGGACAAGAACACCGGGTTCAAACCGTTCAAATATCCTGTAAACCATGTCGCCCGCTCCGGCAGAAGTTCCACCTGAACATAGGATTATCTCACAGTTCAAAGCCTCTTTAACTTTGTTCTCTATATCTTTCTCTTCATCTCTCGCTATTCCAAGAAAAACAGGATCACCACCGTCTTCTCTGACAGAATTAACTAATGTGAACGAATTAACATCATAAATTCCACCATATTCGAGCTTTTCTCCTGGTAGAATAAGTTCATTGCCAGTGGAGAAAATGGCAACTTTTGGTCTTCTGTATACTCTCACCTTCGAGATGCCTGCAGCACTGAGAACACCTATTTCTCTTGGCGATAGAATTTCCCCTTCTCTCAAAATGAGTTCTCCAGCCATTATATCAGAACCTGCAAACATAACATTCTCCCCGGGAGAGACTGCTCGATAAACCAGCACTTCATTCTTTCTCTCCTCGCAGTACTCCTCCATCACAACTGCATTGGCACCGGATGGAAGAGGCGCTCCGGTGGCTATTTCAACAGTAAACCCCCTCTTTACCTCAAAAGCTGGATGATCTCCGGCAGATATCCTCCCTATCAGCTTTAGCCTTACTGGAGAATCTTCATCAGCCTCAAAAGTATCTTCAGCCAGAACAGCATAGCCATCCATCGTTGAGCGGTCGAATGGTGGAACATCAATTTCAGCCTCATAATCTTCTGCGACAACTCTTCCATAGGCAGAGATGAGCTCAATTTCTTCAATTTCAGGATCCATCGGAAAGCTCCGTATGATTTCATGAGCTTTTTTCACTGAAACCAGATTTCGAAAAACTTTCTTCATTTTCTCACCTTCTCAAATGAGAAATCAACCTTATTTCCACCTCTTCTCCCTCTTCATAGCCTTCTTTTTCCTCTGCAATCTCTACAATTCCATCAGCTTTTGCCAGAGTTGAGATTATTCCACTACCAGATGTTCTGATTGGTTCAGCAAAAACAACACCTTTCTCAAACTCCACTTTTACTCTTGTAAATGTTCTCAGACCCGGCTGAGAGGGGATTCTTCTTTTAGCGATAGCTTTGAGCCTGCATCCCGGCTGATATACTTCCCTGCATTCAATGCCGTGCATCCTCGTCAATATTCTTGGAACAATTAGATTGAAGGCTATGTAGCATGCAACAGGAAAGCCTGGGAGCAGAATGACTGGTTTTTTACTACAGGATGTGATGCCAGCTGGCATACCTGGTTTTATTGCAAGTCCATGGATAAAGACACCGTCTCTCAATTCATTGACAATCTCCGGAACCAGATCTTTTGTCCCGACAGAGGTTCCACCGCTGAAAACGATCATATCCGATACTTTCAGGGCTTTTCTGAAGGTTTTGCTCAATGCTTCTCTATCATCGGGGATTATTCCCATATCAAGTGGTTCTGCATTCAGATCCTCCAAAAGACTCAGGAGCATGTATCGATTTGAATCCACTATCTTTCCATCGAAAGGTTCAGTATCCGGTTCAACAAGCTCATTACCTGTTGATATAACAGAAACTACTGGCTTCTTAAAGACCTCCACTTCCAGATTGCCTGTTGCTGCGAAAACTGCAATGTGATGGGGTTGAATTAACTCTCCTCTCTCAAGAACCTTTTCTCCAGTTTTGAAGTCTTCCCCCTTTCTCGAAACATTTTTCCATGGTGTTAAGGGCTGATAAACCTCAATGAGGTCATCATCAAGTTTATTTGTGTGTTCAATCATCACCACGGCATCTGTTCCAGAAGGAAGAGGGGAACCTGTTGCAACCCTGACTGCTTCACCCTCATCGACATATACTTCCTTAAACTCCCCAATATCAATGCTATCAACCACTTTAAATATCTGTGGGTTCGTTGAACTAGCTCCAAAAGTTTCCTCAGCTCTTAATGCATACCCATCAACAGCAGACCTGTTAAAATGAGGAACATCTCTTTTTGAGAAAACATCCATGGCAAGAACTCTCCCTGAGGTTTGAGTGAAATGGACTTTCTCAGTTTCGAGTGAATTTATTCTGCTACCTTCGAAGAAAAGTTTCAAAGCATCTTCAACCTTCTTCTTCTCAGAAAATCCACGCTGACGAACATCCCTGAAATTCCCATTAGCATGAGATTCCATAGTTCTATCTGAGTGCGGGAACTTAAATCATTATCGGGTTTGAGGACTTATGAGAGGACAGGTGAGGTGATTGAGATCGAGATTGTGAATAAAGCTTCTGAATAAAGTTGCTAAATTTTGTGTCGATGCGGATGTCGATGCGAAAAGTAAAACTGTTAAGGTAGGACTCATCTTTTACATTATCCTTTTAGAATATTCACCAGATATAATCCAAAAGCCCAAAACTTCTGGTTAAAAAATCTTCAGGAAGTTCTCGAAATGCTCCTTTGATTACGCCTGCAAACATCTTTAAAACATCATGAAAACACCATATTCGAGCTTTTCCAAAATTTTAAATATTTAAATTTGAAAATATTAAAAGGTGATTGGAATGGAGGATATTAAATTCAGCATGCTACTCCCATATCCGGCTCCAGAACCGGTAGAAAGGGTTTTCAGACTTGTTGAGAGAATTGAGAAGTATCCGATAGATTCAATCTGGCTTCCCGATCATCTTCTAATGTATCCACCCGGGTACTGCCCTGATGTATGGAGTCTGATATCTGCTCTTGCCGTTAAAACCTCCCTTAGAATCGGCACGGGAGTTACATGCCCTCACAGAAGACATCCGGCGGTGTTTGCCCAGATGGTGGCAACGATCGATCACCTCTCTCAGGGCGGAATTAATGTTGGCATAGGGGCTGGAGAATCCATGAATCTCGACCCCTTTGGCATCGAATGGAGAAAGAAACCTGTGTCTAAGATGAAAGAGTTTATAGAGGTATGTAGACTCCTCTGGAGCGGTGAGAAAGTGAACTATGTGGGTGAGTTTTACAGGTTGAAAAATGCATATCTTCAGATAAAGCCAAAAAGGGAAATTCCCTTTTACATCGGAGCAAATGGCAGGAATACAAGAGAAATTACCGGAATGATGGCTGAAGGCTGGCTTCCTATCTGTGAAAGCCCAAAAACTTATCGGCAGAACATTGAGGATATCAAAAGAGGAGCAAAAAAGGCTGGAAGAGATTTTGAGAGAATAGATACAGCACTTCAGATCTATACCGCTATTTCTGAAACCGAAGAGGCGCTCAATTTTGTGAAGATGTTTCCGGCGGTTATGATTCTCGGTTCACTTAAGAAACTAAGGGAGGCAGGTTATAAGGTTGATATTACTGAGATAGGGGATGAATTCTACTTTAAAGATTTGATCCCCGGTGAAGACTCTGAACAAAAGCTTCTTGAGCTCATTCCGAAGGTACCTCTTGACCTCTCAAAGGATTTTGCCATCATGGGTGATAAAGAGGAATGCATCAGCAAAATTGAGGAATTCGCGAAGGCGGGTGTAAAGCATTTTGTCCTCATCAATGTTGGTCCAGATCCAAAAGAGACCCTGAGAATCTACGGGGAGGAGATAATACCATACTTCAGGTGAACTTCAGGAATGTTTTGTCTTCAGAAAGTACTTCTCTGATCTCTATATGCTATGAGGAATATGGACTATGAAGACAAACCTCTTTAATTGTTAATCCCATAGATAACAGCAACTTCACTATAGCTGGTGCATTGGAGGAACGGAATGAGTTTGATTAAGTCATCCTGGGTTTGTATTTTGAAAACAGGAGATTACGATGTAAGAAGCGGACCGATTTCAACTAAAAAAATGCGGTTCAGTATGTATTGATGTTTTCATATATTTTAAAAACAAATCAATTGTGCAGGAAAGCTTACGAACAAAGACATAACCAGAAAAATCGACCAATAGCTGAGGGACGGATTCGTGATACTGATTGAGATACTAATTAAGATACTTTTACAAAAAACTATTAATATTAGAGTCATCTTATTTCTTATAATGGAAAAAGTAGCAGAGGTCTTTGGCGTTTTCGCAGCCCCCAGTGTGATGGGATTGTCTCCTGTTGTGGTTCTCAGATCAGAGGATGGAAGGTATCTTCCGATTTATATAGGCATTTCTGAAGCAATGGCAATTCATTCTGCCCTGAAAAACAGAATAATGTCCCGTCCCATGACCCATGACCTGATGGCAGAGATTCTGAAAAAGCTCAGAACAAAGATAAATAAAATCATCATCGACGATCTTGTGGATAACACTTTCTATGCAAGGATTATACTCAAGCAGAATGATCATGAGATAGAGCTTGATGCAAGACCCAGTGATAGCATAGCAATGGCCGTCAGGATGGCGTGTCCGATTTACATCGATGAGAAAGTGCTTGATGAGGCTGGACAGGAAGAGGAGTTATCTTCAGAGTTTGTGGAATTTGATCAGATAGTGCAGTAATCCGTTTCTCTATTCTCAATTTCAAAAATCTTTTCTGAATCTATTAGCATTCCTTTTCTCCGGACGAACTCGATAAATCGGTTGTAAGTTTCGTTGGCTTTTAGTGTTGAGCTATCTCCTACGACAATGAGCATCTTTTTGGCTCTTGTCAGTGATACATTCAGTCTCCTCAAATCGGTCAGGAATCCGAGATTTCTCTGTCTGTTTGATCTTACAAGTGAGAGAATCACCACATCCTTCTCTCTACCCTGATAACCGTCCACTGTATTGACTTCCACATCATTTTTCAGTCTCGATCTAATCAGTTCAACCTGGTCGTCATATGGTGTGATAATTCCCACATCACTCTCTCTGACGAACTTCAAAATTTCATGCAGAACTTTTTCAACGATCTCAGCTTCGTATGGATTCTCACGAGACTCAGAACCTTTTCTCTGTTTTTCCAATCTCCTCTCACTCCCTGATGTGTCGATGAAAATAAGCGGGCTTTTGAAGGGACTGCAATCGGGTGTTGGCCTCTCTGAATTGCCCACTGAGATTTTGCCATCGTAAAATTCATTTGCAGGGAACTCCATAAGCAGACTGTTCATTCTGTACTGAACTCTCAGCATTTTTGATTTTTGCGGGTAACGAGTTATCAGCTTTTCAAAAAGTGTCTCCTGAAGCTCTTTAGATACCAAAACTGTTGGTGGGAGTTGTTTGTGGTCTCCTGCAAGGATGAACCTCTCTGCCTTTGAAAGTGGTATGAGAATGCTGGGGATCGTTGCCTGTGAAGCCTCATCCACCACAGCGACATCAAACTCAAAATCCTGAAGAAATTCAAGAGCTGAAGATGAGTTGGTTGTGAGAACGACATCCGAATCCTCAATTACATCCCTGATAATCTCTTTTTCAATCTCTTTCGAAAGTCTGTAGTGGCTTTGAACTTCTTTGTCAAGCCCTATCCAGCCTGCAAGACTTTTAATTCTGTCATGTGAAAGACCCCTCAGGCTTATACCTTTTTTAGCAGCCTCAAGAATCTCCTCATTGCTCAAACCTCTTCTGAGAGCTGGAACTGGCTTGGTGAAGAGATCTCTTTTTCTGGAAAGCTTTTCTGCCTGCATTCTGTGAATCCTTACCTTTCTGTATTCGGCATGGCTCTCCACGAGTGAGGCTAGAGTACTCTTTCTCAGCTCTCTCGATACTCTCGAGGGATGTCCCAGTCTGACCACTTTTATGTTGTTGAGAAGTTCAGCTATGTTATCTACAGCAACATTGCTTTCTGCTACAGCCAGAACCCTGTTCCCTCTTTTTACCTCCTGGATGACAAGTTCTGCAACTGTTCTTGTTTTTCCTGTTCCAAAGGGACCGTGGATGAGAAAGAAATCATCGCTTCCAAGGGAATACTCAATTGCCTCAATCTGGCTGCTGTTCAGCTTTCTGTCTTCTGGAGAGAAGTTCACTCTTTTACTCTCTGAAGGCTTTTCTATTCCAAGCATCAGCTTCAGAACATTCTTTCCTCTTCTGTTGAGGTTCTCAAGATTCTCCAGCTGTCTCCTGAAAGTTATATCACTGGCGTGGAGATCCAGTCTGGCATCTCTCAAAGCCCAGCGAGGAATGTTCTCTACGGAGATTGTAATATAGCACTTACCTCTCTCCACAACAGTTCCGATCAGGTCACTTTTCAGTGGGTCTCCTTTACTGATAACCACCAGATCTCCTGTGGAAATCTCAGTTTTGAACTCCCTTTTTCTCCCGTATCTCACGAGGATAAAACCGAATTCTTCCCCAATAATTTTCCCATTGAGGTTCAGAATTGCCCTTCCAATTCTTTCTCTTTGCTCACCGCTGAGTAACCTCATCTCTCTCTGCATTGCTCTGATTTCTGCATCTCTTTCTATCTGAACAAGTTCTTTCAACTTTCTTATGTAATTTCTGAGGGTCATCTCACTCATTCCAGCTCTTTCCTGAATTCGATACTGAATTAATAATGTGGGAGATTAACAAAAAGTATTATATGTTTTCTCGTTACCTCAAACTCAATGAGTCTGGATAGCGAGTACCTGGATATAGAATATCTCCCCGATAATGGTTACATCAGAAAAAAATGTCCGAGATGTGGAAAGTATTTCTGGACTGCCGATGAGGGAAGGGAGATATGCGGAGACCCTCCCTGTGGAACTTACACTTTTATAGGCAATCCTGCTTTCAAGAAGAGCTTTGATCTTGGGGAGATGAGGGAGTACTACCTGACTTTCTTTGAGAAACGGGGGCATAAAAGGATTGATAGATACCCGGTCATTGCAAGGTGGAGAGATGACATTTACCTCACAATTGCCTCTATTGCCGATTTTCAGCCTTTTGTCACATCAGGAGTTGTTCCACCTCCTGCCAACCCGCTTACGATCTCACAGCCATGTATAAGGATGGATGATCTAGACTCTGTAGGCAGAACTGGAAGACACCTGACTCTCTTTGAGATGATGGCTCATCATGCCTTCAATAATCCTGATAGGGAGATTTACTGGAAAAGCAAAACAGTTGGGTACTGCACTGAACTTCTTGAAGAGCTTGGGGTTAGAAAAGAGGATATAATTTACAAGGAGGAACCGTGGGCTGGGGGAGGAAATGCAGGACCCTGTCTTGAGGGCATCGTAGGTGGGCTGGAGGTAGCAACTCTCGTTTTCATGAATCTTGAAGTTCATCCGGAAGGTGACATTGAAATAAAGGGGGAGAGATATAGGAAGATGCCAAACTACATTGTTGATACAGGTTATGGGCTTGAAAGATTCACATGGGCCAGCAAAGGAACTCCCACGGTTTATGATGCAATATTTCCCGAAGTACTGGAACTTATTGTAGAGAACAGCAATGTCAGGCACTTTACGGATGATGAGGAGGTTGCTAGGATCGTTGGCGAGAGTTCAAAACTCGCAGGTGTAATGGGCTCGCTGAGAGGGGAAGCACTCAATAATTTAAGAAAGAGTGTTGCAGAGAAGATCGGAATTGGTGTGGAAAAACTTGAAAGCATTGTAAATCCTCTTGAAAAGGTCTATGCACTTGCTGACCATACAAGAGCAATTCTTTTCATGCTTGGGGATGGCCTTGTCCCCTCAAATGCCGGAGCAGGTTATTTGGGTAGATTGATGATAAGAAGAAGCCTCAGGCTCTCAGAAGAGCTTGATTTCACTCTCAAACTTTTTGATATAATCTCTCTTCACCGGAAGATTCTGAAGAACTTCAGCTTTGCGATTCCAATGGAGACAATTCAGGAAGTTCTTGAGCTTGAGGAGTCAAGGTACAGTGCCACAATCAGCAGAGGTGTATCTCTTGTTGAAAGGACAATAACAAGGAAAAATAAGGTGGAGAAGGAAGATTTGATTGAGTTCTACGACTCTCATGGTATCCCGGCAGAGCTTGTTTTGAAGATCGCTTCTGAGAAAAATGTTGAGGTTGAGATGCCACAGGAATTCTATGCGGAACTTGCTTCAAGACATTCCAAGGCAGAAAAGAAGAAGGAAACAACAGTAGAAGTCAAAGACTATCCTGAAACTGAGAGGCTTTACTATAACTCAAAGCTGCTGGAGTTCGAGGCTGAAGTGATTGCGAGTTATAAAGGATACCTGATTCTCAACAGAACAGCTTTCTATCCTGAAAGTGGAGGTCAGGACAATGATACGGGATATATAGAGGCTGAAGGAATCAGGACGAAGGTTATAGATGTCATCGAGTCAAATGGCGTTATTCTTCACAAAGTTGAAGGAGCAGATTTCAAGCCGGGAACGAAAGTTAAAGGATACATAGATGCGGAGAGAAGATTCAGGCATATGAGGCACCATTCAGCTACACACCTTGTTCTCTACGCCGCAAAGAAAGTTCTGGGAGAGCAGGTGTGGCAGGCTGGAGCGAGGAAAGAGTGGGATAAAGCAAGACTGGATATAACACATTACAGAAGACCTGATGAAAGCGAGATTGCTGAGATTGAGAAAATTGCCAACAGAGAAGTTATGGCAAATAAACCCATTCAATGGGAGTTCATGGATAGAATCGAAGCTGAGAAAAGATATGGCTTTGTACTCTATCAGGGTGGAGTCCCTCCCGGCAGAGAAATCAGGGTTGTAAGAGTGGGCGATGATGTTCAGGCATGCGGTGGAACACACTGTGAGAGAACAGGTGAGATCGGTCTGATAAAAATAATCAGAACTGAATCCATACAGGATGGAGTTGTCAGAATAGAGTATGCAGCTGGAGAGGCAGCTCTCGAGTATATGGCAAAAGAGGAGGAATATCTGAGGGAGGCTGGCAGAATTCTCAGAGTGGAACCATCGATGCTTCCAAAAACAGTTCAGAGGTTCTTTGAAGAGTGGAAGGAGCAGAGAAAGGAAATTGAACGACTCATTTCTGAAATTTCAAGCCTCAAAGCTGAGATTCTCCTTAAGAATGCTGAGGAGTATGATTCCCTTCAGGTGGTTGCAGAGGTTTATGAGGATGCAGATTATCAGGAGCTTGTCAAACTTGGCTTTGCTTTAGCAGATAGAGGAGCAGTTGGCTGTCTCGTAACAACCAGAGACAGGGTGAGGGTGATAACTTTCAGCGGAAACGACAGAGTAGATGCAAGAGATCTCATCAGAGAGATTGGAAAGCACATAAAAGGTGGTGGCGGAGGAAAGCCAAACCTTGCTCAGGGAGCAGGACAGTACGCTCCGACAAAGGATGAACTCCTGAATTACATCTTCAATTTTCTCGGAAGGGTTCTTTGATGTCCAAGGTTGAGCTGATTCCCGTTCATGGGATCCCTCTGGTAGTGGAAGGAGATGACATTGCTTTGATCATATCACAGAGAACAGAAATTAAAGACGGAGATATTATAGTTGTTTGCTCTACCATCATATCAAAAGCAGAGGGAAGAGTAAGGGAGTTGAACAGCTTTAAACCCTCAAAAAAGGCTATTGAGTTATCTGAAAAACTCGGTAAGCCACCTGAGTTCATTCAGGCAGTACTTGAAGAATCAGAGGAAATTCTGATTGAAAATCCATTTCTTCTTGTGAAATCGAGGTCTGGAAATATTTGCGTGAACGCAGGAGTGGATGGTAGTAACATAGAGTCCGGGAAGATTATTCTTCCCCCTGAAGATCCGGATAAAAGTGCTGAAAGGCTCAGAAGGAGGTTTGAAGAGGTCACATCAAGAAGAGTTGGAGTGATAGTAACGGATACCAATGGCAGGTGTTTCAGAAAGGGTGTTGTTGGAGTCGCCATTGGGGTAAGTGGTATTCCAGCCTTGAAGGACTGGATAGGCAGGAAAGACCTCTACGGGAATTTGCTTGAGGTTACTGTTGAGGCTGTTGCGGATGAGATTGCCGGAATGGCAAATCTGCTGATGGGAGAAGGAGATGATGCTATACCTGCTGTGATAGTGAGGGGACTTGAGCTTGAAGGCAGTGGAAAAGCTGGACATCTCTACAGAGATGAAGAAGAGGATGTAATAAGAAAACACATTCTCTCAGCAAAAGGATTATGAGTGCTGAAAGGGTGCTTGTTGCCGGTAACAATGTGAGAAATGTTGTCCAATCTGCTTTCAGGGCAGGATATGAAGTTTATGCTCTTACAAAGTTTGTGGATGCTGATTTAGAGCTTTTTGCCGAGAGAGTGTACCACATTGAGGAGGATAATCCAGAGTGGGTGGGTGAAAGAGTCGACAGTATAGCTGAGTCCATCAATGCGAAGGTCGTTCTCACTGCTGGCTATGAGGATTTGAAAGTTAAATCCGAGGTTTTTGGTTGTGAACCCGGAAAGCTGGAGGATATTCTGAATAAAAACAGGTTCTACAGAGTCCTTGAAAGGAATGGACTTCCCTTTCCGGAAGTAAAAAGGCGAGAAGAAGTTGAAGTAGGGGAAGAATACATTCTGAAGCCTGTTCGAGGTGGAGGTGGGGAAGATATAAGAATGCTTGACTCAACAGAGGGAGATTACATTGTCCAGCGCCTAATCAGGGGTTATCCATGCTCGGCATCTGTAGTTGTCGGGAGAGAAGTTACTGTGATTGCTCTGAACAAAATTATAGCTGGATGGAAGGAAATGAACTCATCTGGCTTCAAATACACAGGAAATATAACACCGCTTTCAGCGAGGACAGATGTTAGAAGAGAGGTTGAAAAGCTTGCGGTGGAGGTATGTGAAATCTTCGACATTCAAGGCTCTGTGGGGGTTGATTTTATCGTTGAAGATGGAACTGAGAGTGTGTACATACTGGAGATAAATCCCAGATTTCATGGTTCTCTTGATTCTATTGAATGGAGCTCCGATACACTGCTTTTCAGATTTCATGCACTTGCACTGGAGAGAAAGAAAATCGAGAAACCACATTTTCACAGATATGCCGGGAGGTTTATTTTCTTCGCATCAGATCGATTTATGGTCAAAAAGGAACTCACAGGAAACCCCTTCTATGCCGACATTCCAAAGAGGGGATACATTTATGAAAAGGATGATCCCATCGTCTCAATCCTTTCATCATCATCGAGTGAGGAAGAGGTAGTCAGATTGGCTATCAGAAGAAAGGATCTTTTTCTCAACCTGCAGGCTTGAAGGATTAAAATCAGAAAGAAATTAGAGGATGCTTTCGATAATTTTTTTGATTGATGCAGGGTTAGCCATTCCTTCAATCCCGCTCACAACTTCTCCATCTTTAAAGAGAAAAAGAGTGGGAAGAATCTGCACATAGTACTTTCTGGGGATCTCATCATCTTCATCAACATTGAATCTGCATACCTTTATTTTGCTCTCGTATTCCTTGGCGATTTTTTCCAGTATTGGCTCAATCTTGAGGCAGGGTGGACACCACTCAGCATAAAAATCAACGAGCACAATACCTGAGCTAACCATTTCCCTCCAGTTCTCCCTGTCTAGATTGTATATCTTTCCGTTGTTCAATCTCTCACCTTTTTTGGGGTAAGGAAAGTAGACCTTTATACCTCCTGCCACTATATAAATCTATCCGAAAAGAATAAATCATGGTGATTTAAATCATAATTTGCATCAATTAATCTATAATTTTAATAAATTATATCAATATAATTACCCTTTTTAACCCATATATGTCTGAATCTCTATGCGATTTCTTTCTCTGATCTCTGGAGGGATAGACTCCCCTGTGGCAGCATATCTCATGATCAGTAAAGGCTATCAGGTGGATTTTTTACATTTTTATCAGATTAGCGTTTCCGAAAAAATAATCAGAATTGTGGAAAAGCTTACAGATGGAAAATCACAACTTTTTGTTGCACCGCATTCTGAAGTTATAAAGTGTGCAAAAAAATTTGAGAAAAAGCTGACATGTGTTTACTGCAAGATAACAATGCTCAAAACAGCAGAAAAACTTGCTGATAAGATAGGAGCAACTGCTCTGGTTATGGGAGATAGTTTAGGACAGGTTGCAAGCCAGACAATCTCAAATCTCTATGTTGAAGACAGAGCTGTCAGGATTCCCGTTCTAAGGCCTTTAATTGGGCTCGACAAAGTTGAAATTATTGAAATTGCCAGAAAAGCTGGTACTTATGAGCTATCAATTCTCCCGTCTGAACCATGCAGAGCAGTCCCTGAGAAACCAGCAACCTCGGCGAAGGTAGAAAAAATAGATTATGGTGTGGATGTTTCGACTGTGTTTGAAAACATTGAGGAATTCGATCTAAAAGAACCAGTCTGAACAATACAGATTATATGTAATGGAGAAAGACATCAAGCAACTTTAAACCCTCTACAAACCTGAACCCACCTTTTCTACAGCTCTTTTCGTCAAACTTTTTCACATCATCTCTTTTACCACCATGGATGAGAAATGGAACATCCTCTGCAACATGGGTTTTTATTTTTACAGGTGTTGGATGGTCGGGGAGCAGCATGATTTTTGTCTCTTCCAGATCGAGGTGGTCGATAATGTAGCCAACGATTTTCTCATCGTAGATGCTGATTGCCTCCACCTTTTTCTCTGCATTGCCCTCATGACCGATTTCGTCTATTCCCTCTGTATGGAGAATAACTAAATCTGAGGATTTTAGCTCCTTTAGCGATGCCTTTGCAAGCCCTTTATAGTTTGTATCGATGTAGCCTGTTGCACCTTCAACCTCAACAACTTTCATCCCAAGTCCTTTTCCAATGCCCTGAAGGAGATCAACTTCGGAAATCATCACACCCTGTTTACCTGTTCTCTCTTTTAGCTTTGGAAATCTTGGCATAACACCTCCTCCCCAGGGCCATATCATATTCGTTTTATCGCTAATTTCAGGCAATATATTTGAAGACCACTCAATCAGTTCCCTCAGCAGAGAAGCAAGTTCACCCCCTTCTGGAAGAAAACTTTCTATGAATTTCCCCTGAATGTCGTGGGGTGGGGTGGTTTTTACCCGATCCTGGAATCTTCCGTTTATGAGCAGAAGGTTCCTGTAGCTTTTTCCGGGGTGAAACTTTAGGAATTTGTGCACTCTCATTCTGTTTAGGTGGTCGATTACCCTTCGAGCCTCCACATCATTTATTCTTCTCCCACTGTAATCCATCATTCTGCCATCTTTAACATAAACAAGGTTACATCTGAAGACATAATCAGCTTTTACATCTCTTGCAAGAGCTTCAATGGGTCCCCTTCCAGTGTAATGCTTTCTGACATCAACTCCAAGGATTGTCAGATTCGCAATATCGCTCCCCGGTTCAAAACCATCTGGAATCGTTTTTGTAATTCCAGTTGAACCGTAATTTGCCAGATAATCTATGTTCGGTGTATCTGCTACTTCAAGTGGTGTCCTGTTTCCCAATTTCTCGATCTCCCAGTCAGCCATCCCGTCAGGTATAAGGAGGAGGTACTTCATCAGGTGAATGAATGAAGGCAGGTAAATAACTTTTTCCAGAAAATTGAAATAGGTATGTGGTAAAGGGATAACATGGATCTCAGAAATGCTTTTGAAATTCTGGATTACGAGGAATTCGAAGAAAATATACCTCATGATAAACTTGCAGAGTTCATTTTTGAAAAAGGACTTCAGGATAAACCATTTATTGTGGATGTTGAAGGAAAGAGGGTTGCCTCAAATTTTATAGCGAGAAGGGATCTGCTCTGCCAGTATCTGGGTATCTGCAGGGAAGAGCTCGCAGAATACCTTGCTGGGATAGATTTTGATGGTAAAGTGGAGATTGAAGACTCCAATCCTCTTAAAGAGACTGACTGGACACTCAGTGATTTACCCATCCCGAAGTACTTTCCAGGAGATGGTGGGCGATATATCACCGCGGGAGTTGTCATAGCCAGCATGGATGCTGATGATACTGAGAAATACAACGCCTGTATTCACAGATTGATGGTGCTGGATGAGAAAAGAATGGCTGCAAGGCTTGTTCCACCGAGGCATACCTATCTGATGTGGAAGGATGCCGTAGATAGGAATGAGGACTTGAGGGTGCTTGTATCGATAGGATGTCACCCTTTATTTTTATTCGCAGCAAGCACAAGAGTGCCAGAGGGAAAGGAGTTCAGATATGCTGCTTCGCTCATGAAAGGACTCAGACTTTACAGGATTGATGGGTTGCTCACACCAATGGCTGAAATAGTTATATCTGGGAGAATAACATCTGAAAAAGCCGAAGAAGGACCTTTCGTCGATATAACCTCAACCTACGATAAAACAAGGATGGAGCCTGTTGTGGAGGTAGATAGGATTTATGCAAGAGAAAATCCGGTATTCTACTCAATTTTACCAGGAGGTTGTGAGCATCAGGTATTGATGGGGATTCCCTATGAGCCTGTTATTTACAAAGCAGTTTCAAATGTTTGCAGGGTGAAGAATGTTGTTATGACTGCAGGAAGCAGACATTATTTCCATGCAGTTGTCCAGATTGAGAAAAATACTGAAGGAGATGCAAAGAATGCAATTTTGGCAGCTCTTTCAGCCCATCCGAGTCTGAAAGGGGTTGTGGTGGTGGATGAGGATATAGATATCTACAGTTATGAAGAGGTGGAGTTTGCCATTGTTACGAGATTTCAGGCTGACAGGGATATGATTGTCATAAAGGGGGCAAGGGGCAGCAGTCTTGACCCTTCTGCTAATGAAACAACCGCTAAATGGGGGATTGATGCAACAAAGTATTTGGACAGGGAAGAGGATTTTGAAAGGGTTTTTTAAGGTGTCCAGATGTACCTGAGTAGAGAAGAGGAAAAATTTCTCGAATCAGACAACCCAACGATAAAGAAATCTATGGAAATTCTTGTTGCCCTCGGAGAGATTTTTGAGGCTGACAGATTGATAGAGGTAAAATCTGTTCAAATTTCGGGCATATCATATCAGAACATCGGTGATGCTGGACTGGAATGGCTTGAAAGCCTTGATGCAAAATTTGTTGTTAAGGCGATGATAAACCCTGCGGGAATGGACATCATCAGATGGAAGGAGATGGGGATAGATGAGGGATTTTACAGAAAGCAGATGAGAATCATCAATACTCTGGTGAGACTCGGTGCTGAAAAAAGCCTGACATGCACACCTTACTATTTCGACCCACCATCTTTTGGTGATCACCTAGCATGGGCTGAATCTAATGCTGTTGTGTATGCCAACTCCTTAATTGGGGCAAGAACGAACAGGGAGAGCGGGATAAGTGCTTTGGCTTCCGGGATAATCGGGAAAACTCCTAATTATGGTTTGCATATCCAGGAAAATAGAGAGCCAACTCTCATTGTTGATGTTGAGTTTGAAATAAAAAATGAGGCTGAGGCATCCATACTCGGCTACATATCGGGAGAGAAGGTTGCAGGAGAAGTACCTTACTTCAGGTTCAAAAATACTCTTCCCGAATCCTGGCTCAAATTAATGGGAGCCTCTCTTGCTGCAAAAGGGAATACAGCTCTTTTTCATGTTAAAGAGCAAACTCCGGAGTGGAACAAATTCTCCATCAGCGGTCTTGAGAAAATCGAGGTAGATATAGTTGAAATAAAGACTGATGAATGCGAGCCGGATCTAATTGCCCTTGGATGTCCGCACCTGTCTGAACAAGAGCTCGAAAATCTGTATGAGGTGGTAAAAGATAGAGGCAAAGTAAAAAGAGAATTCTGGGTTTTTCTATCAAGAAAGCTGATTGAAAAGAGAAAGAGCATTGTAGAAAAGATCGAAGAACATGGAATAAAAGTGTTCAGTGACACATGCATGGTGGTATCACCGGCAACAGAAAGCTATGAGTGTGTGATGGTAAACTCGGGGAAAGCTCTCCAGTATCTACCCAAACTGAGAAGAGTTCAGGTAAAGATTGGTAGTATGAAAGAGTGTGTAGAAGAGGCTTTTAAAGTTTGAAGGTAGCTATTTTTGGAATAGTTAATGTGGCTTGAAAGTGAAACTGCAATAAAGATCATCATCTCCAAGCTGAACGAAGGCATATATTGGCTGTGCTTCTCTCCCTGATAGGTGGTAGAGTTTATATTTAAGTGATTTCAATGACGAATCTGTATGTTATGCTGTCGTATTCATGGCAGACTGCAAAACTCATATGCTTCTTTTCATTTACAGCATGCTTTGCATGGGTTTGTATTTGCAGGATAGAGCTATGATATTGGGTGTGGTTTAATCAGCCCAGATAAATATGCTGTCAGGTGGGGTTGCGATCTTTTTGAGTACTTCAGAGGAGATCGAGGAAATTTAACATCTCTCACGAGTTCAGAGATTTATAAAGTAATCTATGAGTTTTTCCGTGTATGCATTGAGTTCAGAAATGTGTTCATCGGTCTCTGATATTATTCTCTCTTTCTCCTCTTCGCTAATATTTTCAGATTCAATCCACTTCTCTACTGTCTCTTTTCTGACTTCTATATGGAACTGGAGACCAATATTCTTTCTTAAAATAAAACCCTGGTTTTTGACATTTTTGCCTTTAAAGATTAATTTAGCCCTTTCTGGAAGCTCAAAAGTGTCCTGATGCCACTGAAAAACTATCATTTTTTCAGGAAAAATGTTTAAACCTGTATTCTCTACCTCAAACCATCCAAGTTCTTTAATATGTGGATAAACCTTAGCGTTGAAAGCCCCGGCGATGAGCTGACATCCAAGGCATATTCCAAGGACCGGAATTCTTAGCTGATCAGCTCTTCTTATAACCTCCATTTCCCTTTTGAGGTAGATATATTCCTCTGCTTCATAAACTCCCTGAGGCCCTCCGAGTATTATTAAGTGAGTATATTTCTGAATTTCGAACTCATCAACATCATCAACCGACTCTGCCATTACATAGTCAAGTTCTATGTTTCCGGATTCAAAAACATCTTCAATATACTCAAGTCCCTCATTTTTTGCGTTTTTTACAGCGAGAACACGCATATATTGAAGAATTATTAACAGTTTAAATACTTGACCCCTAAGATCTTTATTATTGTTTCCTGTTATTGTTTTCCAGCTATCACTGTCGTGAAAAAATAGATAATACAAATCTGATAGTAAAAAACAGGAGATGGAGAATCAGAACAGAAGCAAAACTTTAAACCCATTGAGGCATATATCTTGTAAAGCTCTGGTGGGGTAGCGGATATCCTGGGGGGCTGCGGACTCCCCGACCCGGGTTCAACTCCCGGCCAGAGCATTATATTTTTGACAATGTGTTATTCCTGAGAAATTGCTAATTTAGACTCAATAAACTCGAGGCTAAATCCCTCTTGTTTATCACACAATTAGATTCTTAATCTCCTCCTCAACCTCCTCATCAAATCCCTTGCCTCAATCCGTTTTCTTACCATCAAAATTGTTCTATCTGTTCTCTTCGCAAACTCCTCAACAAACATTCCCTTGATGAAGTTTTTGAAAAAAGGTTCAGCTGTAGCTCCAATAAAAACTACATCGTAGTCTTTGCTCATTTTTGCGAGAGTGTCTATAGCCTTATCAGACCTTTGCAAGATTTTTTCAGCTTCAATCTCACATTCTTCAGCACAGCTTTCCAGAATTTCTTTTCCAGCATCAAATGATTTTTTATCTCTCGCGATATATGTCAATGTTATTTTTGCCTTTAAAATCCTCCAGAGGTCTTTTGCGAACAGTACAGCAAGTCTTGCATGAGGTCCACCTGCAGTTGGAATTAAAATTTTTTCAGCTTTCCTTATCGAAAATCCGGGCTCAAATCTTCCGACAATAACATCACAATCTGCCTTCAGTAAAATAGGGTCTATAGTGCTTCCAAAGACAAAGTCTCGACGGAAGGTTCTACCTCTCCACCCTACAATGAGCAGGTCGGCTCTGTAATCCTCGACCTCGTTCAGAATTGCATCGCTGATGTTGTGTGCCATCTTTATAACCCCTCCAGCAGGCGATACAGGGATTTTTAGCAACTCTTCAAGAACTTTTGAATGTTCTCTAAGAAATCCAACTCCTGCCCTCAGTGGGGTTTGGCCGGGCATCTTAATGACCGAAAGGACTCTTATCTCTCCTTCTCTCGCTTTTGCAATTAAATCAGCAAGTTCCACAAGCCTTTTGCCTATTTCGGGATTGGCATATGCTACGAGTATTCTGTATTGTCCCTCTTCGAGGGGTCTCTCTTCAAATATAGTCTTGAACTCCTCTTTATCTGCCTTGGTGACCTCCTCCTTTGAATAAAGAGAATAAACAATAACACCAGCAATTATCCATCCGATGGATGCTTGGAGGGCAAGAAATCCATGTTCAAGCTCGACTATCATGAAATAAGAGATAATGAACTGCATGATTATGGCTGCAAGCGGTAGGTATGGCATCAGGGGGACTTTAAAAGGTCTCTTTATATTGGGAGCTCTCAATCTCATGAAAATGAGAGCAAGATTTACCATGATGAAAAGGAGAATGAACATGATGTTTGCTGAAGCTGCTATGGCTTCTATCGGCAGACTTAAAGCCATTAATGATACGATTATGTAGGTAAAAAAGATTGAGTAGTGAGGAGTTCTAGTTTTCATGTGGATGGTTGAGAGCCTTCTTGGGAGAAGGGCATCCCTGGCCATCGCAAAAGCCACCCTTGAGGATGAGTATATTGTAGCATTCATCGCACTCGTTGTAGATACAAGTCCAGCGAAAAGCAGGATTATAAAGCCAAAGGGCATTATTTCGCCTGCAGTTTTTATCAGTCCAAGTTCACCGAGATCTCCAAGAACCATCCAGCTTGGTTTATCGCTCCTGATCCCCCCAAGAATCGAGACTGCAACGAGTATGTAGATGGCTGTAGCAGTCCAGAGAGATATTAAAATTGCCTTTGGAATGTTTTTATCTGGATTTTTAGCCTCTTCTCCACTCTGAACAATTATTTCATAACCTTCAAAGGCTATATATGTCAAGCCCATTGCAGCAAGCAGTCCAGCAAATCCATTTGGAATGAAAGATGGTGTTGTAAAGTTCATAAACCAATCTGGATTTGAAAATGTTCTGTATAAACCAAATAAACCAAAAATCATCAAAATCAGAACCTTCATCAGAGTTATTGCACCTCCAACCTTTCCACTTTCCTTAACTCCAATGTAGTTGATGTATGTAAATATGGTAATTGCAAGGAAGGTTGAAAGCTTTGATACTATGATGAATGGAAGATAACCCTCAAAAATGACTGCTATGAAGGCTCCAAAGGTTACAGCGTAAAGAGAGCATGCGACACTGTGGGCAAACCAGTCGATCCATCCAGCTATAAAGCCGGCTGATTTGGGAAAAGCCTCTTTTATCCATACATATCCTCCACCAGCCTGTGGTATTGCTGATCCAAGTTCAGCGTAGGCTAAGGCAGTTATGGTTGCAATAATTCCATTGAAAAGGAAGGCAAAGATTAAAGCTGGACCAGCAACACCGGCAGCTATGCCTGTAAGGGCAAAAACACCAGCACCAATCATACCGGCTATTCCAATCATTGTTATATCAAAAAAACCGAGATCTCTGTTCAGCTTTACTTCTATTTTCTGCATTTTTTACCTCCGATAAAGTTCAGTCTTTTACTGGAAGCTGGATTTACATTTTAAAAGATTTTTCGGAAGATAAAACTCGAAGGAGTATTAGATATTCTTTAACTTCAGAATTTCCTTAGCTTCACTCAGAATCTTTTCAGATTTTTTACCGGCAATCTTTTTCAGCACATTTTCATTTTCTATCAGATCCTTGCAAAATACAAATCCATAATTTATTATCTCCATTAGGGTTTCTCTATCCAGTCTTAGAACTGTTACCGGATAGAGGTTTTTTGCCTCTAGCAAACTCTCAATTCCCTCATTTTCAGGATATCGCCATCCAGTTAATTTGATCTGCCTGCATTCTGCAAATTTTTTAGCATCGGATGAAAATTTTGTGTTCGTGAAGATCCACACAGAATCGAACTCCACAGAATCAAATCCATCTTTTTCTGAAACATCAAGAAACCTGGCATAGGTGTACATCACATCTTTCAATCCCGTATATACCGGAATATTGTGGAACTTGCATTCAATCAGATATCTTCTCCCGTGTTTCTCTGCAATCACATCAACTTCATGGGTTACACATCTACCATCGATTATCTGATTTGTTGTGGTTTTGTATCCATACTTTTTCAGTAAACCGGCTGTAAACTTCTCGAATCCATATCCTGTAGGCCCTAACCTGAGAAGAGAAGCTTTTAAATCGTATCTTGCAGAATAGCGGTAAGCATACCTATCAAGTAAATCGATAACGATCTTCAAAATTTCATCGGTGGTTATTCCATCGTAAAGTCTTCTTTCCACTTCAATAACTATCTTATCGGCTATTTCTCTGCTTACTCCGGCTCTCAAACAGGTTTTTATGATTTTGCCTCTGTTGAACTCTTCTTTTCTTCCATCTCTTTTTGTCACCAGCATGTTTCTCACCTGTTAAAAGCGTAATCGATGTTTGAGATGGATTGAGATAAATTTAACATTTTGTGTGTTTGTATGGTGTTTGGATAGATGGATACATCGAATTCTGTCAAAGCGTTGGGTGAAAGAGAGTTCAGAATTGCCAGCAACACCTTTTGGAAAATGTTATTGTATAATTTGCTGTAAGGTGAGAATAATGGATAACTGGGTAAAAATAATCATTGGAGATAGTAGAAGGATGATAGAGGTAGAAGACAGGAGTGTAGATTTAATTGTGACCTCCCCACCTTACTGGCACATTAAGGATTATGGTGTGGATGGGCAAATAGGCTATGGGCAAACTTTACACGAATATTTAAAGGATCTATACAGGGTTTGGAAGGAATGTTATCGAATTCTTAAACCCGGCAGGAGGCTATGTATAAATATTGGAGACCAGTTTGCACGCTCGATAATCTATGGGAGATATAAAATCATCCCGTTACATGCGGAGTTCATTGCCCAATGTGAGGAAATAGGTTTTGATTATATGGGTTCGATCATATGGCAGAAAAAAACGACCATGAACACCACCGGTGGAGCGAATGTGATGGGATCGTATCCCTATCCCCCAAATGGAATGGTTGAAATCGATTATGAATTTATACTTATTTTCAAAAAACCCGGTAAAAGTGAAAAAATTCAAAAAGAGGTTAAGGAATTATCAAAGCTCACGAAAGAGGAATGGAAAGAATATTTCTATGGACACTGGTATTTTGGTGGAGCAAGACAGATAAATCATGAGGCGGTGTTTCCGGAAGAGCTACCAAGAAGGCTTATAAAGATGTTCACCTTTGTTGGTGAAACAGTTCTTGACCCCTTTCTTGGTAGCGGAACAACCGTTAAAGTCGCACTCGATTTAAACAGAAATGCGATTGGCTATGAGATAAATGAGGATTTTGTCGATATAATAAAAGAAAAAATTGGTTTTAAGCAATCACTGTTGCAGTTCAGCGATAACATTCAAATAATAAAGCGAGAGGTTGAAGTGGAAATTTCTGAAGTTCCTGAAGTGAAGTATGTTCCGAGGATAAAAGATGCCAGACCTAAGATAGATCCTCAAAAACTGAATTTTAAGGACAGGTTATATAAGGTAGTCGAAATAATTAATGAAGAAACTATAAAGCTTGAAACCGGGCTGAGAGTAAAATTACTTGGAGTAAATATAATCAAAAAAGAGGAAGCTTTAAAATATCTGGGAGAATATGTGTTGAAAAAGGATGTTTTCCTTCGCTATGATGATGGATCTGTTTTGGATAAAAATATGATTGAAGCGTATGTCTATCTCAGGAATAAAATATTTATAAATGCCTACCTGATTAAATCAGCCATTGCTGATGCGGATAGATCGAAGGATTACCGTTTAAAAAAGAAGTTTATCGAACTGGAAGAGGAGAGGAGTAAAAATGGCTAAGGAATGGATTCTCAACATGGCAACAAACCGGTGGGGTTTGAATAAGAAAAATAGTGTAGGACCCGTTTCTCAGTGGATCAGAGAATGCAGTCCCAGGACAATAGAGGATTGGAGAAGATTCTACTATGAGAGGCTAAATGAAATGTTAAAAGAAAAAGGGACGGGTTTGAGTGCGGAAGAATATTTACAGGATTTGGGTAGAAAGTTGTATGTCAAAATAACAGAAGTTATTCAGACGGAAATAGAAGAAGTTCGTGAAGAAGATTGTATTGATTACATTTACAACTTAGTTTTGAACAGAACATTTGATTGGATACCTTACAGAAATAAAAACCATATATGGCAGATTGGAAAAAGAACTTGGAGTTTCAATCAAACCAGCACCTGATGAATGGGACAGGCTGTACAATGTTGATTTTTAGATTCAGGTAGGTATAGATATATCGGATTGCAGATAAAACCCATAACTTATGAACAGACACCTGAGGTTTACAGGTGGAAAGAGTTGCTATCCAATACACATAGAAAGTTTGAGAAAGAAAAGGGTGGGAAAGTTTTTGTTGTATTCTCTATAAAGAAAGACAACAAGAAACTCATTTACAATCTGGAAGTTATTGAAGATATAAAACAGGAGATTTTGAGACTTAGAGGGCATAAATCCTCTGTGTGACTATCATCGGTAACAGTGAAATTACCTCAAAAGATTTAATAACCTAAAAAATAATTAAAATTTGTGTATGGCTTCTACAATCTTTCCGAATTCTCTGTAATACTTGATAATCTGACTCTGATTGTTGAAAAGAGAGATGAATTTTACATTTATCGGAGAGTGATTGAAAGCGATGTGAGTGAGGTGAAGGAGAGGATAATTCTCGGAAAAGACGGGAAGGTAATTCTGAATCCTGTTGAGCCGGTTAATCTGCCAAAGGAAATAACGAACTACTTACAGATAAAATTCAGGAGGAGTATAGTATCTGAGCCTGGATCATCTTTTAGTGTATTTCTTACATTTCCACTCGAGATTGGTGTGTTTCTTGCCGGAAAGAAGAGTATGGAAGTTATAGACATCTTTGGTTTAACAAAGCCAAAGTACACACTATATGGAAACCCGAGAAATGGGATAATCTGCAGATACTGGGAAAGTGATGTTTTTTCAAAGATACCTGAAACTAACCCTCTTGAAGAGGGTGTTATGGAATTAAGGATTGTTAATGAAAGCGGTGAGTGGCAGGAAGTGAGCATGGTTGTTTTTGATATTTACGGGATGAAAATTTTCTATGACAAGGAACTTGTAGGTTCAAGGACAACAATGACAATTCACTCAGAAAAGGTGGCTGAGACAGATTTTTTGGTCTATCCACTGAAAAAGAAGATGAGCAAATCAGTTGAATTATATACGGCTCGAAAACTGCCCGTCATCGGAAAAGGGTTTGTAATGGAGTGGGGCATATGATTGATATCATTGTAGATGTCCTTAACAGGAATATCTATGGGGATGTGACAGTTTCTGACTTCCTTGTAGCTATGGCTGTGATGGCCGGGGCGACAGTAATTGCAAGGATTATAACAACAAATCTGAGGAGAACCTTGGTAGACAAAATGAAGCGTGATCAGCTTGAGCTCATCTTGAAAGTCATTTACTTTGTAATAATTATAATTGCCTTCCTGGCTGTACTGCCACTACTCGGACTTAATCTCTCTGGTTTACTCGTGGCAGGAGGTATCGCGGGTATAGTCATAGGTTTTGCAAGTCAGAGTGTGGTGTCCAATTTAATCTCAGGAATATTTCTTCTTTCTGAAAAACCAATAAAGATTGGAGATCAGATAAATGTTGATGGTATTGCAGGCTTTGTGGAGGACATCAACATCCTTTCAACCATAGTGAGAACCTACGATGGACTTTATGTCAGACTCCCTAATGAAAAAGTATTTTCCTCGAACATAACCAATTATGTGGCACATGTAGCGAGAAGGTTTGAGTATGTTGTTGGCATCCGCTATAGTGATGATGCAGAGAGAGCAATTGAAATAATCAAGGGGCTGATAGAGAAACACCCCTTTGCTTTGAAAAATCCTGAACCTCAGGTTTTTGTTGATAATTTTGGAGACAGTTCTGTGAACATAGTGGTAAGGATATGGGCACCCTCTGCTGTATGGTATGATGTCAAAATGGAGATACTCTGGAAAATAAAGAAGGAGCTCGAGGCAAATGGAATTCAGATACCTTTCCCCCAGAGGACTTTATGGTTTGCAAATGAGCTTAATGTGAGAAAATAAGTGAAAGTACATAGCCTCCAGTGAAGTTTTTTGTTTTTAGAAACATTTTGTTTGTTATGCTCTTCAAGGAACCAATTGATCTGGATAAAGTAAAGTAGGGAGAACCTTGATAAAGAGATTTTAAGGCTTGCAATAATCACAGAGTTGATGTCATTAACCTCTATGAACAGCTTGCTGCAATGATGCACAGTGAATATATCAGAACTGTTCTACTGGATGTTGCGAGAGAAGAGAAGATCCATGTGGTAGAATTTCAGGATTTACTTCTCAAACTTGATGAGAAACAGGTAGAAGAGCTTGAAAAGGACAGAAAGGAAGTTGATGAACTTTTGGAATGATTTTGTGGAATTTTTTGTTATTAAAACCTAAAACAACAACTTTTTTATAAGTATCGAATATTATATCCCATGCGCTTATTGGCAGTGCTTCAAAACTCATCACTCATCTTTATAACATCAATGCTCATAGCCATCGTTTTCCCACAGGCATCACCTTATTTCAGGAATTTTATAATACCTGCCCTTGCGTTAGTCATGACTCTCTCACTTTGTCAGCTTGAGCTGAGAAATCTTGAATTTAGAAGGAGTTTCTGGAATTTTATTCTTAACTATCTTTTTTTAAGCGGTTTAATACTTTTGCTGTCCTCGAATCTTCAGGATGATTCAATGAGACTTGGCTTCATTGTTATGGCTGCTGCTCCACCGGCCATAGCTGTGGTTCCCTTTTCGAGACTTCTCGGCGGGGATGTAATGGAGAGTATGGTCTCAAGTGGAGTTATCTACATTCTTTCTCTCGTTCTAACCCCAACAATCGTTCTCATCTTTACAGGGAAAAATGTAGGAGTTTATGATATTCTTAAAGCTCTTTTTATTCTCATCCTGCTTCCAATATTTGCCAGTAGAGCCATTAGGGTTGAAAATCCCACTCCTGTGATAAATCTCGGGTTTGGGTTTGTTATCTACACGATAATTGGACTCAATTCTGAACTGATCTGTGGAAACCTTCTTGTTCTTCTGGACATCATTTCGATTGCTTTTGCAAGAACTTTTTTATCAGGCAGCCTTGCTTTTCTTATCTTCTTTCTCATTCTGAAAAACAGCTATCAACAGGCTATAAACAGAGCCCTGTTCTCCTCCTATAAAAACCTTGGTTTCACAGCTGGAGTAGCGATTGCTCTATTTGGAGATCGAGCTGCAGTTCCTGCAGCAATATGCGTTCTTTTTGAAATTCTGGTTTTTAACTACTATCTTCTCTTGAAAAGATATCTTAAGTGAGATTTTCAATCTCATCATCACCATATTCAAAAAAATTTAATATACCTCTTAATCTTTTTTTTAATGTTATGAGTTGGGTTGACATTGTCACAGATTCAAGGAAAGTTATGATTGTTGATGATGACCCTTCTGTAAGAGAAGTCCTTAAGCTCATGCTGAAGGGATTCAATATTCTTGAAGCCTCAGACGGGGAAGAGGCAATCAAAAAGTTTATGGAAGAAAGACCGAGGATTGTTCTGATGGACATAATGATGCCGAAAATCGATGGCATTGAGGCTACAAAGAAAATCAAGGAGATTGAACCTGAAACCCTTGTGATAGGAATAACAGCTTTTGAGCAGGCAAGAACTGATGAAATACTTCGGGCTGGTGCAAAGGATGTTCTGACAAAACCTCTCTCAAAAAGAAAACTTCTTGAAGTAATTGAAGACAGCTAAATGCCGGTATAATTTATCTATGTTTATCCATGATTTATTCATAGAAGTTGTCGATTGTGTTTATCTTCCATTCTTTTAGCTTTTCCTTTCTTCTTTTTTGTCTAGACTCTTTCATCTTTTTTGAAATCTTATCAACAACCTTTACAAAAACAATAAAGAGAGGAATCAAAACAACCACAAAAGAATTGATGATTGTATCTAGGAAATGGGAAAGACTACCAGGGAACATCAGATAGATTACCGGTATGAAAACCATGAGAAGTAATATTATATAAGCTATGATTTTTGAAACACCCACAGATTATGGTGTACATGTAAACTTAAATAGTTTCCTGTCATTATATACCCTTGAGCTTGAGGTTAACTTCATATATTTTCATGCCATAGTAATAAAATATGACATCAGTTTGCAGATATGGGGAAGTTGAGATTGTATTTTTAAAGCATGCGGGTTTTAAAATAAAGGGGAGCAAAACCGTATATATAGACCCCTATGACCTCCCACAGAATGCTGAACTTGAAAAAGCGGACTATATTCTTATCACCCATGACCATTTTGATCACAGGGATATAAAGGCAATAAGATTACTTTCTGATGAACATACGACTGTGGTTGTTCCAACGGGGTGCATGGTTGAAGGATACAGGACATGTGAGCTCGATATCGGTGAAGAGGAGAAACTTGAGGGATTGACTGTAAAGACTGTACCGGCGTATAACATAGACAAACCCTTCCATCCAAGAGGGAGTGGAGCAGGCTACATTATTGAGATTGATGGAGTGAAAATCTATCATGCGGGAGATACGGACTTCATACCTGAAATGAAGGAGATTGAGGTTGATGTTGCACTGATTCCAGTGGGAGGAAAATATACGATGGATCTTGAACAGGCAAAGGAAGCTCTTGAGGCTATAAAGGCTGATAAGGTAATCCCAATGCATTATGGGGTACTTCCAGAGACCCAGGCAGATGTTGAGAAACTTAAATCTGCCAAGGTGGTTGCTCTGGAACCCCTGTTCGAGTAGTTTTGTTCATAGATTTTATTTTTATATTAGTTCTGTAGATCTCTCAAAAACTCAAGAAATTTTTTTTCACACGGTTCAGACACTGTTTTTGTTCTTATCAGCTTCCCGTATTTCTTCCAGGTGTTTTCCAGCTCTTCAATTTCTTTTTTACTTCCAAAGGCTATGTAGGTTGGACCATTTCCAGAAAGCCCTGCACTTATACCGATCTCCTTAGCGTCCATCACAGGTTGGATTGGGTAACCTATTAATCTGCAGTAATAAAGTGAGTTGTAGAGCATGGCATTCATAAAATCTCCATTCATAGCTCTTTCAAGAGCTTTTTCAACAAGTTCTGTGTTTCTTCTAACTCTGTCTACCTTCACGATCTTTTTATTTGTATCAGGAATCAAAATCAAAACATCTTTGCTGATCTCTTTTCTCATCAGAATCTCAAACTTCAGATTGTCTGTTATCACCATGCCTCCAAGTAAAGAGGCTGCAGCATCATCAAAAGCCCCCGTATAGCTGATTTTATTTTTCAGAGAAATTTCAGCATTATCCTTTAAGATTTCGAGAGGGTTGAGCTCTTCATTTTTTGATTTTAGAATTGAAAGAAGAACAGCGTTTACAAATGCACTGCTACTTCCAAGCCCACTTTTTCTTGGAATTTCACTTTTTAATTCCAGTCTTCCACTGATACCGTATCTGTTAAATATTCGATTGATAATATGTGAGGTTATTCTTTTTCCACTGTCGGTAATCTCTTTTCTATCTTCTGGAGTAAATTCTGCATATGTTTTTAGATCAACGGCAAATGCACATCCTTTTCCTGTTGCAACGGCATTCACAACAGTCCCTGCTGCGTATGCATATGAACGGAATAGCATTTTTACACCCCATACTCAAGTAAAACACTCAGATTTTTTTGAACCTGAAATTAGTTCTTTCCCTCCAGTATTCAAGTTCAGAAAGCATTTTTTCCATTGTCATTATTTCAACATTATAGACATTGATCACACCAATAAGGTCACCTTTTTTCACTTCACCACTCACAGCAGGAAGGAAAAGAGCATGCGTAATGAATTTTTCACCTCTGAGGTCATAGATTCCGGGCTGGTGGACTTTGAGGAGTGTACCCATGGGGTTCCTCATAATGTAGAGAGGTGTGACGATGGAGTTCTCTGGAAGAACGAGCTCTCTGATTTTGATGAGTGATGGTATTCCTTTTACAACCTCTTTGTTCTCATCGGAAACTATTATGTCCCATCTTCCTGTCTCTTTTCTTCTGTAGTACTTGGGATGAATGTATTTCATTCTCTTCTCTCTAATTCCGTCCTCTATATATTTTATAGCAGCTTTGGTAATTCTTTTTTCAATGAAATCTATTTCAGGAGGCTTTGTTGCGATGTAGTAAATGTAGGCTACGCCGAGAAGTTCGCCCTTTGTAATTTTTCCGTCCTCAGCTGGAAGGAATAAAACTCTGTCAATAACTCTTCTCTCTTCAATTAGCCTTATATTGGCAGAAAAATCAATAACACAACCGTTATAGTTTTCCATAACACCACAGTTAACAGTTACTGTGCTTGCGGGTAAGTCAACTGGTTTTATTTTGATTTCCGCGATTTTTCCAGCTTTTACTTCTGTATTCTCATTGCTTATAAAGTACTCTGTGTAGCCTAAGTTGCTTCTGATGTATCCGTGGGTAGATTTTACTGCTTTAAACGACTTTATTTTATCTTTTTCCATGTATTTAATGGTGAATTCGACCTTCTCATCCCCATATTCTACTTTTGGAATTTCAACTGACCTCAATCTCGTAATTATGCCTGCTCCGATAAAAAGGATTTTTACTGCCCCAATTAAATCTCCCTTTTCTACAACTCCATTTTTGGAAGATATGACAAGCACACTATCGATTAATTTTTCTCCCTGAAAACTGGTCTCTTTGCCTATAACATCCAGAACCGTTACGATAGGATGTTTTGCAACACCCAGCGAGGAAATCATCGTATTCTCTGGTAGTTTGAGAGGTTTAATTTTTATTAAAAACAGATCATCCTTTTTTACTTCGGCAGTTTCATCTGCAACGAGAAAGCCCCATCTGATATAATCTGCCATTTTAAAGCCGAAAGGTACAACATCTATGCTCTTTCTTGTTATTTTCTTTTCACTCACAACTGGAAGATTTACTTCCATCGTATCCTATAAAATAAATTATAGTTATTTAATTTTGTGATCATTCTTCGGAAATCAAAATCTTCCTTAAACCCTCGACGATTTTCACCTTGTATCCAAGCTTATCGAGAAGAGTCTGGAGATATAATCTTACGAACTTCTGCTCGTTCCTTGAAGAAAGTACAAGTGTAATACTTTTATCGCCATTCATTTTCACTCTGAAAAGGTTTTCGTGCTCGAGGAATCTCATCACATCAACAAGACTCTTGAAGCCCTTGTTTCTGATCTGCCATGAATGAGCCTCTGCAATACTCTTTACATTCTCCCAGAACTTTTCTGATGCCTTTTCATTCAACTCATCGAGCATTGCTATCCAGAGTTCGATGTCGAGTATTATATATTCTCTGCCGTACAGGAGGTCAGAATAGATTTTTATAGATTCGGGATGAACATCCTTTAACTGATAATACTGAGTAATGGCTTGCCTTATTATCTCAGAAGCAGTTCTGTTTTCTCTTTCAACAAGTTCTTCAAGTATTGAATTTGTATCTTCATCGATGGCAACTGACAGCCTTCTTAGTTTTCCACTCATAGAGAAACAGTATTGTGTAGAATAAATAAAACTTTTTGTTAAATAATATTGCAAAATAATACATTGTGAGGTTTGTCACTATATTGTAGTATGTTTTAATAAGAATCAATATAAGTCACTACTTATTAACAACGATAACAGAACTGAAAAATTAAATCCAGTTGTGGGTAGTTTTTTTAAACTTTAGACCTCTTTTTTGGCAGTATTTTTATTTTTAGATCTTTTCGAAGCGTAATTTTGTTTTTTAACCTGCATAAGTTTGATTTAATGGCTTGGGGTATGATTTACACGGTATTATCTGGTAGTGTAATAGATTAATAATTAGTTTTTAAACATACCAAAAAATAAAATTTCACAAAAACATTTATTTTCATCCTGTTGGGGTATAAATTGTAGAAATCGGGAAATCAGATTAGATAAGTTGTGAATTGGTAATGAATAATTGAGAAAGATTAGAGAGTGGTAGGAAAGCTGGAGGGAATTTGCTTGGAGAAATTCATGTTAATAAATGCGTTGAATAAAGGAGGTGGATTTTAGATGGGGGGTTTTGCTGAAGGGGGCGCAGCGATGACACCCGATATGTTCATTCATATCGGGGTCAACGAGGCTCTGTTCTTGCTTGCTCTCGGATTTTTTGGTGGAATGCTGAGCGGTTTCATAGGTAGTGGTGGTGCTTTCGTTCTTACGCCTGGAATGATGTCCATAGGTGTTCAGGGACCCATAGCGGTTGCAAGTAATATGTGTCACAAGTTCCCAAAAGCGATGATAGGTGCATGGAGGAGAAAGAAGGTTGGACATCTTGATGTAAAACTTGCAACTTTAATGGCTATATCAGCGATTTTCGGTGTACAGGTTGGAATTCAGGTTCAGAAATATATACTTGAACAACTTGGACCAACAGGAACGAATTTGTATGTGAGCATAGCATTCCTGATTGTCTTACCATCAGTTTCAGCATTGCTGTTGAGGGATGTCATTAAATCGAAGAGATATGGAATTGAAGATACAAAGCCTGAGTTCGCAGAAAAGCTGGAAAAGAAGTTTAGACTCCCACCCATGATCAGATTCGATGTTGCAGGGAGAACACAGTCGCTGTGGTTAACGATTCCAACCGGTTTTGCAACAGGATTTCTTGCAGCAACAATAGCGGTTGGAGGATTCATCGGTGTACCATCCATGATATATGTGATAGGCGCAACAAGTGCAGTGGCAAGTGGAACTGAACTTGGAATTGCCTTTGTTATGGGATCAACAGGAACATTCACTTGGACTTATCTGCTTGGAGCTGTCGATTTCAGACTTACAACTTTGATTCTTGCAACATCACTCATAGGTGTGCAGATTGGAGCTGTAGGAACAACCTATGTAAGGCAATACTACATCAAGCTTGCAATGGCTGTTGTTATGCTTCTCGTTACTGTCAGCAGAGCATGTGCAGTCCCAGGCTATCTCAGCGAGCTTGGTTGGGTTTCACTTGATGAAGGACTTGTAAATACACTAAACTCGTTGGTTTTCCCGATAATGATTATTGCAATGGTTTCTGTAACTCCGATAGTCCTTGTACCTATGATGAATGTCAGAAAGGAGCTTAACAAGATGGGATTGCTTGAGAAAGCTGTTGCTAAGGCAGAGCATGAGACAGCTGGTCTGGTAAAGAGATTGATTATATTCGGGATTCTTACCGGAGTCAACTACTACCTGTTATTCAGAGATCCCAATGCTTGGCCCTATTTTGTAACATCGATCCCGCATGCAGGTCCGCTAATGTCTATTGCTCTTACGATTGGAGTTATCGGACTGGCTATCTATTGGAGCATCATCCATGGAAGTTTTGCCCACAACTTCCTTGATCTCGTGAACATCACAGCTTTGAAGGACGAAGTTGCGAAGAGAATCGCAACAGAAGGCTTTGATGGAATAAAGACCTGGGCAGCCACGGTTAAAACCTCAACGGTTGAATCAGAAACAACCTAATTCTTTATTTTTTGTTTTTGGTTTGTTTTGATGGTTTTATAGGAATTCTTTTATAAGTCTGGGGGAGGTTAATGTTATGGAAGTTAATATAACTTACTTTACATCTCCTGGTGAAGTTGAGAGTGAGACTGTTGTGGCAGATGAATCGGGATACATACTCAGCCCTGCATCTTACTTTGTGAATATTGTAAGCGAGCAGGATGTTTATGTCAAAGCAAATGAAGTCAAATTGATTGAGATTAGGGAAATTCAGATTCCTGAAAATCAAAGATTGACTCTTCTGGATAGATATCGTCATGCTCTTGGAGTGCTTGTTGCTGTTGCTGGGAAAGGAAAGCCAGCAAAAGTTGAGAGCCTTGAGAAAGTTACTCATGCGGTATTTCTTCCTCTTTCAGATGGTAAAATATGTCGAGGAGAACTTCTTGGAGTCGGAGTTCTGACGGCCATCAAAAAAGAGAAAAAAGAAGTTATTGTTGAAAAACTCCAGGAGTTTGATAAAGCCATCTCAATCGATCCTGAAGTATTTATCAAGTCTGACTGGCCCTATCTCTGGAGCAAAAAGTAACTTGGATTTTTATTGATTTACTATCTTATTCTTTCCTACAATTCACTAACAGAGATTAAAACTCATTGAAGTGAATTCTTTGTTATTTTAATCGAATAAAATATCATAACAATATTAATATAATAAAAACTAATAACTTATTCTGGTGAAAAGTATGATCACGGCAACTGAATTTGTGGGGAGGCATAAAACCATAAGGGGGTTTATAAAAATGTTAAGAAAGATAGATAAAGCCATCTCAATCGATCCTGAAGTATTTATCAAGTCTGACTGGCCCTATCTCTGGAGCAAAAAGCATTAAAAAGCTTTTTTCTTAATAAATCTTTTAAAGAACTCCTTTTTTACTTTAATAATAAATTATTACTATTTAGCCTTTTTTAGGCTCTTTTAAATTATAATATTAAGAATTAATCAATTTTAGTCTTTTTTCATAAGTTTTATATAGTGCGACTAATCATAAATACGGGAGGGGGGTGGTATTAGTGAATACCCTTGACAGGTCAAAAATATCAAGAGGATTCATCCGGAAATCGGCGCTATTGATTGTACTTTTTGCTTTATTAATCCCAGCTCCAGCAATGGCTGCTGAAACACAGGGTATGATGGGTTTGAATCCAACAACCTTCTTTCTGCTTTTCCTTGTAATTTCGACTCTGATAGGTATTATAGCCGTTCTGGCTGGGGTTGGTGGAGGAGTTATCTTCACACCACTTATGATGGGTTTTACACCAATTGATGGTCTTGTAATCAGGGGTACAGGACTGTTTGTTGCAATGACAGGAGCGCTTGTTGCTGCAAGACCATTTCTTAAAAGAGGACTGGCTAACATAAGATTGCTCTACTTTGCAGCAGTTCCCTATGCTCTGTTTGCTGTGATAGGAGCTTTACTTGCAGTTTATATCAAACAAACAATGGGTGTTACCGGAGAGGCTTATGTCAGGCTTGCTCTTGGCATTCTTGTTATATTAATTGCAATGCTGTTTATATTTGCTGGAAACAGAATAGAGTACCCTGAAGTCAAGCATGTTGATGGCTTTACTAAGCGGGTTGGTCTTGCAATGGCGTACTGGGAGGAGTCTCTTGGCAGTGTTGTGCAGTACCAGGTTACGAGGGCATGGCTTGGGATGATATTATTTGCTGGAGTGGGACTTGTTTCAGGTCTTTTCGGACTTGGAGCTGGATGGGCGATGGTGCCAGTGTTAAACCTTGTAATGATGGCACCACTGAAGGTTGCAGCTGCCAGCAGTAAGGTTCTGATCGGCATAGGGGATACTGCAGCGATATGGCCCTATATAATGCAGGGAACGATATTTCCGCTTTTTGCGGTACCATGTATGATAGGTTTGATACTCGGAACGATCATTGGAGCCAAAATAATGCTCAGGGTCAGAGCAGGATTTGTAAGATACCTCATCATCGGAATAATGTTCCTCTCAGGAGCAAGGTTGATCCAGCAATCACTAACAATGCTCGGATATCTGTGAGGTGGTTTGAATGCAGGAAGTTGATAAAAAAGTCGATTCAAAACCAGAACCTCCTTTTGCAGGAGTTGTTTATGGAGAAATAACTTACTGGGTCGTTCTTGCTGGAATGCTTATATCGCTTTCAGGGGTTATCATGATACTCACAACGGAGAGTAATTACATAGATTCGGCCTGTTTGCTCAATGATCTCTGGGCTGGAAAGGATCCAGGAGAAATCTGGGAAACCTGTACTGGGGTTCATGAGGAGGGTCACTGGTATCTTAACAAGCTGAATACGGGTGATGGTATAGCAATGCTTGGAATCGCTCTTAGCTGTCTTGCAGCGGTTATGGGTGTCTGGCTCTCATCCTTTGCCCTTTTGAGATCCAGAGAGATGTTATTCTTCGTATTTTCGGTAATAACTGCGATAATACTTACAGCCAGTTCAACAGGGTTAATAAATGTTGGACATTGAATTAACTGAGTATACAATCTTTTTTTCTTTTCGATAGGTTGAAAGACTTTTGACTCTGGGGTTTTTACTTTAATCGAGTCTTATACCTCCGACATCTTCTACCCATTTGGCTTTTTCTGCCCATTCAGAAATCATTTTGGAGATTTTACTCAGAGTTCCTGGTTTAACATATCTTACATTTATCACCCCAAGGAGCTCTCCTTTTCTGACAGTTCCACTATATACAGGGAGAAATACTGCCTGAGTAATTCTTTTTCTTTCCTCAACTTTTTTTGGACCTTCTGGAGTATATAGATCAAGCAATACTCCAAGAGCGTGTTTCATAATGGGAAGAGGGGAGACTATGGCGTTCTCAGGAATTTCTATGGGCTTAATGTCGATTATGCATATTTTATTCTCCTCCACATCAACATCTTGGGCTGGAACTATAATTTTCCACTCAGCAATTGGGCTTAACTGAAATCCATAAGGTTCAACATCTATTTTCTCCTTTATAAGCTCACCTTTAATTCTGTCCTTCCAGTACACAACATCAACAGTTTCCATATTGTTATTTTGTTTTCGATAGTTAAAATATTTTTTGTGAATTTTTAAGTTTGAAAACTCTTAAATATTATATGTCACTACCAAGTAGTGAATTGTAGGAGAGTGGAATAAATGTTAATCTACATTCTCGGAATGGTTTCAAGGATTAACAGTTTATTTGACTGGGAACGACTTGCAGATTTTATGGAACCTCTCAGCACACTCAACATATTTGAACCAATAAACGAACCATCAATAGAAGAACTTGAAAGGATGTATCTGAGGAGTTGTTAAGTATTGAATATTAGTTTGATACTCATTTTTTACTAAAACAGTACTTAATATTACTTTTTTCGGTTTTGAATGATTTATCGTTTATAATTTAATCGGAAGAAATAAATAGTATGAACTAAAAATAATCTGGAACAAAATTGAATAAATTTAAGTAAAGATTATGTAAAGGTGGGTGGTGGGAATGCCCTTGGAAAAAGTCGAATGTAAGAAGCACTCGCATGAAGAGGGGTGTTGGATTAAAATTTATGTTCCAAAAAGATGGATTGATTTCATTAGAGAATATTCTGAGTATAGAGGCTTTTTTGGTGAGGATAAGGAAAGGTATATTCTGATGGAGCTTCAGGCAAGCATAAAAGACTTCATTTTTGCAGCCCTTGATGCAATGAAAAAGTCAGACCCAGAGATGTGGGAGTATTTTGTTGAAAAATTCAAACTTGAAGAGGACATAAAACTGAGTTCTGACAAGGTTTACCTCCCCGATAGATTGTAGTTAAACATTTTCAATTTTTTTTAAGAAAAGCTTATTAATTCCTTTCATGACATCCATATTGGTGGTTGGATGCCGGGAATAATTCCTCACAGACATTGTGTCATTTGTGGAAAAGCAATTGAATCGGAAATGGTTACATGCAGCGATGATTGCCAGGAAACCTTGGACAAAGAAAGGAGAAAACAGAGGAATTTCATGATTTTCATGATGGCAGGATTTCTGATATTGATTCTCCTTCTGTTCATCTTCTCTCCATCGAGGTAACATTAATAACTTTATTAATAACTTTTAATTTTTGTTAGTTTTCGTAGCAAACTTTTTATGTACTTGGTTTAACTTTTAAGCAATGTCCCTAAAAACGAGGCGTCTATCTGTTGCTGTAGATAATCAGACCTACAAAACTATCGAAAATATTGTCAAAAAGGAACAGAAATCAATAAGTGAGATTGTGAGAAATTCAATAAGAATTCTCTCTCTTATCTCCAGAAATGGAAGCATGAAGTCCTTAGAGGACGCTCTTGTATATTCAGACCTTCTTTCAGCCAGAGAGCATGTAATTGTGGATATAGAGATTTGGTCAGCAATTCTTGAAATTATCGATGAGAATAAAAAAGAGGAGTTTTTTGAGCTTGTGGAAAATGTGGGTTTCGAACATGGGATACAGTACAAGGAGAAAGGACTGAGAACTATAGAGGATGTTTTGAAGTACATGGAATATGAGAACTGGTTCAGGTTGAAAGTAAATTCGGACAGAACTTACACACTGATCCTTCTGGCTAAAAGTGAACAGAAAACCCTTGAGTCGTTTCTAAAAGGTGTATTTAAAGCTATGAAATTCAATGCTGAGATCAGGCACTACTATAGAAAACTTATAATTGTTGAAAGCTGATCGTTGGAAGTAACCGATCTCACACAAAATATCTCACACGGCTAATTCGGGGATATACTTTCTCTCTTGCGATTCTCAGATCCTCCACAGTGTCTATCTCAATCCATGGTAACCCTCTTGTTGCTTCGTAGGTCACCTCTCCCCCCATATCCATCAAGTGCTGAAAAGCCTCCTCGTAAAACACTCCTCTTCCTTTTCTCTTCATTACGGTTTTTATGCTCCTGAAAAGCCTTTTGAACTCATCTGAATTTACTCTTGCAAGACCTATATACTCACCAGTTGCATCATGCAGTGGAATATCTTTGCTGATCCAGATTATCCTGTCTCTTACCAAGGCAACTTTCATCGACTCCTCTGTAAGTTCCTTTGTCAGGTCAACGGAAAGAACGAGCCCTTTCTTCCTTGAGTTGTGCAGGTACCTGAATATTCTTTCATGAAAAAGAACATCAGAGTTTATTATGTAAAAGTCACCTCCTGAGAGCACATCTTTTGAAAGATACAGGCTGAATATGTTGTTTGTAGTATCATAATCACTGTTGTGAACAAATTTTATTTTGAGGCTGTGCCTCTCCTTTACGTGCTCCAGTATCTTATCCCTTTTATAGCCTGTGATAACGATAATATCTCTCACATTATACTTTCTTAGGATTTTTAAGGTTCTGTCGAGAAGGGTTATGCCCCCTACGGATATCAGAGGTTTCGGCTTTTCATCTGTGATAGAACCAAGTCTGGAGCCGAAACCCGCTGCAAGAATAACGGCCTCCATGGAAAAAGTTAAATCTGAGATTATTTAAAATTTACCCACTGGGAGGTGATTTTATCAAATGGGAATATTTTCTAACTGAAATGGTCTATCGGAGAATTTCTAAACCTTTAGCTCGATTTCTGTCGCGTTTTAGCGTAAATCCCAATCTTATTACCATCATAGCCACGATTCTTGGGATCTTAGCTGGGTTTGTTATATTTTATGGTAGAATATATCTCGGAATTGTAATTATTTTCGTTTCTCAGATTCTTGATTGTACAGACGGCGACCTGGCAAGACTAACGGGCAAAGTAACGACTGTGGGCGGCTATCTTGACAGAGTTTTTGACAGATTTGTGGATTCGGCAATAATCATTGGTATAATAGCTCTCAATCCTGGAGAACTCTGGTTTGCTGGAGTTTTTGCTATAGTAGGCTCTTTTGGTGTTAGTATCTCAAGAGCAATGGCTGAGGCTTATGGTATCGAATGTAAGGTGGGTTTGGGGGGGAGAGATACCAGAATAGCTATCATCATGCTTGGCTTGTTTTTGAGGGAGTATCTGATCACCCTTGTTATTATCGCAGTGCTGGGATTCATGACGACCCTTCACAGGATGTTCTACTCGGTAAGAGAACTCAGAGATCATTAACTCAACTTCTCAGCACCACTTAATGAGCACTTTCATAACTTCCTCAAAGGTTATAAATACTGGTGTTGTTTTTTGACCGTGGTTGACAGGACTTTAACTCTTGATTCTTTTCTGGAGAAGGAGTACATAAGCCACCCTCTAATAAAGGAAAAATCTATTGAGAGGAGAGCTTATCAGATTTCGATTGCTGCTACGGCTTTGATGAGAAATACTCTGGTTGTATTGCCCACAGGGCTTGGTAAAACTATCATAGCCCTTTATGTTATCGCCTCAAGGCTACACAACCACGATGGAAAGGTAATTTTTCTCGCTCCAACCAAGCCACTTGTGGAGCAGCATGCTGAATTCCTCAGAAGAAATCTTAAAATCGATCCGGAAAAAATTGTAACTCTTTCAGGGGAAGTAAGTCCTGAAAAAAGAGAAGAGATTTACAGGGATGCAATGGTTGTAGTATCCACACCACAGGTAATCGAGAATGATCTCGTTACCGGGAGACTCTCTCTTTCAGATGTTGTTCACATGACTTTTGATGAAGCCCACAGAGCGGTAGGGAACTATTCCTATGTTTTCGTTGCAAAGCAGTATTTGAGAGAGGCTGAGAATCCCCTCATTCTGGGGATGACGGCATCTCCAGGGAGTGATATTGAAAGAATTAGGGAGATTGTTGAGAACTTGGGAATCGAGGAGATTGAAATCAGGACGGAAGAGGACAGGGATGTAAGACCGTACATCCATGAGAAAAAGATCGAGTGGGTAAAGGTTGACATTCCGGAGGAAATGAAGGAGGTAAGGGAGAAATTCAATAGAGTTCTTGAACTCAGGTTCAAAAAGCTTGAAAATCTTGGAGTTGCGGTCTCAAAAAATCTTTCAAAAAGGGAGTTGCTGGCTCTTCAGGAGTCTCTGCAGGCTGAGGCTATGGAGAGTAGGGATCAGACTATTTTTGAAGCCCTTTCTGTGATGGCTGAAATTCTTAAGATATATCATGGAATTGAACTTATCGAGACACAGGGAATTGATGCTCTGAGAAATTACCTGAGACGACTTGCGAAGGAAGGAAAGTCGAGAGGGGGTAGTAGAGCTTCAAAGAACCTTCTCTCTGACACTGTTTTCAGAGATGCAATGGTAAAGGCTATAAGGTGTGAAGCAGACCATCCTAAGCTGGAAAAACTGAAAGAAATAGTTCAAAACGAGTTAAGAAAGAATGACAGAAGAATTATCGTTTTCTGCAGCTACAGAGATACGGCAGATACTCTCGTAAAAGAACTGAATAAGGTAGATGGGGTAAAAGCCTCTAAGTTCATAGGACAATCAAATAGGTTTGAAGATAGAGGGATGAGGCAGAAAGAGCAGGTAGAAGTGATATCGAGATTCAGGCAGGGAGAAATTAATGTTCTTGTAGCAACCTCTGTGGGTGAGGAGGGGCTTGATATACCATCAACTGATCTTGTGATTTTTTATGAGGCTGTCCCGTCAGAGGTAAGAACTATTCAGAGAAAGGGGAGAACTGGAAGAGCAAGAAGGGGAAGAATAGTTGTGCTTGTTACAAAGGGTACGCGGGATGAAGCATACTACTGGAGCAGCCTGAGAAAAGAGAAGAAGATGTATGAGCAGGTTTACAGAGTAAGGGAGATGATGAGAAAAGGTGATGAGGCGGCTAAAATAGAAACCGGGTTTGAAGTTGGGAGTAAGATCGAGAAGAAAATTGATAAGGTTGTGATTTTTGTTGATTCAAGAGAGATGAGAAGTGGGGTTGTTAAAACCCTCTTTTCAAATGCAGATATAAGAGTCCAAAACCTCGAGGTTGCAGACTATGTTCTAAGCGACAGGGTGGCTGTTGAAAGAAAGACTGCTGAAGATTTTGTTGAAAGCCTCATTAGAGGGGAAAAGAGTCTTTTCTATCAGCTACTCAATCTCAGAAAAACCTATGCTAAGCCACTTTTAATTCTTGAAGGAGAAATATATGGCAGATTGCATCCAAATGCAATAAGGGGGGCAATAGCAACAATTGCGGTCGATCTGAGTATTCCCATAATTCAGACAAAGTCTCCAGAGGAAACAGCTGAAATTCTCTTGGCAATTGCAAGAAGAGAGCAGGAGATGAAGGAGAGGGAAGTCTCTCTCCATACTGGAAAGACAAAGAAAACACTGAAGGAGCAGCAGGAGTATATTGTTTCGGCAATATCAAATGTTGGAACTGTAATAGCAAGAAATCTACTCAGACACTTTGGAACAATCGAGAGAATTGTGACAGCATCGGAAGACGAACTCGTAGAGGTTTCAAGAGTTGGCAGACAGACTGCAAGAAAAATAAGGGAAATCCTGACAACACCTTATGAAGGGGATGCAGAGGACTATGAGGGTGGAAAAATGATTAAAGATAGTTAGATTTACTTTCCATTGACGACTTGGAAATATATGTCTTCCAATCGTGGCACCTCTTTTACTATATCCAGTATCTTACTCTCCTCTGTTAGTTCCCGTATTATTCTGCTGAGCTCGCCACTGTTCTCTGCAACCACAGATTTCTTTTTCCCATTGTCGATATAGTTTATTGTGTATTTTGTTGAGGTTCTCAGGAGTTCATCAATTTCCCCATGGTAAAGAATTTCTCCCTGTTTTAGGATTATTATTCTGTCACAGGTAGATTCAACATAGTACATATTGTGGGCGGAGAAAAGAATCCCCTTTCCCTCTTTTTTCAGCTCTTTGAGGAGGTTAGAGATGAAAAGGGAAGTTGATGGGTCAAGTCCTCCAGTTGGCTCATCATATATCAGTATCTCCGGGTTGTGGATCAGTGTTCTCGCAATTGAAAGCTTTCTCTTCATTCCCTTGGAAAAACCCTCAATCATCCTGTCTGAAGGGAGTCTGAGCATCTCAAGAAGTTTTAGAGCTCTCGTCTCACAATCATCAACCGAATAGAGGGATGCAAAGAACTTCAGATAATCCATTGCGTTCATGTTTCCATAGAGAGCGTCGGTTTCGGGAAGATACCCTATTCTTTTTTTTATTTTTTCCCTGTTTGAGAAAAAATTCATCCCAAAGTATTCGATGCTCCCACTATCAGGCTCAAGCAGTCCAGAAAGTATTTTGAGAAATGTAGATTTTCCTGCACCGTTTTCTCCAATGATACCAAGTATTTCTCCCTTTTCAAGTTCCATGTTCATGTTTTTAAGTGCCACAATGTCTCCATAGCTCTTCCTGACCCCTCTTACCCTCAACATCATGAGAATTTGAGATACTAATATATTTGATACTTCTGAAATGGATGATGATGAAGCATTCATGAGGACATAGAATCTGATTAACAGGCTTTGTTGTCTTGAAGGGGGAGTGAGATGGCTGGAGAGATTGTATCAGCCCTTAAAATTGCCAGAGTTGAACTGAAGAAATCCAGGAAGAAGTATTCAAAATCCTCCTTTTTGATGCTGATACTCGTAGCGGTATTATCCTTTTCGATTCTTTTCTTTGCCATAACCAGCGGTATAAAGTCTGATTCTTATCTGTATGAGGTTTCTGGGACTGTAGTTGATGACTACAGGTTTGTTTATAGTGAAAGGCAGCCGGACTTGGTGATTTATAAAGCCCCGGGAGGTTATCAGGTAGTTGTATCGGGAAGTGATAAATCTCTTGCAGCAGTTGATGAGCTGAGAAAAATCATAAGGGATGACTACGAAGCCAGACTTTACAGTAGATATGGGATAGAAGCCTTTCCTGTGTTTGTGAAGGCAAATTTCCTTGAAAGAGATCTTCAGAGTGGAATTCAACCCACCCTCCCTACAAACTTATCATCCATCTCTGAAATCGGGAATAAAATTGAAAAAAGTGAGATAGACCTTCCTGAACCAGAGAAAAAGAATGAAGCTCTGAGAATAGTCAAAGAGTCTTTTGAAAGCAGAATATCTCTCAAAGAGAAACTGGATTACACGACTCCAGAGGACTTTAGCCCTCAAAGTTTGTTGAAAAAGATGTTTCTTGCATTTTTCTTCATAATACCATCTTATTTCATGATTCAGCTTTTTTCAGCTTCAATGCTTGAAGATAAGGCTACAAGGAGGCTTGATGTGCTGCTCTCGTCTCCTGTGAATCCATCAACAGTAATTGCCGGGAAAATGATTCCCTATCTGGTTTTTTCTGTGATTCTTGTTTTATCCGTTTCCCTTGTATTGGGTGAGAGTCCTCTCGCCTTAGTGTATGTTTTCCCCTTTATCCTTTTCGCCTTCTCTCTTCAAACATATATCGTGCTGATTTCGAGGAGTTACAAGGAAATGACTTTCCTCATTATGGTAACCTCCTTTTTAATAACTGCCTATCTTTTCATTCCAGCCATCTTCTCGGGTACAGTTCCTGTATCGAAGGTATCTCCCATAACAAACATGCTGGTTTTCTTTGAAAGTGGAAAATTTTCCTTGGAGGATTATCTGCTATCAACCTCACAGTTCTACCTTCTCTTTCTTGTTCTGATGTTCACCTCTGTAAAAATGATGACACCGGAAATCATGCATTCCACAGCAGGAATAGGAGAAAAAATACTTTCTTCATTGGAGAGATGGATAAAGACCCCCTTAAAGTGTTTTATTGCATCAATTCTTTCAATACCCTTTGTCTTTATAGCCGAGTTCATGCTCATTTCAGTAATCTTCACGATGCCCTTTCAGTACTCAATTCCTGTGTTCATAATGTTCATTGCCATAGTTGAGGAACTCTTCAAGACATCTATCGTTCTCGCCTATTATCACAACTCCAAGAAATCAATTTTGAAGGCATCTTTCCTCACAGCTACGGGATTTTTTGTCGGAGAGAAAATACTTGCTCTAATCGAAATTGGGAGAACATATACCGAATTGCTTCTTGCAGGATACCTACTTTTACCCCTGTTTTTGCACATCCTCACGATAGTAATTTTCACCTTTATGCTGAAGAGAGGGTATTCCATTGCATACATATCAGCAGTTACCGTGCATTTTGTCTATGATTATGCGGTAATTCTGATGCTTGGTTATGGAGGGATTTGAAATGGTAGAGCAAAAAGAAAGTTCAGGGATTAAAAGGGCAATCGTTATCGCACTCAAGGATTTAAGGATGATGCTTAGAGAGAGAACATTTGTCACTGTGATAATGCTGCTTATATTTGTTGCATCCTTCGCATCCGTTCTGACTTTCGGTCTCCTCATCATGTATAATCCGGCCTATCTCGATATTTTTTTTGAAAAAGAGATAAAAGTAGGTGTTGCAGGGAAAGCTCCTGTCCTCGAATCTTTTCTCAATGCTGAGCATTATGACTCACTCAATGATGCTCTTGAGGATTTTTACAGTGGAAAGGTGGATATTGTGCTCTGGCTACCATCAGAGGACATCAATGGAGAGAATTTTATTCAGGTTTTCATGCCAAAGGATGAAATTACATCTATTCAAGCATCTGTTTTTATCAAGAAGAAGCTCATTGAGTATCAGAACTATCTCAGAAAGCTTAGAGGGATACCTGAAGAGGAGAAGCTATCTGTGTTCACACCGGATTTCACACCCCTGAATGTTCCCGAAGGTGTTTCAATGGTTTTCAAGTTCATCTATGTTGTGCTTATACCCCTTATGATGATTACAACAGCTGTAATCGCTTCAGGACTCTTAATTGACCTCATTACTGAGGAAAGGGAAACTGAGACTCTCATTCCATTGCTTGCTGCTGCTGAAGGGAGTGAAATAATAACGGGAAAAATGATGGCAGCGGTTATTCTTCCAGTTCTGCTGACACCGTTATGGCTATTTCTTCTGATGATAAATGGTGTTGAGATTGCCAACTTTTTTGCAGTTCTCTCAATCGCCTATGCATTCTCCTTTTTTATGATTTCTCTTTCTGCTCTGATTGTTACTTTTTTTAGGGATAGAGAGAGAAGCCAGCTTGTTTTCTCCATTGTAACTGTTGGCTTGATGCCTATCCTTTTCATTCATCCCTTTATGCCTGCTGCGATGATAACGAGAATCTCTGCTGGTTCAGAGTACGGAATTGAGTTCTCTCTTCTCCACCTTTTTGGTGGACTTCTGGCACTTCTGATATCAAGGAAACTCTTTAGACTTTAGCTCAGAACGGGCTTGCCCAGCTCTCGTCATCCTTGTATACCTTTTCATCGATGATCATTTCACCCTCTACAATAGGCTTCGGCTCCTTTACAGCCTCAATTCTGAAGAGGGTGGAATTATACCAGTCCCAGTCCACATTGTAGCCGAGTTTTTCAACTATTGGCAGTTTCTCCTGAAATCTGAAAAAGTTCTTCTCTTCTTGTGGATAGACATTGAAGTGTCTTTTAAGGTCGGTTATTACAAACCCCATATCCATTATCATTCTCTGAATCTCGTACCACTTTCTTCTTGATGCTTCGAGGGTTGTGATTCCAAAGTAACCAGAACACCCCACTCCTCTGAGTGTGGAAACCCCTCTTGAAAGAAAGAGTTTCAGGCCGGGAATTGTTTCAACAGGGTCGGTAACAAAGACATCGAATTTCCTCTTTAAATCCTCAGGAAAAGCCTGTTGCACATCATAACGGAGTGCTTCAACCCGTAAACCTTTTTCCTCAGCAATTCTATTTATGTAATCTACAAGTCTCTCATCAATGTCAACAGCTACTACTTTTTTTGGAAGTTCAGTGAGTCCTGCAGCTATACTGAGCAAGTCGTCATCCCCGACAACGAATATGTTTGATCCGGCAAGCTCACCTCTGTCGTAGATAAACTCGACTCTTCTCATTACTCCTTCTGCGCTGATAAAACCCTGGTCGAAGTCCTCTACCGCTTCAGGCCTCTGGCTGCAAATTTCCCTGTACTCTCTGAAAATTTTGGAAAATTCGTCTGTAATTTCAATCCCTGTACCATCACATTGTTTACAGTAAATGTTGCCCATGAATTCTATATCACCCGCAACCTCGTCTCCTTTCTCTGTAATCTCTACCATCCCATCCACTATTTTGATTATTTCTTCTTTTTCCATTTCTTTCAGAAGATCGAAAATCTCTGGAAGACTTGCATCCTGAAGGTAGAGGATTTCATAAACGCTTGCTTTACCTTTTTTCAGTCTTTGGAGTATCTGTTTTTTTATTCTTTCCATTTCACTCATCTTATCACCATAAAAAATGAAAATAGCTGGTAAAACTCAACCACGGTCGAGAATATAGTGGCGATAGGACTTTGGCTTGAACTTTTCGACAAAAAGGCGAAATGCTTTTTCTGTTTTCGAAGTATCGCCACATGTAAAAATGTCGAGGTTTATAAGCCCATATTCAGGCCAGGTATGGATAGAAACATGAGATTCAGCAATTAAAACAATACCTGTTACTCCATGCGGATTAAACTGTTTGTAGACTGAGCCAACTCTTGTAAGCTCAGCTTTATCCACCACCTCCTCCACAATAGCCCTCACTGTTTCCTCTCTGGAGATCAACTCCTCTGGTACCCCATAAAACTCCGCAATTATGTGCCTCCCCACTATCATCGCTATCACCCATTTTTTTCACCACCTTTACCTTCTGATTGATCATCCTACCAGACCTCAGGATGAATATCGTGACGCAAATCTATTAAGCCCATTGATTTTTAAAGTTTTCGTCATTTTTTCCAATAAATTGAGTATTAATCAGGTTAATTTTGATTTATTTCCTTTGTTTTCTGTTGAAAATAAATGAAAACCAGTTTTTTTGATTTATTTCCTTTGAAAGCTTTTTTCAGACGAACAGGGAACTCGATGGCACACCACAATATGGCTTTTTTATTTAAATATGTGTTGAAAATTGAGGCAAACTCGATCAGTAGTAGTTATGAAAAAGCATGGTCTAAAAGACACTCTGAACCCCATCTACCAGAAAATTTATCTATGGTATTTCTAAAGCCAAATCATCAGTTATGTGTATCTCTGTTCGTCTTTTAATTGATTTTTAAACTCATTCTTGATTAAAGGCAGAGTTGAAGATTTTCACATTACTTTAATGAAAAATTAGGTTCACCCCAAATTATTTAAATACATCTTTTCTGCAAGAGTCAAAGGGGGTCGATAGTTTGGTGGAAATTGAAATTCCTGAGAACTATAACGGACATCCTGTGTATACACTGGAGAACTGCACCTCTTGCAAGGCATGTCAGAGAGCATGTAAGCCTAAGGCGATAGAGATTGAGGTGGACGCAAAGTCTGATGGCAGGAAGATTCTGAAGTCCTATATTCTTGATTTCGGGAAGTGCAATTTCTGCGGAGAATGCGCAAAGAAATGTCCAAACGATACGATAGTGATGGTTGAGGATTTTGAGAGGATGAAAAATCTTGTCGGAGAGGAGATTTTTAACATCGAGAAGTTTATGGAGCTTAAAAAAGAGTTAAAACTCAGAGAATTTGAAAGAGCAGCGTTTACACAGCCTGAAAACTGCATTGGGTGTCAGCTCTGCGTGCTTACCTGTCCTGTTAATGCCATCAGTGCATTAAAAGAGGATACAAGAGTTGAGATAACAATCAACCCTGAAGTCTGCGGTGGCTGTGGAGAGTGCATAAGGAACTGTCCAGCCTTTGCTCTTGGGTTTGTCGATTATGAGGGGTGATGAGATGGTGTTCTCGCATGTAGTCCAACTTCCTGAGAAGATCAATGAGTTGAAATATTTTGGAAATCTGAAGGAAAAAGTTATAGATTCAGGTCTATGCAGTCACTGCGGTACATGCACTGTAATCTGTCCGGTTTACGGAATCCAAGCTGGAGATAAGCCTATTGAATTCCCGGATTGGGAGAAAGAGTGCATTGATTGCGGTAGCTGTGTTAAGGTCTGCCCTAGATGGGATTACAAGCCATTGAGTGGGGTTGGAGACTATATTGAATTAATTGCAGCGAAGTCCAAGAGATTCAGTGGACAGGATGGTGGCATGGTTACAGAAATAATGGCTGCAGCCCTTGAGATGGAGGTAATTGACGCATCACTTTTTGTAGATAGAGATGAAGAGTGGAGAACGAAAATTGTAACAATCAGAAAACCAAAACAGCTTGAAAAGGGAACTGCCAGTGGAACAAAATACAGCTTTGCAGATGTTATGCCGGAAATGCGGAAAGCTGTTTTCAGAGCGAGAAAGGGGGTGGGTATGGTCGGCACTCCCTGCATGGTTTCAGGGTTAAGAAATATTCAGTCCGAGGTTACAAGCTTCAGAGAAAATGTTAAACTTGCGGTTGCACTTTTCTGTACGGAGAACTTTTACTGGCATCAGCTGAGAGATTTCCTTGCAAATAAAGAAATAGATCTGAGGAAGGCTGTTAAGACAGATATCACTAAAGGAAAGTTCATTGTAACCTTTGAAGATGGGGAGGAAATAAGTTTCTCTGTGAAGGAACTTGATGAAATCATCCCTTCTGGATGTAAATTCTGCATCGATTTCACAGGGATTGAGAGCGATGTGAGTGTCGGGAGTGTTGGAAGTGATGCAGGCTATTCAACTGTAATTGTCAGAAGTAAAACTGGAAAGGAAATACTTGACTTCATCAGAGAGCAGGGTTATGCAGATTTCGGAGAGGCAGATCTCACTGCTGTTGAGAAACTTGCAAACTTCAAGATAAAGAAGAACAGAAAGAATCTTGAAGGAATTTAACGGAAAAGATTTAGTTGGAATTTTAACCGGATTTTATTTTATTTTTTATCATATAGCTGGTATATGTTGTGTAATCATCGCTATTTTGGAACTGACAGGAATTTGATTGTTAAAAGGCTTGTGAAAGTTAACATTGGGTAGGGATGGACTCTTTTATGCGTGAGCATTCTTCTGTGATCGCTTTTCCATCTCAGTCACATGCTCAGTTTGATATTGCCTCTCTCGGTTCTTCAAATCTCACGAGACTTTCTTTCATAGGTTTTGGTGGATCACTGGAAAGATAGACAATGGTTGTTTATATCCACATCACTCTTATCTTTGGATCTTCTGGACTCCAACACCAACAAAATCTTTCAGTTTAATTATATACTTAAAATCTCATTTTATATACTCTAAATCAAAAAGATTATTTTTAGAACAAAATATATGATTTTTAAGACGGATGTACCAAGGAATATGAAGAAACATCTGATGCAGTGAGTTTTAATGAATCAGACAGTCCCACAAAAACCTCACAAAAACAACCTTTCTACGATTTTCCCCGGCTTTTTTGATAAAAATCTTATTCTCTTTTTAATATCACATGTGGATTGATTTACTTTTCCGCTATCATTTTTATTTACCATCTATTAGCGTCTCCTTTTTTCTTTTCCAAGATTTTCTAAGATTTTACATCTGATAGCTCTTTATTGTCAGGTTCTATGCAGAGATCTGTTGAAGTGGGAGATTATTTCGGGAAAATACAGGATTTGAGATTTAGGAAAACTTTTTTTATCTCCGGTTTATTTCCCGATATGGAAAATGTGAAGGTTCTTGTTGAAGCCCTCCCCTATATCAGGGATTTTCATGGTTCAACAATGGTAATCAAGTTTGGCGGGCATGCAATGGTGAATGAAAAAATCATGGAGAACACTATCAAGGACATCCTGTTGCTTTATTTTGTGGGTATCAAGCCAATTGTTATTCATGGTGGGGGTCCGGAGATCTCGGAGAAGATGGAAAAACTTGGGTTGAAACCCAAATTTGTTGATGGACTCAGAATTACTGATGAGGAAACTCTTGAGGTAGTTCAGATGGTTCTTGATGGTAAGATAAACTCCAAGATCGTTTCCACCTTTATAAAAAATGGTGGAAAGGCTGTTGGAATTTCAGCAAAAGATGGTCTGCTTGTTGTTGCCAAGAAGAAAACAATAAAGAAGAGGGTTGGGGGAGAAGAGGTCGAGCTAGATCTTGGTTATGTAGGCGAGTCCGAGTTCGTAAATCCAGATATCCTAAGAATTCTTGTTGACAACAACTTCATACCAGTGGTGTCACCAATCGCTGCAGACAAAGAGGGCAGGGTGTTTAATCTGAATGCAGACATTGTTGCAGGACACATAGCCGGAGCCGTAAAGGCAAAGAAGCTCATCATGCTCACGGATGTTCCTGGGCTCCTCGAAAATTCTGATGATCCAGCCTCCCTTATTTCAAGGATAAATTTGTCAGATCTTGAGAAAATGCTCGGTGAGGGTAGGATCATGGGAGGAATGATTCCAAAGGTTGAGTCAGTCATTGTTGCACTGAAAGAAGGTGTGGAAAAGGCACACATCATAGATGGTTCAAAGGAGCACTCGATCCTGATAGAACTTTTCACAAAGGAAGGGATTGGCACAATGGTGGAGAGATAGAAAGGGAAAATTCAAAGAGGTAAAGATGAAGTTTAAACAAAAAGAGGTGGGAGATTGAAAAAGTTCGAATTTCGAGTAGGAATTCAACCTGATGTAAATCACTCTCTCAGAAAAGCCTTTGAATTTGCTCGCGAAAATGATTTTGACCATCTCGAGCTGTTAATGGATCATCCAGAGTATCATTTTGAGGCTGTTAGTGCTGCAGAGATTCTGGAGCTGAAAGGAATTTTTGAAGTGGATGTTCTTTTTCATGCCTCATCAACCTCCACAAACTTCCTTTCAATAAGCTCTGAGATGAGAAAGGCAAGCTACAGAGAGCTTGAAAGAACAATTAATTTTGCTAGGAAATGTGGAGCAGAGCTTGTAACCTTCCATCTTGGGTGGAATCCAGGTTTTATAACATCTGAGGGTTTTATTTTCAAAAAAGAATGGTATTCTAAGCACAATTACAGGGTCATCACTGATGAAATGATACCATTTCTGAAGACAGTTGATACAAGCCTTTTAGCTCTCGAAAATACCATTGAAATGGATGACAGGACAGAAGAGGCTTTAAAACTGCTTTTCAGCAATACGGACATTAATCTTACATTGGATATTGGTCACAGCAATCTGAGAGGTCATGAGCTCTTCTGGAATAACTTTGAGAGGGTTATTAATATCCATCTTCACGATAACAGCGGTGATTATGACAGGCACCTTCCACTCGGGAGGGGGAGTGTTAACATCGATAGAATTGATTTCAGCACCTACAATGGTTTTCTGACCTTTGAACTGAGGAATGAAAAAGCAATCCTTGAATCCAAAAGCTTCTTTGAGGATTATTTAAGCTCGAGATATGGGTAAGTCGAAAGAACTGGTAGGGTATTTGCGGTCAATTTAATAAGCAGTTTAGATCTCAGTTGTACAGGAGGATGGTACTTTGAATGGTGTTGAAGGAAATGTGAAGGAGCTGGAGTTTGAGGGACACCTGATAGACTCCATGATATTCCCCAAGGTTCTTGATACGATACTGGATCTTGATGGGGAGTTTGAGATTGTTGAGTTCAGAATAGGAAAGAAGAAAACAGACTATAGCTATGCGAGAATCATTGTCATAGGGAAGGATGAAAATCATCTGAATGAAATCCTGCATGAAATGCATAAGCTTGGGGCTAAAATCCCTGAGGCTGAAGAGGTTAAAGTATTGCCTGCTCCAGGGGATAAGGTTCTGCCGGAAAACTTCTATGTAACAACTCACCATCCTACATATGTCAATTTCAAAGGAAAGTGGCTGAAGGTTGAAGATGTTGGCATGGATAGAGTAATAGCGATAAGGGATGGCAGAGCAGAGTGCATTGCTATTGATGAGGTCAGAAAAGGAGATCTAATAGTTGTCGGGGAAAAGGGAGTGAGAATCATTCCGCCTGAGAGACCCAGAAAATCGTCACACTTTCAGTTCATGGGTGGAAGTGTGAGCAGCGAAAGACCCACTGATGAGCTTATAGAGGCTATTGCGGAAGAAATAATAGCCCTGAAAAGGGAGGGAGGGAAAATAGCAGTGGTTGCAGGTCCTGCAGTGAACCATACTGGGGCAAGAAACGCTTTGGCTGGGATGATAAGAGATGGTTATGTAGATCTCCTTCTCTCCGGAAACGCTCTGGCTGTTCATGACATAGAACTTTCCCTTTATGGTACATCTCTTGGCATGGATATTGAGACCGGAAAACCGGTTCCAGGTGGAAACAGACACCATCTCAGGACGATAAGCAAGATAATCGCTGCAGGTGGGATAAAGAAGGCTGTTGAAGCAGGCATTCTGACAGATGGTATTATGTATGAGTGTATCAAGAATAACATTCCATTTGTGCTTGCAGGCTCGATAAGGGATGATGGACCTCTTCCAGAAGTAATAACGGATGTTATGGAAGCGAAAAAGGCGATGAAAGATGCCCTGAGGGATATAAATATGGTTATAATGATGTCAACAATGCTCCACAGCATCGCTGTTGGAAATCTTCTTCCATCAACAGTAAAAACAATCTGTGTTGACATCAATCCTGCGACGGTTACAAAGCTCATCGATAGAGGCACTGCCCAGGCGATTGGTGTTGTTACCGATATCGGACTTTTCGTCCCACAGCTCTATCAGAAACTGAAAGAGAGTCTAAAAAAAGCCTGAAATATTTTGAAGGTCGTCAGGTGGATTATGAGATGTTGTAGGAATAAGGATAAGGATGGAGATAAAGAGGCTAAAAAGACACCGGAAAAATTATCCTATGCCTCAGCAGGTGTGAATATTTTTGAGGAAGAGAGAGCAATAAAGGCTCTTGCATCAAAAATAGGATTCCGAAGAGGGGGATTTGGGCAGCCCATTTTGACAGGTCATTATGCTGGTGTTGTTGACTTTGGTGAATTTGGTGTTGCGATAACAACAGATGGTGTTGGCTCAAAGATACTGGTGGCTGAGAAAATTGGTAAATTCGATACTGTCGGGATTGATTGTGTTGCAATGAATGTAAACGATTTAATAGCTATAGGAGCAGAACCCGTAGCCTTCGTTGACTACATAGCAATAGAAAAACCAGATCCGGAAATAATGGCTCAGATAGCTATTGGACTGGAAGAGGGATGCAGAATTGCAAACATCACGCTTGTTGGTGGGGAAACGGCAACTCTACCGGAAATCGTGAAAGGGTTTGATTTGGCAGGGACAGCAATAGGTATTGTGAAAAAAGATGGAATAATAACTGGAGAAAAAATAGAGGTGGGGGATGTCATTGTTGGACTTCCAAGTAGTGGAATTCACAGCAATGGATTAACCCTTGCAAGAAAAGCTGTTGAGGGGGCTGGGTACAGCTATCATGACGATCTGGATGGATATTTTGACGGGAGATCTGTTGGAGAAGAGCTTTTAACTCCAACGAGAATTTATACCGAGGTAGTTGGTTTGCTGGGCAAATACGACATTCATGGAATTGCCCACATCACAGGTAGTGGACTTTTAAAGCTGAGGCGACTGAAGGAGATGAAGTATGTTATAGATAACCCTCTCAAACCTCAGAAGATATTTAGGTTCATTCAGGAGATAGGGAATGTTGATGAGGATGAGATGTACAGGACCTTCAATATGGGTATGGGTTTTGCTCTCATCATGACAGAAGACCAGGCTGAAGAGCTTGTTAGGGAGAACAGAGAGTTCAGAATTGTGGGTAGGGTTGATAAAGGCAGTGGAATCTATGTCAGGGAAATGAGGATAGATTGAGGATTGATTTCATTTTAAAACAACTAACATGCCGGTATGAAGTTTCGGCAAAGAAATAAAAGGATTGGGGAATGTATCAATTCTGAATAACTCTTACTGGCTTTCAGCGTAAAATTTAAATTATGCACAAGATTCTTAAACAACACCCAGAATATTCTTGAAAGGTGAAGCCCGGGTGGTGTAGTCCGGCCTAACATGGGGGCCTGTCGAGCCCTCGCCTCGGGTTCAAATCCCGGCCCGGGCGCTTTTATTTCTGGTTTTACGCCCTATCATAACTTTCAGACAGGCGTATAGCACTATAAGCTTTTCTATTTCCAATTAGTGCATGTTGAGTTTGGGAACTGGAAAAGTTATAGTAAGCGAGCAAACCAGAGAAAAACTTTAGGAATGGCTTGAAAGTGTTCCTGAAATTGTAAGGCAGAGGGAATCAGCGAATATCTTAGCTTTCGTCTTTTTTGTTGAGGTGTTGAAGGAGAAAGAGGGCAATAAAAAGAGTGTTTAGGCAAGAAATCGACAGCGATAAGTGGCGATTCTACAACGGAAGAGAAATCTATGCTGATGTTGAAATAAAAATAAGAAATGCTGGAGCGTCAATGGATTTCAGAGTTAAAGCTTGGCAGGCAGAGAAGTTCGTTGAAGTTCTGAACAAGAGAATGGAGGAACTTGAAGGGCTTATTGAAGAGCTTGCAAGACAGAAGGAGCTTGATGAGATCCTGAATGGTTGGCAGGAAGAAATCAAGCCAAGAACGTTCGCTGAAGTCTTTGCAGGGAACAGAATTGATGTAATCTGCTGATTTCTTTCTTTTTTTAGGTGAGATAAATGGAGTGGAATGAAGAAGACATCATTGACGTTTACACAAGGCAGGATACAATAGCTGATGGAGTAATCTTCAACGCTGGTAGAATAGCGAACAGGGAAGTTGATCTGACTGTGAACCTAATAGAGTATCTGGACAAGTACGAGCTTGCTAAGGCAATCGTTAAAGGCTTAGAAGCGGTCAGACATTTCAAGCAGCCAGATATGAAGGAAATCGTTGTCAATGGCAAAAGAGTGTGGGTCGATGACAACGGCAGCGTTATAACGCTGATGCTGCCTGAAGTTTACTGATTTTTATTTTATTAAGATTTGGCTAGACTTGCAACAACCTGAAGGAATGAAAGCAGAAGCATTACAAAAACACCAAAGAACGTCAGAACGTAATAAATCTGGTTTCTGTATTCCTGCTTGATTGCATAGGCAAAGAATGAGGAGAAGAGGATGAAGAACAGAGTTGATGAAGAAAACAAAACGAGATCCTTAACATCAGTCAGAATCCAGGAGGCCAAGAATACAACATAGGATGATGCT
>DACH01000005.1:187712-220397 GCA_002494625.1 Archaeoglobus sp. UBA234
TAGACTTGCAACAACCTGAAGGAATGAAAGCAGAAGAATTATAAAAACACCAAAGAACGTCAGAACGTAATAAATCTGGTTTCTGTATTCCTGCTTGATTGCATAGGCAAAGAATGAGGAGAAGAGGATGAAGAGCAGAGTTGATGAAGAAAGCAAAACGAGATCCTTAACATCAGTCAGAATCCAGGAGGCCAAGAATACAACATAGGATGATGCTATGACTGCAAGCTGAACAATAAGGGATTTCACCGATATTTCCTTATCCTTAATCTTTCTTACCTTTGCTCTCAGCTCAACACCATCATAATACTTTGCAATACACCAAGAAACTTTATTGCATTCTGGACACTTGAGAAGCTTGTAGTACGTTTGGTGTGGGCTGAAAAAGAATGCGGTTGCTGAAGTTTTGAAGATTTTTCCGCATTCTGGACATAAAAATTCGATTTTCTCTGCCATCTGTCTCAGGAGTACGTACAATCCTGCTGCAAGAATAAAGAAGGATAAGTAGGTGAACTCAGGGGCAAATTGTACTGTTAGTATTAAAGCGATTAAAAATGGGATTATTAGGAGTAGTACTTTTCTTACAACAATTCCCAGTAGATCCATGAGTGGCACTTTGAGTCTAAAAACTTAATTTTTTTGCTATTCTTGCTCAGCTACAAAAAGCCGCCAGCTCCAGTGAGGCGGCTTTGTAAAGCTACTGAGCTGCTGAGGAGGTGGTTTGGGTGAGCCTCGTAGTATGTCCAGTTTGCGGAAATGTAGGATGCTTTGAACTGGTTGATGGAGAGTACACAGCAAAGAGGGCTGTTGAGTACATGCAGTGTTGCAGATGTGGTGAAGTTGTAAGAGTTGTTCTGGAGGCTTGATAGCTATGCCAGCAGAAGCTGTTGTAGAGTACGAGGAAAGGAAGTTCAAAATGGTCGTTTACAGGATAAGTGAAACGGAATTTAGCGTCCTATCCCTGAATTCAACTTTTGGCAGACCAAAGCAGTACGTTGTGAAATGGATAGGCTACAAGTGGATCTGCTCATGCCCTGACTATGCAAAGCATTCAGAAGAGATCGATTACGCATGCAAGCACATAGAAGCGATGTTTAAGGCTGTAAAGAAGATAGGATGGAGTAGGGATGGTATTGAAGTTGAGGTTGTAAGGAGATACAGGCAGAATGGCATGAATGGAGGGAAGGTTGCAGCTGAAGTAGAGGAAAAAGTCTTGTTCCGGCTTGAGGTGTCAATATGATTAGTAGAAAGATTCTTGATTTTGATTTTTCAAAAGGCAAAGAGATACGGAAAACTTAAAGAAATCGTACTTTTAATTCTTGGTGTGCACTATGAGCACTCAATTAGATCCAGTTGGAAAGTTGCATGCTGTAATCAATAAGCTCGACATCGATATCGTGGAATTGGCTGATATGGCTGGGTTAGGCACTTTTATCCCTTATAACTTGAGGCAGTATGGAAAGTCCGATTTCACTTACCATGCAGACATTCGAAGTTTTTTGGAAGAAGCTGTAGGTCATGACGGCAGGGAGCTTGAAATATTCTTTGAAGAGCTAAATCGCAGAATACGAAAATATAACTGTTGCAAACGTTATGAGAGCAAGAAATGTAAGAAATACGACTTTGATCTACTTTTGACACCATTTGATGACTCGGCTTGTGAGGGATGTAAAGACTGTAGATAATGGTCTTAAAGACCTCTTTTTAGATGTTCTAGCACTATTGGGATATACAGTCAATGAAGAGGGATTTATAATCCTAATGCAACCATTGGATGCCGAAAGAGAGATTACCAAAATTTTGAGCGAAGCTGCAAAAGTTGATGTAAGCGTAGCAGAAAAACTACTTCCATGGGACATTATAAAAAAGGCGAAAGAAATGGCTGAGGTGTATGTTCTAATCTATTGCATCGAAAATTCCCTAAGAATGTTCATCAAATACATCTGCACTCATCAATACGGAGATGACTACATAGACAAAATTCAGATTTCAGAGAAATTGAGAGAAAAAATCAGAAGGAGAAAAGTAGATGCTGAAAAGAACAAGTGGTTGCCTATAAGAGGCGAAGACTTGTTCTATCTAGATATAGAGGATTTGGGAAAGATCATTCAAAACAATTGGGAACTTTTCGAGAATTTCTTCCCTAATCAACCTTGGATTACACAAAAAATTAAGGAAATTCAGATGTTGCTGGATTAACCATTAAGCAGCGAGGACATTGCTTTACTTCCAGATCCTTGTTGTTATTGTTGTTCGTCTTTATGCCATGCATTCTTAAAATAGCCTCATCCACATCTTCTTGAGCTAAATGAACGTAAACACCAACCATCTTGCTTCCGTTAACCCAGCCCATGTATTTTGCCCCAATTGTTTCAGGAACCTTTGCAAGCAATCTTGTAGCCCTTGTGTGCCTGAACAAGTGGGGATAAATCCTCTTCTTTATTCCTGCACGTTTAGCAATCTTCTTTAGCTGCCACTGCACGTCTTTATATTCCATAGCCTGAAGACGCTTTTTTCCAGTGAGCTTAATCCAAAGAGGAGCTTCATAATCATCCTTCAGTGGATGATCTGAAAGCCATTCTGAAAGATATCTCGTAGAATAAACAACCCTGAGCTTCCTTCTAATCGTTTTGCTTTTTGGTAGCCAGACTATTGCTCCATACTCGTCGAACGATACATCCTTTACACTCATTGATCCTATTTCCCCAATTCTTGCCCCGGATTCGTAGAGTAATGAAAGTAATGCACGATCTCTAGAATTCATGCACACTTCGAGCATTCTCTCAAATTCTTCCTGAGTTATCAGATCCTGTGGAGATACCTTCGGATCAACATCGCCAAGCGAGAACTAGTCTACAAGTTCATCTTTTTCCAGCCACTTAAAAAACTTCTTGAGAGTCTTCTTTACTTCTCTCAAAGAATTTTCAGATATATTCCCCTCATTGCACTCGATCTGATACCTGTTTATTATTTTTCTGATATCTCTTTTGTCCCACGTGTCAATTCTCTTACTAGCGACATCCAAAGATTTTCTAAGCCACAAAACGTATGAGTAAATTCTGTGGGCTGTAATCCCCTCGGCAAGCAGGTCTTCTGAAAAATCCTCGATTATTTTGTAGCTATCTGGATATTTCTCTTCAATTTTCTTCAGAATTCTCTGCAGGTACTTTTCGCTAGAGTGGAACTGCATCTCCGTCACCTCTGCAAAAACAGTATTTCAAATTAGACTCCTTTCTGAAAGTCATCAGGGTGTTGAACTCGAACTCTACGCACCCGGCCCGGGCGTACTTTTTGTTGAATAACTCTCTTAACCGTTAATCTTTTAAACTATATCGTAAATCGATATCGATATTGGATATTAACATTTTAGGCTACTTGGCTTACACTGCAATACTGCAATAGAGAGATATTAGCATAGCTGAGAGGGTTATGTAGAGGATTCTCGGTGGTATTGTGATGGATGAAGAAAAGAAAACTTTTGGTATAAGTCGTAATGTGTTTTTACTGGGGGCAGTTAGTTTTCTAAATGATCTGAGCAGTGAAATGATAGCTCCGATTATGCCAGTTTACCTCACGAGTGTTCTTGATATTGGTAAGATTGTAAGTGGGGCTGTAATGGGAATGGTAGAGAGTCTGAGTTCTCTCTTCAAAGTATTCTTCGGGCGATTGAGTGATTACTTCAGAAAAAGAAAGTTTTTTATTGCTACAGGCTATCTTCTCTCCACCCTTTCGAAGGGTGCTTTAGCGTTTACACATTCTTGGTGGGATTTTCTCGCACTTAGAATTGCTGATAGGACTGGAAAGGGAATCAGAACAGCTCCAAGAGATGCACTGATAGCTGAATCAAGTGAAAAAGGTAAGAGCGGAAGATCATTTGGTTTTCATCGAATGCTGGACACTCTTGGTGCGGTTGCAGGTCCTCTGATTGCAATTGCTATTCTGGCTTATCTGAAAAATTATCCTGTGACTGTATCTTATCGCCTGATTTTTATGTTTTCAGCCGTTCCCGGGTTTATAGGGGTGCTGATAATCCTTCTGTTTGTTAGAGAAAGGGCAAAAGAATTTAGAAGAGATATTAAAAGAACTTCTGCTCTTAAAAGTAAAAAAATAAGAATTTTTCTTCTTATTGTCGCCTTAGGGGCTCTTGGAAGATACAGCTATGCCTTTACTCTCTGGAAGGCAGAGGAACTGGGATTCTCTATAATTTTGGGTCTTGGCTTTTATACTATCTTTAACATTGTTTACTCCTTTCTGGCATATCCTGCGGGCTATTATTCTGACAAGATTGGCAAAAAAAACTTAATCTCCTTTGGGTTTGGTTTAGCATCTCTTGCATCCTTTATTTTCGCTTTTGCAGATAGTTTTATGCTTTTACTTGTTGCTTTCATTCTGTATGGGGCATATACATCGATAGAAGATACTGTTCCAAGAGCATACATGGCTGATCTGGCGGCTGAGTTCGAGAAAGGGACTGTAATTGGTGCATACCACACGATATTCGGGATATTTGTTTTTCCTGCATCTCTGATTATGGGTTTGCTCTGGGAGAATTACGGATTGTTCTATGGGTTTATTTATGCTGGTGTTGTGAATATACTGGCAATGGTTTTGATGCTCCTCATCAGGAGTTGAAGGTGTGAGCTTAGCCCATAATGATTTGATAGCGGGTCTGACGAACCACTCTCAAGATCTCTGGCAGTAGAACCAATTTAAATAATTTCTGAAAATAAAATTATACGATAAATTTTATTTCCTGCTAACTTAAAATTTGAACCCTCAAAAACCTTTTAAGCTAAATTACCAATGTTAATTCATGGAAGCATATGAATTCCAGATGAAAAGAGCGTTCCTCATCAGACTTGATTATGGAAAGGATATTATTGTTCAGCTCGAGGATTTCCTCAGTGAGAATGGAATTAAATCCGCATTTGTGGCTGGAATTGGAGCTGTAAAGACTGCTGAAATTGGCTACTATGACCAGCTTAGAAAGGAATACATAAAAAAGAGATTCGATGAGAGGGCTGAGATACTGAGCCTTAATGGCAATATCTCGCTGCTTGATGGAAGGATTTTCCCCCATATTCATGTAGTCCTGGGCTATGACAATCGGGTTTATGGAGGACATCTTTTCTCCGCTGAAGTTTTTGCATGTGAGCTGTTTGTGGTTGAGCTTGCAGGAGAAACTCCGGAGAGGACAAGGGATGAGCAAACGGGTTTGAGTCTTTGGGGTTAAAAAAATAAAAGGTTAGCTGTAGAGTTCACTTACTCCTGCTATGTCACCGGCTTCAAGTGTCCTTTTCTTTGTCTCATTGTAATTAGCGTAGCCATACATGGTCTCTTCAGAACAGGTATCATCGTAGAGGTCATCAAGCCCGACAGCATGCCCGAGTTCGTGGGTTGCTATGTTTTCGAAGTCCATTTTCTGTGTGCAGTCGCTGAGAGAACAATTTGCCCAGTCAAAATCATAGTCATCGAAAACCATATCCCACTCCACGATCTCTCTTGCAAATGGGGGACCTATGGTGTACCAGACGATAGTAACCGCTATAGCTCCAGATTCAGCAACATCTCCAAAGTATACTTCGTTTTTATCATCTGGACTGCTTGTATCTGCACCATCAACAACACCAGCAACCTCATTGCCGAGAATATCAACGGAGTTGTCATCCAGTAATCCATCAGCAGCATCTTCCCATTTGGATATGTCGTAGGCAATGTTGTCTCTTATGAAGTTCTCATCAAGTCCGTCAGCATTATTGGGATTCACGATGTAGTCTTCGACTGTTCTCCACTTTGCACCCCTGGAAATGAAGGCATAACATGTAGAGGAATCACTATTCCCTCCACAGTCTACCGGGCAGTTTCTGGCATTCTCTCCCGGTTCACATACTCCATTCCCGCATTCCGTTCCTGGTTTTCCAAAGCTCTTTTTGTATTTCACGAAGGCATATCCCTCAACCACTTTTCCACTTTTCTTATCTATTGCCTTCCCTAAATAGTAGGTATTTGGAGAGATCTTCAGCGCATTTGCCGGTATTGATACTTTTTTCGCCTCTTTGGCTGGGTTAAAAGCCATCACAACACCCATCAAGAGTAAGACTATTAGCCCCACCACCACAAATTTCTTCATATGGTTCACCAATGATTAATCGTGCTGTTTGTAGATAAAGGTTGTGGACATCATTGTTTTTAACAGGTATAACCTTCTTGGATTTTACTGGAATCCCGAACTTGTAGAAGTTCATAATCTGCTTTACTCTCGCACCCCCACCTTTAATCTTCAACTCGTTTAAAACCTGCCTGATTTACGCATATCCAATTCCTATTTCTTCATTTATCCTTTTCAAAGCCCTTATCGAGTTGGAGATCAATAGAGGTTCCTCATAGCCATCCACCTCAAGATCATCTGGTGGGATGAATTTCCAATCCTTTCTGGAGTTTTTCAACGATGTAATCTTCCATAAGATTTTTTTTCTCCGAAAACTTTTCATTGTTCTGATTTCACCTCTTCCAGAATCCTTTTGATCTTCGGCTCAGGGTTAGGAAGTTCGTTCTTTATTACTCCTCAAACCAATGAGAATCAAACATCTTTTTTCAGACATAGGCTATCTCCCTTAAAGTGTGGGGTTTTATCATAGGCTTAAGAGCATCGGGAGTTACCAAATCAACCTTTATTCCAAGTTTTTCACCCAGATAAATCTTCAAACTCTATAAATTCAAAGAATCCTACGGGTTTCTGAAATTCAGTGAGGATATTTGTATCGATTATTCCCTTCAAGAAAGTACACGATACTGCTTTGAGAGTTTCAGTAAAAACAGTGGAAAGAGGAGTGGAGAAGCTAAAAAAGCTGGCTGAAATGGTGAAATTCGGAAAAACAAGCCGCCGGCGGGACTCGAACCCGCGACCTGGTGATTACAAGTCACCCGCTCTTGCCAGCTGAGCTACGGCGGCACCTGATGTAGGTAACCAGGAGTTGAATATAAGAATTTTGCTATTCGGCAGTTTAAGTCATGTTTTAAGTGGTAATAATCAAAAGGTGAAGGTTTTTATACTTCCCATTAAATCATCTTCGATGGCTGATTTCACCACCTCTGATGCTGCCGAGGTTTTGTTGGTTATACGGAATGAGTTTTTGAAGCTTGTAATCATTGTTGCAGTTGCATGGGCAATCTCCTTTGCCTTTATAGCTGATTTTTTGATTTCCAAGATTAAAATGGATCTTCTCCCTCTTGGAGCTGACCTGATTTACCTTGCACCACTTGAGGGCTTGATTCTCAAACTGAAAATAAGCCTCTATATTGGTTTTGTTGCAGGGTTGCCCTACCTCATATATCTGATTTACAGAGCCCTTAAGGAGAGGACAGAGATTCTGCAGAATATCGAAATCAAGCGATCAACGGCATTAAAGTACTGTATCGCTGCATCAATCCTTTTCACTCTTGGTGTTGCCTATGGGTACTTACTAATGCTTCCCGTTTTCATGCAGTTTCTCTATTCAACCGCAGCGAGTCAGGGAGTAGAGGCAACATACTCTATTGCTGAGTTTATTAATTTCATAATTCTTATGCTCGCAGTTTTTGGTTCGGTCTTCCAAATGCCTCTGGTTATGCTTTTTTTGATCGGAAATGATATAGTGAGCTACTCAACAATCACATATTACAGAAGACACTTTTATGTGATTTTTTTCATTCTTGGAGCCGCTATAACACCTCCAGATGTATTCACGCAGGCTATGGTGGCTGGACCGATGATTCTTTTCTTTGAGATCAGCATACTCGCCATCAGAGTAATATTCAGAGATAAAATAAAGAAAAAAACTGCCTGATTTTTCTGTGATTTACGGCATTCAGATATTGTTAAAAGACAAAATCGGAGACATTTATAAAGCCTCTATTCAAAGGCTGCCCCCTCATCTGCAGAGCCCACAAGTTTGGCGTACTTTGAGAGGTAGCCCGTAAGCTTTTTCTCGGGGGGACTCCACTTCTCTCTTCTTTCTGCAAGTTCATCCTTTTCTACCTTCAGCTCCAATTTCCTTGAGGGTATGTCGATAGATATCCTGTCTCCGTTCTTGACAAGGGCTATGTTTCCACCAACCATTGCTTCGGGGGAAACATGTCCTATACATGGTCCTCTTGTTGCACCACTGAATCTCCCATCTGTGACAAGAGCAACTCTGCTGTATCCCATTCCCGAAATAGCTGCTGTAGGGAGAAGCATCTCAGGCATTCCCGGTGCACCCTTGGGTCCCATGTACCGTATGATAATGATCTCCCCCTCTTCAATCTCATTGTTCAGTATTGATTTCAAAGCTTCCTGTTCTGAATCAAAACATCTTGCAAATCCTTCAAAAACCATCATTTCATCCTGAACGGCTGCAGCCTTTACAACTGCTCCTCTCTCTGCAAGATTACCCTTCAGTATGGCTATTCCCCCTTCTCTGTGGAGTGGGTTATCAATATCTCGGATAATACTCTCTCCTCTCAGGATAGCCTTTTCAGCAATTTCATACACTTTGAGTCCACTGACAGTCATTTCGTTGTTTAGAAGCTCTTTTGCCTTTTTGAAGAGCATCGGCACTCCACCACTTTCGTCAAGATCTGCAATTGTGTAGCTGCTTGCCGGATCTATGGCAACTATGTGGGGTGTCCTTCTACCGATCTCATCGAATAAATCGAGAGGTAGCTTTATTCCGGCCTCTCTTGCAATCGCAGGTAAATGCAGAACCGTATTCGTTGAACCACCGATCAGCATATCCATGGTTATTGCATTTTCGAAAGACTTCTCATTGATATAGTTTGAGGGCTGGATATTCTCTTTAACAAGTTCTACAACTCTCTTTCCACTCTCTTTTGCAACTCTGAGTTTTCTTGAAGAACCACATGGAGATGTAGCGCAGTATGGGAGACTCAATCCCAGTGTCTCAGTCATAATCTGCATCGTGTTTGCTGTATATAAGCCCTGACAACTTCCGCAATATGGAGCACAGAAATCTTCGTAGAGTTTAAGCTCTTTCTCGCTTATTTTTCCAGCCTTGTACATTCCAGCAGCCTCAAAGGCTGTGGAAATCGTAACGGTTCTTCCAGAAACTTTTTCGGGCATCATCGGCCCTCCTGTTACGACAACAGCAGGAATGTTGAGCCTTAGAACTGCCATAAGCATTCCCGGAACAATTTTATCACAGGAACCAACAACAACGAGCCCATCAAATCTGTGAGCCTGAACCATTGCCTCTATGCTATCTGCTATGAGTTCTCTTGAGGGAAGTGCAAATTTCATCCCATCATGGCCCATTGCAATCCCGTCGCAGATTCCTATGACTCCAAATTCAAAGGGAACGCCACCGGCCGAATAAATACCATCTTTTACAGCTCTGGTTATTCTGTCGAGGGACATATGGCCCGGGATAATGGTGTTGTATGCGTTTGCCACCCCTATAAAGGGTTTGTCCATCTCATCATCGGTGATTCCAAGAGCTTTCAGAAGTGCTCGGTGGGCAACTCTTTCAACTCCCTTTTTGACATCATCACTCCTCATCGACTCTTTGCTTGTGTGCAAAGTATTTAACATTAATCAGAAATCAGCCATTTTCTTGGATGATTGTGATTCAAGTATTTTTAATAAATACAAAAATAAAATTAAAAAAGATTTTATGATTTGATAGGTAACTCGTAAAAGACTTTATCAGGTTTTTATTGCAAGTTCAATATCTTCAGCTTTAACAGTCTTTCTTCCAACATGCTTTGCGACTTCAACAGCCTTCTTGGCAACCTCTGTTGCCCACTCCTCAAGATATTCAGCAAGAACTTCCTTTGCATCCTCACTAACCCTCATCGCTCCAGCATTCCTCATCAATCTGTCAATAGGGGCAATGGGCAGCTCACCCATTTGATTTCACCTCCTTCAACCAAAATTTAAGTTATTTGACATATATATAGTTTTCGAATTAATAAGGATGAATGACCTCGATTTCCAGAATAGAGAAGGTATATAATTTTATTTTGTTGCTGGGGGTGGGGACTTCATCTGTAGCAGTCTATTTCTTATAATTGATAGTTTATGCTTTAGTGGGTCACTAAGAAAGTAGAAGATGTAATTAAAAGAAAAGAATCAACCCAGATTTCTGACAACCTCTTCAGCAAACTCTTTTGTTCCAACTAAGTTTCCTCCTATATGTCGGTGTAAGTCGTAGGTAACGGTCCCACTCTGGATTGTTCTCTCAACAGCCTTCTTTATCATTTCGCTGGCATCCTTCCATCCGAGGTATTCAAACATCAGCGCTCCTGTGAGTATCTCAGCAGTTGGATTTACTTTGTTCTGTCCAGTATATTTTGGAGCAGAACCGTGAATGGGCTCGAAGACACCCATCCCATCTCCAATATTCGAACCGGGAGCAATTCCAAGTCCTCCTACCATTGCAGCAGCAGCATCACTCATGTAGTCTCCATTGAGGTTTGGCATTGCGAGAACATCATATTCATCAGTCCTTGTTAGAATCTGCTGGAACATGTTATCTGCGATTCTGTCTTTAATCACAATTTTCCCCTCAGCTTTGCCATCGTAGTTCTCCCATAACTCAGTTTCTGTGATGGTCTTATCTCCAAACTCCTCTCTTGCAACCTCATATCCCCAGTCTCTGAAAGCTCCCTCCGTATACTTCATGATGTTGCCTTTGTGTACAATAGTTACACTCTCCCTGTTGTTCTCAATGGCATACTTTATTGCCATTTTCACAAGCCTTTTTGTAGCGAACTCACTGATGGGTTTTATTCCGATCCCGGAGTCTTTTCTGATGTTCACTCCGAACTCATCAGCAAGGAATCTTATAACCTTCAGAGCCTCCTCACTGCCCTCTTTCCATTCAATACCTGAGTAAACATCCTCCGTGTTCTCCCTGAAAATGACCATATCTACTTTTTCAGGGTGCTTTAGTGGACTTGGAACACCTTTTAAGTAGTAAATAGGTCTTACATTGGCATAAAGATCAAGAATTTGCCTTATAGTCACATTCAGGCTCCTGAACCCACCACCAACCGGGGTTGTGAGAGGACCTTTAAGAGCGACCCTGTATTCACGGATGGCGTTGATTGTGTCATCAGGAAGATAATTTCCATAAATTTTGAAAGCGTCCTCTCCTGCATAAACCTTAAACCATGAAATCTCCCTTCCTGTTAATCTTGCAGCCTCATTGAGAACCATTATCGCAGCAGGAACAACGTCCTTGCCTATCCCGTCTCCCTCAAAATAGGGTATAATCGGATTCTCTGGAACCTTAAGTTCACCATCAATGTACTTTATCTTCTCTCCGCTCTCAGGTGGACTGACCTTTTCAAACTTCATAGCTGAACCTCCCCTCTCTTCCAGTGAACGGGAGTTTAATAAGTTTTTGTGTTGCTGTAGGATCTTATAAATGAAAATAATAGGGGAGTGGATTTACCTTCCCACAACCATAGTTCTGAAGGAATCTGCTGCTCTTGCGGTGCTGTTTGCAATCTCTCCGAGATGTATCAAGATATTTCTTAAAAGCATTATATCGAGAACATCCATTTTGCTGTTCAGGAGGAGTTTGTGCAACTCTATCTGTACTTTATCACACTCGTGTTCCACATGCTCTATGGAGTTGACATGGAGGAGTATATCTGTTATCTCCTTTTTACTAAAAGAGGTTGCAATGAGCGAGTTTACATGGTCAATAAGCTCTTCATACTTGCAGATTATATCATTGATCATATAGAGGAGCTGTCTGAACTTCTTCTCGATATTTTTCTCAATCTCCTTAGTCTCACGATATGTGAACATATGGCAGATATGCTCTATGTAGTTTATTATCTCATCCTGAAATGTAAGAAAGCTCAGAAGATCATGCCTGTCAACGGGAAGTCTCAGGGACTTGGTGACATGGGTTCTTATTTCAGCCTTTATTTTGTCGGCTTCATGTTCGAGTGTGTCAATTTCTTTTTCTAAAGACGCGATTTTTTCTACATCTCCTGTGATGAATGCCTCATACTGATCCACAAGAAGATCGGCGGCAACGACGATATATTCGCTGTGCTGGTGTATAGCCTTAAATGGAGAGTATCCAAAGACATCAGCAATTGATCTGATGAACCTCATAGAAACACCACCAGTACGGTATATATCGAGATTGTCAGTCCTGCAGCTACGGGTATAGTTAGCACCCAGGAGTAAATAATTCTTTTCACTACGCTCAGATCAACACTTGCCAAACCTCCGGCAAATCCAACCCCAAGAACACTTCCCACAAGCGTGTGGGTTGTTGAGATTGGCATACCAAGATAGGATGCAGAAAGAACTGTTGTTGCAGTGGCAAATTCTGCAGAAAAGCCTCTTGTTGGTGTCAGTTCAGTAATTCTTTTTCCTACAGTCTCTATAACTCTGTATCCCCATGTGGCAATTCCTATTGCTATTCCCAGACCTCCAAGGGCAAGCACCCATGAGGGAGCCTCGGAGAACCCGAATGTTGCCGATACAGGCCCAACGGCATTTGCCACATCGTTACTGCCGTGGGCAAAGGCAACATAGCATGCTGTGAGCACTTGCAGGTACTTGAAGATATGCTCTACCCTTTCAACATCCATATTTGATAAAATTAGGAATTTAATCAGTGAGAAAATCAAAAAAGCGAGAATAGCACCTGTAATTGGTGACAATAGCCAGCTCAGTACGATATTGTTGAGTACATCCCATTTTATGCTTTCTAAGGGTATCAAGTTCTCTGAAACTGCAGCCAGCCCAAAACCAAGCATTGCCCCGACGATCGAATGGGAGGTGGATACAGGAAGATGGAAATATGTTGCAATTGTTATCCATAGACCGGCAGAGAATATCGCTGCAAGAGCTCCTATGGCTATTATATGTTGATCAAGAAGCTCAATAGGAACTATTCCCTTCCCAACTGTTTTTGTAACTCTACTCCCGAAAAGAAAAGCACCAAGGAATTCAAGGACTCCAGCAATGATGATTATCTGTTTTAAAGTTAGCGCTCCACTTCCGTAAGATGTGGCCATTGAATTTGCAGCATCGTTTGCCCCTATGTTCCATGCCATGTAAATTGAAACTATGAGAGTGAAGATGAAGATGATCTCAATCATTAAAGCGACTCAGAACCAATCATTTATTTGTTTTTCGAAATATTCCATAAAGCAAAGTTTTTTATTATCACTCCTTACACCTGTCCGCTTGGATTTTAAACAGAATTGCTTAAATATCTGTCAGAGGAAGGATATAGGGTGAAAGCTGTCGAGTGCAAGAACCTCTGGATGTCCTACAAAACTTTATTTGGTGAGAGAAAAGTTGCTCTGAGAGATGTCAGCCTTGAAATTGAAGAGGGTGAAATATTCGGAATACTTGGACCCAATGCTGCTGGAAAAACAACCCTTATATCGATTCTTTCGACCCTTCTGATTCCTGACAGTGGGAGTGTCAGTATTTTTGGAATGGATGCTTTTAAAGAAACAAAGAAGATTAGAGAGAGAATAAACATGTCAAGTGGACTCAACCTTCCCTGGAGTTTGAGTGTTTATGAGTGCCTAAAATTTTTTGGAATGGCTTATGGCGTGAAGGATAACAGGATTGAAGAACTTATTGAAAGCTTTGAACTCTCAGAATTCCGAGATGTAGAATTTGAGGAGCTTTCAACCGGTAACAAGCAGAAATTAAGCCTTGCTAAGGCTTTTGTAAATGATCCTGAGCTCGTGTTTCTTGATGAGCCAACAACAGGGCTTGATCCAGATGTTGCGAGAAAGGTGAGAAAGAAAATCCTCAAGATACATGAGGAGGAGGGTATAACCATTGTTCTCACCACACATTATATGGCTGAAGCTGAACTGCTCTGTGACAGAATCACTTTCCTCAATCATGGTAGAATAATTGCTGAAGGGACGCAGGATGACCTGAAAAAAATAATTGGAGCAAAGGATAGAGTTATTGTGGAACTCTCCTATATTGATACAATCTCATTCGATAAACTCCCCCCTGAAGGAATATACTCTGTGGAATTCAGAGATGAAAAACTTATCTTTTTCGTTGACAGTGGTGAGAAAAGGATAAAGGAGATAGTAAAGCTTATCGAACCCTACTGGAATAATGTGAAAGGCATAACTGTGGAGGAGGCGAATCTTGAGGATGTTTTTCTCGAGCTTGCAAAAAGAGCTTAGGAAAACGATGGCTTTTGCATACAAGAATATAATAATGACAAGAAGAAATTTTTTCACGGTATTTGAAACACTTTTCTGGCCACTTATCAGCCTTTTCTCTGTCGGCCTTATGGGAACATATCTCGAGATTGGAGAGAATAAGCTGGCATTCATCATGATTGGGGCAATCTCTCTGAGTGTAATACAGCTCGCACAGCTCGATGTGACCTATGTTCTCCTCTTCGATGTATGGAGTAAAAGTTTGAAATATACCTTTGCCTCACCATCTTCTTTTATCAACATGCTCATGGGTTCATGGGTTGTAGGAATCATCAGGGGATTTGTAGCCTTTCTGATTCTCTCAGCATTCAGCATCTATGTTTTTAACCTCAATATGCTTTCAATTCCAGCTGGAGCTCTTGCTCTTTTTCTGATAGGTCTGTTTGTAACAGCTCTCCTTATTGGAATGAGTGCATGCATTTTGATGCTAATCTTTGGCAGAAGGGCAGAAATAGCTGCTTGGACTCTAACAGCCATAATAATGCTTGTTTGTGGGATTTATTATCCCGTTTCTGTGCTTCCATTTGAATTCAGGCTCGTTGCCCTCGCTATCCCGGTAACTCATTTTTTAGAGTATTTCAGAGCATTCTATGGCTTCTCGCCAACCACTTCACAGCCACTTGCAGCTGGTTTTGGCCTGAGCCTGATGTATCTTGCAATTTTCCTGATTCTCTCTGAATGGTCTCTTAAACGGGCAAGAAAGAACGGAATGATAATTAAGCTTTCAGAATAAAAATTAAAAAAGCTTAGGCAGCCATTAGGGCATAAGCCCTTCCAAGCTCAGTGAGGATTATTTTAACATTTTTACCCTCTCTTCTCATTGTTATCAGTCCGTCCTCTTCAAGACCCTTGAGATGATAACTCATTCTTGCCCTCTGTGCCATGTACTTTTTCTGATCACCTGTTCTTCCTTCAAGAAGGTCAATGAGTCTGTTTATTGACTCCACTTCTCCTCCGTTGTCCTGAATCAGCTTAATGATTTCCACTTTGTCATTGCTTATCTTCTTCAGAGGTGGAATCGATATCTCAAGAATCCTGTCTATTCCTATTTCCTTTCCATCTTCATACTTTGGTAGGGCAATATACAACCTGCTCCCTGAAAGCTGGGCAGCAATATAGCAGGAAATTACAAGAGTTCTGGGAGCATCGGTTGCATTAATCATAACTTCATTCTCCTCAACAAGCTCTTTCTTTATAACTTTTAAAATTTCAAGAGCGGCGGAATAGACATTCAGCTTATCCACATAAACTCTTTCCACCTCTATTAGCACTTTTAGTGTTTTTTCAATCTCGTCTGCCTTGGCGTGTATCTCTTTTTCCCCACTGAGTGTTTCATCACTGCCCAGAACCATGTAGACTTTCTGTATTGGGTATCCACTTTTTCTTATGCTGTCGAGTAGTCTCTCTTCGTTCACACCAATCGGTATTATGTGTACTACCTTTCCCATGTTACAATCTTAAACCTAACACTTAATAAATTTTTCTAATAATCAAAAATATGGGATAAGATTAATTCTTCAAAAATCTAAAAAATAAATGGCTTGTTTTTTTCATAGTGTGGATAATCACTGTTAATTTTTAAAATCCAAAATTCTTTACAGATTATATCAACAAAAAATTTTATTTTACCGTTTTTTTAAAAAATTAATAATTAATCATTCTAAAAATTACACACTGAGTAGAAATTCGAGAGTTGAAGAAAGATAATATTTAAAATGGTGGGGTTCACCATTACATGGATGATAGGTGTCAGAGTATATGTCAGTGGTGTTGTGCAAGGGGTTGGTTTCAGATATTTCACGAGAAAGCTCGCCAAGGAAATCGGAGTTAAAGGTTATGTTAAAAATTTGAGTGATGGAAGAGTTCTTGCTGTAGCTGAGGGTGAAAAAGAACAGATAGATAAATTCATCTCAGGGGTTAGGAGAGGTCCCAGAAGTGCGGTTGTCAGGAGTGTTGAAGTTGAAGAGTACGAGCCAACCGGAGAGTATAAAGACTTTGAGATAACCTTTTAGTGATAGTTATGCTGTCGAAAAGAATAATCCCTTGCCTTGATGTTACCCTTAATGAAAAGGGTGCAACTGTGGTTAAAGGGATTGAGTTTGTAAACTTGAGAGAAGCTGGAGACCCTGTTGAACTTGCAAAAAGGTATAATGACGAAGGAGCAGATGAACTGGTTTTTCTTGACATAACAGCCTCTCCTTATGGAAGAGAAACCATGGTGGATGTTGTGGAGAGAACGGCTGAGGATGTTTTCATTCCATTAACTGTAGGAGGTGGAATAAAAGATCTGGAGGATATCTCTGAGCTTTTATCTGCCGGAGCAGACAAGGTTTCGATAAACACCTCAGCAGTTAAAAATCCTGAGCTTGTAAGGAAATCTTCTGAGATGTTCGGCAGTCAGTGCATCGTTGTTGCGATTGACTGCAGGAGAAATTTTGATCTGAGCAGGGGTGAATATACTGTTACACTTGAGAATGGAGAAAAGGCATGGTATGAAGTGGTCATCTATGGAGGCAGGAAACCTACAGGAATTGATGCAGTATCGTGGGCTAAAAGAGTTGAGGAACTTGGGGCAGGAGAAATCCTGCTTACGAGTATGAATAGAGATGGAACAAAGGATGGATTTGATATACCCATTACCAGGAAGATATCTGAAGAAGTAAACATTCCTGTGATAGCATCAGGGGGAGCAGGAACAGTGGAACACTTTTACGAGGGATTTGTTGAAGGAAAGGCTGATGCCTGTCTGGCAGCAAGCATATTTCACTATGAGGAAATATCAATCGCAATGATTAAAGAATATTTGAGAGAAAAAGGAATTCCTGTGAGGATCTGAGGTGTTTCGATGGAGATCAGAGAATTTCAGAGAATGATTGAGAGGATATATGTAAACAGAGATCTGGAGCGTGGAAAGGAGAAAACAATGCTCTGGATAGTCGAAGAGATTGGAGAACTGGCTGAAGCTGTTAGGAAAGAAGATATCGATGGAATTGGGGAAGAGATGGCAGATATCTTTGCGTGGCTCGTCTCCCTTGCAAACCTCTATGGGATTGACCTCCAGAATGAGGTAGATAAGAAGTATCCCGGGTATTGTACGAGGTGTGGAAAGGCTGTTTGTGAATGCAAAACTGTATAGGTGGTTTTATGCTAATTGTCAATGAGGAGGACATAAAGAAGGGAATAGCAACTGATAAGTATTTCATCTGGACTGAAAAGGTTTTGAAAGAGAAGGGAGTGAATCCGTGGGTTGTTGCGGAGATAACAACCTCAAAATGGGGGGTTTTTGCCGGGTTGGGTGATGTTCTTCAGCTTGTGGAAGGTTTGCCAGTTAATCTCTACTCGATGCCTGAAGGCTCACTCTTCTTTCCCAATGAGCCTGTAATGTTTATCGAGGGCAGATACCTTGATTTTGCAAGATTTGAGACACCACTTCTTGGATTGATCTGTCATGCTTCTGGAGTAGCCACTCAGGCATTCAGGGCAAAACTGGCTGCAGGTTCGAAAAAAGTTCTTTCTTTCGGTACAAGAAGACAGCATCCTGCACTTTCGGCTACAATAGAGAGAGCAGCCTATATTGGTGGAGTTGATGGAGTGAGCAACTACTCAGCTGAGAAATATCTTGGCATTCAGAGTGTGGGAACGATGCCACATGCACTCATCATATCCATGGGAAGTCAGATTGAGGCATGGAAGAGTTTTGATGAAATTGTTGATGCAGATGTGCCGAGAACTTACTTGGTTGACACATATTACGACGAAAAAACCGAAGCAATACTTGCCTGTGAGAACCTTGAAAGGATAGATGCAGTCAGGCTTGATACTCCGAGTTCCAGAAGGGGAAACTTCAGGAAGATTATTGAGGAGGTCAGGTGGGAACTTGATATTCGTGGAAAGAATAATGTGGGGATTGTTGTGAGTGGAGGCTTATCTCTTGATGACATTATCAGTCTCAGAGATTTAGTAGATGTTTTCGGTGTTGGAACGATGATTGCTGGTGCAAGCCCGATTGATTTTGCCATGGACATTGTTGAGCGTGAGGGGAGTTTTGTTGCAAAAAGAGGGAAAAGAGGTGGGAAAAAGCAAGTTTACAGGGATTGGGAGAAGCTTGAGGATGAAGTAAGGCTTTTCAGTGATGAACCACCTGAAGGAAAGGAACCCCTCCTTGAAAAGTATGTTGAAAATGGGAAAGTTTTGAAATCTTCTGGAATGGAGGAAGCAAGAGAGCTTGCTCTGAGACAGATGGAAATCATCCGGAAGAATTCGAGATTTGATGAGTTTTTGAAGTAATCATTTGTTCTCTATTCTGATTTACCATTTTTATCGACTTTACACTTTTTAAGTTACTTTCTGGGTTTGCTGTGAGTAGCAAAGTTTATATACAATTTATTTAATCACCACAGCAAAAAATATTGAGGTAATTGAGGGTGTTATCAATGTGTGATAAAACTAAAAATATAGAAGAAATAAAGAAAAAAATTTTGAATCAACTAAAAAATGATAAAATTCTAAAAGGGATGACAGGTTTCAGTCCGACTGAGGTTGAAGTTATTTTTGAACTGTTGTATGAGCCAATGTCAGTAAGAGAGCTTGCTGACAGGCTTGATGTTGAGAAAAGCACAGCATACAAATCTGTTAACAAACTACTCAGGTGCAATATTTTGAAAAGAGAAAAAGTCAGCAGCTCAAAAGGTAATGGAATGAGATATGTCTACTATTCGGATTTAGACTTCTTCAAAGCCTATATTGAGAGGAGAAGAAGGAAGTGGCTTATTACAATAGACAACTTCTCTCTGAATTGAGAACAACATTTTTATCTTAAAATTCAACCTTCTTTATGGCACTCAAAGATGAACTAATTGAAAAACTCGGTAAAATGTTCGATGAGATGCTGGAAAAAGGTGTTGGATATGAGAGGATTCAATGGGAGATTGATAATTTCGTTTATCCGTATATTGGTTCCTACCTTGCAGACGGAAGTCTGAGCAGAGAGGATGGAAAAGAAGTCTTTAAATTTTGTGAAATGAAACTTAGGGAATTGAAAGAAAGGCTTGGTTGAATATTCTTCAACTTTTCAGATTTCTTAAAATATTTTCCAGTTCATCAATATCTGCGTTTGTTTTTATGGAAGTTCCTGAAAATCTTGTTCTTGTTGCAACGAATCCAGCCTCTTCAAGTCCTTCAATAACGGAGTCAATTGGTGGAGGTGAGATACGAAGTCTTCTGGTGGTCACATGTAGATCGTAGTAAAACGGGATATCAGCCTCTCCTTCTATTCTTTCAACAACCTTTCTAATTTCTTCGTTCGGGGTTTCAAGAGATTTTACAAACTCAGCCTCATGTAGTTCACCAATCCATAAGGGACCCATCTGAGTGAGCCTGCAGCCGCAGTCACACTCAGAAAATGTCTCTTCTGTTATCGCAGAAATATATCTTCTTGAGCATTTAAAGCAGTGAAAAAGATAACCGAATTTTTTGAAAGCTCTTTTTACGGAGGACGGAGATCTTTTAAACCTTATGTGGACTCTATAGAAGTGCTCTTTTGTGAAGGAAATCAGTACCTGTGGAGCTTTATCGTACTTGGCAGATTCAGAAAAAATTCTTCCTATCAGTACTCTCACACCAACTTCAGGATAATATTCTGTCTTTAAGGCAAAGGATGCGTACTTTCTTAAACCAGAAAAGGGTGAACTTCCACAGAGTGCAGCTGTATCTGTTGCGGTCACACTTAGGTATTTTGGGAATATGCAGGCAGAGTCAAGAAACTCTGAAGGGGAGCCAAAAGGATCTATATCGATGTGAAGAAAAGGTATCTCTCTCATGAGAATACATGCATCCCTGTTGAAAACCTCCGCCTCTATTTTGTTCAGCCTGAGATTTTCCTTTATGTTCTCCACAGCCTTTCTGCTTCTGTCGTTGAAGGATGAGTTATAATCAGCCTCAAGACATGCCCTTATTCCCCTAATTCCAGTTCCTGAAAGAGCATCAAGATAATCCACCTTTTTTCCTGCTTCTTCTCTAATTTTGCTGAAAACAGTCATGTCAAAATCTCTGCAGAATTTCATTCTTGGATTGTAAAAGACACCATCATGGGTTAGAATCTTTGCTTTGCCCTCAGATATCTCCTGCATTTTATCTCCTCTTCAAAATCCTCTCTGCTAACCTGTATGCCATTTCATCTCTGTTTCTCTCATCAATTATTAAAACCTCGAACTCATTTCTTATTCTCTGAAGGAGCCAGTGGTTTGATTTCAGGTGGATTGTAAATATAAGGTTGTTATGCCCCTCCATCAACTTTTCGACACTTCTCACAAAATTTACACTTTTAAGTTCCATTGGACCGATCTCGTCAATAATCACAAATTCTCTTTTTCTGTACTCTAAAAGTTTCTCAGCCATCCTGTCAACATTCTCTAAGTATACTCCATATTTTCCCACTCTAATGCTCGATTGGTTTCTCACATGCGAGAGCCAGCATTCCTCCCCACTTCTCAGCTCATGAAAGATAAATCCAACTCTTCTGCCGTGTTCTCTTTTTTCCTTAGTAATAAAGCCATCACAGTCTGTGTCATCTTTTATCATCCTGAAAAGCCTCTCACAGAGTGTTGTTTTACCTGTTCCAGGTTTTCCAGTAATTGCGATTCTCACATGAATTGCTTAGGTGAAGCATGCTAAAAAGTTTTCAGTAGATGATAAGATTAGAATTTATTATTCTAATATCAAAAAGATAAAAAATAGAAACATTTTTAATTTTTTAAAATTAAAAGTTCTGGGGTGGAAAAATGCTGATTTCTGGAAAGGAGTATGTTGAAAGGCTTTCAGGTTATGAGAGAGAAATTTATGTCAGGGGAGAGCGAGTGGAGGATTTTGTCAATCATCCGAATATAAAGCCTGTTGTGAATTCCATAGCAATGACCTACGATCTGGCAAAAAAGAGGGATGGCTATTCTCCCTACTCAGAGCTTGTTGGTGAAAGGGTGAACAGATTAAACTTTGTAAACAAAACTCCGGAAGATTTGATTGCAAGATTTGATTATCAGAGAGAATTAAGCATGAGGCTGGCGACATGCAATTACAGATGTACAGGAAGTGATGCGATTAATTCCCTCTTTCCTGCAACCAAGGAGCTTGATGAAAGGCTTGGAACGAACTACCATGAAAGGTTTTTGCTATTGCTGAAGGAAATTCAAAAGAAAGATTACGCCTGCACTGCAGCACTTACCGATACAAAGGGAGATAGAGCGAAAAGACCGAAGGAAGCAAGGGATATGTATGTTCATGTTGTGGAAAAGAGAGAAGATGGGATTGTTGTGAGTGGTGCTAAAATACACCAGAGTGGTGCTTTTGCAGCAGATGTAAACTTTATACTTCCTACCCAGACCTTCAAGGAAGGGGAGGAAGAATTCGCAATTGCTTTTGCAGCAAAGCCAGAGGACGAGGGAATAAAATTCGTTCTCCAGAACACAGGCTACCAGGCTAAGTTTAGAGAAGGAGGAGAATTCGAGACTGGAAACCCCCTGTATGGTGATAGAATAACCTGTACGGTCATTTTTGATAATGTGTTCATTCCTTGGGAGAGGGTTTTTGTTTTTGAGGATCTCAAGGCAATAAGAAACATCCTGACAAATTTTGCCATTTCACACAGGTGTGTGGGTGGTGCATGCAAGGCAGGTTTTGTTGATTCGATGACGGGGGCTGCAAATCTGATGTTGAAGGCAAACGGACTGGAAAAGGTTCCAGCCTTGAGGCAGAGAGTCGGAGAGATGGTTGGTGTCAGCGAGGCAGCTTATGCTATATCCATAGGGGCAGCAACAAAAGGATATGAGAGTTATGGGACTTGGCTGCCAAATCCATTGATGGCTAACTCGGGGAAGGTGATAGGGGTTGAAGGCTTCAACAAAGTAATAATGAATCTCGCTGAGATAGCAGGTGGCATCCCTGTAACAGCTCCTTCCGAATTCGACCTGAAAAGTCCTGAAGTCGGAAAGTATGTCGAGAAATACCTTCAGGCAAGTCCGAACTTTTCAACCGAGGAAAGGATGAAGATAATAAAATTCATTGAGTTCTGGATAACGAGTTCTCACTTACTCGGAGCAATACATGGCGGAGGATCTCCTGCAGCAGCCATAATATTCCTTCAGATGTTGGCAGACCTTAAAGCTAAGGAGGATGCTGTGAAAGATGCTATTGGTTTGAAGAAAGACTAAGGGTAAAATATCTGCCGTAATTTAGTTTTTTATCCTCGTTTTATCATCTTTTGAATTTATAATTGAAATAAAAAATATGTAAATTATTTTCAAACTCGTTTTGCCCAATCTCAGGCTTCAATCGCTGCTCTTATATCCGGATCGAGGTCCTCCTCAGCAGCACCTTTCGTGAACATTGAAATTACAATCATGGCAAGCAGTGCAACGATTATGCTGATACCATAGCTTGGAATCGCGTAAGGCATCTTCATTCCAAGTACTTTCTCGTATATCAGGAATCCTATGTTGAGTACTAAGGCAAGTGAAAGACTGGCAATCGCACCCTCTCTTGTTGCCCTCTTCCAGTTCAAACCTATTGCAAGCAATGGAAGTGTTGCCGAAGCAAAGTATCCCCAGCCTAGAGCTCCAAGGATAGCAACGAGATACTTTCCGAAGTAACCAAAGATCAGAGCGAATACTGTCAGAAGTATCGTGACCACCCTGCCCCACCATACCTGCCTGTCATGCTCCACCTCTTTTCCAAATGATTTGGGAAGATCTCTCACCAATGCAGCAGTTCCTATGGATATGAATCCACTTGCGGTTGACATTATCGCTGCAAGCAGACCCGCATAGACTATTGCGACCATCCACACAGGCATCTGGCTGAGGAAAGCAATGGCAGCCTGATCTGGTTTTGTGAGGGCAGGTATCTTTCCTCCAATAACAAGCCAGAGGGCAGCATATCCAACGAATATCCAGAGAAGGCTTGACAGCATGTAGCTGCCACCACTGATAAGGGCTCCCCATTTGAGGTCCTTATAGCTCCTCAGGGCATAGAATTTTGTTGCCAGATGGGGCTGTCCAACGCCACCAATCGTGAATACGAAGTACCACATCAGAACGAGCATCCATGTACCTCTACCGAGGGGATCTATTAAGGTGGGATCCTTCTGACCTATTGTGGTGAATAACCCCTCTGTCCCGCCGGTCATGATGAGAGCCATGATAAGTACACCGACTGCAGCGATGAGCATAACAAGCCCCTGGAAGAAATCAGTGAGTATGCTGGCAGCCATACCGGCAATGGAAGTGTAGATCATGGTTATTCCGAATATGATCAGGATCGCCACTTCTAAATTAACTCCAAGCAATCCGGAGACTACATAACCACCAGCCATAACCTGTGTGCCAAGGTATGCTATAACTCCCAGAACAAGGCTAATTGCAAGCAAGGCTCTGACAGCCTCACTCTTAAATCTTGCAGCGGCAATGTCGGGAAGCGTTGCAATCGGTCGGACTTCGGATATTAATTTGACCCTTTTTCCTATCAGAAACCATCCGAGACCAAAGCCTAAGGGGGCAGCCAGAGTGATCCAGAGTGATGTCGCTCCCAGCGCATAAACCAATCCTGGCCCACCAATAAAGCCGAAACCACTCATTATGGATGCAAAAGCAGCAATGGATGTGATAACAGTTCCAAACAGCTTATGTGCACCGAAGTAGTGTTCCGCGGTTTTAACACGCTTTAGTGCATAGACACCTATGGCGAATGTGAGGACGAAGTATCCTATCACAATTGCGATTGTAATCGGGGCACTCATAGCTCACCCTCCTTACCTGTTTTTCTGCAGAATTCCTTCCAGTCGTCTTCGGTCATAATCCATCTATCGAAAAGCAGAGCATAGCTGAGCGTTCCTGGAATGAAAATCAACAGCCACATTACTGGAAAGAGTATGAAGAACCCTGGATGCATACCGGCTATTGTAAATTCTGGAAACTGTCCTCTGAACTCTGCCCAGTATTTGAAAATCAGAGTTATGCAGACCGACCAGATGACGAATACAGACACCCCAATCCACACTGCGGGACCGAGTTTATTCTCTCTCATTGCTCCAGTGATCAACCAGAGGGATAGACTAAGTCCAGTGAGATATCCAAATGCCTGCCAGGAGTTGGTCAGCGCTGTTACAAGCATAAAAAAGAGCACTGCTGCGTTCACGAGTATAATATTCCCTCTCAAACTGATATCCACCACCTCCATACGACTCTGGAGATTAAAATGATTTAAAGTGATAGGTTAACATGTTCACGGAATCAATTAAAAATAATTAAAAATAGCATAGTTGGAGAATTGGATAAGATGTATAAATAAATACCTGTTAATCTCTCAGTTCATGAGTTATGATCTTTTCTATGTGTGTCAGAATCTTTTTCTCGGCTCTTCGTATGTTCTTAGACACACCAGCCTTGGATATCCCGAATTTCTTAGCGAGATATGTAATGTTTACCCTTCTGGGATCTTCATAAAATCCATGCTTTATGGTCTCCCTCAAAATTTGTTTTTCGGTAAAGGTTAACCCATCAATAGCTCTCATCAGGTCAGCCAGTATTGAAGAGTAGCTGATTATTCTGGAAAAATCTTCGACTGTAATTCTGTTCTGGTTTTTAATCACGAATTTATTGTTTTTTTCAAGTTCGGAGAGTGCAACTTCTGCATCGCTCTTCGTGTCAAAGCCTACCTGCCACAGTTCACTCCCGTCTCTTACATGAAATGGGCCAACGATGTATCCATGGTTCCCCCTTATGGTTTTCATGGCGTTTGTGTACTCCATCTCCACTCTTACAGATGCAATGTGTCTTTCCTTGGATAGAATATCCAGTTTCAGGAATTTTGGTTGACTACGGAGTGAGTAAATGGCATTTTGAAGCTCATCAGAATCTTTGGCGATGATATATCCCCGTATAATGAACTTTTCACGCTCAAAATCCCAGTAAGTCCCGAAATATGACACATCCAGATCTTCTGATGTTATAACAAAAGGGCAATCGTACTGAAGCATATCAAGTGTGAGGACATACATGGTATCCTGAACTATTTTTTATGAAATATATAAGCTTTTAGGGTTAGCTCCGGGGAGGATTGGGGTTTTAGTTCCTTTAAAATGCGATTTTTAAAACTCTGTTCGTAAAAATCCGATATTAATTTCCAAAATTTTTTAACTTCACCTGTGAATTTCTGGATGTGAAAGTTCTGATAGTTGGAGGAGGACCGGCTGGAACTCTGGCAGCGATAAATCTTGGGAATAAATGTGAGGTCACGCTGGTTGAAGAGCATCAGGCTGCAGGTTTCCCTGTACAGTGTGCTGGACTGATAAGCCAGCCATGTTATGATAAACTCAAAAAATACTCGAAAAGATCACTCGTCAACAGGATAGAGGGTGCATTCTTCTTCTCTCCTGATGGGAATTATATCGAAATGGTGGGAAAGAGAAAAGGCGTTGTGATTGAAAGAAAAATACTGGATTTTGAGCTGATAAAAGAAGCATCAAGAACTGCGGAAATTTTTCTGAAATCAACCTATGTTGAAAGTTGTGTTGAGTCGGGCAGCAAAAAGGCAAGGATTGTGACGAGTTCCGGGGAAAGACTGGAAGAATATGATCTGTTGATTGGTGCGGATGGGGTTAATTCAAGAGTGGCAAGGGAATTTGGTTTTTCCAGACCAGAAATTTTTTCAGCGGTACAGGTTGAATTAGCGTTTGAATGCTTAGATGAAAATATGGTCGAACTTTATTTCGGCAGATATTATTCAGACGGTTTTTTTGCCTACGCGATTCCGATTGATAGCTCAACCGCAAGGCTGGGTGTTGTTTCAAAATCCGATCCAAAATCGTATCTGGAAAGACTTGTTGAAAAGCATCCCTCAGTCTCTAAGAGGGCTGGAAAGAGTGTAATCGAGGTTAACGCTGGGGCAATTCCTGTGGGGCTTAACGAAATTTTTAAGGAAAATGTGTGCCTTATCGGCGATTCTGCCGGGATGGTCAAGCCATATACGGGTGGGGGAATATACTATCACCTTCTTGCTGCAGAGATTCTGGGCAGAAATTTTCCGGACCTTGGAAAATACAGGAGTGATTATCTAAAATTGCTCGGAAAGGATTACAGAACCGGGATGAGAATTCTGAGGCTTTACAGCAAACTGTCTGATACAGATTACAATGAACTGGTGAGGGTAGGAAAAGACATGTTCGAAAGCTACACTAAGGAGCTTGATATGGATCATCCATCTTCTCTTCTTTCGATTCTACCCAGATTAATCAAACTCGTCTCTCTCAAACCGGCTTTAATTGCGAAGATAGCAAAAGAGTTGGCTCTCTGAACAGGGAGTATGTTTTAAGCTGGTTGTTTTTAATCTGTCCGATAAAGCTACCTGATAATGCTATCTCGATAATGTTAAAATATCCTTTGTAGTACTATCATGAGTGAAACACAGATTTTTCCAGATAGAGATCACGAGAAGGTGCAATCTGAACTGTCTGATGTGTCCATCAAGACTTTATGCCAGTTCCTCCAGAAAAGACATGGACTTTAAGGTTTTTTTAAATATTGCCGAGTACTTCAATAGAACCGAGTTGATCCATCTTCAGGGGTGGGGGGAGCCGTTAGCACATCCAGAAATTCTTGAGATGATACAAATAGCAAAAGAACATGCTGTTACTGGTTTGACAACTAATGGGACTCTTCTTGAAAAGTTATCCAGTGCGCTTGTGGAGCTCCAGCTGGATTACATCGCAATCTCTGTAAGCGGTCCTGAAACCCATCGAGAAATAAGGTACGGGAGCAATTTCAGGGATATAGTGAAAAATATTGAGGTTTTGAATGGGGTAAAACGGGAAAAGGGCAGTGATATGCCGAGAGTTAATCTCACCTTTTTAATGACCAAAACCAATATCCATGAGCTACTGGATGTGGTTGAGCTTGCAGGAAAACTTGATGCGGGTTTGATAGCCACACATCTTGATTATGTATTTGATGAGATAACGGATTCACTGAAGATTTTTGATAATCCGAAAGAAAAAATCAGGTTCGAGAGGGTGATGAATGAAGCTGAAAGAAAGGCAGAAAAATATGGAGTGGAATTTACACACCCACCCTTTGATCTTATGGAAAGAGCCATCTGTGATGCACATCCTGATTCAGCAATCGTTTTTTCAGTTGAAGGTGAGGTTTTCCCCTGTGTTTATCTGAATTTTCCGTTTGATAAGATACCGAGGATTTTTAAAGGAAATAAAGTCCTTATCGGAAAGCCAGAATTTGGAAACATCGTTGAAAAATCACTTGAGGATATATGGAATTCCAAATATTATAAAACTTTCAGGGAAAGGTTTGAGAAAAGAATTGAAGTGACAAGGAGTTTGAGGTACATTCTGGGATTTAAGCCGGATTTTTCAAAATTGAAGTATCCGGAGGTTTGCAGAGGATGTTACAAGCTTTACGGGATCTGAGTTTATAGGATTTAGATCTACGGGATTTAGATTTATAGAATCAAAATTAAAGCTTGGATTAAGCCAGTAGTTGTTCAGATGATAGTTGCTCAGACCCTTGGTAGTCGATTCAGATTCTCTTCCCCCTCACTCTGTCGATGTCGAACTTTGCCTTTTCTGAGATATGCATAACGGAGAGGGTTCCAGCCATAACAGGGTCGCTTATGACAACATCTGCAACTCTTGGAACAGTACCGAACATGTTCAAAGCCACAACCGGAATTCCTTCTTTTCTCAGTTTTTTGACTTCTTCAGTTATTTTTCCACCCATCAACCCTCCTGCGAGAACAAGAATTTCAGCCCTGTGTAATCTTGAAACGGCTTTAACAGCCTCTGCCAGCTCTTCTTCTCCGATAATTGGCATCGTGTCAACACTTATCCTTTCACCTCTCAGATTGTGTCTGTCTGCTTCGCTTATTGCACCGAGGGCAACCTGTGAAACGAGAGCACCCCCTCCAAAGATGATCACCCTTTTGCCGAAAACCTTGTCAAAGGGTTTCTCCTCTTCGAGTTCTATTACTGTGTCAAGATTCTCTATTTCCTCTCTGATTTTTTCAAAATTACCACTTTCTATTTCGATATAAACGAGAGCATTTCCCTTATTCTCTCCGTATTTTATAATAAATGTCTGGGCATAGGTTATGTTTCCCCTGTTATCGGCGACGATTTTGGTAATATCTCTGAGTACTCCTATCTCGTTTTTGACAATGATTCTGAGAGCCTTCAGATTGTCTTCTTCGTTACCGATTTCCGTTTCATACTCGAACTCCGTCATGACCATGAAAGTTGAAAATAATATAAAATAAAGGTTAGACGAATCAGAACTTTGCTCCGGTTAAAGTTTTAGTTTCGAGAACCCCATCAAGAGCTCTAATCTTTTTGACAACAACATCACTGAGTTCTTCGAAGTCTCTAACCACAATTTTAGCGATTAAGTCGTACTCTCCGAAAAGGGGGTAAAGCTCCTCTATCTCTTCAAGGTTTGCAAGTTTTTCGTAGACTTCTTTCTCTTTTTTTGGAGATATTTTAACAAGAACGAATCCGAGCGCCATCGCTGAAATTAATGAACTGGAGTATTAAAGTCTTTCTGATGAAAAAGTCTTTGATGTCAGGATGGAATGGTGTAATCATCGAAGACCCATGTTGCAAGTGCGCCATCGAGAAATCTGACCTTAAATCCCCTGTTCAGAAGAACCCTGGCAGCTTCATAGGCTCTTGTTCCTATGGCACAGCTTGTTACTATCTCCTTATCATTTGGTATTTCGTCGATTCTTTCTCTTAACTCTGACAGAGGTATATTCAAAACATTTCCCCTGATCCTCTTTGCCTGGAACTCCTTTTCGTTTCTCACATCCAATATCAGTACATTTTCGTGTTTTTCAAGTTTTGATATGAGTTCAAGAGGTGTTATCCCCTCCACGAGTCCATCAAGTTTGTTTCTTATGATATTTGCTGCATGTATCACATGGTCAAGGGCTGAGGAGAAAGGAGGTGCATAGGCGAGATCGATCTCAGCCAGGTCATCAACAGTTCCCCCCATCTGAATAGCTGTGGCTATAACATCAATCCTCTTGTCTATAACTCCAAGTCCAAAAGCTTGAGCGCCAAGGACTTTTCTTGTTCTCCTGTCAGCAATGAGTTTGAGTCTGATGGGCTTGAAACCTGGGTAGTAATGTGCCCTGTCCGGACCAGGAGAAATCGCTATAACTGGATCAAAGCCTGCCTCTCTTGCCTGTTTTTCAGTCAGTCCTGTTCTGCCCGCATCTGCATTGAAGACCCTGAAAATGCTTGTGCAGAGAACACCCCTCCATTTCGATCTTCCACCGGTGATATTATCACCTATGATTCTTCCATGCTTGTTTGCAGTTGAGCCAAGAGGAGTGTAGACATGCTCGCCTGTGAGCAGATTTATGTTTTCCACACAGTCTCCACCAGCATAGATAAAAGGATCTGAGGTCTGGAGGTACTCATTTACTTTAATAGCTCCTCTCTCTGTTAGCTCAAGTCCTGCACTTTCAGCAAGCTCTGTTCTTGGCTCCACACCTATGGATATGATTACAAGTTCTGCAGGCAGTATCTTCTCATTAGCTCTAACAGCTTTAACCTTTCCATCTTCTGTTATGAACTCCTGGACGGTTGTGGATGTCAGTACTTTTACTCCTTCTCTTATTATACATTTTCTGACAAGTTCTGCCATTTCAAAATCAAAAGAATTCCATAAAAGCTGATTTTTCAGTTCAACAATCGTCACATCAATATCGAGTCTTTCAAGAGCCTCAGCGGTCTCCAAGCCTATCAGCCCACCTCCGATGATTACAGCACTTTCAATTGAATCATCCATCCACATCTCCGTAATTTTCAAAGCATCCTCTGCTGAGGTGAGTGAGAAAATTCCATCTGCATCTACACCTTTCACTCTCAGTCTTACTGGTTTTGCTCCGGTCGCGAGCACTAAGTAGTCATAGTTCAGCTCATCGTCTCGTCCATTTCTGGAAATTTTGATAGCTCTTTTTTTTCTGTCAATGCTGAGAGCTTCTGTTTTTGTCAGTACATTGATATTTTTTACTTTTTTGAAGTATTCCTCATCTCTGACATCTCCACTCAGGGTCTCCATGAGATTGGATATGTCATGAACGAAACCCTCAACATAATATGGCAGACCGCATCTTCCAAGAGAAGGATATTCGCCTTTTTCAAGAACTGTAATCTCAGCCTCCTCATCTCTTCTCCTCGCTCTTGAAGCTGCTTTGAGTCCTGCAGCACCCCCACCTACTACTACGATTTCTCTGCTCATCTAATCACCTTATAAAAAATAAAAAAGAGAAATATTAATTCATAAATTCTTTTATCTTCTTTGCAATGGGTTTTAACTTGTAATGAAACTCTTCTGGCACAAATTTCTGTTCGTGTAACTGCTCGCCTTTATCTATCAATCCAAAAACCCTTGCTTTTCGGCTGAGATTGGCAAGAGCCTCGTGGAAATCTCTTCTTTTCATCATGATTCTGAGGTCAATTTCGGTCTTTGACAACCAGTTCTCTGTCGAAAGAGTTTCAAAGAGGAGCCTCTCATTCTCCCCGAGATTAGCTATGAAATCTCTGATTCTCTTTTCTTCATCCTCATTAGTCTCAGATTTTATTTCTCTTCTCTCTCCATCCTTCTGAAATGTAAAAACACCATACTCAAGAAGGGATTTCATCAGGCTGTCTACTCTTTCAAGGTTATCAACTGTAGTGCAACATGGAATCTCGGTTTCTCCAATCCTGATCTTTTGAACGGTCTCTCCTACGATTGCATATTCAGGTTCGATTTTCCTCATTTTTTTACCCCCATAATAATCTGTTCTATTCACTATTAAATTTTTCTAATAATATATATTATTAGACCATAAAAAGATTTTAAAGCCAGAAACACTCAAATTCTTTTAAAGTAAATCTCATAGGTTTTCAGAAAATAAGGATTAATCCTCTCAAAGTGCTTTGTGTAAAAAGTGGTAAGTAAAAAAGATTTAATAAATCTATGTTTTTTGAAAATTAAAACATTTTTATTGTTACATATATAATCCAATAAATCTCTTAAAAATTATAACAATTTTATTTATAATTCAATTGATTGATTTTATTGATTTTCACACCGTGATGTTTATATACTATCAATAAATGGTTATTACTGGTGAATCAATATGGCGAGAATTCTGATTGTAGGTGGTGGTAGCGCAGGTATAATGACTGCTGCAAGACTTAGAAATGCTTTATCCATGGATGAAGCGGAGATCACTATTGTTGACAGAAGCGACAAACACTATTATCAGCCTGGATATACATTGATTCCCTTTGGTCTTGAGGAAGTCGAGAACCTGATAAAACCAATGAAAGATGTTATCCCAGCAGGCTGCGATTTTATACAGGATGAAGTGGTCTCTTTTAACTTTGATAACAATTATGTTGAAACAAAGGGAGGAGAAAGGCTTGAGTATGACTACTTAGTCTTGGCAACAGGAGCAAAACTGGTTATGGAGGAAATTGAAGGCCTTGCCGAAAATCTCTACAAGAACGGAATCCACACCTTTTATACACTTGAGGGGGCAGTTAAACTCAAGGAGGCTCTCGAGGAGTTTGAGGGAGGAGATTTCGTAACCGTCCAGGCACCAATTCCCTTCAAGTGCCCTGGTGCTCCGATAAAATTCACACTTCTTGCAGATGACTACTTCAGAAGAAAAGGTATCAGAAACAATGTTAACATAACCATCACATCTGCACTTCCGGCAATATTCTCACGAGAGCCCTATGCATCAAAGCTTGACGCAATGTTCAGAGATAGAAACATAAATACCAAGAGTGGCTTTACACCATCTGAGATCGATCCGGAGGAGAAAGTTGTCAGATCATGGGAAGGTGATGAACTACATTATGACCTCTTAGTCGTAGTGCCGCCAAATGAGGGAGAATCGATTTATGAAGGAACAGGGATTGCAGATGCCACAAACTTCGTGATGGCAGACAAACACAAACTTCAGCTGGAGAAGTATCCGAATGTTTTTGTTCTCGGAGATTGTGCGAACTATCCCACATCCAAGACAGCATCTGGGGCGAGAAAGCAGGCTGAAATTCTTGTTAAGAACCTCCTTGCTGTAATGAAGGGAGAAGAACCAAAGGCAAGATACACAGGACACATAATCTGTCCGATAATAACAAGATTTGGAAAAGCAATGTTTGCCGAATTTGATTATGAAAAATCGATCTCTCCAGCCCAGGAGATGTGGAGCAACTGGGTCATCAAGGTTTACATGCTCAGACCCATGTACTGGAGCCTGATGCTTAGAGGACTGCTGTAACCCGCAAGGGGTGTTACTGATGGAAAGCAAGACTTTGGGCTCTCTGGACGGTGAGATCGTTTATACAATTGAGGCAACCAAGGATTTAATCCAGGAACTACTACCAAAGCTCAAAGAACTCTCAGAGGAACT
>DACH01000005.1:220719-220910 GCA_002494625.1 Archaeoglobus sp. UBA234
GAACTCTCAGAGGAACTCACACCGCTTTTAACCGAACTCAGGAAGAATGTTGACAGAGATGAAACCGTTATCCTTCTTACAAAGCTCACAGAGAACATTGACACAATGCTAAAACTGATAAATCTAATGGAAGCAGGGAGAGACTTTCTGGAAGAAGGTGTACCCAAGTTCAAAGAACTCTCAGAGGAACT
>DACH01000005.1:221237-413279 GCA_002494625.1 Archaeoglobus sp. UBA234
AACTCTCAGAGGAACTCACACCTAAAATTAATCGCCTGAGAACCTTGCTTGATGATGATGAGACATGGAAGTTCATTGAATACGCTCTTGTCATGAAGGGTCCACTTACGAGGTTCATGGAATCAATGATGGTTGATGAAGAAGGCAATATCAACCTCGACTTGATTGAGAAGACTTTCGAAATGCTATCAGAACTTGCAACAATCATGAATCAACCATCTTTACAGAAAATGATTGAGGGTGTGGTGGAGGGATTCAAAAAGCTTGATGAGGAGGAAATAAAGAAAGTCTCTACCTTCGGGGTTCTCTCGGCAATGAGGGACGAAGATGTCCAGAGAGGCATTGGAGCAGTTTTCACAATTTTGAAAGCCCTTGGGAGGGCTTTGAAATAATTTTTTGTTTATTTTTTGGTAGCTATAATTTTATAAATCATAACTTCTGGCTTTTTTAAAATAAGAAAAATTTATAAAATCGATGACATTCAAATGATTGTTCAAATAAATAATAAAGCTGAAATTTATTATGAAAACAAAATATTTAAATAACTAATTTTATGGAGTAAAACAGGGGGTGTTTTGAATGAATGGATGGGAATATTTTGTTGGAGTCGTGATGCCATACATAGCCTTGTCAATTTTCGTCATAGCTGCAATTTATAAGGCTATACGATGGGCAACAGCACCAAAGAATCTGGACTGGGAACTATTCCCTGTTCCGGAATCAAAGGGTAAGCAAATAGCAGAGATGCTTAGAGAAATAATAGTACTCTATCAGGTTTACAGTTATAACAGAAAAATATGGTTTCAGTCCCTTCTACTTCACTACGGACTTTATGCTCTTGGAATATGGCTTGTTTTAACGGTGCTGGGTATAAACATTTATTATCTTGGTTTTCTCGGTGCACTAAGTGTTCTTGTAGGTTCGATTCTTCTTCTTCTAACGAGACTTGGTAGCTCGGAAATGCGACTGATATCAAATGCGGTACAGTACCTTAATCTTCTGCTCTTAGTTGTCACATCCTCACTGGCACTTTATGGAGATTTTTTCAACGAAAGAATAAGAGATTATCTGCTGAGTGTAATCTACTTGAAGCCAGAACCTGAGATTTTTTCAGGGAACTCTGCCTTCTTCGCAGCTCTCTTCTTTATTGAGCTCTTTGTGCTGTATCTTCCACTGAGTTCGATGGTGCATTTCTTCGCCAAGTACTATACTTGGGACAAAATAAGGTGGGGAGGTTCAGACCATTAGAGGTGGTTTAAATGAGTGGTGAGATGAGACGGGTTTTTGATGAATTCAGGGCACTTTCGGACGACATTCTTAAGCCAGACGAGCCAAAAAAAGACAGATTCGTTGCAGCTTTCAAAAAAATGCTGAACAGGGAGGAGAACTGGACATTCTGGCTCCCACTCCTCACATCTCTTGATTTATGTGTGAAATGCAACACATGTGCAGATGCCTGCCCCTTCTATGTGGCAAGCGGGAGGAAAGAGATTTATCATCCTGTTTACCGCTCAGATATGCTGAGAAGGATCTATAAAAAGCACTTCACCTTGAGTGGAAAAATTTTTGGTGGGCTTGTTGGAGCAAGGGATGTTACTGAAGAAGAAATCAATGCCTTAGCGGAATCAGCCTACAGATGCTCAGTTTGCAGGAGATGTGCCTATGTTTGTCCAATAGGTGTTGATAATGGGCTGATAACGAGAGAAACCAGAAAAATACTGTATGAGCTTGGTATAGCACCGGATGAAATTTACCATAAGGGAACGCTTTACCAGAAGGAATATGGGAACGCCACAAAAACACCATCGGAAGCTTTCCTGAATACACTTGACTTCATAAAGGAGGATCTCGAGGATGAAAAGGGCATTGAGGTTGAGATACCTGTAGATAAGGTTGGGGCGGATTACTTAGTAATAAATAACGCAGGGGACTACTATGCTTTTCTCGACACCATAATCGGGCAGGTAGAGGTTTTACATGCCGCAGGAATTGACTGGACCTATAACACTCCCTGGGTGGGTGGAACAAATGATGTTGTAAACTATGGACTGTTTTTCAGTGATAAGGAGCTTGCAGACATTGGAAAGCTGCACCTCGAGGTAGTCAAAAAGCTGAAGCCCAAAACGGTAGTTGTTGGAGAATGCGGACATGCCTATGAGGCAATGAAGTTCCTCTACAAGGACATTTATCCTGAATGGAAAAATGTAAGAGTAATAAGCATCCTTGAACTATTTGATGAGCTGATAAAAGCAGGGAAGATAAAAGTTGATCCCGAAAAAAATCCACAGCCCGTTACATATCATGACCCATGCAAACTTGGCAGGCTTGGGGGGCTTTATGAAGAACCAAGGAGAATTTTAAAGGCAGTGTGTAAGGATTTCAGGGAGATGCAGCCCAACAGAGATATGAGTGTCTGCTGTGGAGGTGGAGGTGGGTTTGCAATCATGCACAAGGACGACTTCATGACCTTCAGGATGGAAACTTACGGAAAGATAAAGGCACAGCAGATAAAAGAAACCGGGGCAGAAATAGTGGCTCTTGCCTGTTCGAACTGTAAGGGACAGTTCAGAGAGATAATAAACTGGCATCAGCTTGATGTAGAGTGGAAAGGTATAGCCGAGCTCGTAGCAAATGCCTTAATTTACGAGTAAATTTTTTCTTTTTTGTTTTCTGGCAGAAAATATTATAACTTCTTTTCGAAATTTGAATGGATGGAGCTTGATATTCCGAGGATTGTCATAGCAGGAATCAGGAGTAAAGTGGGAAAAACAATGCTCTCGATAGGATTGATGAGAGCACTAACGAACAGAGGCTACCGGGTTCAACCTTTCAAGGTTGGTCCTGATTTTATTGATCCCAGCTTCCATTATTTTGCTACTGGCAGGAAATCAAGGAATATTGATAGCTTTATGATGGACTCCTACAGCATTCTGGAGACCTTTCAGAGGAATACGAGAGATGCTGATATCGCTGTGATAGAGGGCAAAACAGGATTATTCGACTCCCATGATGCTGTGGAGGAGGAAGGCAGTACTGCACACATTGCAAAAATTCTGAAAGCACCTGTTTTGCTTGTTGCAGATGTTGAAAGGATGTCGAGAACGGCTGCAGCAATGATTTACGGATACAAAGTTTTTGATAGGGAAGTGAATCTGGAGGGGGTAATACTTAACAGGATTGGCAATCCGAGACACGCGTCTCGAGTAAAGCTGGCGGTTGAACAGCTAACAGGCTTAAAGGTTTATGGTACCCTCCCTCGCAGAGAAATAAATATGCCATACAGGCATCTTGGGCTCATTCCTGCTCATGAGAAAGACTATGAAGGGCTTTTTGACCAGCTTGCTGAGTTTGTTGAAGAGTATGTAGATCTTGATGGAATAATTGAGTTAAGCAGAAAAGCTGAAAAGTTAGATGAGGTAAAACCAAACCCCTTGTTTATCCCCGAGGAGAGGAGAATTGGAAAAATAGGAGTGATTATGGACAAACCCTTCTCCTTTTATTATCAGGACAATCTTGATGTATTATCGGCGAAAGGGCTTGAAATTAAAACTATTGACTCACTAACTGATAAAAGGATTCCGGATGTTGATGCTCTTTACATCGGTGGTGGTTTCCCCGAGGTTTTTGCGGAAGATCTTGAAAGAAACGATACTTTCAGAATGGATGTATACAGATTCTGTGATTCTGGAAAGCCTGTTTATGCTGAGTGTGGTGGGCTGATGTTTCTTGGTGAGAGCATTGTTACTGAAGAAGGAGAATTCGAGATGTCTGGTTTCTTCCCTTTCAAAACAGAGATGAACAGGAAATTTCATGCCCTTGGATATACCGTTTATGAATCAATAGAAGATACTGTGATAAGTAAGAAAGGGGATATTCTAAAAGGACATGAATTTCACTATTCTCGCCTTATTCCGAGAGGTAAGCTCAGGTATGCCTTTAAAGTGATAAGAGGGCGAGGGATAGGGAGCTATGATGGGATTTTTGAAAAATCAACCCTTGCATGCTATCAGCATCTGAATGTCCTCAGCCATCCTGGTTTTATTGAAAATTTAATTGAAAATATAAAAAATCAATAGATTGGAGATTCTCGCAAATAAAAAATAAGTCAGGTGAACAGGTTAAAATCTGACTCCAAGGCTAATTTCATAAACTGATTTGCATCCATTATTTCAACATCTTCTATCAGATCGTCTTTCGTAAGTCCCATCATGTCCATAGTCATCAAACAGGCGATGAACTTCACCCCTTCAAGCTGAGCCATTTCAACGAGTTCTTTGATATCCGGGATATTTGCCTCGACAATCTTCTTTTTGATCATCCAGGTTGCAAGTTTACTCATTCCCGGTATGGCTCCAATGAAGCCAGGCATATGATATTTTACATTGCTATAATCTTTCTCATAATTCTTTTTAAGTACAATATCTATGCCTGCGAAGGTGAAGAAAACCTTAGCATCTGCCCCTTCTCTTGCAGCGTTGATTGCAAGAATTAGAGGTGGATAGACTCCATCAACTGTATTTCTGGAGCAAATCAGGTTAACCTTCTTTTTCTGTTTTGTTTCGGCATCTTGTCTCTCTATAACCGTGCTCATGTTTTCTAAGTTGCAGCTTATACTATAAATATTTTACTGATTTTTTCTACATCAGTAAAAACCACTTTCAGAAAAGATATAGGAGTGAAAGTATTTAAAAAACAAGAAAAAATTTTTTGTTTGTGTAGAAAAGTTACACACAACCTGTTGGCTTTGGTAGTCCGGCAATTCTGCAAGCATCCTTTGCTGGACCCTGTGGGAACAGTTTGTAGAGATACTTCAGGTTTCCTTTTTCTGGACCGAATGCCTTTTTAACTTCCTTGACCAGGATTCTGATCGGGGGAGCAACACCATATTTCTCATAATATCCTCTCAAGAACCTGATTATTTCCCAGTGCTCATCAGTGAGCTCCACCTTGGCACCGGTCCATCTGTCATCGGCTGCAAGAGCCTTTGCTACATCCTCGTCCCATTCCTCCCAATCCTGGAGGAATCCGTCCTCATCAAGCAGTAATTTCTTACCCTTAACTTCTATCTCAGGCATACTTTATTCACCCCCCTTTTGTTAGCCTTTGCTCGTGCTCTTCGAATATATAATTTACGGTATTTCAATTAAGTTTTTCGGTCCACTTTTAAATAATTAAAATGGCTGTATAGACTATTCGCAATAAGTTCGTCTCAGTTTGAAGCTGCAATATTTTTAGCAGTCTGGCTTTCTGTATGAAAGTATCTGGGCAGTCAAAAGCTATAGTCAAATTTTTTTTGTTGTTGATAGATTAAAAGAATTTCGTTTATTATCATAATTAATTATTTTTTATTTTTTCTTAATTTATGAAAAATTCATAAACCAAAAACTTAATATTCTAAAGAAATACAGTCCATTCCAGAATAACTTTAAGCACTGTTAAATTGGAGGGGGGAATTGAAAAGATGGGGCAGACGACATCAGGTATCTATGGATTCCATTCAGTTTTCTGGCATGAAAAAACCCCGAAGCCAGAGATCTCTTCTCTTAGACTTTCGGCTGCCCCCTGCTTCATAAAGGAGGTAGGTAGAATATGATTACCAGACGAAGGTTTTTGATTATGGCTGGTTCAGCGTTATCTGCAGTTGCATTGAGTGCAAGTCAGGCTGAAAGAGTTCTTGCTGCTTTTTCAAAACCTGCTATTGACCAGCAGCGAGTAAAATGGGGCATGGTCATAGATCTGAGAAAATTCAATGACCTCCCAGAGAAAAAGAGAAAGAGGGTTTACGAGGCCTGCAAGGAGATCCACAATATTCCGGTGTTTCCAGATCCCAAAGACAGGGTAGAGTGGATATGGGGTGCAGATTTTGAGCATGTATTTCCAGAGCAATTCCATGAGTTTCTTGAAGAGCAGTTCAAGTGGCTGGAAGTGCCAATTCTCTGCAACCATTGTGAGAATCCACCATGTGCAAAGGTCTGTCCAACAAATGCGACATGGAAAAGAGATGATGGAATCGTTACAATGGATTACCATAGATGCATAGGATGCAGATATTGTATGGCTGCCTGCCCATACGGTATGAGAAGCTTCAACTGGAGAGACCCGAGACCCTTCATAAAGAAGATCAACACGACATATCACACAAGAACGAAGGGTGTCGTTGAGAAATGCACCTTCTGTGTAGAAAGGCTTGAGAAGGGAATGCAGCCTGCCTGTGTTGAGGTATCTGAAGAATCATTCATTTTCGGTGATTTGAATGCTCTTGAGTCAGAGGTTTCAAAGATACTCAGAGAACACTTCTTCATAAGAAGAAAACCGGAACTTGGGACAGAGCCCAAAGTTTACTATCTGCTGTGAGGTGATTGCATGATTGAGTATGCGTTGAGAGGTGGAAGGTATTACTGGACATGGGTTGCGATTCTTGCTGTTATAATCGCTATGGGAGCAGCTTCCTATTACTACCAGTATCAGAATGGATTGACTGTGACAGGAATGAGCAAGGAGGTTTCCTGGGGATTGTACATTGGTAATTTCACATTCTTGGTCGGAGTTGCAGCATCAGCAGTTATAGTTGTCTTACCCGCTTATCTGTATGATTACAAGCGTTTCAAGAATGTTACAGCTATCGGTGAGTTCCTCGGAGCTTCAGCCGTTATTATGTGTATTCTCTTCATCATGGTCGATCTCGGCAGACCTGATAGAGTTCTGAACCTCGTTCTTAATCCAAGACCAAACTCAGTGATGTTCTATGACTTCATAGTTCTGTCTGTCTACTTCTTGCTCAACATTGTTATTGCTTGGAGTGTTCTTGCTGCAAGAGAGAAAAGCAAGGGATATGCAACATGGTTGAAAATTTTGATCTACATCGCCATACCCTGGGCTATAAGCATCCATACTGTGACTGCCTTTCTGTACGGTGGTCTTGTTGGGAGGGCATTCTGGAATACTGCGTTGATGGCACCGAGATTTCTTGCCGGAGCTTTTGCTTCAGGACCTTCTCTTCTGATTCTGTCTCTGCTTGTGATAAGAAGGTTTACGAATTTCGATATTGGTTATGATGCAATAAAGAAAATTTCAGAGATCGTCGCATTTGCAATGATAACAAATCTGTTCATGATTGGAGCAGAGCTTTTCACGGTTTTCTATGCAGCCAATCCACATCACCTTGAGTACTTCACATATCTGCTCTTCGGAGTTCAGGAGGGAGGGCATGTCTATGCGAGATTTGTGCCCTGGATATGGACTTCTCTGATTCTTGGTATTGTTGCAGCAATAATGCTGGTCATTCCAAAGGTAAGAAACACACCGAAGTATCTTGCAATCGCTTGTGGCATAGTTTTCATTTCGATCTGGATGGAGAAGGGAATCGGGCTGATTGTTCCAGGATACATCCCATCACAGGTCGGAACAATTGTCGAGTACTGGCCCTCACTTCCAGAGGCATTGATCTCTCTCGGTGTATGGGGGATTGGATTTCTGATATTCACAGTGCTTGCAAAGGTTGCAATTGGTGTGCAGACAGAAGGAATTGTTGAGGAAGAAGAGATTGAGGAAGAACTTGAAGAGGAGCTTGAAGAAGAGGAAGTGCCGGTTGAGGAGGAAAAGGAGTATAGGTGTGAACTTTGCGATGCTGTCTTCAAGAATATAGATGAATGCTGTGAGCATGCAGAGAAAGAGCACAAGATAGCGAAAGCATCATGTGATATGGCATGCGTTGAAGCTGAACCTGCTGCAAAGCAGTATAAATGTGAACTTTGCGATGCCGTTTTTGATAATGTTGACGACTGCTGTGAGCATGCAGAGAAAGAGCACAAGATAGCGAAAGCATCATGTGATATGGCATGCGTGGAGGTGGAAGAATGAGCTTTTTGGGTACACTGGTTGGGGTAGTGATACCTTATGTTGCTGCATTCATATTTGTGGTAGGAGTTCTTTACAGAGTGTTTCAGTGGTCAAAGTGTGCTGTGCCGTTCAACATAACAACAACATCGGGACAGCAATACTCCCTCCCATGGCTGAACAGAACCTTTATGGATAGATTTGATAGCCCTTATACGGGATGGGAGACTGCTGTGAGAATGCTTATGGAGGTTTTCCTCTTTAGAAGTCTCTGGAAGAATGTCAGGTATGAGCTTCCGGGGCAAACGGCTGTCAGCACAAAATGGCTATGGCTGTTTGGACTGATGTTCCACTGGTCTCTGCTAACCGTGCTGATAAGGCACTTCAGATTCTTCTTAGAGCCAGTTCCCTGGTTTGTTACAGCAATAACCAGACTTGATGGATTCATAGAGGTACATCTAAGCTGGTTCCAGCCGCATGTTGTGAACATAATGGTTACAGGTTTGCTACTGTTGATAGCTCTGCTATATCTACTCATCAGAAGAATAGCCTTCCCGAAGGAGAGAACATTCTCCCTTCCATCAGACTACATTGCACTTTTCCTGCTCCTCGGGGTTGTGGTGACAGGACTTCTTATGAGGTATGTAATTCCAGTTAATGTCACTGAGGTTAAGATGCTTGCACAGGGATTGCTTGCCTTCAATCCACCTTCAAATCTGGATCTTCACTGGCTGTTCATGCTGCATCTTCTCTTTGTGTCAACACTCCTTGCTTACTTCCCCTTCAGCAAACTGATGCACTCAGCCGGGATCTTCTTCAGCCCCACGAGAAATATGCCCAACAATCCGAGAGCAAAGAGACACATCAACCCGTGGAACTATCCAGTAAAGGGAGTGGACTGGGATGAGTTCTATGAAAACTTCAAAGACGACTTGGATGAGCTTGAGAACATGGGTTATGTTGTGAAGCCAGAGGAGGTGTGAAAATGAGCGAACAGAAATTTGAGGATCTTGAAAAATTTGAAATCAGACAGCAGTTCGGCAACTGGAGAGAACTGCTGAAGCCTACAACCGAAATGAGGAAGGGATACTACAGCTATGCAGCACTCCTTAGAGATCAGGAGTATTTGAACTTACCATATCCAAGAGAATGGAATACACTTGATGAAGACTGGAAACTTCCACCAAACTGGAAAGAGATAATAATAAATAAGATGGACGAGCTCAGGAGGAAATATCGCTCCTTCCAAGTTTTCATGGATATATGTGTCAGATGTGGAGCGTGTGCAGATAAATGTCACTACTATATCGGGACTGGAGACCCAAAGAACATGCCTGTGGTGAGGGCTGAGCTTTTGAGATCAATTTACAGGAAGTATTTCACAAAATCAGGAAAGGTTTTCGGCGAGTATGCTGGAGCAAGGGAGCTTACAGAGGATGTAATAAAAGAGTGGTTCCTGTATTATTTCCAGTGCTCTGAGTGCAGGAGATGCTCGGTGTTCTGTCCTTATGGTATTGACACTGCTGAAATAACGATGCTTGCGAGAGAACTCCTTGCTTCAATTGGTATAAGCCAGAGATTTACCCTGATCTCAGCTGCAGCCTGTGTTAGAACGGGAAACCATCTTGGTCTGAATCCAGGAGGAGTTGTTAACTCCATTCAGTATGCGGTTGATGATATAAAGGAAATTACAGGAGTCGATATAGAGGTGCCAGTTAACAAAAAGGGTGCAGAGATACTCTTTGTAACACCCTCAGGAGATTACTTTGCACAACCTCACTGGTTCACCTTCATGGGCTATCTGATGATATTCCATGAACTTGGCTTGGATTACACGATGAGTACCTATGCAGCAGAAGGTGGTAACTTCGGCTTCTTCCACTCCTTTGAGGTTGCAAAGAAAATAAATCAGAAGATTTACAAGGAGGCTAAAAGGCTTGGTGTGAAATGGATACTCGGAGGAGAATGCGGCCACATGTGGAGAATAAAGCATCAGTACATGGCAACTTATGCAGATGACACATATGATGATGCACTGAAAGTTCTTGAAGAGCCAGTGAATCCTATCACAGGAACTGTATTTGAGAATGCATCCAGTACAAAAATGGTTCACATACTTGAATTCTTAGCAGATATCTTGAAACACAAGAAGCTTAAGATTGACAAGAGCAGAAATGACCACTTGAGGGTGACACATCACGACTCCTGCAACATAGCGAGAGGGATGGGACTGCTTGAAGAACCCAGATTCGTTTTGAAATCAGTCTGCAACTACTACTACGATATGCCTGACCATGCGATTAGGGAGAAAAGTTACTGCTGTGGCAGTGGAGCTGGACTGCTTGCAGATGAGCTTTTCGAGCTGAGGATGAGAGGAGGTATGCCGAGAGCGATGGCAGTCAAGTATGTACATGAGAAATATGGAGTCAACCATGTCACTGCAGCATGTGCAATTGACAGGGCAGCGATTCCGACACTGCTTCAGTACTGGAAGCTGCCAGTGCAGATGGGAGGAGTGACAGAACTTGTAGCCAACGCGATGGTTATGAAGGGAGAGAGTGAAAGAGACACGGATCTGAGGGGCAATCCACTTGGCGAATATCTGGAGGTGGAAGTATGAGGGCTCCACTGATAGCGGTTCTCCTGATTTTCATTGGGTTCTTCTTCTTTCCATACTTCTACAACACAGCAGTTGGACAGCTCGGAGCAAGCCTTCCAGAACTACAGAAACCGTTGGGAGAGCAATGTATTGAGGATCCAAATTGGATGAGTGAAAATCACATGGTTCTGCTTAAAGACTGGAGAGACAATGTCATCAGAAAGGGGATAAGGACATACATCAGCGACACCTATGGTACCGAATATAATATTTCAACCTATACATGCTTTGAGTGTCACACGAGCAAAGCAGAGTTCTGTGATAAATGTCATGCGTACACTGGAGTTAAACCCAACTGCTGGGACTGTCATGTCTATCCAGAGCTTTTAGAACAGTACAAGTAAAGTACAAGTAAATTTGCATTATTTCTATTTTTAGTTTTTTTCTGTTTTTAAGTTTATTTAAAATTTTAAAATTTGAAAATAGAGTGAAAATAAATTAAATAAACCTGCAATCAGCAGGTTACTCGCAAACATCGATTGTTATTGCACCTGTTGGGCAAACCTCTACACAGGAGCAGCACTCAGAGCAGTCTTCCATGTTAACAGGCTCGGATTTTCCGTCGTCGTCAAACTCATATACACTTTCAGGACAGACTGCTATGCACTCCCCACATCCATCGCATGTCTCCTTATCCACAACTATCTCTGCCACGAGTATCACCTCCGAAAGATGTTCTTTCAATATTTTCAGGATATTTAACTTTTTTGTTATTTATAATCTATTATTTCACACTGCAAAGGAAGAAAAGGAATTTGCTGAATCGATAAAAACAGAAAAGGCGATAGAATTGATTTTTTAAAATTCAAAAAGAATCTGATCAAAAAATAAAAGTGCTCAATAGTTAACCTCTTCTCTTTGCTTCCATTTCTTCAGCCTTTTCTTTGGTTGTTACATAGGCAGTTGAACCAGAGCTCCAGTATGCTGCTTTACCTTCAGCAATGAGCTCCTTACATATTTTATCAACTTCTCTCTTTTTCATCTGAAGAACCTTTGCCAAGTCTCTTGTTGACCATGGTTTCTGTGCAAGTTTCTCAAGAACTTTCTGTTTTGTTTCCTCATCAAATTCTCCCATCAGCTTCACCCTGTTAAAATAAAATTAAAGGTTATTTAAATTTCACCGTTTACCATCTGAACTGAGTTGTCGCTCTGAAGGTGTGTCTTGGCTGTCTGAAGTCATCTATGAGCTGAACCCTGAACTCAATACCGGTCTTTTCGAAGAACTTCTCCCAGCCAATTCTGTCAATCCACTCTCCAATTCTCTCATGTGGCTTCGCTTCAGCTGCCCATGTCTCGAGGATTGCCTTGATTGTATCGACAACCTCTGGCCATCTCGGTGGATTGTTTGGCAGATAGGGAACGACAACCTTTGAAAGTCTTGCCGGGGATCTCGCATCGGAGAGTTTTCCTCCAGCTAAGATAGCAACTCCACCGTTCTCTGGGTCAAACAGTGGCATTCCTGGACACATTGTATAACAGTTACCGCAGTACATACACTTGCTCTCGTCGACCTTGATTGTCTTGTTCTTCATATCTGGTCTGAGCGCGCCTGTTGGACAGGATGCAACAGTGGATGGAAGCTCGCAAGTTCTTCTCACAACATCATCATCGACTGATGGTGGGGTTCTGTGAATTCCGACCAGAGAGATATCGGATGCATGAACTGCACCACACATGTTCAGGCAGCATGCCAGTGAGATTCTGCACAATCCTGGCAAATCCATGTTTTTGAAGTGGTCGAAGAGTGCATCCATAAGAGCCTTGACAGGTCCGGAGGCATCGATAGCAGGGGTATGGCAGTGAATCCATCCCTGTGTATGAACGATGTTTGAAAGACCATATTTCGCCTTTGTGGCATCCCATGTTCCACCAACTGGGAAGCCTATCTTCTCTACTTCTTCTATGAGAGCATCTATCTTGCTTTCATCCGTGAGCAGAAACTCGACGTTGTTTCTGCTTGTAAATCTAAGGTATCCGTCACAGTATTTGTCAGCGATGTCACACAGTTCTCTTATTGTGTAGATGCTGAGCAATCTCGGGGAACCAACTCTTACTGTATAAAGCTTATCCCCACTTTCTGCCACATGGACAAGCACACCGGGTTTGACAACCTCGTGGTATGCCCATTTTCCATAGTTCTTTTTGATAACAGGCGGGAGCATCTTTTCATAATGTGGCGGACCAATATCACTAATATATTCTTCTTCAAAAGGCTCGCTTGCCATTTAACACACCTCCACTACATCTCCTTTTCGGCTTTTCTCCAGATTTCCCATGGATCGGTTCTTGGCTTGAGGTCTTCTTCTCTCCAGAAGTAGAACGGGTTGGCTCTTGGCTCTTTTATCTGTCTTGGGTCTGGTTCGACGCCAATTGCTTCGAGGAACGCCATCATTCCGACTCTCTCTATGAGTTCTGCAAGTCTCTCTCTGAACTTACCGTTCTCATCCCAGAAGTCCCATACAGCTTCGGAGAGCTCTTTGAGTTCTTCATAAGGTGGCTCCATTTTCATGAATGGTACAATAACCCAGCTCATGACTGGACCTTCGAGAATTGGTGCTTTACCACCCATGAGAATTGTAGCTCCTCTCTCATCACCTGGCTTCAGTGCTTTTGGAAGTACATTTATGCAGTGCATGCATCTCACACAGTTTGAGTTATCGATCTTGATTTCCTTCTTCTCCTCATCGTACTCAATGCACTTTGTGGGGCAGTTATCTACAACCTGTCCCTTGATATCAACTCCAGCCTCCGCGTATTTCTTGACTTCTTCCTGGTTTATCTTTATTTCATCCTTCCAGGTTCCGACTATTGCAAAGTCAGACCTTGCCTTTGAAGCTACGCAGTCATTCGGACATCCAGCAATCTTGAACTTGAATTTGTAGGGCCACATTGGTCTGTGAAGTTCATCCTGATAGGTTATCGTGAGTTCGTAGCAGATATCGAGCGTATCTATGCAAGCAAATTCACACCTTGCAGGTCCTGCACAGGCACTTGGAGTTCTCAGAGCAGAACCAGAACCTCCAAGGTCCCAGCCATTCTTTGCAAGTTCGTTAAAGCATGGCTGGAGGTTTGGTGTGGTTGTTCCAAGCAAGATTATGTCTCCAGTTGAACCATGCATGTTTGTAAGTCCGCTTCCGTACTTTTCCCAGATATCACAGATTGTTCTCAGAGCTTCGGTTGTGTAGAACCAGCCAGCTGGCTGATTGACTCTCATTGTGTGGAATTCAGCAACTCCTGGGCATTCCTTTGCCAGGAAGGAGTATCTGCCTATAACTCCACCACCATATCCCTTGACAGAAACGATACCACCATGCTTCCAGTATGTGATTTTGTCCTCATAGCTTCTTTCTAACTGCTTCAGAAGATCTCTCATCTCTGGCTTCTTTTCGGCAGTTTTCTCGATCTCTGTCACAAAAGAGGGCCATGGACCCTTTTTCAAATCACTAAGCAGTGGAAACTCTTCATTGCTCAAATTAATTCACCCCCCTTATACGGTTTCTGCTACTTTTTAAGAATATATAAGTCTTTCGAACAGATAACTCTGTAACTCCTTTTTCCTCATTAATTAAAATTTTTAATTATTTTGGATTTTGAGATTATGCCTTTTACCAAAAGATTTATTTGGTTCATTCCAAGCCTTTCATCGAATGGAGGAAAATACCTCAAAAAAAGGTTTTGTTTACTTGGTGGGAGCAGGAACGGGTGACCCTGAGCTTCTTACACTCAAAGCTCTCAAAGCAATCGAGGAGGCAGATGTTGTTCTATATGATAAGCTTGTGGGAAATGAGATTGTCAATTTTATTGAAATAAAGGGTAAGAAGCTGATTTATGCTGGAAAAGACAGCTGTGAAAGGGGGGAGGTAAGGCAGGCTGAAATAAACAGGCTGATGAAAAAATATGCAGGAGAGGGGAAGACGGTAGTGAGGCTTAAAGGAGGGGATCCATACGTTTTCGGGAGAGGATGCATAGAAGCGGAGTACCTCAAAAATGAAGGAATCCCTTTTGAAGTGATTCCTGGAGTCTCATCAATCAATGCTGTTCCCACCTCAGCAGGAATCCCCCTTACACATCCAGATCTTTCTTCTATTATCCTTGTAGTGACCGGAAGGGAGGATGTTAAAAGGTGGTCAAAAGCCTTTCTTGAAGGTACGATTGTCATTCTGATGGGTAGGGACAGGATAGAAGAGATATGCAGAAATCTTATTGCAGAGGGTAGAGATCCTGATACATCTGTGGCTGTGATTGTTGATGGTACACTGAACAGTCAGCAAACTATCATCGGTACATTGTCTACCATTGCTGAAAAGGTGAAAAAGAGGAATATTAAGGGTCCAACTCTGATAGTTGTTGGGGATGTTGTCGGTTTTGGAAAAAACCTTGGAATAGATTTTGAGTAGTTGAAGGGTGACAGACTGGCAGATTTATAGAAAACTTTAATACACCCTTAATGAATCGGGATTTCATGAGGCTTCTCCTGATTCATGCTGATTTTATGGAATACGAACTGAAAAAGAAAACCTCAGTTGCTGAAGAAGTAGAAGAAAATGGGAGAAAGAGATTTGAGGAGGTACTTGTAGCCTTTACTTCTGTGGAGAAAGGAGATGACGACAGAGTTGTTGATCGTGCGGTTAGAGATATTAAAGAAGTTGCTGAAAAAGTTAAGGCTGAGAGAGTTCTTGTTTATCCCTATGCTCATCTTTCTTCAAACTTAGCAGACCCCAAGACAGGAGTAGAAATTCTGAAGAAACTTGAATCAGCACTCTCGAATTACTTCGAAGTGCATCGTGCACCCTTTGGTTGGTACAAGGCTTTTGAAATATCTTGCAAGGGACACCCTCTTAGTGAGCTCTCAAGGGAAATCACATTTGAGGAGGTTAAAGAGGAGGCAATTGAGGAAAAGGAATTCACACAGGCTCTAAAGGCTGAGGAGAAGGTTAAGAGCTACTGGTACATCCTCACACCTGGAAAAGAGCTCGTTGAAGTTGATAAGTTTGATTTTGCGGGACATGAGAACCTCAAAAAGTTTGTGAATTACGAGATTGCGAAGAAAAGGGCAGTCGATAGAATTCCACCTCATGTGGAGTATATGCAGAGGCTTCAGTTTGCTGACTACGAGCCAGCAAGTGATTCGGGGCATATGAGGTATTACCCGAAGGGCAGACTCATCAAAAGCCTCCTTGAAACATACATTACTGAAAAATGTGTTGAATATGGGGCAATGGAAGTCGAAACTCCAATTATGTATGACAGAGAACACCCCACACTCAGAAAATACCTTGAGCGATTTCCAGCAAGGCAGTATATAATATCAGGAGATAAGAGGGAGTTTTTCCTCAGATTTGCTGCGTGTTTCGGGCAGTTTCTGATGAAACATGATGCGGTAATAACCTATAAGAACCTCCCTCTTAAAATGTATGAGCTTACGCGCTACTCCTTCAGAAAGGAGCAGAGAGGAGAACTGGTTGGGTTGAGGAGACTCAGAGCATTCACAATGCCAGATATGCATACTGTAGCTAAGAACATGGAACAGGCGAAGCAGGAATTCATGAATCAGTACAGACTCTCTATAGAGGTTTTGAAGGATATTGGTTTGGATCCTGAGGATTACGAAACTGCTGTGAGAGTTACGAGAGATTTCTATGAGGAAAACAGAGAGTTTGTGCATAGCCTTGTTGAAATCATTGGAAAACCGATCCTCATTGAGATGTGGGATAGTAGATTTTTCTATTTCGTTCTCAAGTTTGAGTTCAACTTCGTCGATTCACTTGACAAAGCCTCAGCACTGAGTACGGTTCAGATTGATGTTGAGAATGCAGAAAGATATGGCATTGTGTATATTGATGAGAGTGGTGAGAAGAAAACACCCTATATTCTACACACATCTGTTAGTGGGGCAGTTGAGAGGTGTATATATGCTCTCCTCGAAAAAGCCTTCATAATGAAAGAGAAAGGGGAGCTCCCCATTTTACCCGTTTGGCTCTCTCCAACACAGCTCAGAATTGTGCCTGTCTCAGAAAGATACTTAGAGAAAGCAAAGGAGCTTGCACTGTACTTCAGAAACAATTATGTGAGGGTTGATGTAGATGACAGAGATGAAACACTCGGGAAAAAGATAAGAGATGCCTCAACTGAATGGATTCCTTACATAGCGGTTATTGGGGAGAGAGAGGTGAAGGAGAACATTCTGACCGTGACTGTGAGGGCGGAATCAACCCTTAAAGAACAGAAGAAGATTGAGATGAAGCCAGAGGAGCTTCTGGATAGAATAAAGTCAGAGTGTATGGGTAAACCATTTAAACATCTACCACTTCCTGTATTTCTCTCAGAGAGACCCTCATTCAGATAGGGTGATAAGGATGGCAAAGAAATCTAAGAAAAAAAAGGGAAAAAAATCCGAGCCTAAAAGACTGGAACCTGGAAAATCGGAACTTAGAAAATCAGAAAAACCTGAAAAAGTAGAGGAGAAAAAGGAAATATCAGAGCCTGACTATTTTAAGGAAATTATTAAAACCTTTTTACCCCTCATTTTCGGTGTTGTGGCGGGTATTGTATCCTTCATTGTGACTGGAAACATCAGAACACGAGATCCGCTGAGCATAGTAGTCCTCGTACTGTTCGTTTACATAAACAAGTTTATAATGCCAAGATTTGGTGTAGAGCTTCAGGGTAAAGACTGGGCGGGAGTAGGATTTTTGACCCTTACGACATGGTATATTTCCTGGACACTTCTTCTGAATCTCTGATGCGGGTGGTGTCATGGAAGACTACAGAATTGCTGTGGTAGACAGGGATAGGTGCAAACCTGGGAAGTGCAGCCAGGAGTGCTACAAATACTGTCCTGTTGTTAGAACGGGTGGAGAGGCTGTTGTAATAGACAAAAAAGCCATGATCTCGGAAGAACTCTGTGTTGGCTGTGGGATATGTGTCAAAAAATGCCCCTTCTCTGCTATCACGATAGTTGGACTTCCACATGAGCTTGAAGGTAGGGAAGTCCACAGATATGGGGAGAATGGATTTGTGCTTTATAACCTCCCGATTCCCAGAAAAGGTCATGTTGTTGGTCTGCTCGGTCCAAATGGTACGGGAAAAACTACAGCAGTCAAAATACTCTCTGGACAGCTTAAACCAAATCTTGGAAAGGAGGAAGCTGATTGGGATGAAATTTTTGACAGATTTGCAGGCACCGAGCTTCTCGACTATCTTAAAGGTATCGTCTCAGGTATAAAAACGAGTGTAAAACCGCAGTACATCGAGGCAATACCAAAGGTTTACAGGGGAACGGCAGAGGAGCTTCTTGCGAAGGTAGATGAAACAGGAAAGATGGATGAGCTGGTTGATAAGCTCGAGCTAAGGAACTCGTTGAAGCGAGACATCAAAAATCTGAGTGGTGGTGAGTTACAGAGACTTGCAATAGCAGCATCACTGTTGAGGGATGCAGACTTCTACTTCTTTGATGAAGTTACATCGTATCTCGACATATATCAAAGAACCTCGGTGGCTAAGGTGATAAGGGAGAAGGCAGAAGAAAAACCTGTTTTGATAGTTGAGCATGATATTGCCATTCTCGACATGCTTGCAGACTATGTCCACATTACCTATGGAGAACCATCCGTTTATGGTGTTGTTACATATCCAAAGGGCGTCAGGGTGGGAATAAACCAGTACCTGAACGGCTACCTTCCTGATGAAAATATCAGGATAAGGGATAAACCAATTGAGTTTGATGTGTTTCAGCCGAGAGAAAGTGAACTTGAAACGATACTGCTGGAATATCCATCCTTCAGAAAAACTCTTGATGGTTTTACACTGAGAGCAGAAGGAGGAGACATAAAGAAATCAGAAGTACTCGGAATAGTCGGACCAAATGCAACAGGTAAATCTACATTTGTCAAAATTATTGCAGGAGTTCTTGAAGATGATGATAAGAAGATGGATGTTGAGTTAAAAACCTCTTACAAGCCCCAGTACATCAGAGTGGATGTTGATACAACTGTGAAAGCTTTTCTTACTTCTATTAATCCAGCAGTAACATCATCCTACTATAAAACGGAGTTCCTTAAACCACTTAGAATAGAGGAGTTAATGGATAGAAGGCTTACTGATTTAAGTGGTGGTGAACTTCAGAGGGTTGCAATTGTTGCATGTCTTTTAAGAGAAGCAGATCTGTATCTGCTTGATGAACCATCAGCTCATCTTGATGTAGAGCAGAGAACAGAGGCAGCCAGGATCATCAGGAGATTTGCTCTCAACTCAAAGAAGAGTGTTTTTGTTGTTGATCACGATATTTATCTGATAGACATGATTTCTGACAGGCTTGTTGTGTTTGGTGGCAAGCCAGGAAGAGAAGGAAAATCAAGCAAACCACTCAGCATGAAAGACGGAATGAACAGATTTCTCTCAAACCTGGGAATCACTTTCCGAAGGGACGAGGAAACGAAAAGACCGAGAGTCAATAAACTCAACTCAAGGCTCGACAGAGAGCAAAAGAGCAAAGGGGAGTACTACTATTATTTCTGATTTGTGGAGCGGTAACAACTACAGCTAAGGACGCATCAGATACTCAGGTACTTTCTCCTGTAGTAGCTGAGAGCCTCGGAGATGTAATTTTTGTTCAACTTTCCCCTGAAACTCTCTATGTTGAAAATTTTCTCCGGAATTCTCAATTTATCAGCTCTGTATCCCAAATTCGTTTTCAGCTTCAGTTTTTCCCTGTATATTCTTTCCCCTCTTTTAATGAGCTCCTCCTCACTTATTTCAACTCCAAAGGGCTCAAAAGCTTTTGAAACAACTTCTGGGGTGTAAACACCTCTTGCAAAAAAGCAGACAACCAGACTCGACAGTATTTGTCTCCAAATCTCTTCTTTCACAAGCAAATCGATAAGTTCCTCGGGTGGAAGCCTCTCTCTGAGCTTCTGATCAATAGAGTATCCGGCATTATCAAGGTGGCTGTGCCTTAATCCTATAAGATAGCCGATGTAAGCTGCCTCACCCGTGTGATATCCTGCCATCTCATTCCCTCCAAAGGAGAGAGCGTACTCCTCTCCCCCATAGATTTCTGCAGCTTTTTCCACACCAAGAGCAAGATTTCTGTAAAACTCGTTGGGCTGGAGGTAGATATAATCAATAGCTTTCAGATATCCTTTGTAATCTCCGAAATCAAGAGGTATGATTGTGTCTTTCTCTGTTATTACCCTTTTCTTTAAAGCCTCTGTAGCCCAGGAAAGCACAACTCCAGTACTCATAGCATCTAGCCCATAGGTTTCAACTCTATGGATGAGTTTCAGTATTCCATCTCTCTCACCAACTCCGAGCATTGAGCCAAGGGAGTAAATCAGCTCATAGTCGTAGGAGATCATGATTGTCTTGAAGAAATAAGGCTCATCCTCGTATACTTCCTTAAGAGCTGCGATATGGATGCAGGCAGTGGGACAATGATTGCAGGCTATTCTTCTTGCAAGATTGTTCTCTGCAAAAGCCTCACCGCTAATCTCTTCTGTCATCTCAAAAAATCCAGACTCGAGATTTCTTGTTGGCAGAGCTCTGAGTTCGTTCAGAGGAGCGACATTAACTGGGGTACCGATCAGATGGTATTTTTTCATTGCATCAGATGTCGTGGCAATTCTGAATATTTCATCGTAAACTTCCCTATATTTTTTGGCATCTAAGGGTTCCCTGCTACCTCGCCCTATTATTACAATGGCTTTGAGTTTTTTGCTTCCAAAGACCGCTCCGAGACCCAGTCTTCCAAAGTGACGGTAGGTTTCTGTCATAACACCTGCAAATCTTACAAGTCTCTCCCCAGCACCTCCAATTCTCATTATGCTTCTTATTCCTCTTCCCTTCTCCCTTTCAGCTATTATTCGCCCTGTTATTAGAGAATCTTCAATTCCCCAGAGAACCCTTGCATCCCTGAAATGAACTCTCTCATTATCCACAACTATGTAAACTGGCTTCTCACTCCTTCCCCTGATCACTATTGCATCATAACCTGCATTTGCAATACTTGTTGCACTTCTCCCTCCAGCATGACTCTCCCCGAGATTCCCTGTTAATGGACTCTTGAACATTGCAACGGTTTTCGAAGCTAAGGGGTAAGCAGGAGTAAAAGGTCCTATAGCAAAAACTATCACATTCTCTTCACTCAAGGGATCAGCAGACGGTTTTAGATTCTCTTTCATCAGTTCTACAGCTAAACCGGTACCTCCAATCTGCTCTGAGAGATCGTCTCTCTCCTCTACAGAGTAAGAATAGCTGGAAAGATCTATGTTTAGTATGTACTTTCTATCTGCAAACCCGGAGTTCATTTTATGACCTCCTGTTTCTCGGAGACCTTCTGTTTTGTAGAGATGTACTCAATCACTCCATGGGGACAGTAAGAAGCACAGTAACCGCAGTGAATACAAAGAGCGACTTTTCCATCCCTTCTTTTGAAAATCGCACCTATGGTACAGGCTTCAATACAGTTATCACATCCTGTGCATAGTTTCTCCCTGTAAACAACTCCTCCGCCTTTTCTTGGAATGAGAGCAGAAGTAGGACAGACCTGACTGCATGGAGGATCGGGACATGCTTTGCAGACTATGATCGTTGCACCTCTTTCAAATCCGCTCAGACTCACAGCAAGGATTCCGGAATGGTCGTGTCCAATGAAGGGTTTCCTTACCTTTCTTCTTGCACATGCATACATGCAGAGCCCGCATCCCACGCACTTCTCGATATCCTTGATTGTAAGGAGCCCCGCCATAATGTATATCCAGGTCAATCATTTTAAAATCTTTGGATGATTTTTACTGAATTTCCGGATGTAGAAGTGATCACCCCTGTAATTCATGAGTCTGAACTCCTCCGGGATCTCTCCGTAGAAAGGTTTTATTATGCAGTCAGCATTGTTTTTTTCTGCGATTTTCAAAATATGCTTATAGAGTTCATAAGGAGGTCTGATAGAGTATATTAGGGAAGCATTACTATATATCTCGTCTTTAGGATTGATAATATCGTCCTGAATAAATCTTATGTCGGGAGTATCAATTGCTTTGACATCTACACATATTACATCAAACCCCCTCTTTTTAAGCTCAATAGCAACTCTGAACATTTTTCCGGAACAAACCTCAACGATTTTACCAGAGTAATTTCTGGATATGTATTCAATCAACCCTGTGAAGGGTTCTCTGTACACCATATGAATTAAATACAGTAATGTGGATTTAAATATGTGCTTTCTGTAATGATCAGAGAATACACAGTAAAGGATTTCAGGGACATCCTTAGAATTGAGGAGGAAGCATTCAGCCCGAAAAATCCAGCTTATGACCTTTTTATTTATTTATCTCACAGCAACGACCTTCTTGTTGCAGATATAGGTGGAAGTGTTGTGGGTTACATCGCTGTGATGGATATGAATGACTCATCCAAAATCATATCCTTCGCTGTGAAGAAGGAGTTTAGAGGTTTTGGTGTTGGAAGCATGCTCTTGGACTCGGCGATTGAGAGAGTCAGAAGGAGGGGTAAAAAGGCTGTTCTTCTGGAAGTGAGAGTTTCCAATACTAAGGCACAGAACCTCTATAAAAAAAAGAGGTTTAAGGTTATGGATGTCATCACTGGCTATTACAGAGATGGAGAAGATGCGTACTTAATGATGCTCGACCTCGCCGATGACTTCCAGTAACTCCTTAACCCTCGGGTTTTTTATTACATCTTCAGGCTGGCTATCTTTGAAAATATCAGTAATTCCTTTGCATAGGGTTATAATTGCTTTTTTATGGTCTGCTTTGCTTTTGTGTATATGCACTGGCTGAATTCCAAGTTTTTCATAGGAAGCAAAGTGTCCGTTGGCGATACCTGCTTCTTCGAAAAATCTCTTCATGTGGAACAACGTCAGATGTAAAAATACAAGCTCTTCTTTGTGCATATAGAATCCCCCACCCGTAATAATAGCCTTGCATAACTTGTTAAAAAATTTATTGGTCGCAGTTTGGAGATGTGTTAGATAGATATTCAGTGTCAAAAGTATATATACTTATTTTCCATCCGGTAACAAAACACTTTTAATAATTAAAAATAAGTTGTTTGCTATGAATGTTTTGATTGTGGGAGCCGGGGCTATGGGAGCAGCCCTTTCTGTACCCTTAACTGATAATGGGGTGGAGGTAACAATCTGCGGTACTGAGTTTGATGTTGGAATTTTAAAACTTTTGGAAAGAGGTGAAAAACATCCGAGAATAGGAAGAGAGCTTGAGAAAGTCCGGATAGCTTATCCTGATGAACTTTTGAAGGAAGTAGATAAGCACGATGTTATTTTGCTGGCTGTAAGCACAGATGGTGTTACAGGCATATTCGACAGGATAAGTGATTTACTTGATCATAAGAATGTTATAACGATCTCAAAGGGATTGCTGGAGATTGGTGGAAGAATTTTAACCGTTCCAGAATTCATGTGGGATAAAAATCCCTATGTGAAGGTTGTTGCAATAACAGGACCTTCTATAGCGAGAGAAGTTGCTGCAAGAAATCCAACAAGGGTTGTTTTCAGCTCGGATAAAATAGAGCTGGCAGAAAAGGCAGCAAAGCTTTTTGAAACAGATTATTACAGAATAAACCCTTCTGAAGACATCATTGGAGCGGAAATAACTTCAGCTTTGAAAAATGTTTATTCAATTGGTATTGCGTGGGTAAGAGGTTATGAGGTGAGAATGGGTGGTATTGAGATGAGTAATCTCAAAGGCGTTCTTGTGACGATGGCAATTGATGAAACAGCAAGAGTGGTAGTGGCTGCTGGTGGAAAGAAAGAAACAGTATACAGCCTTTCTGGTTTTGGAGACCTGATTGCCACCTTCAGGGGAGGGAGAAACGGTATGCTTGGTGAACTACTCGGGAAGGGAATGGGAATTGAGCAGGCACTGACTGAATTGAGAAAAAGGGGGGTGGGGGTTGTGGAGGGTTATGGAACTGCAAGAAAAGCATATAGGCTTTTAAAAGAGTTTGAAATGGGTGGCAAGCTAAAAGCAGACAATTTTCCATTTATGAGGGGAATCGTTGATGTGCTCTATCGTGGAATGGATGTAGAGGATGTGCTTTTCGAGATAATATGACTGTCAGGAGTTTTTTTCTGATCACCCAGAAAAATGGAGAGGTTATGGCAAAGGGGATAACAAAATATAAAAATTATAGAGTTAACTCTCATTGATGAATGTCCTTCTGAGCAGAAAGGAAACGATGAGGTTGCTTATTCTTTCAGAACTTGTGCTGAGAAAGGAATCTAATCAGAGGGAGATAGCCAGAAAACTCGATTTGACTCCCCAGGCTATATCTGAATATTTCAAAGAGCTTGTGAATGAAGGATTTGTGAAAATAATTCATAAAGGCTTTTATGAGGTAACGGATAAGGGTGTGGAGTGGCTCACGAAGAATCTTTTTGACCTTCATGTTTTCTCCGAGGAACTTGTCAAAAAGCTTTACTCTCGTTCTGTTGTTGCAATAGCTGAGGGGAGCATCAGGGAGAATTCAAGAATTCAGTACTGGTACAGTGATGGCTTTATCTTTGCTAAGGAAGCAGAAAATGGGAATGGTATTGCCCTGACATCATCAGAGGATGGTGAAGATGTGCTGATCAAGCCTGTAGAAGGTTTCCATCCTCCGGGCAAAGGTGAAATCATAATTGTGAAGGTTCCGGATGTTGGAGAGGGAGGGAGCAGAAAGGTTGATTTCGAAGGTCTTTCGACCCTCATAAAAGCAAATCCCAAGAAAATCGTCGTTGCAATTGGTGTTGAAGCACTTGTTGCCTGCAGAAAGGTCAGGGTTGAACCCATATTCTTCGGTTCAAAGGAGGTCTGTATCGAAGCAGCACACCATGGATGTGGGGTTATAGTTGTATGTACAGAAAGCATGCTTGACAGTCTCCTGATGAGCTTGGTTGATGAAAACCTTGGATTTGAAATAATGAGCCTCCAGGCCAGAGAAAATATCCCAGGAGTTAGTGCATCATCACAGAAAAATTCATCATCATAGGAAACAGAAAGCTTTTTACATGAAAGATTGAGGATTCATTGATGGGATTCTCTTTAAAACTGAAAAGGGATAAAAAACAGGTTCAGAAAAAGATATTTGAAGAACTCAAGAAAACGGTGAGAGAGGACTGGCTTGAGGAAGAAACTTTTTCTGTCCTTGCCAAAAAGCTTGAAAGAGGGTTTGAAGTTCCTGAGGGGTGGACACAGGTTGAGAGTTATCCTATCTCAGGCAGGTATGCCTTTTCAAGTGTTCACATTCTCTACAAACCTGAAGAAGATGAGTACCTTTACTATGTGAATGAACCAGAACTGAGTGAAGAAGAAGCTATGCTTACCGAGGAAATTATCGACAAACTCGAATATGTTGTTCTGAAACCGGACAAAATAATGGGTAAAAGCGGTGAAGAACTGCTGAGAGATGAGGTTGATAAAGTACTCAGTGATTACAGGATAGATCTTGAAGGCTCAGATTTCTTTAGAGTGTTCTACCACATCCTGAAAAAGACAGTCCTTTACGATAGAATAACACCATTGATGTTTGACCCGAACATAGAGGACATCTCCTGCAATGGACATCAAAAGCCAATATATATTTTCCACAGGAAATATACAAACCTCAAAACAAATCTGATATTTGAAAACCCTGATACCCTTGACAGGTTCGTCATAAAACTTGCCCAGAGATGTGGTAAGCACATATCAATTGCAGAGCCGATGATAGATGCCACAATGCCAGATGGGAGCAGAATTCAGATGACACTCGGTAGGGAGGTTACAGATCATGGCTCAACCTTCACTGTGAGAAAGTTCAGAAAGGAGCCCATAACCCCTGTTTCACTTATTCAATGGGGGACATTCTCATCAGAGCAGATGGCTTATCTCTGGCTCTGTATTGAGAACAAGAAGAGCCTGATTTTTGCTGGAGGTACGGCAAGCGGTAAAACAACATCAACCAATGCGATTGCTCTTTTCATTCCGAGAAAGGCTAAAATTGTCACGATTGAGGATACGAGGGAATTGACCCTTCCGCACAAAAACTGGATACCTGGTGTGACGAGAGATGCTTTCCAGGAGAATGCAAAGCCAATTGAGATGTATGACTTGCTGAAAGCTGCACTCAGACAGCGACCTGAGTACATCATAGTTGGAGAGGTAAGAGGTAAGGAAGCCACGACTCTATTTCAGGCGATGAGTACAGGGCATACAACATACTCGACTCTGCATGCTGACAGCGTTAATAGTGCTATTCACAGGCTTGAAAATCCACCCATAAATGTTCCAAGAGCAATGATTGAAGCTCTTGACATAATAAGCATCCAGACCCAGACCTATGTCGATGAGAAAAGAGTAAGGAGGAATATCGAGATTGCTGAAATAGTAGGCCTCGATCCCAACACGAAAATGCTCAGGACATCGACTGTCTTCCAGTACGACAATTTGGAAGACACTCATCACATGGTAGGAACATCGAAAGCACTTGAGGACATCAGGAAAATGAGGGGATGGAGCATGAGAGAACTGGAAGAGGAACTCAGGAGGAGAATGTTCATCCTTGATTTCATGGTTGAGAACGACATCACGGATTTCAAAAGAGTTTCATCTGTTGTGTATGCCTATCAGGCTGACCCGAATGAAGCTTTCAAGGTGCTTGATGAAATATTGGAGGGAGGAATTGCTGATTATACCTGAGATCATTTTTCAAGTGATCTTTTGATGAGCAGTTTTACAACCCCTTTTAGTGTCTCCAAGGGGTAAAGTGTCAGACTTTCCCTATACACTTTTCTGAAAATCTCCCCCTCATCAAGACCATTTTCAATTTCCTCTTTGAGTTTCAGGGCTGACTGAATGGCTGTATCACAGTAGCTGATATCAGTGACAACGCCATCGTGTCCAAGACACAGCTTAACGGGTTCAAGGCTCTTTATTTTCTCGATACTTCTAATATACTCTCTGAAACTGTAAAAGTACATTGGGAGGTTTCCATCGGACAGGGGAAATCCAAGCGAATCAGCAACAAGGATGTATCTCTCTTCAGGGTGGAACAGGGCTATGGAGTCAGGTGAATGACCTGGAATCTCGATAATCTCAAAATTTTTCGTCTCAGCAACTTCTTTCAATCTACTTTCTGGCTGTGGTCTTATATAGAGGTCGGAAGAGTGTGATAAGCCAGATTTTCTGCAGAACTCATCATCTTCCTTGTTCCAGATTTCGACAACCTTCTCTTTTGAAAGTATTTTTTCAGCATCTCTATGTAAAAAGAATTCAATCTCCAGTTTTTTGAGTTCTTTTATGCCGGTTATGTGGTCAAAGTGTGCGTGAGAAACTATAACTGCCTCTATTTCCCCTGCTTCTCCACTCTCAATCAGCTTTCTTGCAGTGCATGATGTGCCTGCATCGAAAAGAATGGAATCAGAGACCTTAAAGTAGTTTATCACTCCTATTCTCACCATTTTAAGCGAATCACTGATTTTTTTAATTTCTATTGAGACCATGGATATACTTTCTTGAAGTAATATAAAAATGTGGCGAAATCAGAATGGAAAAGCATTATTAATCTTTTCGTAGAATTATAGTATGTCCCCACCGGGGAGGAAGCTGAGTATGCGGTGCAGTCGATGAAGCTTTCTGCATGTGTGGGGATACACATTAGCCATGCATTTAGGTCCCCGGATGAGTGAGCAAAGCTTTCGATGAGTTCGGGACAACCCATGCATGGTACAGCCCCGGAAGGGTCAGCTGCAGGAGACTGCGGACGCAATGCAATGAAATGCGGTGTAAATTCCGGGGAACAATTCTTGAAATCCTTAGGTGATCAGATTAAGTTGGTAAAAAAAAGAAATAATTGGGGCTAAATTACAGCATATTTCAGCTTGCCATCAGTGCTATCCACGAGAGGGCAAACAGCAATATCACAAGATACACGATCAAGTCCATGTAAGGAGTTTTATTTTCCAAGATAAAAACTTTACTGCCTCCCTGAGTTTATTCTGAAAATTTTAAATAATAAAGGGTTCAATATTCAATGTGCCAGACGAAAATCTTGCAAGGGCAATCAGACCGAGAGTGAGGAGAAAAATCCTGAAAATTCTTTGCAAGAAGAAAAGAGCGTCTGTTCATGAAATTGCTGATGAATTGAACATCAGTGAATCCTCAGCTTCAAAGCATCTGAAACTCCTTTATGACCTTGGAATCCTCGAGTATGAGGAAAAACCTCCAGAAAAGTACTACTTTATCAATGTGGAGCATATAGATGAGCTTCTTAAGGTATATGAAAGGGTTGTGGAGCAACTTTCTGCAAGGTGATCTGCTGGAGTTATGAAATTTTAAGAATGTGTTGTGCTGTTTTCATAAATCCGGGAGTAAAGTTTATAAGTTGCTCAATGGTTCAACTGACGGGAGGTAGATGCATGGGTGTTGAGGCAGAAACCGGTCTTATTTTCGATAGCGAGGTTTGTAAAGGCTGTAAACTATGTGAAAAGGTCTGCCCAAACAGAGCAATTTTGGTTCTGAGAAACGGTAGAGGTTTTGTTTTGGAAGTTGGTGAGAACTGCTCGGAATGTGGATTATGCACAGACTTTTGCTTTTATGGAGCACTGAAAATTAAGAAGAACGGAAGAACAGGTAGTGAATTTTCAAGGATGATTAAAGAAGAGCTTTATCAGCTTGGACTCGGAAAAGTTTTGATTGATGATAGTAAATGTATACTGTGTGGTTTATGCATGGCTAACTGTCCCAATCATGCCGTTAAAGTAGATAGAATGGTTGATTTACACAAGCTGAGGAGGGGAGAGATTACAGTTCATGGTGACAGGTGTATTGAATGCAGGTTGTGTGTCATCTACTGTCCTACCAAGGCTGTGAGTTTAAGGGGCGGGAAACCGGAAATAGATGTGGAAAAATGCATCTACTGTGAGATATGTTCTAAAATCTGTTTGAAAGATGCAATAGAGGTCAGATGTGACTCTTGCAGGTTACAGCCTCAAAAAGGAGAGTATATTTCGGGAGAAGTCAAGGTTGATGAGGAGAAATGCTCTCAATGTGGGATATGTTCTGAAGTCTGTCCTGAGAATGCTATCACAGTTACGAAACTGCTGAGCGGAAAGAAGGAAGTTGATATGGAGAAATGTTTTGGGCTGGATTGCTCAATCTGCCGAGAAGTTTGTCCGAATATGGCGATTGAGTACAGGTATTCTCCTGAAAAGGAGATTGTTTTCAATCACAGGTGCAATTTCTGTGGAGCATGTGAAACATTCTGTCCTGGAAATGCTATAGAAATAGATAGAAGACTTTCAGAACTACTTGATGAACTGCCAATTCCTTTTGAACTTTCTTCAGGACAGAACAACAGGAGAAAGGAAATCATCATTGATGAGACGTGCTTTGGATGTGGTCTTTGCGCTTCCGTCTGTCCGATGATAAAAAGGGAGGAGACTGTGCAGATAGTTGATGGAAAAGGGAAAGTTATCAGTACGGAAAAGTGCACGATGTGCGGAACATGCCTGAATAACTGTCCTGTGGGTGCCATATCATTGAGAGAGCTTGGATGACCGAATTAGATTTTTTTCCATATTCTTAGATTCCCGAGTCAGTCTCTTCTTTAATCTCTTCTTTAATTTCTTCCAGAATCAGCTTTATCACTTCTGGAACTGCTTTTTCAACCTCTTCACTGAGTTCAAGCCCCTCTTCAAAGGTTGCAGGTTCTATTCCTACGACCACAATGTCATCGGGCAGATTCAGGAATTCAGCACCCATCCTGAAGGCTGTCACAAAATCAATATCGTGCATGGAAAGAAGGTTTCCTTTCTCATTGCTGTTCAGGACATCCTTCAATTTAAACCTGTAAATATCACCTGGCTTGCCACCCCCAAGGACTGCATCGACGATAATTGCTTTTTTGCAGCCGCTGAGAAGATTTAGAAGGGATAACCCAAGAGTAGCTCCATCATGAATCTCTACATTTTCTGGAAGTCCAATCTCTCGGAGTTTTTCAACAACTCTGACTCCTATCCCCTCATCTCTCAGAAGAATATTTCCAATACCCAGAACCACGATTTTATCGCTCAAGTTAATCTCCCAGAGGGACAAAAAAGAAAATAAATAAAAAATTTACTCAACAACCTTCTCTTCTCTCTTCCCTGTGAACATTGATTTCAGAACTCCAAAGATGGTCACTGCGTATATGTGCATTATCAGAACCACTGCGAACAGGTACATGAAGAGCAGATGTACACCTCTTACGAAAGCATAACCACTTTCGGTTCCGAATATTGGACCTATTGCATTCCCGATATCAAAAACCCATGCAAAAAAGTCCTTGAAATACATTGCAAGCCCGGTAAATCCAATGATTACTGCCAAAATGAAGTAACCCCACCAGACCATTACTTGTGTTGGAACTATCTTTTCAACATAATCTCCTTTCTTGGGATCGTAGGCTCTTGGGTCTTCTACATGGGGTCCTCCAAACCAGGCTTTGGTTTCTGCCCAGAAAAATTTGAGGCTGTAGATTATTCTGCTGAAGGATATCCACTTCCACTCTTTGGTGAGCATATAGTATGTGAACATCACCCATAATACGCCAAAAACTAAGCCAACATAGACATGGGTCGATGTAACATTATCTCCAAGAAATCTCAGGCCATAGTGTCCCCCGATCTCAAGCCCTGTAAGTCCCAGTATAATCCCTGTAATTGCTATGCTCCAGTGAACCATCCTTGTAAAAATTGAATGTCGGTCAACTTCCATCTTTTTCATAGGCTCACCTTACTTGATGATGAAGTGGACACCGCAGGCAATACATGGATCGAAGCTTCTGACAACTGTTATTGCAAGCGAAGTGTTATATCCGCCCTCCTCCATGTTGAGTTGAGCCAAGCCAAGCGGTGTTAAAGCTGCAGCGAGGGCATCTCCCCAAGAAACTGTTCCAAGACCGAAAGCCGAAGCATCGATGTCCTTTTCTGGATACAGTGCATTTGCAACTGTAGGTACATCAAGTTTTGGAAGCCATGTACCCTCAAGCGCCTTTTCTACCGGTCCAGGCTGGCCCATATCGTCTCTTGGACCGAGGTTCCATGTGCTCGGGACGATACACTGATAGTGATCTATCTTCTTGTTTCTTATCTTTGTATAGTGCAGCAAAGCTCCTCTTGGAGCATCCCACAGGCCCATACCTTCTGCGTTATCCGGCACATAGCTGTAATCCGGGATTTTTGCATTCACGATATCATCATGCATGAACTGTTTCAGTTCAACAGCCCACTCCATTGTTTTTGTTGCGAAGAGAACTGTCTGGGCAACTCTTGCAGCAACTCTGTCAACGACCGACCCTTTTGGATTCAGAACCTTCCACTTGAAGGTAAAGCTCTCTCCTGTTACAGGGTTTGTAACATCAATCTTCCAGTTTAAGCCATAGGTGTTGATCATTCTCGCTAAGGGACCGACCTCGTAAACCTTATCCTCGTATCTTGGAGCTTTCATCCAGCCATAAGCTCCGGGCTTGTCTTTCACTACTTTCACATCACCCTGTGATGGGTGTCTGCCTGTTATGCTGTCGTCGTATCTTGAGTACTTTACATATTCCTTGATCTTTGTGTGGGTAAACTTCTTGAAATCTCCATCCCATGCTCCGGCCTTTATTAAAGCGTTATCTCTATACCCTTCTTCTCCATCCTGTACAGCCACCCATTTGTCGTAATCGTTGTAATCGGGGAACAATCCATATGACAGGAAGTTTCCGTAGGTTGGTCCAAGGTCCTGCAATCCATTGAAGTCTATATCGAGTAATGTGCTTACAGTTTCAGCGATGTGATCGTTCTTGCTCACGATCGCCATGAAGTCAGGAACCATCACATTGACAACGAAATCCCAGAGTTCTGTCATGTTGCTGATTGTGTTGGCTATTCTGTCGAGGGTTGGTTTTACTGTCATACCTGATGGATATTCGGATGTGTGGTGCGGGAACTTTCCACCCCACAATGCTACAACCTTGTTTGCCTTTCTCTGCATTTGTATACAGGCTGCATAGCTTGAACCAAGTCCGAGTGCTTTTATACCGTCTTTACCGAGGGCTGGGGGAACCATTGGTGGATATTTTGCGAGAACACCAAGTTCTGGACCGATCAGCAGATATGTGTGGATCATATGGTCGTAGACATAATAGGCGCCGTGCAGGATATTTCTGGCGAGAATTGCTGCTGGTGGAGGAGTCATGCCGTAAGCATGATCCAGAGCCTGAATTGCAGTCTCACCGTGTGGGGCTGGACAGACACCGCAGATTCTCTGGGTGAGGAAGAACGCATCTCTTGGATCTCTACCCTTCAGTATGATTTCCCACCCTCTGAACAGGTTTGTGTGGCTGTATGCCTTGTCAACTACGGTCCATGTGCCTGTAGAGGTAGTTATATCCTTTGTTTCCATCGTTACTCCCAAATGACCCTCAATTCTTGTTACAGGATCCATCTTAACAGTAGCCATCTATATCACTCCTCCTTCTCCTCCTTCTTTCCACTGGTCACCGCTCTTTTAACACCATGTATCACGATTCCAGCGGCTGCAGCTCCGAGTAGTCCCTGTCCGAGTGTGCCAAAGTCGACCCCAAGCACAGCGGGCAGGGAAGCGACTGGCTTGTAGAATGGTGAGAACTTATCAGGCCAGCCCGGCTCTGAACAGCCAAGGCACATGTTTGTTTCGACACAATAGCTTGTGTGCATGTTCCATTTTCTTAAAGCACAGTCTGTCCATGTTATTGGTCCTTTACAACCCATAACATATCTGCATCCTTCTTCTCCTGGTCTTCTTGTGAACACTCCTCTGTCGTAGTAGGGTCTGTAGGGGCATATCTCATCATGCATGTTCTTGCCGAAGAAGGCTTTGGGTCTTCCATAATTATCAAGGTCAGGCATGGCGCCTATCATAATTGCTGCAATCGTCAGAACAAGGTGGTCAGGATGTACGGGACAGAGAGGAATATTGATAACTGGTTTATTAATCCCAACCTCCTTCAGGAAATCGCTAACACCCATTGCCCCTGTAGGATTTGGCTTTGCAGCCGGAATACCACCATATGTTGCGCACTGACCAACAGCAATAATTGCATCCGCAACCTCTGCAGCCTCTTTCAAATGGTCTCTGAAATCTTTTCCGGCGATTGTGCAGAATCCTTCCTGCTGAACAGCTCCTTCAACAATCAGAACTCTCTTTCCGGGAGTTCCATTCACCCATCTCTCATCCTTCAGTTTTTCAGCAAGCTTTCCTGAGGCAGGATGAATTGTTTCCATGTAATCTGGCAGTGCAATAGGCAATCCGGAGTTTCCAACTGTGATCTCTGTCAGAATCTGCACAAGATCAGGCTCAGAAGCCTGGGCAAAGGACACTGTACATCCTGTGCATGCAGCACCATTCAGCCAGTTGATGTGCCAGTAGTCCTTACTCTGCTCAACTGCCTCAACAATTTCTGACTTGTAGGTGGTCAGAAAAGCTGTTGCACCCATTGCTGCCGCTAATTTCATAAAATTCCTTCTAGTCAACTTGGGTTTAATCTCCATTAATCGACCCCCTTTCCTTTTCAAAACTTTCGTATTCATCATTCCTTTAATTTATCTCATTTAAAAATTTTTCTGTCCAATTTTGCCCTCGATAAAAATTATTCATTGTTAATCTGTCTTTTAATTAAAAATTAATAAACTTCAGCTTTCTAATGGCGTAATGGAACTTTTATTATTGGTCTATAATTTTTTTGACATTTCTGGTTATTTTTTTAAATAATTACTCGATGGAAGTTAATTAATTAAAGTGAGCTTTTTCACAGGCAAGTTTATAGCTGATAGTTTTTAGTGAAATATATAAAAAATGGCGGTGAAGAAATTTTTAATAATAAATCATTAATAAACTAACTCAGCAAACTCTCGGAATCGGATCGGCTACTGGTGGGGGCACGATTCTTCTCGTCCCAATTGATGTCTCAAGAACAACTTCTGTGAACTCGGATGTAGCATAGCCGATAATCTCTGCATCTCGTTGTCCTGCTTTTTTCAGGGATTTTAGTACATCATCAGCAGTCTCTGGATGTACTGCCATTACAACTTTCCCCTCATTTGCCATTGTCAGTGGATCCAGTCCCAGAACATCACAAAAACTCTTCACATCCTCTCTTATTGGTATTCTTTCTTCCTCAATCAGAATTCCAACCCTACTTTTTTCTGCCATTTCGTTGAGGCAGGCTGCAATTCCCCCCCTTGTTGGATCTTTCATTGCTGATATACCTCCGACATCCATTGCATCTCTGAGGAAGAGCCATACAGGATAAACATCTGATTTGACATCGATGTGAAAATCGAGTTCCTCCCTTGCAACCATCACGGCACTGCCGTGTTCGGCAATTCCCCCGTTAATCAGTATCAAATCCCCAGGTGAAATTCCGCTATCCCTTATCCATTTGAAAGGGTATTCTCTGTGCTCTCTAAGGATTTCTAAGTTTCTTTCAAGATGTCTGTTTCTTCTGCCTATCCCTGAGGTATTGGCGATAATGTCAATGTTTGATTCCACCACCTTTGTATCTCCTGTGATAATATTTGCACCAATTTTTTTAATCCACTGGCTCATGTCATTCAGAATTTTGTCAAGCATTTCTATTTCAAATCCATCCTGAATTACGAGGGAAAGTGAAAGAAAAGCAGGCTCACCACCTTTTACTGCAATATCATTTGCTGTTCCACATATTGCAAGACTTCCAATGCTTCCACCTGGAAATATAGGTGGATTGACAACATAGGAATCTGTTGTGAGCAGATAGTCCACATCAAAATCTGTGGAGTCTTCAAACTCATCCAGCGATATTTCAGCGACTCTACTGTTAAATCTCGTGATGATATGATTTCGAAGAAAATCCATCATGTACTTTCCGCCAGCCCCATCTTCCTTTCGGACTCTCAAACTAACACCTCTCTGCTTGTTTGACTAGTACTGATGAGAATTTTTTATAATATTTACCTTCATTCCTGGATATACTTTGCCAGATATATTTGCCCGAAGCTTATCCCATTATCTCCTGAAGCAGTTATCTCGTTTGTAAAGAGCTTTATATTTTTATCTCCAAGCTCTTTCTCAACAGCAGAGGTAAATATGGTATTGTAAGCTACACCTCCACTCAAAACCACCGGTAAATTTTCTTTTTCAGCAAAACTTCCGGCAATTTCTGCAAGTCCTTTGCCAAGATAGTTTATGAATTTCCAGGCTATCTCTTCTTTTGGAACTCCATTTAAATACTCCTCGAGTAGATTTACCACAAGTTCCTTTGTTTTCAGAACTTTGATCGTACCATTTCTGATTTTTAAGCCATCTTCAACATAGGGGGGAAATCTGTTGTCTTCCCTGAATGTTTGGATCCTGGGTTTGATTCCATCACGAACTTTTGCAGCAGAAGCAACAGCCTCGAGTTTCATTGCAGGCTCTCCTTCATATGTTCTTTCAAAACAAACTTCAAGCATAGCTGAAATTGCATCAAGCATCCTTCCCGCTGATGTTGATGGGAAGGTTGAGATGTTCCTCTCGATTTGAGAGGACAAAAGTTCGAAACTTTCATTTTCCCTCAAGTATTTGTCATAACCTCTGAGCAGGTCATAATCTCTCGTGAGGTCATATATCAGTGAAAAAAGGACTCTTAGTGGATATTTTCCTGCAAGATCCCCTCCTGGTAGGAGGAATTCTTCGAGTCTTCCTATCCTCTCAAACCTCATATTTTCGAAATCGATGAGGAGAACCTCACCTCCCCAGGTAGAGCCGTCAAAGCCATACCCAACTCCATCCACCGAAATTGATACTGCTCTGTTCAGTTCTTTCTCTGCCATTACAGACATTCCATGGGCGAAGTGATGTTGAACTCTGAGCAGTCTTGTGTCTTTCTCCTTAGCGAATTTTTCTGCAAAGATTGAAGTGTTGTAAAGAGGATGATAATCACAGAAAATCGCATCTATTTTTTCAATTCTGAAGAAAGAGGTGAAAAAATCAATTGCTTTCCGGAAAAACTCATTGAAAGTTCTGAAATTTGATGTATTGCCTATATACTGGCTCTGAACAACTCTGCTGTCTTTTAGAATGCATACCGAGCTATATAGCTCTGCTCCTAAGGATACACAGGTAATGGGCGACTCCAACTTAGTTGAGACAGGTACAAGACCTCTTGACCTCCTGATAATCATTTTTCTACCATTTACAAACTTTATAACCGAATCATCAACTCTGTTGTTGATTTTCAGGTTGTGAGAGAGAACATACTCAACAGGAAGCTCGAAAACACCATCATCGATGAACATTGGCTCTCCCGGGAGGTTGGCTGAGGTCATAACCAGGCTATCAGCTCTGAGATTCTCAAAAAGAAGAAAGTGTAGGGGAGAGTAGGGAAGCATTGCACCAATCGTATCAAGGTGTGGGGCGACCTCAAAAAAAGAATTCCTGTCCTTCTTTTTCACAACGGTGATTGGTCTGATGTAACTTGCCATTTCCTGTCCTTCTTTTTCACTAATCACTGCAATTTTTTTCAGATACTCTATGTCTCTGACCATGATTGCAAAAGGTTGCTGGACTCTTCTAAGAATCCCTCTCAGTTTCTTGACAATTTCATCATCAGTTCTGCAGGCAATATGAAATCCTCCAATACCTTTTACAGCTACAATATTGCCTTCATCTATGAGTTTTGCAGCAATCTTAATTGCTCTGTAACCACTTTCAATTTTTTCTCTATCTATATTGAATAGAGTATAGTCCGGACCGCAAAGAGGACATGCAATGGATTGCGCATAATACCTTCTATCTTCAACATTCGAATATTCCTTTTCACAATCACCACACATCGGGAACTCCATGAAGGTTGTGTTCTCTCTATCGTAAGGCAGCCTCTCAGCTACGGAAAACCTCGGTCCACAGTCGGTACAGGATATAAAGGAATAGCGATATCTCCTATCTTTTACATCAAACAGCTCCTTCAAACAGCTTTCACAAATAGCAACATCAGGTGGTGGAAGAGAGAGTTCATCACTCTTCCCGCCACTTTTTTCAATTTTGAAGGTTGAGAGTGGCTTTTCCTCGATTTTATCAACTTTTACATAATCTATCTGGGAAATTGGTGGTTTTTCGTTTTTCATTCTTTCAATGAATTTTTCGGGATTTCTGTCTATTACTATCTCAACTGATCCATCTCCTGTGTTTTTTACATATCCTCTGAGGTTCATTGAGGTTGCGAGTCTGTATATGAAAGGTCTGAACCCCACCCCCTGAACAACACCCTTAACTCTTATCCTGTACATCTGGATCCCTTTCCCGTTTAATTCCGGTAACTCCTATTTTAAGATATCTCTCTTTATATCTCTTTTTTTTATCCAAAAGACTTTCGCTTTTTAATCTTTCATTTCTCTTCGCTATTATCCTATCAGGGATTAGGTGACAAAAGTAAAAGTTTAATATGTATTTCTCCATCCTAATTCTGTGCACGAAATGAGCTTTGCCAGTGTGATAGTTGAGAACGCTTTAAGGATTGCTGAAGAAAACAAAGCGAAAAAGGTAAAATCTCTCACGGTTGTTGTAGGTGAGCTTCTTCTCATAAATCCTGATCAGCTCGAATTTTGCTTTAATGTAGCATCTCATGGTACAATCCTCGAGAATTCAAAACTCAACATTGAAGTAGCGAAGGCGGATATATCCTGTGTGAACTGTGGAAAAAAATATGATGAAGTTGTTTATCTCTGTGATGAGTGCGGGGGTTTTGTCTCGGTAAAGGGTGGTAAAGAAATGATACTCAGTAAAATTGAAATTGAAAACTGAGAGGTGGTAGCTTGCATAAGATTGAAATAGAGGCACAGATTGATCTTCTTTCAGAAAATAAAAGGCTTGCAGAGAAGAACAGGGAGTTTCTGAGGAAAAAAGGGATTAAGGCGATAAATATAATGGGGGCTATTGGTTCGGGAAAAACCCTCCTGATTGAGAAAACGATTGATTCACTTCCTGAAATAAAGTTCGGGGTAATTCTGGGAGATGTAATCTGCAGGGCTGATTTTGAAAGAGTGAGAAAGCATGATGCAAGAGTTGAACCAATAAATACAGGAAAGGAATGCCATCTTGATGCCCACCTCATAAGCCATGTTATTGAAGGTTTTGATGGGGTTGACATTATTCTCATAGAGAATGTTGGCAATCTTGTCTGTCCTGTAGATTTTGATCTGGGAGAGGATTACAGGGTTGTGATGGTGAGTGTTACAGAAGGAGATGATGTTGTGGAAAAACATCCTGAGATTTTCAGGCTGGCAGATGTGATAATAATAAACAAAATAAGCCTTGCAGATGCTGTTGAGGCAGATATTGATAAAATGGAAAGAGATGCCAGGAGAATAAATGGCAGAGCTCTGATTCTGAAAACTGATCTCAGAGATGGAAGGGGACTTAATGACTGGTTAAATTTTGTAAGGAGATTGAAACAAAAATGAAAAGAGGTGGTTTTTGTGTGTCTTGCAGTTCCAGCAAGGGTTGAGGAGGTTAACTTTCCCATAGCTCTGGTTGACTTTGGTGGGACAAGGAAAGAGGTGAGAATAGACCTCCTGCCAGATGTTGCGGTGGGAGATTATGTTCTCGTTCATGTGGGGTATGCCATCCAGAAGGTTGAGGCTAAGGATGTTGAGGAGCTTTCCAGTATCTACAGTAAATTGCAGGAAGAAGGGGTTTTATGATGGCAAGAAAGGATTTGATTAAAAAAATATCGGAAAAAATAGGAAAAGAAATGCAGGAGATGGGAGAACTAAGGATAATGCACCTCTGTGGGACTCATGAAGATACCGTGACAAGATACAGTATCCGTTCCCTACTTCCCGATAATCTGAAGCTCCTGAGTGGTCCTGGATGCCCTGTCTGCATTATTCCTGATATTGACCTTCAGAAAGTCTTCTATCTTATTGAGAGGGAGAAAATTATTTTTACGACCTTTGGTGATATGGCAAGAGTCCCTTTCAAGGGTAAGTCCCTCTTTTACTATCGCTCAAAAGGTCATGACATACGAATTGTTTACAGCATTTTTGATGCAGTCAGGATAGCGAAGGAAAGCGAAAAAATGGTTGTTCATTTTGGAATCGGTTTTGAGACCACAATGCCCTCAACCGCTCTTGCCGTTCTTGATGCTCCTGAAAACTTCTGTGTTTTCAGCTCACACAGATTCTTCATTCCAGCTATGGAACACCTCCTTTCTCTTGGAGATGTCAGAATCGATGGCTTCATTAATCCAGGTCATGTTTCCACAATAACAGGTGTCAGAGCTTATCAGGAAATACTGGAAAGATATGGTGTTCCACAAGCTATTGCTGGATTTGAGCCTGAAGATGTTCTGATTGCTACCCTCGGACTAATAGAATCTATAAAAAGTGGAAAAGCAGAGATTATAAATGAGTATATTAGGGCAGTGAAGTATGAGGGTAATGTAAAAGCCCAGGAAGTCATGGATGAAGTGTTTGATATTGAAGACTGGGAATGGAGGGGGCTGGGTGTCGTTCCATCATCAGGAGCTCCCCTGAAGAGCAAATACAGCGATTTTGATGCCTTCAGAGTTTTTGAGGATGTCTTTTCTGATTTTATACCAGAGGAAGATGCCAGAAAGAAGGCATGCAGATGTGGAGATGTTCTGAGGGGAATTATCACGCCCACTGATTGTCCGCTGTTCAATAAAAGCTGCACTCCCAAGGATCCAATAGGCCCCTGCATGGTCAGTTTTGAGGGAACATGCAACATATGGGCAAAATATGGAGCGTACTTTTGAATAAGATTAATTATATTATTTTTATAATATTACCTTTTTAATTCAGTTTAAATGTTATTTCCATCATTCGGTCTTTAAACAGGAAAACACACACCAAAAAAATAAAATACTTGATAAAATAAATATATATTTGTGTCACAGGAACAGTTTGAAATATCAGCACCTCTTGATAAGAGGATTGCATTGAGTCTGGCAATTCTTCTAACACTGATAATCCTTTTCAGCACAGCAGTTTATCTTTACACCGAATACCTGTGGTTTGAGACATTGAATCTTGGAGGCTACTTTATAAAAACCTTAGAATACAGGATTGAATTATTCGCGATCTTCTTTGCAATTTCATTTGTAATTCTGATGCTAAACAGGCTGCTGATGCATAAAGCAAGCGAGGAATTTCTTGGAGAGCCTTTGAAAGTTCCAGTATGGTTTTTCATATTGCTCTCGCTGTTTTTCCCGTATATTCTTTCCAGAAACTGGGTAAATCTTCTCTTTTTCCTGAATGGGAAGGATTTCAATCTCAAAGATCCTATTTTAAATATGGATATATCTTTTTATGCCTTCAAACTCCCGCTTATTAAAGATGTACTGAACCTTGTTATTCTTCTGGTGGTTTTCTGCCTAATAGTATCTATTATTTACTATCTGCTCATCTTCAGGTGGGTAAAAACTTTTGAGGAGTTCAAAGATCTTTTTCCTAGGCTTGGATACATTCACATCTCGATATTGATCTCCTCTATTTTCGTACTTGCAGGAGCCTACCTCTACATCGCCAGATTTGATTTGCTTAGTTCCCAGGGTGGCGTTGTTAGCGGAGCATCATACACCGATGTCTTTGTGAGAATGCCTGCAATGCTGCTGTTATCGTTCTTTTCCGTAGCTATAGGATGTGCGTCAATATATTTTGGTTTGAAGAGACAACCTGAAATGTATCCTTTTCTTGTTTTCACTCTCGTCGTGGTTGTTTTCATAGGACTTGGATTGATTCCCATTGCATTTCAGAAGATAAGGGTTGATCCCAACGAACTCTCACTTGAGGAGGAGTTTATAAATTACAGCATCTACTACACCCGGCACGCTTACAATTTAGATGTTCAGAAAAGAGTCTATCCGGTTGGAGGCAGTCTTACAATAGACGACATCGAGAAGAACAGAGGGATAGTGAACAACATAAGGCTCTGGGATCACAGACCACTGTTAAGTGTCTATCGTCAGATTCAACAGATAAGGACATACTACTACATTAACGATGTGGATGTTGACAGATACTATATAGACGGACAGTATGTTCAGGTAATGATATCTGCGAGAGAATTATCTCCAGACCTCCTTCAACCAACCGCTCAGACTTGGGTTAACCGGCACCTCATCTATACTCACGGTCATGGGATTATAGCTTCTCCCGTCAATGCCATCTCTGAAGAGGGGCGACCTGAACTCTATGTCTATGACATTCCACCAAAAGGTAAACTGAAGGTGACAAGACCTGAGATTTATTTTGGAGAGATTGAGAGGGATTATGTGATAGTCAGAACAGCCCAGATGGAGTTCGATTATCCCTCAGGAGAGCGAAATGTCTTCACAACATATAATGGTACAGGCGGAGTTCCAATCGATAGTTTCCTCAAAAAATTGCTTTTCGCTATGAGATTCGGAGATGTGAACCTTTTGCTTACGGGATATCTGACGGAAGAGAGTAGGATACTTATGCACAGAAACATTGTGGAGAGGGTATTTGCAATTGCTCCTTTTTTGAGATATGACAGAGATCCATATATTACTGTAATCGATGGCAGACTCTACTGGATTATTGATGCATATACAACCCTTGGTAACTTTCCCTATTCAGAAGCCTATGGTGTGTATGGGGGGAACTTCAACTACATAAGAAATTCTGTGAAAATCTTTGTTGATGCCTACAACGGCTCCGTCAAATACTATGTGGTTGAAGATGAGCCAGTAATCAGGACTTTTCAGGAAGCTTTTCCCGATCTTTTCATACCTGGGAGTGAAATGACTAAGGAGGAAAGAGCCCACATAAGATATCCGATAGACCTTTTCAAGATTCAGGCAGAGATTTATTCTCTGTATCACATGGATGATCCCAGGACATTTTATAATAGGGAAGATGTCTGGGAAATACCAACGGAGCTTCTTGAGGAGAGTATTGTCGAGATGGAACCCTATTATGTAATATTGACAATAGACCAAAATAAAACCGAATTCCTTCTCATGCTTCCTTTCTCGCCAAAGGGTAGAGATAATATAATATCTTGGATGGCGGCAAGGTGTGATGAAAATTACGGTGAACTCATTCTTTATGAGTTTCCAAAGGGAACACTCGTTTATGGACCCATGCAAATTGAAGCAAGAATTGATCAGGACCCTGAGATCTCTCAGATCTTCACACTGTGGAGTCAGGCTGGCTCCAGAATAATAAGAGGGAATCTGCTTGTAATTCCAATTGACAACTCAATAATATATGTTGAGCCTGTATATCTGAGGGCTGAAAATGCACAGATCCCCGAGCTCAGGGGAGTAGTTGTGGCATACGGTAACACTCTTGCAATGAAACCAAATCTTGAGAAATCCATATTGGCTGTATTTGGAAAGGTTTCGAAACCTCAGGAGCCAGTAGAGGAAGATCTGAGGTCTCTTACAAGTCGCTCGATTGAACTCTATGAAAAGGCTCTTGAGGAGATAAAGAAGGGTAACTGGAGTGGTTTTGGAGAAATGCTGGACAAGTTGGGAGAAATTCTCAGGAGAATAAATTCAACTGTTGGAAAAAGCTGATAAAAGGGGTAGAATATGAAGGTTGCAGCCGTTCAGTGTGTTGTTGGTAAATCTGAAACATTCTCAAGTGCTGAAAAGCTCATAAATAAAGGTATCAGAGAGGGTGTTGAACTCTTTCTTCTCCCGGAATACTTTTCTTACATGCCTGGAAAGGCAGATATTAACAGAAGCTATGAAACAATGGAATTCATGGAAAGCCTGAGTCATGAATTTTGCTGTTTGATTGCAGGAAATGTGCTCTTAGAGGCTGCTGACAGGAGAGGATATATAAATGCTCTTCACATATATGATTCAGGAGACCTGATTGGTGTTCAGGAGAAAATACATCCGACAGATTCAGAAAGGGAGATGGGTGTTGTTGCAGGCACGGATGTTAAGATTTTCTCGGTGAGAGGCGTAAAAATCGCAGCACTTGTATGTGCTGACATCCTCTATCCTGAAGTCTGTCGTGTTGCAGCTCTGAAAGGAGCTGAAATCATCCTCAATCCGGTTGTATCTGCTGTAAACTCGGAGCTTCCCGGAAAAGGTATGAGACATTGTCTTTACTTTACAAGAGCCTTTGATAATTCCTGTGTGATAGTGAAGGCAGGAGGACCGGGTGTAACATTTCTTGGCTCTGAAACAGCTGGGAGGAGCCTAATAGCTACCCCAAAAGGTATAAAGGCTTCTTTCAAGGATGAGGGAGCTGAAGAACTCGTTTACTGTGAGGTGGACATTGAAGAAATCAGAAGGTTCAGGGAACTCAACTACAGTTTGAGGGAAAGGAATACCAGAGCGTACAGGGAACTTTTATAATGATCGTAAAAAATATCTTGGTAAGCTCAAAAATAATAAAAAAAGAATTAATTGCTTTAAATTAAGTCTTCAAGGCAAGCTTGATATCTTCTGCCTTAACTGTCTTTCTTCCTGCGTGCTTGGCAACCTCAACCGCCTTCTTGGAGATCTCGGTTGCCTTATCCTCAAGGATCTCTACCATTTTTGCAACGGCGTCAGCACTAACTCTATTGGCACCAGCATTTCTGATCAATCTTTCAACTGGTGCAGCGGGTAATTCAGCCATCCATATTCACCTCCTTCGGTAATATTTTGTCTTATTTCATGTATATATATTTTTCTACCAAACTATGTTATATCATCCCAGATTTTAATTCAGGGAATGCAACAATTCACTAAGCTCTCCAGGATAAATTTTTCAACTTCAAAAAATGATTAAGCAAACATTATTATTATGTCTTTTCTTCGGACAATAATGCTTTGATAGAATCTAATAATATGATTCAAATAGCCTTTAAAAAAATTTCAGAGCCAGAAATAAAAATGTCAGATCCAGATTTCTTCTTAAACCAATTTTTACAAGCTTGAATTATTATAATTAATAATCATTAGCATATTAGTACTATTTAAAAATTTTTCTAATTCGAATTTAAATCTTTATTTTTTGAAAATTTTTAAATACTTTGCCGTAAAATGAGAATTGGTGATCGCATGATACTGGATGTTCTTTTGAATGATGAACAGAAGGCAATAAGAGATGCAGCCAGAGAATTCGCTGAAAAAGAGATCGCACCGGTAGCAGAGGAGTACGATTTGAAGGAGGAATTTCCATGGGATGTTTACAAAAAAGCGGTGAAACTTGGCTTTATTGGAATGGGGATTCCTGAAGAATATGGAGGACAGGGACTGAAAATGCTCGACGCCTGTTTGGTTGTCGAGGAGTTCTTCAGGGTAGATGCAGGCATTGGAATGATACTTGCCTCAACCTTCGGCTCTGAAATGCTCATGTTCTTTGGAAATGAGGAACAGAAGCAGAAATATCTTCCACCACTCTGCGAAGGAAAGGCTATCTGCGGTGCTGCATTCACAGAGCCAGCAGCTGGAAGTGATGTTGCAGGCATCAAGATGAAAGCAGAGAAAGATGGTGATGAATATATCTTAAATGGAACAAAGACCTTCATCACAAATGGAACAATCGCAGACTGGTTTGTAGTTCTTGCAAGAACGGATCCAAATGCCGAGAAAAGGCATCAGGGGATGAGTGTTTTCATAGTTGATGCAAACAGCGAGGGTCTGACAAGAACGAAAATAAAGAACAAGCTTGGCATAAGATCATCTGACACAGCAGAACTGAGCTTCAAGAATGTGAGGGTGCCAGCTGAGAATCTTGTGGGACAGGAAGGAAATGGATTCATGCAGGCTATGATGTTTTTCAATACCACAAGAATTCCTGTGGCTTTCCAGGCTGTTGGTATTGCTCAGGGAGCTTTTGAACTTGCCTTTGAGTATTCAAAGAATAGAGAGATTTTTGGAAGAAAGCTCAAAGATTTCCAGCTCACTCAGGATAAATTTGCAAAGATGAGGACTGAGATTGAAGCTGCAAGACTTCTTGCAGTTCAGGCTGCGATGCAGGCTGACACCGGCATGCCCGATCCAGGCTTGACTGCGATGGCAAAGTACTACTGTGGAAAGACAGCAGTAAAGGTCTGTGATGAAGCTCTACAGATTTTTGGCGGTTATGGATACATTGGAGAGTATCCGATTTCAAGATATTACAGACATGCAAAGATAACGGAACTTTATGAGGGAACCAAGGAAGTTGAAAAGGAGATTATTGCAAGATCCCTTTATGGAAAGGTTCCTTCCAGGATAGCGGTTTTGAGAAAACCGCCGTATTAATGGAGGTGTTCTGTATGGGTGAGGCAAAAGAATTGATTAAAAAAATGGTTGAGGTTGGAAATGAAACGGATGATGTGAAAAACGAGATGAAGGGCTGGGGAGGCACAGTCCAGTTCGAAATCGATGGTGAAAAGTTCTATGTGAAATACAATGACGATGGTACTGCCGAGTTTGTTGAGGGAGAAGCCGGTGCAGCCAACTTCACAGTAATAGCGAGTGATGAGTACTGGGTAAAGGTAATGAAGGGTCAGGAAGACCCTGTTATGGGCTTCATGACAGGTAAGTACAAGATTCAGGGTAACATAATGGAGTCCCAAAAGCTTGCTGGAGTATTGAAGAAGGTAAAACTCTGAACAAAAGCAAGCTATATTTTTTATTTTTTATAATATTTGCTGTTGTCATTTAAATTGCTTTTTTTTAATAGCAGATTGAATTCCTGTCTCAGATTCCCTGCAAAACCTTGAAACTTCGATGAATTTGCCAATCTTTAAATATATGAATTCCAATTTCCTATTATGAGGGAAGTGTATATTGTTGACTACATGAGGTCTGCTTTCTCCCGGAGCAGACCCACCAAGCCAGAGAGGGATGTGTTCAACAAACTGGATATGCCAGCAGTGGCAGCAGAACTTGTCAAAACAATGATTAATAGAACAGGTATTGATCCAAAAGAGATTGGTGATGTGATCACTGGATGCACAATGCAGATGAAAGAAAACTGGCTGTATGGGGGAAGGGCAATCACCCTGCTGGCTGAACTTCCAGTTGAGGTTCCAGCACAGGGGAGTGAGAGAGTTTGCATATCAGGCATGTCTGCTCTGCATCAGTGTACGATGGAAATCATGCTTGGTTATTCAGACATTACAATCGCCTGTGGAATTGAACACATGACTCATCTTCCTTTACAGCTTGATTTAAACCCGCACTTGGGTGTATCACCAACTCTTATGGGCAGATCAGACCTCGTCCAGAAATATGACCTCTTTACAGCGATGAGCATGGGTATGACGGCTGAGAAGCTTTTTGCCAAATACAAAGAAGAACTCGGATGGACAAAGAGAGAACTTGATGAGTGGGCACTTTTGAGCCACCAGAGAGCAGCAAAAGCAGTAAAAGAAGGCTACTTCCGAAATGGAGATGGTTATCCAGACAAAAGGGAAGGGGAAATTCTACCCGTAGAGGCGGAGCAGGCTGATGGGACAAAAAAGGTGATTGATGTTGATCAATCTATAAGGTTTGACACCTCTCTTGAGGCAATAGAAACTCTTCCACCTGCATTCAGACCGGATGGAGTTATCACAGCAGGAAACTCATCACCCCTTAATGCAGGAGCAACAGCTATCATGCTGGTGTCTAAGGACAAGGCAAAGGAACTTGGACTTGAACCAATGGCGAGAATTGTCTCTCTTGGATGGGCAGGAGTAGATCCAAGTGTGATGGGTGAAGGTCCAGTTCCTGCAACCAAGAAAGCTCTTGCAAAGGCTGGGCTGGAAGTGAAGGATATAGACTTCTGGGAAATAAATGAAGCCTTTGCTGTGGTCACTCTTTTCGCAATTAAAAAGCTCGGTCTCGACCCAGAGACAGTAAATGTCAAGGGAGGGGCAGTTGCGATAGGACATCCTCTTGCTGCAAGCGGAATAAGGCTTGTCGGAACTCTTGCAAGAATTCTCGAGCTTGAAGATGCAAGATATGGATGCGCCACACTTTGTGGAGGTGGAGGTCAGGGAGGAGCAACGATTATTGAGAGGGTTTAACTTTATTTAGCTTCATTTTTCTACCAATTTTGGATTTTTTTATTCTGGTTACAGGCTATTGTAGCATCTCATGCGACTGCATTTAGAGTCAGGATTTAATCTAAGGTTTTCAGACGCTATGGGAAAATATTTTAATCTCAGGCTTTATGTTGATTGTAGCAGGAACTATTACGGGCTCGTAGCTCAGTGGGAGAGCGCCGCCTTCGCGAGGCGGAGGCCCCGGGTTCAAATCCCGGCGAGTCCATTGCAGTTTTAGCAAAAGTGCACTTGTAGTTTCACAATCCTATTTTTGAATTGAAGAATATGAATCCAAGCAATTCATGTGGTGAAGTGAGGTTACTTGGTGATTCGAACTCATGATTTAAACTCAATTGAGTGAAAAATTATTAAATTTAAATATTTAATAAAACTATCATGAGACTATGGGATAAAGTCTATAAGTACCCAGAAATTTCACTCATTGTTCCTGCCCTGTTAATTGTAGTTGGATATTTTCTGATAAATACTCCCTTTGAGATTCCAATAAAACATACGGAAATAATATTGGTTGGGTTTAGTTTAGCTGCAGTGGGTTCTCTTTTACTATCTTTTTTTGGAGTTATAATTATTTATTTGAGACTTCTAAAAAAAGAAGTTGGGAAAATTAGGAAAAACCATCGAAACCAATTTATGATAAGTTATTTTGCGGGAATATATGGTGGTCTAACAGTTTTAGCTGCAAATCTTGTTTTATCAGCAGAGAACCTTTATTCCAAAGTGATTGCGATAGTGGGTTTTATGCTGATACTGGTTGCTGGAGGGATATTTGGACTTGTTGCTTTAACATATGTTTTAGAATCTGAAAACGAAAATAACTAAAATTGGGATGCAGATCTAAAGCCTTAAAGTCACTATATCACAATCCCTCTGTTTTTTCAGTATTCATTTTCGAAAGAATGTTCCGGAAACCTTTACTGTCTCTACCATATTTCTTTGCATTTTTTACCATGTGGGCATAGAATTCGTTGAAGAATTAACAAAACCCTCTTTTGGAATCAAAATTCAGAAAGTTTTGAAAATTGTCTGACACTTCGGAAGAAACTTGTAAAACCTTTCTGACTTTAAATCTGCTATAAAATAACCTCCCGGCTCCCTCTCAACTACCAAAACCCTGTTTGAGTTCAGCACAATCCGATCAAAGAATCTATCATGAGATGTAGAGAAGTATATAACCATTTTTCCCCTCCCAGAATCTCTAAGTGCAAGGGAGAAAGCATCTATCACATCTTCATCCTCTTCAAATATCAGGGGATCGTGTTCTATGAATGTAGCACTATGGTGTAATTCTTCGAGTATGCTGAAAAGCTGATATACTGTGAAAGCTCTTCTTACCTCGAATTCCCCTTTAACTTTGGTGAGTATTTTAGAGCGATTTCCACAGATGTAGAGCAAAGAATACGGATAATGAGATATGTAATCTTCAACAGCGATGACTCCCACCTCAGGTGGAGCCTTGAAGGCAGTAAAACCCTCTCTGATAGTTACCGAGAGGACATCGATGTGCATAAACAGACATAGTTCTGTGAAAATATCATCTTTGCCGGTGGGTTAAAAGTGATTCCCAGATAAAGGAGGATAAAGAAAGGACTTAAAATTAAAGATGACGGTATAGTCAAAATCCAGCACAACTCAGAATGAAATCGATATTTATTTTGCTTTCAACAATATTTGAGAATTTTTCAAGCCAATCATCTCTTTTTCTGTATTTAGCTCCAAGGTGGTTACATATTGCCCTGAGAACATTCTCATTCCAGAAGAGTCCATGGAGATAGCAACCCCATGTCATGCCATCATCGCTTGCACATCCATCATTCTCGAGGATAGGATTTCCTGACTCGGTTCTTCCCTTATGTATTTCATAACCCCATACATGTTCACCTTTTATCCTCTCCAGAATTATTGCATCTCCTGTAACTTTCTTCCTGCTCTGAATTGTTTTTTTCCTGAATTTATCAAAAAAGGTTACGGCATCAAGCAGTCCTATTCCCTTAGCTCTTATTTTTGCATGCTCAACTCCTCTGTCTATTAGCTCCTTTCCGAGAATCTGATATCCACCACATATTCCTATCACAGGTATCTCCTTTGAAGCCTTGAGGATTTTTTTATCCATTTCCGTTTTTTTCAAAGCTTTCAGGTCAGCAATCGTGTCTTTTGTTCCTGGCACTATGAGGACATCGAGGTCTTTTAGCTCATCTCTTAGCTCGATAAACCTAACTCCAATAAATCTGAGGGGTTCAAAGTCGGTGAAATTTGAGATCCTCGGTAATCTTATAACACCTATTCTTCCTTCTTTATCCCACTCCTCGATGCTCAGGGAATCTTCAGAGGGGAGATGGAAGTCCACATAGGGCAGGATACCAAGACACCTCAAACCGCTGATTTTTTCAATCTCTCTGATGCCGCTTTCAAGTATATCCTCATATCCTCTGAGCCTGTTTATTATGAATCCTTTTGTTTTTGCAGAGACGTCTGATGGAAGGAGTTTGTAGGTTCCATAGATGGATGAGAAAACTCCTCCCCTATCTATATCTCCGATGAGATAAACATCTGGCTCAGCCATTCTCACCGCCCAGATGTTTGCGACATCTCTGTCATATAGATTTATCTCAGCCATTCCTCCTGCCCCTTCCATGATTATTAAATCGTATTCTTCTTCCAAACTCCTGAATGACTCCTTAACAATCTTCTTTAGATAATCTACCTCTTTGTAGTATTCTTTCGAGTTTATGTCCTTCACAGCTTCGCCAAGAACAACAAGCTGGGATGTGAAGTTCCCCTTTGGTTTTAGGAGGATGGGATTCATTCTTTCATCTGGCTCAATTCCTGCAGCTTTAGCCTGAAAAGCCTGAGCTATTGCAATCTCCTTCCTATTCTCAGTTATAAATGAATTTAAACTCATGTTCTGTGCTTTGAAGGGAGCAACTCTTATCCCTCTTTTGCTGAAAATCCTGCAGAGTGCTGCGGTTAGTAGACTTTTACCTGCATGGCTTGAGGTACCACCAATGAATATTGAGGGCATATCAATCAATCAGAATCTCAAGCTGAATGTATTTTTCCCTTTCAACTCTCTCCCCAAAATTGAAATCAACTCTTTTTCTGAAAAGTGGCCCATCAACAACGAAAGTGTGGAATTCTCCGTTCTCTCCACAGGGATCTATTTTATCAGATTTCAATCTCTCCACAATTTCTTCTGTGAACCGCTTTCCCAGATAAAAGGTATCAATGTCCTTTCTGACAGCCACTATATAAGCTTCAAACCCTTCTGAAATGAACTCGTTTGCAAGCTTTTCTGTATCTTCTCCCCAGAGTGGGAATATTGGGGCAACATTTATCTCTCTGCAGACTCTCTCAAGCCATACTCTATGCTCTTCCACGAAGATATCTCCGAATACAATGCCTTCAGGTTTCAAATCTGAAACAATTCTTTTGAATTCTTTCTCGTATCCACTCCAGCTCGAGTTTCCAAAAACACCCTTGAAAATTGTGCTCTCAATCTGCTTCTCAATTGCCCTTCTGTAAAGTCCGTGTGCTCTTGATTTATTTTCCTCATTTAGCATGCAGATGAGGTGTGTTACGCTATCCACTCTTTTCACTGCGAGGCATGAATCCTTTCCCCCACTCCATGTTGCGGCAATCATGATTGCTTCATAAGATGCTCCACCCATAAATACTTTATCAATTTTACTTGATTCAAATCAAAAAATTTTAATAAAGTTAGTTTGATTTCAAATCAAGTATACTGGAGGAGGTGAGTGTGTGCATATAATGGAAGGGTTTCTCCCACCTTTGTGGGCGGGAGTGTGGTATGTATTTGCACTGCCTGTCGTTGCTTATGGGACATACAGAGCTAAAAAAGAAATCGAGAAAAATCCGAAGAATAAATCTTTACTCGCAGTATCAGCTGGCTTCATTTTTGTGCTATCAGCGTTGAAAATACCCTCTGTGACAGGGAGCTGCTCACATCCAACCGGCACAGGCATAGCGGTTGTGATGTTTGGGCCAGCAATAACAGCTTTTCTGTCAATAATAGTACTGCTTTATCAGGCTTTACTGCTCGCTCACGGTGGTTTAACAACACTTGGAGCAAACACTGCATCAATGGGTATAATCGGACCTTTTATCGGGTGGCTGATATATAGGGCGGTCAGTGGAAGGCTGGACATCAAAGTTTCAACTTTTATCGCTGCTGCTGTAGTGGATTGGGTAACTTATGTAGTCACATCCATTCAACTGGCTTTAGCTTTCCCAGCCGGACCAGGGATGGCAGGAATAATCTCTTCAGCAACCAAGTTCTTGGCAATCTTCTCGATAACTCAGATACCATTGGCGGTAGTTGAGGGTATACTTGCAGCTTTGCTGATGGGTTACCTCATACAGCTCAGAGAAGATATTGTGATGGAGGCAACAGCATGAGGTGGGATGTAATTTTAAATTTATTGCTTCTATTTTGCATCCCCTATATACTGTTGATATCCACTGTTGCAGCTGAGGAGTGGGCTGGTGCAGATGCAAAAGCAGAGGAGGCTATAGGTGAGATATCTCCGCAATATGAGCCCTGGTTCTCCCCCCTTTTCGAGCCACCGAGCGGGGAAATCGAGAGCTTTCTTTTCAGCCTGCAGGCTGCTATTGGTTCGCTGTTGATCGGGTACTTCATCGGACGTTATCGAGGGGCAAAGCATGCACGAAACGGTTGAGCATATACAGCTGAATTCTAAAAAGATCATAGATGGGGACATTAAGGTATATTTCTGTCTCATTTTACTTTTATTTGTAGTTATCAGCGGGGAAATCGGTGTGTATGTGTTAGCATTTGCTTCGTTCTCGTGCCTATCATTCTATGCTGCGGGGAGATATTATATAAAAATAATCAAGATCCCCATTTACTTTCTTGTTTCCGGAGTTATCGTGATACTGTTCTTTATTCCCGGAAAAACAGTCTATCAACTGTATTTCCTGAAAATATCTGGGGAGGGAGTGAATATTGCATTGAACACCGCTTTACGAGCTTTAGCGTCTCTTTCAATCATGTCATTCATGATTCTAACAACAACGATTCCAGAAATGTTTTCTGCATTCAAGAAACTGAAGTTACCCAACTTTGCTGTTGAGATGTCCCTTCTGGTTTATCGCGTAATACAGATTTTGCTTGACGAGGCGGCAAGGCTTGAGAGGTCTGCATCGTCCAGACTCGGATATGCAAGCAGGAAGGTTTTTGTAAACACTACTGCTTTACTTTCCTATTCTCTGTTCTTAAAGTCGTTAAAAAGGTCGGAAAAGCTCGACAGAGCTATGGATGCGAGATGTTACAGTGGTGTGATGCCCATACTCGATGTAAAAAATACTGGTATCTATTACGCTCTGGCAATTGCTGTTCTTCTTGTTGCGTTGTGGTGGTTCCTGTGATCGAAACTAGAGATCTGTGGTTCAGTTATGGAGACAGAGAAGTCCTGAAGGGGGTTAATTTCAAGGCGAATAGAGGTAAAGTGACGATTCTTCTCGGCAGAAACGGTGCGGGGAAAACCACTTTGCTAATGCACTTAAACGGATTGCTGAAGCCAGCGCGTGGGGAGGTGTGGATCGACGGCATCAAAGTTAAATACGACAGGAAAAGCCTGCTCGAGATTCGTAAAAAAGTTGGCTTCGTTTTCCAGAATCCGGATGATCAGATCATCGCCCCAACAGTGTGGCAGGATGTCGTTTTTGGACCAAAGAATGCCGAGATGAGCGATAAATTTGCAAAAAAGGCGATTAAATACCTTGAACTTGAAGGTTACGAAAACAGACTTTGCAACTCTCTAAGCGGTGGGGAGAAGAGGAGGGTTGTGATAGCGGGCATACTTGCAATGAATCCGGACTACATAATCATGGACGAGCCAACTGCAGGTCTTGACGGCTTTGGGTTGAGGAGCGTAGTTGAGATAATTGAGGAGTTAAAAGAGGGTGGTAAAACCTTCGTAATATCCACCCACGATCTGGATTTTGCAAAGGCGGTTGGAGAGAGATTTGTTTACATGGATTGTGGAAAGATCGTACACGAAAGCGATAGAATCGATTTAACGATAGCAAATAGGTATGGGCTGAGGATGGGAAATGTCAGGGGAAGGCTGGTTGTTGTACCACATAATGTAGAAATCCCGGAGATAGATACAGATTTCATCGCAGCAATGGGCATAAAAGCCAAGGAGAGAGCCTTTAAAGAGGGTTTAGATGTTGATATTGTAGATGCTGTTCTCGAAAGGTCGATTTTAAGGGCTGTTGAGGGACACACAGTTCTGCTAATCTGCAGTGCAGAGATGATGAGTGTTGTGGAGAGGGAGGCTAAGAAATTTCCAATATTTTTTGAGGTTCTGGATAAAGTTTCCTGTGGCGTTTCGAGTAATAAAATTGGTAGAGACGATAAAGGTGTGGAGGCGATAAAGCATGGAGCTTCTGGTGCTTGCATCCATTAGCATTGCAGCTGTTGGGCTGATAACATACATCTTGGAGATGGTTCGGACTGAGAAAGTACGCCTAAAAGAGGTGGTTGAGTGAAGGAGACAAAAATCGAGATCGTGGGCGTTCTTTTTGCAAAGCTAAAACCCGGAAAAGATGAGGTTTTTGCTGACATAGGGTGTGGGGGTGGAGCGGTATCAAAGTTCTTCTCCGGATATGTCAGGCGGGTTTATGCGGTGGAAAGAGATGAGTCGATGTTTCAGAAGGCAAAAGAGAACCTCAAATACAATAAAACCATCGAGGTTGTGCTATCAGATGGCTATGATTTTCTTAAAGATTACAGCTGTGACACTATTTTCTTTGGGGGGACAAAGGACATTGAAAGAATGCTTGAAGTTTGCGACGCCAGAAAAATAGCTGTAAACGCTGCTCGCATGGAGATCGCTCTCAAAGCGATGGAAAAGATGAAATCTATGGGAATTTTTGAGGAGATGCTGATAATAAACATCTCAAAAAGCTATGAACTTGCTGGAGGGACTGCTTTCAAACCACTTAATCCAGTTTTTATGGTGCTCGGGAGGTGTTAGTAGTTATAGTTAGAATTAACGATTTAACCATCAATTAGGAGGTGATTGCTTGCTTTATGGAGTTGGCTTGGGTCCCGGAGACAGAAAGCTTCTAACCCTCAGGGCGATTGAAATAATAAAATCCTCAGATGAGGTTATAGTTCCTGGGAAACTGGCTTATGATTTGATAAAACACCTTAGGGAGCCAAGATTAGTGGAATTTCCAATGGGAGAAAGTGAAGATGTTGCAAGGAAGCTTGGAAAGGAACTATCTGAAAGGATGGATGAAGAAATAGCCTTCTGCTGTTTGGGAGACCCGATTTTCTACTCAACCTTTCATCATGTTGTTGAGGAGCTAAGAAAATGCAACCCTCAAGCTCAAGTTGAGATTATCCCCGGTATTACGAGCATGTCTTGTGCGCTTGCAAAAACCCTGATCTTCGTTAATGAATCAATGCTTCTCACAACTCAAGATTTTCACGAGGTTAATGTCGCAGTTGTTCTGAAGGCGAAGAATCTGGGAAAGATAAAGGAAGAGTTGAGTAAAATGGGGTTTAACCGATTTAAGCTCGTTGAGAAGATGTTCTTGGAGGGTGAGAGGATTTATGATGAAATTCCCGAAAAAGCAGGCTATTTCAGCGTTTTGATAGCGGATAAGGGTGGTGTTGATGTTGGTAAATGCGTCCGCAATGAAAAATGATATGAAGAAAGGAAAGGTTTATTTCATAGGATTTGGTCCTGGAGATCCTGAACTTTTGACGATAAAAGCATACAGAATACTTGAAAGGTCGGATCTCATAATCTATCCTGGTTCGCTTATTGAGGAAAACTTCTTATCTGAATTCAGCGGTGAAAAGGTGGACAGCTATGGGAAAAGACTTGAGGATATAATTGAGTTGATCGTGAAGGCTGTTGAGAGGAGAAAGACTGTTGCAAGAATTCAGAGCGGCGACCCATCTGTTTTTGGAGCAATAGGGGAACAAATTAGAGAGCTGAAAAGAAGAAAGATAGATTTTGAAGTAATTCCGGGAGTAAGTAGTGTTTTTGCCTCTGCAGCGTCTTTGAAGACTGAACTCACATCTCCTGAACTTGAAGGCATAGTAATAGTAAGACCGAGGGGTAAAACACTGAATAAAGACCACCTTGATGAGATTGCCAAGCTACCACTCACGATTGTTGTACTCCTCGGAGTGGATAAAATCGATTACATTGCTGAAAGAATCGCATCTGTGAGGGGATGGAGTGAGCCCTGTGCTGTAGTTTATCAAGCTTCACGAAGGGATGAGATCGTTCTGTCTTCGAATCTTGAGAATATCGTTGAAGAGGTTAAAAAGCACGGAATAGAAAGGACAGCGACTGTGATCGTGGGTGAGGCTATCAAAGGCTATATCGAAAGATCCTATCTTTATGGAAAGGGCTGTGGATACGGCTGTGGGTTATAAATAAGAGGTGGATAGATGAGGATTGCCCTGCTTGCTTTTGAAAAAGATGCTGAGAAGCTGGGAGAGATAGAAAAATACCTCAAAATCAAGTATGAAACCCAGATCGTGATTTACAGGAAAGAAATCTGGAAGAAGCTGCTTGATTATGATTGTATAGTTGCGTATATGCCTACTGGAGTTGTAATAAGGGGTTTATGTCCCTATCTCAGGAGCAAATGGATTGATCCAGCAGTCGTTCTTATTGATAGACCTATGATGCATGCAATTCCAATTCTTGGAGGGCATCATGGTGGGAATGATGTGGCTTACTTTCTCGAGGGTGCAGGTTTGAAGGCAATCGTAACAACTGCAATGGAATTTTCATCAGGATTGAGCGTTGGTGTTGGGTTCAGAGAGAAGATCTCTTCAGCTGAAATACTCAATGCGATTAAAGAAGCACTGGGGGAGATTGGATATGGGGTGGCGGACATAAGAGCCATTTCAACTGTAGAGGACAAGAAGGGAAGTGAAATACTCGGGGTTGCAGATATACTGAAAAAGCCACTCATTTTTGTAAAAAGAGAGGAGATAAACTCAATGGAGCTTAGGGAGACAAGCGCAAGGCTAATAGGTGTCAAGAATGTTTGTGAAGCCTGTGCGATTTTCTCTTCAAACTATGGGGAGCTTTTGCTTCCCAAGAGGGTTTATGGGGGTGTGACAGTTGCAATCGCAAGGTAAAAAGGGCAAACTCTATGTAATCGGAACAGGTCCTGGAGATCCTGAGCTACTTACGGTCAGAGCTATGAAAGCTCTGAATGAAGCAGAATACATTCTCGGGCACAGAAAATACATCGAGATGATTTCAGGAGTTATAAAGGGGAAAAAAGTGATAAAGAGCGGTATGGGTAGGGAAGTTGAGAGGGTTAAGCTTGCACTTGAACTTGCAAAAGATAGTGTTGTAGCACTTGTGAGCGGTGGAGACCCATCCATCTATGGTATATATTCACTTGTTGAAGAATATATTTTAAAAAACGATCTTAGTGTTGAGATGGAAATAATTCCTGGAGTAACTGCTCTCTGTGCAGCATCCCCTCTTCTTGGCTCCCCGGTAAGCGGGGATCATGCTGTGATAAGTCTGAGTGATCTTTTGACTCCTTGGGAGGAGATAGAAAGAAGGCTGATTCATGCCCTCAGAGGAGGTTTTGTCGTTGTTATATACAATCCCTCAAGCAGAAAAAGAAAATCAAATCTGATATGGGCGATGGAAATCGTTCTAAGGGTGCGAGGTGATGTTTATGTCGGGATTGTAAGGGATGCTTTTAGAGATGGAGAGTCGTCGATGGTAATGCGGGTAAGTGAAATTTTGAAAGAGCCGGAAATAGTGGATATGAGTACCATACTATTTGTTTCTGGGGAAGAGACCATTTTTGAGCGTGGACGAATGCTGACACCGAGGGGGTATGCAGGAAGATACAGTCTTCAGGTTTAAAGGGGTGTTTTTGTGAGGGAAAATAGAGGATTTATGGGCGCAAAAACTCTCCAAGCAGTTGAAATAGCAAAGAAGAGCGATGAAATAGCCCGAAACATAATTCCGGGTGATGACATCAGGTTGGAGATTCTCAGGAGGTGTATTATCGCAACAGGCGACCCCTCGGTGAAGAACATCATAGCTTTTAGAGGTGAGCCTGAGGAGGGAGTGAAGGCGATAAAAAACGGGGCGGAAATTATAGTTGATGTCAGGATGCTCAGGGCAGGTTTAAGAAAGGAAGCAATAGCCATGGTTGAATTTGCTGAAGATGGGATAGAAACAAGAGTTGTTTCCGGGTTGAAAAAAATAAAGGAAAGGGTTGAAGGGAGTGTAGTTGGTATAGGGAATGCGCCATCAGCTGCAATAACTTTGAGTGAAATCGCAGGGGAATTCACACCGGCTTTCATAGTTGCAACACCTGTTGGTTTTGTCAATGCTGTGGAGTCCAAGGAAATGATAAGAAAACTCGATGTGCCAAGTGTGACAACCACTGGCACGAGAGGAGGTAGCACGATATGTGCTGCAATACTGAACTGCCTGATAGATCATGCGATGGAATGAAACTCAAAGACCCGATAGAACTCTACCGCTATCCGGAAGAGTGGTTTGAAGGTCTGGATGTAGAGGAAGTAGAGGAGGTGAAAAAAAAGATTTCAACCGGACTTTACATTTTCAGGAAGACTGGGTGGTTGAGAAGAGGAATAACAACGGCCACCACTGCAAGTGCAGCTTTAAATGCTGCAATTAAATCTTGCTTTGAGAATGTAGAGGAGGTGAAAGTGCTAACACCCTCTGGAATAAAAGTGAAAGTCAATGTGGTAGCTGAAGAGGGATGGGCATCAGTCAGAAAGTTTTCAGGAGACCACGAATTTGATGTTACTGATGGAATAGAAATCACAGCTGAAGTTGTTGAGAGAAAGGGAATCTATTTTGGAGAAGGAATTGGGATGTTGAAGGGTAAAAAGGCTGTCAGCAGGAGTGCGATAGATCAGATAAGGGAAAATTTTCTGAGTTATTCCCGGATTTATGGTTTTGGTGGGGGAGTGGTGATTGAGGTTCCTGGAGGCAAGTCTGTGGCAGAAAAAACGAAAAATGAACAGACAGGAGTTAAAGGTGGAATCTCAATACTGGGAACAACAGGATTTGTTGAACCGTGGTGTAAAGAGCTTGTAAAAACCAAAATTGAGATTGCAAAGCAGTATGAAAGGATTGCAGTCACAACCGGTAGGAAAGCCTGGCGGTATGCTATTGAAAGATTTCCCGACTACCAGCCCTTTGTTTTCGGCGTGTATCTCGATGAGATACTCAGTGAGCACAAGGGTGAGAAAATTTTAATCGGATTCCCCGGTTTGCTGTCAATCTGGGCGGGGGGCAAAGCTGGAAGGATCGAGGAAAAGGCAAAGAGCATGGGTGTTGATAAAATAGTAATTCTTTGAGTCAAAAGCTAACGGTGATAGGATGCTTTATGTAGTCGGAACAGGAGTTTATAAGGCACAACTGACTCAGGAAGTTATAGAGATTATTGAGAGGGGAGATGTTATTTACGGTAGCGCCTCAGCTATTGAAATGGTTAAGGATCTGTTCTTGCTGGAAAAAGAAAAAAATAAAAAACTCAAAGAAATAGTAAATTACGGGAAAGAGACTTATTTGAAGATTATTGAAGAATCCAGGTTTAGAGAAGTTGTTGTTCTATCAAAAGGAGACCCTATGGTTTCAGGATTAGGAACTGTTTTCAGTGGTCTGATACTGGGAGAAAAGTTGAAGATTGTGCCGGGGATATCAAGCGTTCAGCTTGCCCTTTCAAGGCTTGGGATAGATCTCACCGATGTTGTTGTTGTGAGTGCTCATGGAAAAATACCAGAACTGGAGCAAGAACTGGAATTACTTGATTATAGGGATATGCTGGTTCTGGCTGACAGAAAATTTGATCTGAAAAAACTTGGGAGAAGAGAAATAATAATTCTTGAAAATCTTGGTATGAATGGGGAGAATATAAAAACTGGAAGGGCTGATACTCTTGAAATTGAATCTGATTACTCAATCATTTATGTTAAAAAACAGGTTTGAAGGAGGTGGATTTTTTGAAAGGTCTTGTGATAGTAGGACATGGAAGCCAGCTTCCACACTACAGAGAGGTTATGGAGATACACAGAAGGAGGATTGAGGAGGCTGGGATTTTTGATGAGGTGAAGATAGCCTTTGCAGCAAGGGAAAGAAAACCCTCACCGGATGAGGCTATAAAGGAGATGAGAAGTGAACTGGTCTATATTGTGCCGCTTTTCATTTCCAATGGGTTGCATGTAACAGAGGATTTACCTGAAATGCTCGGTTTTCCGAAGGGAGAAGGTGTGAAAGAAGGGGTGTTCAACGGTAAGAAGATTATAATATGTGAGCCAGTAGGAGAGGATATTTTCGTCACCTATGCCATACTGAATGCAATTTTCAGGATAAGACAGTAATCAGATGACAGTTATATATTTAATTTTTAAGTTTTTATGAATTTTATAGAACTCGACTACTCTGAAGATTCCAGTCTTCCCTTCAATCTCATCGGCATCATTCCTACGATTGCTATGAAAACAGCTCCGAAGAGTGAGAGGGCAAAATATCTAACAGCATCACCGGACTCCATCTGGAAGGGCTCATAGTTTGAGAGGATATATAGACTACCACCCCACAGGGCGAGACCGGCTGAAATCAGGAGAAAACATATTGTTATATATTTTAAGAAACTTTTATGCTCTATTATTGCATCGAGAAGCTTTCCAACAGCTATAAATATACCTGCAGAGGTGAAGTACCATATCGCCCCGTAAATAAATGATGTGGCAAGGGTTATAACTCCTGGTGATACTGGCTGGTTGCTGAACCTCCAGAAAGTGTAAAAACCTTCTATGAGGCCTATTATTATCAGTATTGCCGATATGATGTAGGTTACGAATGATATTCTCCCCTCTACTAAAGCAGTCTTGACATTTGAAAAAAATGCCTCTATTCCCACATCTAAGTCATAAGCCCTGAGGATGAGGTACAGCCCAACAAGAAAGATAATACTACCTACAGCATACTGCGGGTAGTTGGCAAAGACAAAAACAGAGTATATTATAAGTATTATCCCAATAGGGACGAAGAAAGTTTTTGCTATCTTTGGATCACTCAGCAATTTCCTGATCAAGTAGTAGGTACCCTCTATGGTTTTGCTCTGTTTCACGATTATCCTTCTCACCGAGTCTATCTTAAATCTGGAACTGATGATGGGAAGAACGAATTCATCTTCTGAACCGTCAGTAACAACAATAACACTCTCGGGATTAACCTTTGTGGCTATATAATCTAAATGTTCAGCAATCTTGCTATCCGATACAACCCCCACCCTCATGTCTCCTGTGATTGTAACGACTTCAACATTCTCTCCTTGGTTTAAAAGCTCATCGTATATTTTTATTGCAGCAAAAATTGTGTTTATATCTGAATCTTCAGGATCACTTTCGGCAAGTTTTATAGCTGCTCTGATGTTTTCTTCCCGACCAATTACAACCCCTTCTATTCCTGCTTTTCGTCCAAGGTCGTTGTCTCTGTCAATAGCGAGAATAACTTTTTTTGGCATTCAATCTTACTCCTTCTGCAATATATATAAATTTTATTTCATCTATTGTTTTTTGGTAGAATTGAATTCATGTAAATTTCGACAATAATTATATTTTCTGTGTTTTTTCATCCTGCTGTTTTAAAGTTTTGGTAGGGGTTTAAAGCTTGATTAAAAATCTCATTGAAAGAGCATCTTAGCTCAATTGATGTGCTTTTAGAAAAGTGAAATCGAAGGTTGCTACGGTTTCAGCATCATCAGGTATCTTTCGGGATTACGATTATATTGAATTCATTAAATATTTTCAAGCATCATATCCACAGCAACATCGATAATTATAAATTTTACATGGCGCAAAATGAAGCTATTTTTCACAGCGTGTCTGAGATGCTTCCATACACCTCATCATCTTCTTATACAATCTGGTTGGTGAAAAATAGCAAAAAATTTAAATATGGTTAAGTTTTATAAAGAGTGAGCGGTGACGGCAGAAGGCGGAGGGGTTACAAAAGTGGCGAAAGGGCTGGAGGAAGCCTTTTCGCTGATTGTCGAACCCCGTCTTCGTCGTCACGCAAAAGTAGAGTTTATATACCTGTAGGTGTAAGCAAAAACACATCTAAGGAGTTTTATGTAAGGAGGTAGAGAAAATATGAGTAGAGTAAATGTGAAGGTAGGGATTGCAGCATTACTGGTACTACTGATTGCAGCGACCGGACTGAGCAGCGCTTTAACACTGTTCAGTGTGAGCGTCTCCGACGACAATGTGACTTATGGGGAGACGATTACAATCGATGTAATCTATACCGGCTCTGGAGCTTTAAAGATCGTGAATAATGCAACTGGAGCTACTGAAAAAGTGTTCGTATTGCCAAGTGATGTAGCTGAACAGAGTTTTACGGTTGATACCACCGGGCTTCTGTTTCCCGGAACTTATTATCTCACAATCCTGAACGAAACTGGCGATACAATTTATAACAGCACCCAGACTCAAACAGATCCGGATCTATTTGAGGGTTACATTGTAGTTACTTCGGCAGTTTGGGGAGGAACAGAGGTTGACGTTGATATAGATGACTTCGATGTTGTAACAGGTGACAACTTCACTGCAAGTATTGCTACATATCCTTCGGAGACCTTCCAGTGGGTTGTAGCGGGTCCCAACGTTACTGTTGGTGGCGTAGCTACTGGAAGTTATGATGTATCAGTCCAACTGACTGACACAGGCACTTATGCGTTGAAGGTAATCGTTTGGGACTCTGTAAACACAACTGTGGTGTATCCATTCAATGTAATAGGCCCAGAAATAACAGTAACTGCCCCCTCGGAAATTAGGCCCGGTTCTGTGGTGACAATATCTGGTTCAACAAATGTTGCAGCTTCTGGCAGTGCTCAGGATACTGGTGTGACAAATAACATAAAGGTTAAAATATATGAAGATGGTAATGAATCCAATGTTATAGATGAGCAGGCTGGAATTCAGGTATCATCTACTGGGACATGGAAGTGGTACTGGGATGTAAATAGAACTTTATCTGACATAGATGTGGTAATAAGGGCAACTGTGACTGTAGATACCAATATTACGGAATATGCAGAAGTTAAAGCGACCATTCTCAAACCAGAAATTACGATCTCTTCAGATGCGTACTCGGTGGTTAGAGGTGGAAGCTTCACAATTTCAGGTGAATCAACACTTCCAACAAATTCAACGATTACTATAACTGTAGAAGGTTCTCAAGAGCTTACAGAAGCTGGACCTTATACTACCTATACAGATGCAGCTGGAAAATTCTCCTATGACTTTACAGTTAAGAATGATGCTAACCTCACAACACTCAAGATTAAAGCAAGTTCTGATGAAACCGGTACCACTGTTGAAAGTAACGAAGTCAAGGTTAAGATTGTAAGACAAGTACTCAACCTGTACTTCGATAACCCAACAGTGATCAGAGGTGGCACACTCAAGCTCAATGGTTCAACTGATGCTCCATACATTGTGTTCTTCACTGATGAGGATGGAGAGGATCTGTTCAGCTACGATGGAAACAACTTCAAGGCAGAACCAACACCAGTGGATGGTAAGATCTCAACAGCCACTGGTGTAATTGTTGAAGCTCCTGAGTTCCCATTGAGCATTGATGTAAGCGACGATGCAGCTGCTGGGGCATACCTGATCTCAATATACGGTGTTGTTAACCAGAGTGTGGTTAACACCTATGAAGACCCACAGATCTTGCTCTCAGCAAATGTCGTTGATCCTGAGGTTACAATAACAAGCGCACCAACAACAGTTGTTCTTGGCAATAAGGTTGCAATTGAAGGAACTACAAATGCCGCAGATACCAGCTTGGTGGATGTAACAGTTAAACTTGAAGGAATGAACATCAAGAAGACATGGAACAAGACACAGGTATTTGAGTGGACTGATGAGGGTGCTGGAGAGTTTAAGATATCATTTGATACCAAGGATGACATTACTGGAAGTGGATATCCAGACCCAGGACTGTACACATTGACTGTCACAATAAGCTACTCTGGAGATGAAGTAGCCTCAGAGTCCATGGCGATCGAATTCACAAGGCCAACAATCTCTGTCAGCATACCGTCAACAGTTAAGCAGGGCGATCCTGTTACAATTACCGTCAAGACCACCAGAAATGAAGACTATCCATCAATGGGTGGAAACATCTGGCTCTACATCGAAGGACCCAACAAGGAAGTTGGTCCTATAACAATCGTGCCAGATGAGAACGGAACTGCAACCTATGAACTGCAGACATACACCTTTGCTGAGGCTGACTATGTGGTCTATGTCAGAGACGATGTGAGGACAACAAGCAGCGATTATCCGCTCACAGATGGTGCGAATGTCAAGAAATCCCCAGATGAACCATGGCTTGCTGGCGATCCAATCGCAGATGATGCTCTTGCAACGGCAGTCTTCACAATAGTCAAAGAACTTCCAGTGCAGCCAACCCCAACACCAACCCCAACACCAACCCCAACACCAACCCCAACACCAACCCCAACACCAAAGCCATCCCCAGGCTTTGAGGCTATCTTTGCAGTTGCCGGACTGCTTGCAGTGGCATATCTGCTGAGAAGACGATAAAATTAAATTTTTAAATTTTTATTTTATTTTTGTTTATATACTTAGGGATTTTTGCAAAGATTTTGGTCTAAGGCTATGTTTTGTAAGAACCGAGGAGATTGTGACTTGTAGTACATCTCCTCATCTCAGTCTTATCCAGTATTTGGAAGCATCTTTTAGCAGAATAGAATCTTTTCTGTTAAGCTCTTCCTTTGTTACTGGTATCGCTTCAACTTTTCTGATTCTCTCTTTCCATATGATCTCGTTTAAAATATCCATCCTTTTAAGGAAAGGGATATTTTTCCAAGAATCTGAAACCACGACCACATCAATATCGCTTGTCTCTATGTAATCTCCTCTGACATAGCTACCAAAAATGTAAATGGCTTCAACATCAATTTTATTTTTATTCAACCCTTTCTCCAGTCTCCTTACAGTGTCAATCACTTCTGCTGGCAACTTTCTTTGCATTCTCAACAACCTCTTTTGCAATTCTCAAAGCTCTTATAGCTTCCTCCTCATCTACACTCTCTGATGGGAGCCCATTTGCAGCATCAGGATATCTCAAAACTGTATAGTATTTGTTCAGGACAAAAAGCTCTTTTTCTAGTTTTTCAGGAAGGTTGAACCCATGATCTCTTAGATCTATGTAAAGTTCTGTGACGGTATGAGGTTTTGGAGGTTCCTGTCTTTTAACAATGAAGAACATCGCCTTAAGAGCTTTTTCTACAGCTTGCTGTGAAAAAAAGCTGTACGAAAGAATCTTGAGTTTTTCAGAAATATTTCTGCATCATATATATCTTCTTCAGCACTTTTTAGCCACAGTGTTATTTCTTCTTGTATTCTGAAAGTATAAACTGGAGCTAATTAATAATTTTTTGTGGGAGAGCTAAAAGATGTTTTTTGGAATAGCAATGTGTCATCAAAACACCTTTAAATACTTCAACCATTAAAGAATTGCATGGAAAAAATCGTTCTCGCAATGACTGGAGCAAGCGGACAGGTTTATGGCATAAGGTTACTGGAAGAGCTGAAAAAACTTGGTTCTGAAGTCCATCTTATCGTATCAAAACCTGCAATTCTCACACTGAAGACAGAAACTGATGTAGATCTAGATTATATCAAATCTCTGGCAGATCACTTCTATACTCCTAAAGACATTGGGGCAAGACTTGCAAGCGGTAGCTTCAGGCACAATGGTATGGTAATAGCCCCCTGTACGATTAATACAGCCTCTTCCATAGCTTATGGTATAGCAGATAATCTGATAGCCAGGGCAGCCGATGTTACGCTAAAAGAAAAAAGAAAGTTGATACTGCTTGTGAGAGAGACACCTCTCCATGAAGGACATCTATCAACCCTTCTGAGACTCTCAAGACTTGGAGCAATTATCATGCCACCTGTTCCTGCCTTCTACATTCGTCCCAGAACAATTGATGATATTGTGGCTCATACGGTGTCGAGAGTGCTGGACTTGCTTGGCTTTGAAGTGGAGTTTAGCAGGTGGGATGGTCTGGACTCTATCCAGATCTGAATTCATTCTTTAATTCATCTTTTAATATGTTTCAATCTGAATCGGGGAATTTGGTTAGGTGTTATATGCTATAATGCCTTCGACCACTTTTTCTCCCAGTACTCTCTTATAACCTCAAGTGCGGGAAGTCTTTCACCGCTCAGAAATCTTATGCTTGCACCGCCACCAGTTGATACATGGCCCATTTTCTTATCGATCCCCATCAATCTTGCAGCTGTGGATATATGCCCACCACCGACAACAGAAAATTCAGCCTTTGAAACTGCTTTCAGTATCTCAAAAGTTCCAAGTGCAAACTTCTCGTTCTCAAAAACGCCGGCGGGACCATTGATCACCACAACACCATACTTGGGTATTTCTTCGGAGAACATAGATATTGTATTTACGCCGATGTCCATTATACGCCCATTTCCATCAAATTCATCCACACTGATATCTTCTCTCCTTCCATCAATCTCAACCCCAAAATCCACAGGAAGCATTATTCTATCCTGATATTTCTCAAGAATCTCCAGCATCTCTCTGTCATCGATTCCCTCCTTGTTCTCCTCGACAACCTTCTCATTGGTTTCCCCTATTTTCTTACCCTTGAGCATCAGAAAGTAATTTCCCACAACACCTGTAACTGCAACCTTTTCTGCAATTTCAGATGTAAGGACATTTTTGAGAACCTTAACAGAATCTGATATCTTGGCTCCTCCAAGGATGAAAATTTTGTCTTCACTACTTTTTAGCGCTCTGGTTAATGCAGCAACCTCCTTTTCAACCAGCCTCCCCACAACCGAAGGAATTACAGGTGGAAATCCCACCAAGGAAGCCTGAGATCGATGAGATGCAGAAAAAGCATCGTTTATATATAGGTCAAAGAGCGGAGAGAGTCTTCTCACTATCATTGATTTAGAGTGCTCCTCGGGTGTCCTCTTTAGAGTCTCTTCTGCGTAAAATCTTACGTTTTCAAGGAGAAGATAGCTACTCTCACTTTCCGATATCCTGTTGATTGCACAGCTGCTGAAAAGATCATCAACATACTCTACATTTTTTCCTAAGAGTCTGGATAGTATATCTGCATGGGCTTCAAGAGTTGTGAAATCTTTTTTTCCGGCTCTGCTCTGATGTGCAAGGATAACAACTCTGTTATCCTCAAGTTCTCTGAGTGTGGGAATGTGACTTTCAAATCTGGTTGTGTCGAGAATTGTGGAATTGACGATGGGGGCGTTGATATCAACCCTGAGAAGAATCCTTTTACCAGAAAAATCTACATCATCAAGAGTTGGCAGACCTTCTATCATCATTTTTAAATCGAAAGGGAATTTAAAAAATTTTGTGTTTGATAGCTGCTCTGGATTTCCTGTTAGAATAGTCGGAATCCGGAATAATACAGTCTGATTGGGATAACTCCAATAAACTATACACAGAACATTTAATAAATAAAATTCAGAAAATCGGGTAAATTTTGGTAAAATTTGAAATAACAGTTCTATTCTTCAGTCCTACTATTATTTCTTGGCGAGTGTTATCTCTATAGCAGATACATTCGCCTCTCCCTGCTCACTCTCCACTTTCTCGGTTGAAATCTGAATATCCTTTACTTCAACATCTGGCAGAAATCTTTTCCTGACAATCTCTGCGACATCAACAGCCCTACTGATCGCCCTACCTCTTGCCTTAACAGAAACTTCATTTACTCCGCTGTTGAACTGAGTCAGTACTGCCAGAACATAGTTCATGACCGGCTTGTTTCCAACAAACACTGAGTTCTCAGCCATCTTTTATTCCCCCCTGTTTTTTCAGTGAAATGGAAGCATACTTTATGTTATATTAATTTTTCTTTAATCATGAGTTCTGCATTCAATATGCTTGCTCCAGCAGCACCTCTCACTGTGTTATGTCCAAGAACGAGGTATTTGATAGCATTGCTGGAATCCTTTCTAACTCTTCCCACGGTTATGCTCATTCCATCTCCCTCGTCTCTGTCCAATCTTGGTTGTGGGCGATCAGATTCCTTTCGCACTATGATTACTTTTTCTGGAGATGTGGGGAGATCAAGAGGCTTTAGAGAGTTGAAAGCATCTATTACCTCATCCACCTCAACATCTCTGCTGAATTCAGCCCAAACAGCCTCAAGGTGTCCATCTATAACCGGTACTCTGTGACAGGATGCAGATACAGTTAGATCTGCGTACTCCACCTCGCTACCGTTGAACTTTCCGAGCAACTTCAGAGGCTCTTCCTCAACTTTCTCCTCTTCTCCCTTGATGAAAGGCAGAACATTGTCCATTATTGCGAGGGATGGGACTCCCGGATAGCCTGCTCCGCTGAGAGCCTGCATCGATGAAACTATAACTCTTTTCAGACCAAGATCCATTAGTGGTTTCAGGCTGAGAACCAGTATAATTGTAGTGCAGTTTGGATTGGTTACTATAAAACCATCCCAGTTACGGTTCTTTTTCTGAACCTCTATAAGACCAAGATGTTCCGGGTTCACTTCAGGTATCATAAGTGGGACATCTTTCTCCATTCTGAAGGCTGAAGCATTTGATGCGACCACAAAACCCTCTGATGCAAAATCAGCCTCAACCTTTCTGGCAGTATCACTGGGTAGAGCTGAAAAAACTATGTCTGCATCAACTTTCTTCGGATCCATCGGAAGCATCTCAATATCTCTAACCTTCTCAGGAACATTCGCAGAAACCTTCCACTCAACTTCTTCCCCATAAAACTTGCCAACTCTCTTCTCAGAAGCAACAAGTGACTTTATATCGAACCATTCGTGGTTGCTGAGAATCTGGATGAACTTTTGGCCAACCATCCCTGTTGCTCCGAGAACGGCAACACTATATTTTCTCATGAAGGCAGGTTAAATAACCGTTTTAAATATTTTTTTCTTCCATCAGAGCTTTAACTTCTATGGTTATTAACCAGCAATTTATTAATAAGATTTTACTCATTTTTTCCCATGAAACTGGATTCGGTAAGTGAGTCTGTATTCTGCATTCCGGGAGCTGTTAACATCGGGGTGATTAAATCTGGTGAAAAAGCCATTCTTGTGGATACGGGGCTGGATAAAGATACAGGTAGAAGAATATTCAGGCGTCTTGATAAACTAGGCTTAAAAATTTCGGCAATCATAAACACCCATTCTCATGCAGACCATTTTGGTGGAAATAATTATATTGTAGAAAAATCTGGGGCTAAGGTAATTGCTCCTGAAATAGAGGCGGGTATGATTCAGTATCCGTATATAGAACCACTTTATCTCTATTCTGCTCATCCGGTTAGAGACCTGATGTCAAGATTTCTCATGGCAAAACCATCAGGGGTTGATCATGTGCTAAGGTCTGAAAAACATTCAATCAGCATAGCGGGAAAAGAGGTTAATGTTATTCCACTACCCGGACATGCACCGAATCAGATAGGACTAGAGGTGGATGGAGTTCTCTTCTGTGCAGATACAGTCTTTTCTGAGAAAATCATTGATAAATACGGAATTCCACTTTTTATGGATATAGAGAAACAAAAAAAGACATTAACAAAAATTGAAAAGATGAAATGTGACCTTTTCGTACCTTCCCATGCTGAACCGACGGAAGATATCTCCTCTCTTGTTGATTTAAATTTAGGAGTAATTGAAAGGGTTGAGGATCTGATACTCTCCTTCAACTCTCCGAAGACCACAGAGGAGATTTTTAAAGAGGTTTTGGATTACTTTGAAATTACTGTGAACAACTTTATAGAATACTCTTTAGCTCTTTCAACAGTAAAAGCTTATCTGAGTTCCCTCTACAATTCAGGTGAACTTAATGCCTTTTTTGACAACAATGTTCTTTACTGGGTACCGGATTGAAAATTTACTCTGTTTTAGCTTTATTTTTCCTTGTTCTGTGGTTTGTGTTGTAAGAAAGCAAATATACTTGGGTGTTGGAGATGTATGAAGATGTGTATTGATCTCCCACAGCAGATTCATATGGGGCTGAGTTGCGAAGGACAGTACAAATCAGAGTAAATGTTAAAAAAGCTATCAGGTAAATGAACAAGAGAGGTTATAGAATCGCTGTAAGAGGGAATCACACTGCCTTAATAGGCTGTGCGATAATAATTGCAGGATTGGTTGGATAGATATAGCTGTATTCAGAAAGTTTGGAGGGGTATATTTGAAACTCTCAACTAAAATTGCTTTGGCATATCTTATTCTAAGTTTTCCTGTAGTGATGAAAGGATATATTGGGCCACTGATTGATCTCGTAATTCGCCTTTCAACCAATTATTTGCCGATATATCTCAAACTACACTTCTTGTCCAACCTTTTCTACATTCTGTTTAATCCACCACTTTACATAGCTGTTCATTACAGCTCCCCATTTTCGGGGTATCTTCTTCTTTTCTCTTTTGTTTATCCTTTTCTTTCGATGTTTATGATTTCACGCATTCTAAGTAAATTTGACTAAATTAATTAAATTGCTTAATTATTTTAAATTATTACAATGTAAATACGATAGGGTTATGTAGTCACTCTAAGTTCAGTCAAGATTACTGAAAATTCATTTCATGAACTCTCAGGGTTTCTGTTTTTGTGGCTACTCTACTTAGAACTCCTGTATTCATTAAAATAACCCAGTAGTAAGAGAATTCGTAGTGGACCGGTGGGGATTTGAACCCCAGGCCTCTCGCATGCCAAGCGAGCGCTCTTCCAGACTGAGCTACCGGCCCCCTCTTTTAAGGTAGTAAAAAAAGAGTGTTTATGAATTTTACGGTAGATTTCTTAAAAGTCTGTGAAAGAGATTTGCAGTTGGTACTTTGGGAAAGCAAAACGAGTCTGATTAACCTTCTTGCTGGTCTGAAAACCTCTTTTATCAGGGTGATGGGAAACCTTTTAACGAGACCGACTTCTTGGGAAGTGCAGTATTGCCAGTTAATAATCGGGTTTTGATGTTTATAATCTAGTTATAAACAGAAATTATCATAATGAGGTATATAATAAAGTATTTAATTAAAGAAATGTAGATTGGATTAAAATGGAGAGCCCTTCTGATCGGATTGATAAAATCTCTCGAATCATAAAAAAAGATTGCCCATCAGAACATCAGAATAAATGGGATTCTGAAGGGAGAGATTATGAGGACATGTTGATTGGAGATCTTGAATCGATACTCAATAAAGAGACCTCTTATCTCGGTGAAGTAACGAGAATTCTGGAGATCAATAAATCAATCCTGAACCAATTCCTCAATATCACTCTGATAATATCTGTTCTGAGTCTGGTTGCTGTTTCACTGTGGTTTTATCAATCAATTTCATCATCGAGCTATGCTGCTCTCCTCCTGTCAGCCGCCTTTCTTGCACTCCTAAATATTCTTGTAAGTCTCAGGATAAAGAAGATGCTCTCATGAGTTTTCAGGTTATTTTTTATTAATTAATTTGACTTAAAAATAAGAAAGTTTATAAAGTATATCTGTGGAATATTGTTGGTGAAAGGAATGACTAAAATAGTTTATGTACAGACGAGTGGAACTGATACTCCTGAAAGACTGTATGCTCCCTTCGTTCTTGCAATGACTGCAAAAGCCATGGAAATTGAACCGGTAATTTACTTTTTAATAAAGGGTGTAACTGTTGTGAAAAAGGGTGAAGCTGAGAAAATCAAAATCGGAAATTTCCCCTCGCTAAAAGAGATAATTGATCAATCGCTGCAGGCGGGAGTAGAGATGATGGTCTGTGATAGAAGTGCAGATTTACTGGATATTGAAAAGGGAGACATAATTGACGGTGTAAAGGTGGTTGGAGCAGCAACCCTCAACAGCCTCGTTCTGGAGGCAGATGCTACAATTTATTTCTAATTTTAATTTTATTAACTTAATTTTTGATTTTTAAAAACTGCTAGAGTCTGCGGATGGAAAGATTGAAGAGATGCTGAAAACTGTAGGAGTAATAAAAGTGCGGAGGGAGGGATTTGAACCCTCGGACCCCTACGGGACCGGACCCTAAATCCGGCGCCTTTTCCTGACTCGGCAACCTCCGCTTGAATTTTAGTTTACCCCGTGCTGGTTATCAAAATTTTGGTCTGACATAAAGTTTACTATGTAAATCAGGAGAAAACCCTATTTTACATTTACCTCTTTTGAGTTGCATTTGGGACAGCATAATTTTGACTCGGATTTATCCCATGCATCCCATTCATAACCACAAACATTGCAAATCGCCCTTTTTCCTATGTATCGAATTTGATGACTCTGATTTAAAATTTACCCATCTAAAAATCAGATGTGGTAAACGAATATCAGGATTGAATACCCGATGAAGAAAAATAAACCGAACATCAAACCCCACCATGGAATTCTCTGCTTTACTACAAAGTAAAGGAGAATCAGTGAGATTACTGTTGTTCCAGCCACGCTGAGGTAGGCATGAATATCAAGAACCCATGATGTAACAAGCAACCCGATTCCGGGATAAAATGTTGAATAGAGTATTTTCTCCCCAATCAGGGATGCTATACTTAATGTATCTCTACCCCTGTAACTCCATATAAGTGCACTTGCTGTTTCAGGAATTGCTGTTGCAGCAGGGATTATTATGAGAGCAAGCCCAAGAGCACTTATTCCTGCTTCACGGGAAATAGCATCCACGGAGTTTACAAGACCGTGGGAACCGTAGTAAAGAAGGATAACAGCTGCTATGAGCTGAATAACACCACCAAGTTTTCTATTTGGGATTACGGCACAGACATATGGATCATCAGCATCCTCTATTTTCTCTGACATTCCACTCTTGTACATTGAAATAGTATATCCGACATAAATCATAAGGAACAGCAATCCAAACAACTTGTTAAATCCGAGAATGGCTGGAGCGAGGGTTAGCGGGAATACTATTGATATGAGGGCGTAGGGGATTATCAGTGTTCTATTAACTTCAAGAACGAGGTCTTCTCTTTTTTTGAAATAAAAACCAAGAACAACTGTAATTCCAACAAGGCCGTAAGATAAGCTGGAAGCCATGAATGGCTGTCCAAAAATTGTTCCAATTCCAATCTCTTCACCACTGACAGCTCCTGAAAAGAAAACTGCTACAATAAAAACAATTAATTCAGGCAAGGATGTGAAAAGGGGAGATAATATGGCTCCAACGAATGATCCTCCAAGCTCAAAAACACTTCCCAAGTACTCTATTGCGTTAACAAAAAGTAAGGCTGCTATGAAAACTATAAACATTTCAATGAGTATGTCCAGAACGTACTCCAGCATTCCCGACACCTTTCTCCAACGAAATTACTGGAGTTTTAAAAGCTTTTCTTAACTTTTCTTAAAAAGGAGAAAAATTAAAAAGCACTATTCAAATACTTTTTCAGCCTCCTTGTACCAGTCCATAGCATCTTTTTCGTAATCTCTATCCTTTGAAGGGGCACCTACCATTTTATATGTTTCATGCTGAATCAGCATCTTCATTATCTCATTACTACCCGTCCATATCGGTGCAAGCCTCATATCCCTGAGCATTCTCTCGATTGGATACACTTGGGTGTAACCTATACCCCCCATGATCTGCATGGCTTCGTTTACAATTTCCCATCCAAATTCCGTTGCGATATATTTTGCCTCACTCACGAGTCTTCTTGGATCGACATCGCTCTTATCGCTCTCATCCGCTGCTCTCGCAGCTGTATAGACGAGTGCTCTTGCAGCGTCAAGCTTTGCCATACATTCTGCTACTTTGAAGTTGACCCCCTGAAAATTTCTTATCTGCGTTCCAAAGGCTTTTCGTTTGGTCGAATATTTAACAGCCACCTCGAGAGCGGCTCTCGCAGTACCAACTGCGCCTGCAGCTGAAGTCAACCTTTCAGGAACCATCATCCTGTTGAAAATTTTTCTGGCTCCATTGACCTCCCCAACCCTGTATTCATCGGGAACCTCCAGATCTTTGAAAACTATTCTTGCAGTTCCCATTCCTCTGAATCCGAGCAGGTTATACAACTCCTCCACCTCAACACCCATATCTCTCTCCACAATGAAGGCAGTCAGAGCTTTGTGTCCGGGAGCGTTAAAGTCTGTCCTTGCATAAATAAGATAAAAGTCAGCGGTTTTACCTCCGGCGATAAATCTCTTCATTCCGTTTAGGATCCACCTGTTTCCTTTCTTCTCAGCTTTTGTTGTTGTACCAAAAAAGTCACTTCCACCTCTCGGCTCGGTCAGTCCCTCAGCAGAGAGTTTCTTGCCCTTTATTATGGGTTTGAGAAATTCCTCTTTCTGCCACTCATCTCCAAATCTGTAAAGTGCTTCACCCACTATACTTACCATTGCATATGTGCATCCAAGACCCATCCCCAGAACTCCAACTTCCTCCATGGCAACACTTTCAGCAGTCCATGTAAGCCCTCTACCACCAAACTCGTCCGGAAATCTCAAGCCAAGAAGATTTCTTCGTGCAGCCTCATGCAGGAATTCGTAGGGGTAGTCAATTTCATTTGCATCCATTTTTCTCAGCAGTTCAGGATCAACACTTTTAACAAACTCTTTAACTTCCTCTCTCAATTTTATTTCCTCTTCACTGTTCAAAAAATTGTTTTCAAGCATAACAACACCTCACTATATTTTGCCTTTCCTCAAGTTAAGTCTTCTTGTCACCTTTACGTAAACGTGAATATTTAACCTTTCCCTTTTTCATACTTTTCACGATTACTGTGCAGTGACAGTGTCAGAAATAGTGTCAAAAGTTACAAATATTGATTGATAACATTTGAGATTATGGAATCAAAACTTTCACACTTAGGTTCGATGTTCCACATTGCCTTCAGGGATATAAAAGAGAATTATCCAGCCATAATTCTCATTGTGATATCGGGTATAATAGCATACAGTATCAGCACACTTGATCCTGCCTTTGATGCTCTTTTTCTTGCCCTTTTCATAGGAATTCTTTTTGGTTCAGCTTACAGGGGTGAGAGAAAGGAATATATCTCTCAAAAATCCCTCTCGGTAACTCTTCCAATAGGTATTGTTCTGTACGGCACAAATGTGGTCTTTCCAAGAGGAGTTGAGATCCCACCTGTTTTTATTGGGGTCTCACTGCTCTCCACACTTGCCCTCGGTTTGAGTGTCTTTTATATGTGCCGTGTTATTAATCTCAGCAGGAAGTTTACAACCCTATTGGCATGTGGCAATGCAATATGCGGCGCTTCAGCCATTGCAATTGTCTCTTCCATTATCCAGCCAAGAAAGGAGGAGTTCTCAGCTTCGATTATTATAATCACAGTTGTTGGTCTTACTGGAGCAATCACTTATCCTTCCCTTTATTACATTCTGGAACTCTCAGATTTAAAATATGCTCTTTTAAGTGGTTCTACTCTCCAGCAGACTGGTTTGGTTAAAATAGCATCAAAGCAACTGGGTGAGAACATAGAAGCTACGGCTTTGGCAATAAAGGCTGTAAGAATAGCTATGATTGCTGTTGTTGCACTGCTTGTATCGTTCTTTTACTCAGACCACAGATTTTATGTTCCCTGGTATGTTGTTGCCTTTATTCTACTTGCTTTTCTTTCAGAGAATTTTCTCCCACGACAGATTATAGAGGTTCTGCAGCCCCTCTCAACCTTGGCTTTCTCGCTAACTCTTGCATCAATTGGCTTCTCAGTAAATCTTTCAGACATACAGAATGTTCGCCTCTCTCCACTCATAATCGTATATTCAGGATGGTTTCTCTCGGTAAGTTTTGTACTCCTGCTTATGACACTGGTGTGAGGTGGTTATATGAAAGGCGGCAAAGAAATCTTTCAAACGGTCAATCCCCTTGAAATAAGAAAGAGATATGTCTTCCCGATGTTCCTGAAGATCGTGACAATTTCTCTCTTTTTCTCTTTACTCTCCCTTTCCCTCTACATTGCTACTTTCTATACTCCCAGAAGCTTTACCTTCGAACTCCTGATTTACATAGGGATAATTCTTTTCGGCACTTCTCTTTTTGCAGCAGGAAGTATAGTTGAACCGATAGAGAGGTTGAAGGAGGGTTTTGAAAAGATAGCAAGAGGAGAAGAGGTATTTGTTGAATTGAAATCAGGAGATGAACTTGAGTCTCTGGCTGATTCTTTCAATCAAATGGCATATGAAATCAAAACCCAGAGAGAGGTTATAAAGAAAAGCGAGGAGAAGTACAGAGCTTTAATTGAAGATATCAATGACTGGGTTTTTGAAATCAATGAAAGCCTTGAAATCACATTTTCAAGCTCAAGAAGCTTTGAACTGGTGGGTTTAAGTCCAGAAGATGTTATAGGGATGTCAATTCTTGATTTTGTTGAAGTTGAAGAGCAGGAACATGTGATTGAAACACTTCGGGCTAAAATGCCCTTCAGTGGAATGGACATACAATTTAAAAACATTGTTGATGGGAGGGATTTATTTGTTGAAATCAGTGGAAGACCATTTTTTGATGAAAATGGCAGGTTTTTAGGCTACAGGTGTGTGGCAAGAGATATCACAATCAGAAAGAGGGCTGAGGAGGAGGCAGCATACCTCGCCAGCATTCTCGACCACACGATAGATGCGGTGGTCTCTCTTGATCTCGATACGAAGATCGTCTCTTGGAACAGGGGAGCAGAGATGATGTTTGGTTATACTGCCGAGGAGATGGTAGGAAAGCCATTATCAATCCTCATTCCCCCTGAAAGAGAGAAAGTATGTGCACAGAATTTTAGAAAAGCAATACAGGATGGATTCGTTAGAGATATTGAGGCTATAAGAATATCGAAAGATGGGAGAACGATGGTCGTTGATCAGACACTCACTGTAATTCACGACTCTGAAGGAGATATAGCAGGGTTTGTTGCAATTATGAGGGATATAACTGACAGAAAAAGGGCTGAAGAGGCGTTAAGACTCGCCTATTCTGAACTGGAAAGGAAAACAGAAGAACTAATCAATTCGAAAAAAGAACTCGAATACCTCGCAAACATAGTAGAAAACTCAAACGATGCGATATACTCTATCGATCTTTCTAACAGAATCACGAGCTGGAATAAAACTGCTGAAAGGTTGTTTGGATGGAAAAAGGAAGAAGTAATAGGTAAATCCATAGACTTGATTCTACCTGAAGAACTTTACGATGAAATAAAGATGGTGAAGGATAGAATTGGTTCTGGAGAGAACATAACTTATGAGACGAGAAGGTTGAATAAAGAAGGAGAGATAGTTTTCGTGGAGATTACTGCAATACCGGTTTATGGAGAAAATGGGATTTCAAGACTCTCTTTCATCGCGAGAGATATCTCAACAAGGTTGAAAGCTGAGAAGGAGATGATCAGAGAGATAACAAGATATAATGTAGAAAAAGGGAAGATATATCTTATAGAACAATCACCTGATCTGTGTGAGGAGGTAATTTCTGATCTCGTTAGGTGTGGTTTCTCAGGTTATGTTTTTACAAGAGAAGACGGTGAAAAAATAAAATGCAACGCAAAGCTGTACTATTTTTCTGAAAGAGCGGGGAAGAATAATGTTTACCCGGACCCTGAGAAAATTAAAGAGATTATACTCAAACTTCCGGGATGGAACAATGCAGTTATGATTGATCTAGACTATATTTTACTCAAGAATGGTTTCAAGAGCTTGCTGGATTTTGTTCAGGAATTAAGAGATATCTTCTATATCTTCAATAAAGGAGTAGTGATTTTCAACATTGATCCAGCGTTACTTTCAGAGAAGGAAATAAGGCTTTTGAGGAAGGAGTGCAATCTGATAGAACAGAAAACATTTGACCTATCTCCAGAGGTTTATGAAATTGCGAGATATGTTTATCTTGAGAACAGAGTCGGAAGGAAACCATCTATGAAGGAGATTATGGATAAATTCGGAATATCGAGAAATACAGCTAAGAAGAGGATAGCGCAGCTCGTCTATAAAGGGCTTATTGTGGTTGGAAAGATGGGCAGGGTGAAATACTTGGAGTTAACCGAGAAGGGCAGAGATTACTTCATCCACCAATCGAGAAGGGTTGAGTCAATAACCTAAAAAATAATTTTTGAGATTAAGTGGGTAACAATTACACTAATTAAAAATGATAAATTTAATTGACACTTTCTGACACTTTCTTTGACGATATGCTAAAATATTCAAAAAACAAAGAATAGAGCTTCGAGGTTCGCCGTCTGGTGAGCTTAGCGGGGTGATTGTATGGCTGAAGAGATGTGTCCCAATTGTGGATCAATGATGGAAATAGTGAAAATGGAAGGTGAAGACATCCTTCGATGCACATCGTGTAGCTACGAGAAACCACTGATAGCAATAGAACCGTGGGATCCTGCAATAGACGGGAGTTTGGTAAAATTCTCCGTAATTGCAGGAGTCATAACGATGGCAATTCTATGGACAATCATATACTTTACCATACTGGTGCAGTATAAGGGGTGATTAGTTTAGAGGTGAGATGATGGCTGAAGAAAGGAAATGGTATACTGGAATGTTTTCAACTGAGGACTGGTGGGCTTTCTGGCTTGGAACATTCTTTGTATTGCTTGGGATAATTACATCACTGAGCGGAGTTGACCTCGTCGGATGGATCATAAAGTTTGGTAAGTGGGTGGCCATAGAGAAGTCATTCAAGGCATCTCATCCTGACCTCATGAGTCCAGTAGCAGCACTGATCGCAACATACATAATACTGATGCTGACAACCGCTATTGGCGCATATTTCATGAAGTGGGATATCAAGAAATACATTGGTGCGTTTACAATCGTTTTCTGGCTGTCAGTTCTCAGTTATATAATCGGTGAAAACGCATACATAGCTGCTACAGAGCTTGACAGAGCGAAATATGGTATCGATTGGAGTCTGTCTCTCGGTGGAGCATTCTATATCATGGCACTGATCATAGGTTTAATTATTGGCAACTTAGCTCCAAAAGGATTCAGAGAGTTCGTTAAACTTGGTGCGAGACCAGAGTGGTTCATCAAAGTTGCTATAGTTATGCTCGGTGCCAAACTTGGGTATCTTGCGATCAAATCACTTGGATATGCTGTGCACCTTCTCGCAGCCGGAGCCAGTGCAACAATAGCCGCGTACCTGCTTTTCTGGCCTCTTGCATTCCTGGCTGGCAGAAAACTGTTTAAGCTTTCAAGAGAGTGGGCAGCGTGCCTGGCTTCAGGAATCTCGATCTGTGGTGTCTCAGCAGCTATAGCGACTGCAGGAGCGATCAGAGCAAGACCGATTGTTCCGGTAATGATCTCAGCGCTCATAGTTGTCTTCGCTGTCATAGAACTCATAATCTTGCCAGGAGTACTTGCGGCGTTTTGGCTCAATGAGCCAATAGCAGCAGGAGCCAGCCTTGGTTTAACGGTCAAAACCGATGGTGCAGATGCAGCAGCTGGAGCGATACTCGACGAGCTGATGAGGTCAAGAGCCGCATTAGAACTCGGACAGCAGTGGGAGGAAGGCTGGATATTGATGTCTGCAGTTAACACCAAGATCTGGATCGACATGTTCATAGGTGTCTGGGCTTTCGTTCTTGCTACGATCTGGGTTTACAAAGTTGAAAGACGCCCAGGAGAGAAAGTCCAGAAGATGGAGATCTGGTGGAGATTTCCAAAGTTCGTCCTCGGCTACTTCCTGGCAATGTTCCTGTTGCTGTTCATAGGGTTTAACCTATATCCCGACAGTGCTACTGCTTACAAAGCACTGACGCTTGGAATTAAACCTGTAGAAGGGTCTTTGAGAAAGTTCTTCTTCGTTCTGACATTTACCAGCATCGGCATTGTAACGGACTTCAGAGCGCTTCGACAGGAAGGACTTGGAAAACTCACACTTGCATACGCCTTCATCCTGGCAGTGATCATCATACCCATCGGCTGGCTTATTGCGTGGCTGTTCCACATGGGAATGATGCCACCGACGGTATCGCCTTAAACATAAAACTTTCTTTCTATTTTTTATGAGTGGTCGATTATGATGTATACAGTTAATAAGAAGGATTTTATGAGAACGGTCAGTTTTGACATACACCATAATGGAAAGGAATGGGTAGCCCATAATGATGAAATTACCGTGACTGGTGAAACTCTTGATGAGCTCGATGAAAATATAAAGCTGAAGCTAAAGGAGATTCTAAGCGAGGGGAGAGTAAAGGTAACAATGGAGCTTGACTATAGAAGGAATGTGCCACACTGGATATGGCAGTATCATCCTTACTACTTCTACCGAACTATTTTCCTGGATCTGGACTGATTGACAGATTGTTGATTGAATACTGTATGTGTTTGTCGGGATATTTTGTGAACTGGGATCAACGAGAATCGCAGATTACAGTTTTTTATTTATCGCCATGAGCCTTCTCTCAAACATGCTTTTGAACTGAAATTTCTGAACCAAGTGACTTTTAAAAGATTTGTTGGAAAGAATGAAACAAAAAAGGCTGAGCCCAAGTTTTGGCCCATTCTTGAAGCAAACTTTTAACGGAATTTGGTCTCGAATAAAATAGGGTGTAAACGGGTCTCCAAACCTAAAATTATTTAAATTCCTTCTTTCCATTGTTTTTTTAATGAAAAGAATAAGATTCCCTGATGGAACTGAGACAGTCATACTGCTTGAAGATGAAAAAACAGGAGCCAAATTTCTTGCAACGAGGCCAACAAAAGAGCAGATGATGTGGATAAGCACTGGTAAATATGAGATTATTGAAGAGCTAAGCATTGAAGAGGTAGAAAAAAGAGCTAAGGAAATTGCAGGCCGGAGGAAAAAAGAGTTACAGGAGGGAACAGAAAAACCTGAAAAAATCTGACTGGGATTTGAATATCTTTGCCTAAGTGTATCCTGTGTCTCTTAGCGTTTTCTAATTCTTGGATTCTATCCTTTTAGATGGGAGCTAAAATATAGAAACCTTAATAAATCTGACAGTCCTGAGTTAAACCGCATTTTTGTTTATTACCATTAGTAATAAACGAATGGGGAAATATTTATATTCTTGATATCAACCTTTGCTGGGTGATGTTCATGAAGAAAAACATATTCATCGAGGAAATTGTCCACACTCCGATTGAAGATCAGCAAATTGAAATTGTTGAAAGAAAAGGAATTGGGCATCCGGATAGTCTTGCCGATGGTATGGCAGAGGCTATGAGTAGGGCACTCAGCAGAGAGTATCTCAAGAGATTCGGATATATTCTCCACCACAACACCGATGAAACGCAAATTGTAGCGGGAAGGGCAAACCCTAAGTTTGGCGGTGGAGAAGTTATTGAGCCAATTTACTGCCTTCTTGTCGGTAGAGCAACAAAGCAGTTTGATGGAGTTTATATTCCGACGGACAGAATCGCACTGAAGGCAGCAAAGGAGTATATCAGGAACTCCATGCTGAACCTCGATCCAGAATCGGATATCGTTTTTGATGTGAGGCTGGGAGAGGGCAGTACGGATTTAAAGGATGTTTTCAAGAGGAGTAATGAAGTACCCCATTCAAATGACACATCATTCGGAATAGGATATGCTCCACTGAGTGAAACTGAGAAAATTGTTTACAATGTAGAAAAAAAGATTTACAGCGAATTCAGAAGGAGGAATCCAGCGATTGGAGAAGATGTGAAGGTTATGGGGCTGAGGGAGAAGGATGTGATCAACCTCACAATTGCCTGTGCCTTTGTTGGGAAATATCTTGATTCTTTCAGAGATTACATCGCTCTGAAAGATGAGCTCAAAGAGTTTGTGGTAGATATCGTTTCAGAGTACACGGAAAGGAATGTTAATGTGAGCATCAATACAGCAGATGATTACGACAGTAGAATAGTTTATCTGACTGTAACCGGGACTTCAGCTGAAAATGGAGATGATGGCAGTGTTGGAAGAGGGAACAGGGCAAATGGTTTGATTACTCCTGGCAGACCTATGAGTATGGAGGCAACAAGCGGAAAAAATCCGATCAACCATGTTGGGAAGATTTACAATCTACTTGCAGGCATAATAGCGAGAGATACTGTTGAGGCAGTTGAGGGAATAAAAGAAATATATGTAAAGATACTTTCCCAAATAGGAAAGCCAATTGATGAGCCCTATGCTCTGAGTATTCAAGTTATCCCGGAGAAGGGCTATGATCTGGAGAAGCTTGAGAGCAAAATCCGATTTGTGGCTGAAGAGTGGCTTTCAGATGTCACGAAAATAACTGAAATGGTCGTTAATGGTGAGATAACCACTTTCTGATTTTTTTGTAAAAATCCATTTTAATCTACTTTAATACACTTTCAGATCTATCAAAATTTCTATTAACTTTCAGTTTTATTAATCGAATTGTGAACTGTGCACTCTGTAAGGGCAACCTTCTGTGCATGAGAAAAAAGTGCCCGCTTATAGTTAAATTCAACTCTCTAAAAGCTCACAACATAAAAGAGGGAGAAATTGAGAAACCAACTCCTCCATCAGCTTTTGTTGGTAGGGCAGGGTACCCGGCTGTTTTTGTTGGACCTATGATTTCCATTCAATCAGAACACCCCGAACATCTGGATGCTCCCTGGATGTGGGAGGGTAGTATCGAGGATATAATTGGTCTTAGAATGTCTCTGCTGAGAGGTATGAGAAGGACTGCTGTTGAAGCTGCATCAAATCCTGACAGATTCCTCCTTAACATCCAGGAGGCAACTGCAAGTGAAAAACCCGTTGAACTGGGTACTGAAGTGAGCGAAATAATAAGGAGACCTCTGTTGGATGATATAATCCAGCCTGTTGGCATTTCTGCAAAAATGGACAGAATTGAACTTTCTGGAAATCCTAAAATACCTCACAAGGTTGAAAAGGCATATTATGATGATTTGAGAGCTGTTGAAGCGGTTAAGAGCCTTTTCGATGCAGGTTTCTCAACCTACTACATCCAGAAAATTTTCTCGGTGGGAATGCTTGGAATTCAAAGGAACAGGAAGCTTGTTCCTACGAGATGGAGTATTACGGCTGTCCATGACATACTTGGAGAGCAGATTAAGGAGGAGATAGCTCTCTTTCCAGAGCTTGACGAAGTCCAGCTCTACTCCTATGAGCATTTTGGAAACCATTTTGAAGTCATATTGAGTCCTGGAGAGTACAGTTTCCAGCTCGTGGAAATCTGGATTGAGAAGAGTTTCTGGAGTCCGGATAGAACATGGATTGGATTCGACAGCGAGGAAATTCTCCCGAAAAAAGATTACTCTCCACTTTCCGGTGGATATTATGCTGCCAGACTCCCTATTCTTGAGCACCTCAGAAAGGTGAAAAGAAAGGCAAAAGTTACTGTTCTCAGAGAAATAAAACCAGATTACTATGCTCCTCTTGGTGTCTGGGTGGTTGAGGAAGGCGTTAGGAGGGCGATGAGGGGGAATTGCAGAAAGTTTGAGAATCTGAGTGATGCGTTAAAGGATGCATCGAGTAGATTGATAACTCCTAAGGAAAAATGGGAGATAAATCTCAGAAAAAATATTCAGACAACACTCTCGGGCTTTTTGTGAGGATTAATTCAGAGAATCTCCTCAATTTCATCCTTTGAAGGTAAGCCTGCCCTGGCTCCAACCCTCTGAATGTTTTTCGATGCGACAAAATTGCCGAGCATCCCGCATGTTTTCAGTGGATAACCCTTCAGGAAGCCATATATGAAACCGGCATTAAATGCATCTCCAGCACCGGTTGTATCAACAGGCTTTACATCGAAGGCATCGATGAAGTACTCTTTTTCACCATCAGTGATGAAACAACCTTCTCTGCCAAGTTTCACAGCGACTATTTTACATCCCATGGAAATTATCTCCCTACTGCCATCTCTGTAGTCCATGTTCATCAGAAGTTCAATCTCACTTTTGTTTGGAAGAAAAACTGTTGTGGTTTTTATAATGTCTTCAAGCTCTTTGAATCCCTTTTCAACATAAATTAATCCTGGATCGAAAGTTACATGGAATTTTAACTCTTTTGCAAGCTTAACGACGCTTTTCTGGCTATCAAATGATTCCAGACCATTTTTGCAGATGAAGGATGTCAGGTGAAGGACTCCTGCATTTTTCAGAATGCTGGTTCTTACTTCTTCCAGTTTTATCGTATCATTCACGCCAGGATCGACAAGAATCGCTCTGCTACCTCCTTCATCAACGAAAATCATGGCTGCCCCACTTCTTCCCTTTGCTCTTATTATTGCAGAAGTATCAACCCCCTCATTTCTAAAATCATCAATCAGAATTTTACCCTCTTCATCGTCACCTGTCTTGCCTATGAAGGAAGTCTTTAAACCGAGCCTTGAAAGTCCGACGATTGTGTTAGCTGCACTTCCTCCCGGGTGCATCTCCACATCCAGAACAAAACCTTCCTCATCCCTTCCGGGAATTTTATCCACCCTGTAGATCTTATCAAGGTTGAGAGCTCCGAAACCCACAGCATCAAACATACACATCACCCCACATTCCATTGAACCTTCAATCTGCCAGAATATCATCCTAGTTTTCCTGCCTCACCTCTTACGGCTTTTCTCATAGTCCTTGATCTTGAAAGGATGACATCGAATTTAGCCTTCTTAACCCAGTAAAATTCTGAGTTTACCTCTTTAAGCCCTTCGACTATGTCTTTATCAACATATTTTTCAACCTCATCGAATCTTTTCTCCTTAAAGCTTTCTATCATTTTCACAACACCCTCTATATCTCCACCCAGAAATGCATCAACAACAGCAGCCTCGGCAAAGGTGGAGTCACTCACGATTGCGAGGTTTGACTTCATCAGTGAGTACTCATTTCCGTTAAATGACACTGCCAGTCCTTTTTTCCTGACATAATCGAGCATTTCGCAGTCTGAAATGCTATCTCCAATAGCTATTATTCTGTCGGCAGTGCTGTATGATTTTAGAACTTCAAGTTTTTTATTTCCTCCTACGACATCAATTCTCTTCATAATCGCTCTCAGCTTTTCAATGAATTTTTCAAACCCTCTAATCTTTTTTCTGTTTTCAAAGAAAACATCATTGAGAAACTCAATTGACTTTTTCGCCTCGGAATTTACCCTCTTGTTTCTGAAATCTAAGGAAATTTCAGGTAGCTTTGAGATCTTTTCAATCAGTTTTTCTGCAAGCATCTCATCTTCAGAATCAAATAGTTCAGCCAGCTTTTCAACATCAAACTCTGTTCCATGGAGAAATCCTTTCACACCAAGCTTTTTAGCTGTAGCCTTTAAATACTGATCGTAGCTGGTGGATATCACAACTGCAGTGTATTTTTTCTGAAGGATTGTTATGCTACTTTTCGCATCCTTTACGAAGTTTGCTGTTTCGATTGCAAGCTTTTCCAGTTCTTTCGAGCTTATGCCCTTTGCACAGATAAAGGGAGCCAGAAGTTTGAGTGTATCACCTGCCCTGTATCCTTCCTTTTTCGCAATAAAGTAGAGGTAATCGTCATACTGGCTGAGTCTCTCGAAAAAGGTTGCGTTGTTGAGGAAATCCTTCGAAACCTCTAAGGCAAAATCGGTTGTGATCCAGGGACCCTCCCAGTCTGTGAAAAATAAAGTATGTTTTTGCATACCCCACCAAACAATAAGTATTTATTAAGCTTTTGTGTTGGGTAGCTTGAAGCAGTTAAGTTGAAGCCGGGATGGCTGTAAGATTCAAAAGCTTAATAAATATCCCGGAACATTCCCTAAGAAAGGAGGGATAATGTGGTGTTTTACACCGAGGACAGATTGAAGAACTGGGTTGAGAGGATAAATGAGCAGGAAATCGACTTTGAAACTGCAGAGAGCTTTGAGGTCTTTGACAAAATGATGGAAGACTTTGTTGTAGCCTGCATGAATCTGATAAGGTCAGTGAGAGATAGAGAGATCACGAAAAAGGAGGCTCTTTCCGAAATTGAAGCAGTCTTTGAAATTCTTCAAAGTGAATTTGAATTTAATGATCAGCTCAAGGGGGACTTCTTTCAGTTTACAAAGGAAAGTATGAAGACAATTCTTGAGTCCACTAAGGTTTGCCTTGAAGGAAAGCTCAGCAAAAAAGATTTCCAGTCCCTCCTTGATCAGGCTGTTAAGAAGGAGAAAGAGGGTGATCTGGACTCTGCCTTTGAGATAATGGCGAAAATGGGTGCAAAGGTTCTGAAAGGAGAAAAACTTCCCGAGCTTGATGTTCCGGATGATGAACTGCTTGTCCTCAACTGGCTTGATGGTATAGATGCCATAAACACTGTGGTTCTGATCAATGAGATTGATGTGTCTGAGGAAGGTATTGACGAGGATTGAAACACCTTTTATAATTTTGGGTCCGGTTCTTACCAATTAATTTAAATCTGTTGTCCTGAATTTTATCTGGATGGTAAAAGGCTCAGTGCAGAATGAAAAGAGGTCTGCTCTACCCAAGGACTTCAAGCTTCCGGATGATATTCTGGAAAGTGCAAAAAAGGGTATGGGTTATGAGCTCTATAAAAAGCTCCTGTTCGCTTACGGTAAGAGGGGAGAAAAAGCCTTCTTGTATCTTAAGGAAGACAGGGTTAAAAAGTACAGAGATTTTTTTATTGTTGTTGGAGAGGAGGATTATATAGTGGAGGATAACTTCTGCACCTGTAACGATTTTCAGATAAATCTGAAGGGTAGAAAGCCATGTTCACACATAATTGCCCTCAAAATAGCCAGAATAATGGGTCGCTACAGAAAATATAACAGATACTATGTGGATTATCTCGAAAATAAGAAAAGATGAGGTAGATAAGGTTAGAGATTCGCATACTTTTTATATCCCCTCTCATCTTTAATTCACGGGAGCATTTATGACAGAGTTCAGACTTAAGGCTGTTGGGGAGGTTATAAAAGAGAACGAGATTCAGATATTTCCTGAATTCTTGGATGCAATGGATGGGCTGGTGGAGGGGATGCTCATATGGGTTCTTTACATTTTTCACCTCTCTGATGAGAAGTTAAAGGTACATCCGAAGGGAGATTTTAGCAAACCACTCAGAGGTGTTTTCTCAACCAGAAGTCCAAGCAGAGTGAACAGAATTGGGTTATCTGCTGTTAGAATAGACAGGATTGAGGGTAATTTAATCAGAACATCCGCTCTTGATGCTCTCCCAGGTTCACCCGTAATTGACATAAAGCCGTATTCGGAGGTTTACGACATGCCAGAAGGTAGTGTGCTTACGGGAGATGACATATTGAGAAGAATAAAAAACGAGAATCTGATATCTGATTTTATAGATCTTGAAACCCAGCTTCAGCCTAATGGCTTTGACTGTACGCTGAGGAAGGTTGCCAGAGTTCATGGCGATGCCAGGATTGACTTTGATAACAGCCAGAGGAGGCTTCCTGAAATTGAGGAAATTGAATTCGATGAGGATGAGTGGGTTTTCCTTGAAAAAGGAGTTTACAGGGCATATTTAAATGAAATTGTTCAGCTTGGGGAAGACATCATGGCTTTTGCGAGGCCAAGGTCAACCATCGTTCGCTCTGGGGCAAACATTCTGACTGCTGTATGGGATGCAGGGTATGCGGGAAGAAGTGAGGTGGGGCTTGTCGTTTACAACCCTCAGGGGTTATGGCTCAAGAGAAATGCAAGAATAATGCAGCTCGTCTTCATAAAGCTAACTGGAAAAACTACACCCTACATGGGAGTATACAGGGGAGAAAACATCTGATCTGGTGACAACAGAATGAAAAGGATTTATGCGGATCTCGTACTTCTTTCAATTGCTTTTATCTGGGGGGTTACTTTTCCTGTCATAAAGATAGCACTTGCCAGCATTTCCCCTTTCATGTTCAACACAGTACGATTCTTCATCGCATCCATCCTTTTTGTTCCCTTTTTTCTATCTAAGAGGTTCAATCCTTCCACAACATCGGTTGGAGACATAAAAACAGGCATATTAATCGGAATTGCAGTCTTTCTCGGTTACACATTTCAGACGGCAGGTATTGAACTCACAACAGCCACAAATGCAGGCTTCATAACATCAACCTATGTTGTATTCACCCCACTTATAGCCATGTTTCTCTTCAAGGCGAGAGTTAGTAGAAGGGAAATTTTTTTTGTTATAACAGCATTTGCAGGTCTTTATCTTCTTTCAGGCTTCAGTGCAGAGTTCAGTTATGGAGATATACTCATACTTTTATGTGCAGTTGCCTTTGCCTTTGAGATAGTTCTCATTTCACACTTTTCAAGAATTAAAAGCCCCATTTATCTGGCTTTTGGGCAGGTTCTTACCGTGGCAATTCTCTCCACACCTCTGTCAATAGTTGCATATCGTTTTGAGCTGAGCAGAGATGTGGCGGTTGCACTCCTCATCACAGCTGTCTTTGCAACCACTCTGGCAAGGATAGCTCAGAACCACGCCCAGAAGTTTACGAGATCAACTGATGCAGCAATAATTTTCTCAATGGAGGGTGTTTTCTCACACATATTAGCAATTTTTATGCTTGGTGAGTCTCTCACCTTTACCGAGTATGCTGGAGCAGGATTGATTGTTCTATCAGTGATTGGCATCTCCCTCTCTGAATCAACACAGAAAAAAATTCCTCAAGACACACAAAAATTAAAATAGCCGGAAAACCTAAGATAAATTATGAACTCAGCCCTGAATGCACTTAAAGTTGCAGTGGCAGTTCTTACAATCAGCTTGTTTTTTACCCCCTCTTCTGCGATTACCGTTTATCACTTTGAAATAGAGGACAAAAAGATAGAGTATGGAGAGAATCTTGTGGTAAATCTCGTCTTCATTGGTGATGGAGTCTTAAGGATAAAGGATGAGCACGAAAAAACTGCAGTTCTCTTCACCCTCCGGAATGGGGGAGAATTCACATATAAGATAGAGACCGAGGGTTTGCTGTATCCTGGTAATTATTATGTAGTTGTTATTGATGAAGATGGAGTTGAAGTCGAAAACGAATCCTTTGAGGTTTATTCCACCCAGACAATCGTCGTTGTAACTATCGGTGAGGATGAAAAGAAGACGACAAGCTATCTGTATGATATTCTAGTCGTTCCAACTGATCTTAAACCTGGAAAAACAGGTGTTAACATCTTTTTCAGCTCCAATACATATTCGAAGGGTGGAGCAGAGGTTTACTTTGATGTTCCTGAGGGTTGGAATTCAGAGAGGGTAAAACTGGATGAGATAGACTTCAAGAATCGTGTTTTGCTGAACTTGAGTGTTCCTGAAGATGCCTTTGGTTCATACATTCTCGAACTTCATGTTGACACAACCTTTGGTAATTTCAATAAGAGTATTGTTGTCAGTGTTGAGGAAACACTTCCCGCTGCAACACCCACTCCTACTCCTTCACCCACTCCCATCTCTACCCCCACACCAACACCTACTCCGACCTTAGCACCCACTCCTACCCCAACCTCAACCCCGGTTTCAACACCAGCAGTAACACCACAAATTTCCGAAACTCCAGCGGTAAACATGTCTGAAACACCTGTTGAAGAAAAAGAAGAGCCAGAACTGAAAGTTTCGCCTGGTTTTGAATTTTACCTTGTAATAGTGGCTGTAATTGCTGCAATAACCCTCAGACTGAGGTCCTGAACACTTCAGTTTTTATTATCAAACCAGTATTTCTCTCTAAGGGTTTCAGGACCATGATTTTTAAATATTATTAAAGATATCATTACAATTATGAGTGATTCTCAAAAAAACTGGAAGATCTATCTCGCTGTAATAGCTGTTTTACCTTTCCTAATACAATCTGTCTCAGCATTCGCACTATATGATATAGAAGTCTCTCCAACCAGTCTCTACTATGGTGATAATTTTACAGTGAATACGATAACCTCGGGAACAGGAGTACTTCAGATTTATGACAGCTATGACAACTCACTGGTAAAAACCTATGTTGTAGGCTCCGGTGAGCAGGCAGTTGAGATAGCAACTGAAAACCTCATGCTTCCAGGGACATATTATTTTATAATAAAGGATGAACAGGCAAGCAAGGTCTGGGACAGCAGGTACGACTCAGACTGGAATTATGTTGAAGTTAAAGCATCCTCTCCGTCTGGAGTGGAAATCTCTATATCATCTCCCGATAAGATCGCGATCGGTGACAGAATTAAGGTTAAAATAATGATTTATCCGAGAAACAGTCAGTTTGATTGGCTGATTGAGGGCCCCGGGTTCTCTGACTCTGGAAGTGGTCAGGATGAGGTTACGATTTATCAGACCATCCTTGAGCCGGGTACATACCTTATCAGAGCAACATCAGGAAGTGAACTCAGACAGATTACCTTTGAAGCAGAGGAGCCTTGGATAAACCTTTCCGCTGAGCCATATAATAGTGGTGGAGACTTCGTTAAAATAAATGGAACAACAAATGTAGCTGATACAGATAGTGACAGAGATGTTGATTTTGCCAATCTTGTCACTCTCACGATCTATAATGGAGAAGATATAGTTTATCAGGTTTCAGGCATCAGCGTGGGTGATGGGAAATTTCAATATACATGGCAGGTACCTTCCACAGCTTCAGGGAGTTATAAGGTTAAGGCAACCCTCAGAACCCACTCTGAAGTTGATGAAGTAGTGGCTACTGCAACGATATATAATGAGTCGGAGACAACCCCCACTCCAACTCCTACCCCTACTCCTTCACCAACCCCAACACCTACCCCCACTCCAACTCCCACATCCACTCCTTCACCAACCCCCACTCCTGAGTTACCTGAAACCCCTGTAAAAACACCGGAAGAAACACCAGAGAAAGAAAAACCAGTTCCAACAGTGACTGAACTACCTCCACCATCCGTTCCTGGTATGGAGGTTTTCTACGCCATTAGTGCCATGATCACAGCCTTAGTGTTGAGAAGACTCGGAAGGAGATAAATATGTTCAGAAATTGGAGAACTCCTGCGTTTTAATCTTCTTTTTTTAATTTAAGTGTATTCTGTGCTTTTTTGAATGCTATTTCGGCTATGGAGGTATCTCCGATTCTCATTGCTATCTGATAAGCCTCATTGAACTTATCTATGGCAGAATCAGCATCCTCTTTCTGCAGGAATTCTCCCCACTCCATCAGTGTTCTGGCAGCGTTTCTGAGTATTTTTATCTCCTCAACAGGGTTCTGAGGTTCTATTTTTGAAAGCTCCCTGTAGGATTCTTCAAATCTCCCGAGTTTTCTCAAAACTTCTGCAAGCACAAATCTTGTTTCACGAGAAATTTCTTCGTTTTCAGAAAATTTTAAAGCCTCTCTTAGCTGTATCTCTGCTGAGGTGTAGTTTTTAAGTGAAAAAAGCTTTTTGCCCCACTCAAAGTATATCTGGGTTCTCAGCTCTCTTACAATTTCTGAAGGTGACAGACTGTTGAGTATCTTTATTGTCCTCTCAAAGTCACCCTTTTCTGCCAGCTCTGAGGCGGTGAAAAGGATTTTTTTAAACTGGTTTTTGAATCCAAAGCTGTAAAATTCGGAGATAAGGGAGGCAGCGGTCTCGAAATCCCCTTCATTCATTCTCCTCTCAATTGCCTCTTTGACTAAAAGAAAAAGACTCTGCTTTAGAGAAGTATCGGTGGTATCTTTTATCATTCTTACAGATTTTAGAAAAATGTTGTAAATAGCTTCACCTTCCTCTCCTTTGAAGTATTTTGAGATTCTTTCTGAAAGCTTTGCAACAATAAATAGAGCTTTTGGTCTGTCTTTAAGCATTATGAGGTATTTACCTGCATACTCAGGGTTCTCAAAAATCTTTATAATTGATTTAGATACAGTCTCATCTCTTTTCATTGCCCTGAGTACTTTCAGGTCAGCATAATCAAGAAAGGGTTCAGCTTCTCTGATGAACTCTTCCATAAGAAATGATAAAATAATAAAGATATAATTTTTTTGTTCCTTTGATTTAAGTTTGTCTGTAATTTTAAGATTTTCTGGGATCTGCCAATTTTATTATCTCATTACCAAAAAAAAACCGCTGAATCCTTCAGAATTCGGCAGGTTTGCTATGTCATCTAAGTTGCTGTTCTCGAGTCTGGCAGTCCATTTGCAAAATCTTGAAAGCATCGAAAGGAGGTACTTCCTGGATCCATTTATACCTGTTCTGTAAGGAATTATTTATGTTTCATCACCACCGATAATTTCAAAAAGCAAATCCCTCATCAGCCTAACACATCTAAAATACCTTCGAAATTCGGATAGATAGAGATATAAATTGGAAGGTCAATCTATCACAGCAACTGTGACACAAATTTGTACCGGCCTAATCTTTAATTTGTAAACAAACAGGAAGGTGATATGATGGAAAACATTCTGAAAAAGATTACCCCCTTTAAATGGGAGCTGGGTAAAGACTACAAGAAGGGTATGAGGGTTCCAGCCTATTTCTACCTCAACAGGAAACTCGTGGAAATACTTGAAAAAGATGCCATCGAGCAAGCTGCCAATGTTGCAACACTGCCGGGTATTCAGCTTGCATCTCTCGTGATGCCTGATGTTCATGTGGGTTATGGCTTCCCCATTGGCGGTGTAGCAGCGTTCGACATTGAAGAGGGAATAGTATCTCCTGGTGGTGTTGGTTTTGATATAAACTGTGGTGTCAGGCTTCTCAGAAGCAGTCTCAGAGAGGAGGATGTCAGACCGAGAATCAAAGAGCTTATTGACGAGCTCTTCAGAGCAGTCCCCTCTGGTGTAGGCAGTGAGGGTAGACTCAGGGTGACGAACGACGAACTTGATGAAATCTTTGTTAAAGGTGCCGGATGGGCGGTTGAAAACGGCTTCGGAACAAAAAAAGATCTCGAACACTGTGAAGAAATGGGCTCATTGAAAGGTGGAAGAGGAGATGTCGTGAGTAGAAAAGCAAGAGACAGAGGGAGACCCCAACTCGGAACGCTCGGAAGTGGAAACCACTTCCTTGAAGTTCAAGTCGTTGACGAAATCTACAACGAGGAAGCCGCTAAGGTTATGGGATTGGAAGAGGGGATGGTCACAGTAATGATCCATTGTGGGAGTAGAGGTCTGGGGCATCAGGTATGCACGGACTTCTTGGAAGTGTTAAACAGGGCCGTCAGGAAATACAAGATCCAGCTTCCAGACAGGCAACTTGCATGCGCTCCACTAAAGAGTAAAGAAGGAGAAGACTATTTTGCCGGAATGGCTGCAAGTGCCAACTATGCATGGGCTAACAGGCAGATAATCACTCACTGGGTTAGGGAGACCTTCGATAAAATCTTTGGTTCTGCAGAGATGCCTTTGATATATGATGTTGCCCATAACATCGCCAAGTTCGAGGAGCATTACATCGATGATGTTAAAATGAAGGTCTGCGTGCACAGAAAAGGAGCTACAAGAGCCTATGGAAAAGGTTCAAAAGAGTTACCGTCAGACTATATTGACCTTGGTCAACCTGTTTTGATTCCGGGGAGCATGGGAACTTCGAGCTATATTCTGATTGGGACAGAGAAGGCAATGAAGGAAACTTTCGGTTCTACCTGTCATGGAAGTGGGAGGGTAATAAGTCGAGCACAGGCAAAAAGAAAATTGAGGGGAGATCAGGTAAGAAACAACCTCTCAAAGAAGGGAATTTATGTCCGGGCGACTCATGGAGCTCTCTTAGCGGAAGAAGCTCCACAGGCTTACAAATTGAGCGATGTTGTTGTTGATGTTGTACACAATGCAGGAATTTCAACTCTCGTGGCAAGACTAAGGCCGATGGGAGTTGCTAAGGGGTAGAACTCTTTTTATCTTTTATTGTTATTTTTCTTTTGGATGATTGCATAGTCGTTTCTTTTGTTACATGAGATTATCTATTATTAATTTTATTAGAGCCGAAAAGGATTTAAATAGGATTTAAATTAACGATTAATAATTCTAACGGCTTTAATTCACCTTAATGAAACAATATAAAATTAAAATTAGGAAAGTACTTATATCTGTTATTTGTTTCACTCAACAGCTTGGAGAGGGGGTGGTTTGTTGTTCATCGAAGAGTATAACAAAAAGCTAATTTCTGCTGAAGAGGCAGCGGCTCTCGTAGAGGATGGCATGTGGATTGAACTTGGAGGAGCTGTTAATACAGCTCTCATAATAGATAAATACCTTGCTAAAAGGAAAAATGAGCTGAATGAGGTGAAAGTTGGCACATTCATTGATATATCCCACTACGAAATGCTGAGAGCAGATCCTAATAGGGAAGTGTTTAAATGGACGAGTGGATTTCTGCTCGCTCCTGTTAGAGAATGCAGCAAGAATATAGGAGTTTGTGTATTCAAGCCAAATTTGTATCATGATGTACCCAGGATAGCCAGAGAGGTATTTTTAAATAAAATAGACATCGCATTTCTCCCAGCCACACCAATGGACAAGAATGGATACTTCAACTTCGGACTTACATGTTCACATCTGAAGGCTCTTGCCGAGGCTGCAAGGAAAGTTGTCATCATCGTTAAAAAAGACATGCCGTGGGTGTATGGAGGTTATGACGAGGTAATTCACATTTCTGAAGTTGATTATGTGGTTGAAGATGATGAATTTCCTACTCCATTTCTCCCCTTTACGATGCCACCAAACAATGAGGATAGAATGATTGCAGAGAACATCTTAGAAGCGGGTTTGATAGAAAATGGCTCCACAATTCAGGTGGGGATAGGTGGGATGCCGGATTCTGTTGTGAAGATAATCCGGGAAGCAGGAGTTAAGGATTTGGGCATACATACTGAGATGATAGGTGACGGTCTTCTTCACCTCATAAATGAGGGGATAGTAACCAATGCAAATAAAAAACTTGATAGAGGAAAATCTGTTTTCACCTTCACAATTGGTACAAGAGAGCTTTACGATTATCTCGATAGGAATCCATCAGTTGCCATATATCCTGTTGATTACACCAATGACCCCTTTGTTATAGCTCAGCAGCCAAAAATGCTTTCCATAAACAGTGCAGCACAGATAGATTTGATGGGTCAGGTCAACTCGGAACAAATTGGACTGAGAACAGCTACATGCAAGCTCTTCCAGGTTAGTGGAACTGGAGGACAGCTTGACTTTGTGATGGGTTGCTTGGCATCAAGAGACAGGAAAGGTAAGAGCATACTCGGTCTTTACTCAACCTACAATGGCGACTCAAGAGTTCTGCCGGTGCTGGATAGAGGAGCAGCAGTTACAGTTCCCCGAAGTATGGTGCAGTATGTTGTTACAGAATGGGGGGTGGCTTACTTGAGGGGCTACAGCGTTAAAGAAAGGGCTCTTGCACTTCTCAGACTTGCACATCCGGAGCATAGGGACTGGTTGGTAGAGGAGGCAAGGAAAGTTGGAATATTTCCGCCAAATTACAACCCACCAGCGGGTAAACCTGAGAATGTCTTATTTGTAAGGGAATAGATGGGGATAAGTTGTTTTTGGAATTTTTTACTTTTTAACATCTATTCTGTCTATATGCTCATTTCTATTCTATCTATTTATTCTATCTATTGCAATTACTCCTATTCCTGCTGTATAGGCAGCAAAGCAGTAAGGACAGAAGTAAGATGTCAGTATTGCAGTTCCTCCCAGTACAGCGATCCCGATTATGGCAGAAACTTGCCATAATGATAGCAGTAAACCTCTCATAAATGGGTACAGTATAAACCATATCAATCCAAGAAGAGCGGGAAAATTTATTCCATAATATGTGAGGAAATAGCATCCTTGAAGAGGACAGAACTCAGATAATGACTGAAGGTATGTGTTAATCAGCAGGTAGAGAGAATCTATAATTCCGAAAATAATCAATCCTGTTTTCAGCTTATCAACCATCATTTCACTCAATTAGCTCCAACATCAGGTTTTTTACCTCATTTTCGCCAACATATATCTTTTGTTTACCCCTTTCTATCTTTACTGCCGTTGGAACACCTTTTAAGCCAATCTTTTCTGCAACTGCTTTGCATGCATCGTCCATGTTTTCAACTTGGCATAGAGTTATTTCTGTTTTTTTGCTCGCCTCCTCAACATACGGTTTGACGTTCTCACAGTGCGGACATTTGGGAGAGTAAAAATAATAGATCCCATCTTTAATCTCAGCGTTTCCATCATCCGAGCATCCTGCCAGCATCACTGCAATGAAGAGGGTTGAAATAAGAAAGATTCTGATCATGAACATTGACGGAAGTATGCTCGATTGTATTTAAATATTCTTCTCCACCTTGTTAAATTCTTCTTGGAAAGTCTACGGCTGATTTATCATGGAGTAAAGCCTTCATCATAGGATAACCAAAAATCATTTATAAATAGTTTCAGTTAAAATACCAATGAGATCGCTTTTCCTGCTCATCCTGCTCTTGCTGTCTTTTATGCTTTACATAACTACCTTTGTCGATGATATTTACAATGCAGGAAAGAATCAGATCGGCACGATTACGAATCTCGGGCTGATGAGTGGGAAAAATCATAAGGCTGTAAAAGCCAATGGATTTGTAGTTGGGCAGGAGTCTGAGTCGGGTGATGCCTGTAGCGGATTTTTATGGAGGTATGAGCTTGACAGGGCATTATTGTGCACTCTCAGTAAAAAAGAAGTGGAAAAGGTAGAGAATTTTGCTACCATGCTGAAGGGCAGAACTCCACTCGATACAGTCTGGAAAGTATCTGAATTCATAGACTCCCTTGAGTATGACTGGGTAAAGGCAAACATGTCCAACCCAGAAATCGTTTTCTGGAGTGATGGGAGGGTGGAGGTGACTGAGGGGAAAGAAAACATCTTCCAGACTCCTATGGAGACGATAGAGAGGGGGAAAGGAGTTTGCAGGGATTTTGCAATTCTGGCTCTCTCAATACTTGTAAATCAGTATAAGGGTGAGCTTTATTATCTTCATATTGATTTCCGTGATTCAGGGCTGAAACATGCTGCAGCTGCCATTAAAATCGATGGAGAGTTTTTTGTCATGGATCAACACATCCCTCCACTTGATGTGGGCTCTTATTTTGAGAAATGGAAATCTCTTGACTCAAAGGTTATCGAAAGAATAACGGTATATCCTGTGAAAGTGAATGGGACAGTAGAAGTTGGGAACAAGTATATCATTACAGACTTTGAACATCATGACTACGAAATTTGCAAAGATGATCTCTTAAAAATTCAAAAATCCATTTCAGAAAAGCTGAAAGAATATGGTTTGAAAGAGGATGAGAGGTTGAAGAAAATAACTTCCTCATATGTCCCTTCAGGATATGTTAAGGGACATCTCTGGAAATTCACATTTGCAGGATATGCTGACTTTTACAACCCGGTCTTCCACGAGCAGTATATAGGTTATTTTTTCTCAAAAATGACAGAATCCGAAGATTTCATAAAATCAGTTGAAAATTCAAAGGGTCTCTGGGTAGAGGTTGAAGAATCGGCTGACGAGATAATCTCAATGAAGAATCTTGAGATAACCGTGTATCTCGGAAGCTGAAAGCTGGAGATTTCACCACAAGAGAATCTGAACTTCCCCCTCAACAACCTTTTCCTCTGTAAAACACTCTGCTTTTAATGTATATTTATTCCCTTTTATCTCAGTGATTTCACAAACCACCTCAACAGTCTCACCAATTCTGACTGGTTTCAGATAGCTGAATTTTGTTTCAATCAGCACAGCAGTTCCACTGAGTTTTGCAACTGCTGCAGAAACGAGGCTTGTTGTAAGCATCCCATGGACAACTCTTCCCGCAAACCTTGTTTTTGAAGCAAATTCCTCGTCGAAGTGTATTGGGTTCCAGTCACCGGACATAAGCCCAAAGGCAAAAACATCAACCTCGCTTATCTTTTTTGAGTATCTTATCCTGTAACCGATCTCAATTTTTCCTCTCTCTTTTTTGAACTTCTTTACCTCTCCTCCCAATTCCGTGTATGTTCTTTCCAGCTCTTTTAATTCCATAGATAGAAATAAAATTTTAAATGATTAAAGCATTTATCCTCCTGCCATTCGAACCCAAAACCCATTAATGATCTTTTTTAATTCATGAACAAAAGAAAGTGATTTATAATAGCCCTGAAAACATTGCTCTATGATAAGAACTTCCTCACACAGGGATGTAACTGTTATCAAAAGTGGGAATGAAATTAATGGAAAGATATTGTACTGGGCAAATCTGTTCTATTACAGGGGATTGCTGATTGATACAGGCTGTTATCATTCAGCCCATGAACTCAGAGATCTCGTGAGCAATTTGCATGTTGAGGCAGTTCTTCTGACACACTACCATGAGGACCACTCCGGAGGAGCTTACATCCTCGATGTTCCTGTTTATGCTCCTGAAAAATCAATTGAACTCCTTAAAAATCCCCCTGAGATTCCGGATTACAGAAAGTTTGTCTGGGGGCAGCCACAGCCTGTCGAAGCAATCCCTATGGGAAAAGAGATGAACTTTGGTAATGTTGATGTGGAGGTTATTGAAACTCCTGGGCATAGTTTTGACCATGTCTGCTTTCTTATCGATGACAAGCTTTTCAGCGGTGACCTGATCGGGGCAAAAAGGCAGGTTATATGTATGAAGGAGGAAAACTACCTGCAAGTGATTGATTCTCTCAAAAAAGTTCTTGAATTGGATTTTTCGGAGTCCTTTGGAGGAACAATGGTCATTCCGAGAGATGAGGTTGAGGAATACATGGATTATCTTGTGGAGCTTAAGGAAAGGGTGAATGCTCTCCACTCAGAAGGAAGGAACATTAATGAGATAGTGGAGATTGTTTTTCTGGAAGTACCCCAAAAAGTAATTCTCATGGAACAGTGGAGTGGAAAAGAATGGGCAAGAGAGAATCTCGTTCGTTCTCTCATTGTAGGTGATTGAGATGGTTGAAGAAGATCAGTTCCATGAAAGGATGAAGGAAGTGAATTTGAAATATGAGCTTGCATTGATTCTCCTCGTTATTGCAATCGCATTGAGGATAATAAGTTTAGCAGGCTATATGCTGATGGGCTCGATAGGGATAATATCCCTCCCTTCCTTCGTGGTCAGTCATGAGTTTCTCCTGTCAGCTATTGGTTTTGCGGTTTTTATAGGGGGTTTTATTCTCTGTATTGTATCTTACTACACAACAAGAAGTAATACTATGAAAGCAGCTCTGATTGTCTTGATAGCTGCTTTTCTACCCCCTGTAGATATTTTTATGCTGCTTGCAGGGATTCTGCTAATAGTAAGTCGCAGCAGGTCATAAATCTCAGGCATTTTTAATTTTTAACTACTGAGATCAAAATTTCCGTGAGTAACTCGATTATGTTTATATATGCTCATAACTAATCATTATTAATTTATAATTGCTCATCAGAGTTTTATTGATGATTATCAAGGGCAAGCATCTGGAAATTGAGAAGAAGATCAATCTCAACGAGATGTTCCTGAAAACAGTGGAAAACTACCCGGACTACAGGGCATTGACATTTTATTCTGGAGATAAGCTGGATTCTCTCACCTACAGGGAATTTTATGATCTTGCTGGTAGGTTTTCCACTTTTTTAAAAGAAATGGGTGTGAATAAAGGTGATCGTGTCGCGATATACAGCAGGACAAGATATGAGTGGGAAATCGCAGATTATGCCGTCCTGATGCGTGGGGCTATGGTTGTAACCGTGCACGATACGCTCAGCAAGAGTCAGGTCGAGTATATAATCAGTGACAGCGGGTCAGAGATTGTTATTGTAGAAAATGAGGAGATGAAAAAAAATTTGGAAGGCATCGATGCAGACATAATTTTACTTGAAAATATGCCTGCTCTAGTTGAAAAAATGGATTTTGATGGGGAAATTGTTCATCCTGAACCTGACGATGTGGCATCGATTGTTTATACTTCAGGTACAACAGGTTTGCCCAAAGGAGCAATGCTGACTCACTGGAACTGGGTTTTCAATGCGATATCCGTGATGTCTGTAACTCCATTTTATCCCGGTGAGAGCTACATTTGCTATCTGCCCTTAAGTCATGTTTTTCAGAGAATTGTATTTTTTGCCGGTGTTTTGAAGGGAGCAAATGCTGTTTTTATCACTCCATCGAGATTTGCTCAGACACTCAGAGAGATAAAGCCTGTTGCTTTTGTGGTGGTACCAAGGATACTGGAGAGGGTAAACAGGGGATTAATCGAGAATGTTGAGGAGAAGGGAGGTATCGGAAAGAGGATTTTTTACTGGGCAAAAAATGTTGCCATGGAAAGCGGGAGAAAAATGAGCAAAAATGAGGATTTTGGACTCTGGCTTAGTTTGAGAAGATATATTGCTGACAGGCTGGTTTACAGTAAGGTTAAAAATGCCTTAGGACTGCAGAATATAAGATTTATCTGTTCTTCGGGAGCTGAGCTTCACAAGAACCTTGCCTACATTTTCAATGGAATGGGAATTCCTGTCATAGAAGGTTATGGTATGACAGAGACTTCAGGCCCCTCAAACCTGAATCCCCTTGGCAGGTTCAAGCCAGGAACTGTTGGTCCACCGATTCCAGGTACAGAACAGAAAATCGCTGAAGATGGCGAGATTCTGATAAAAGGGGATAATGTGATGAAAGGATACTGGAACAAGCCGGACAAGACGGCTGAAATAATCGTGGACGGCTGGCTTTACTCAGGAGACCTGGGGGAGTTCGATGACGATGGATATCTTGTATTCTCTAGGAGGAAAAAGCACATAATTGTTCTCGACACAGGAAAGAATGTATCACCCATTACTGTTGAGGAAGAACTTCTGAAAAGCGATTACATCGGAGATGCACTTGTTGTAGGGGATGGAAGACCTTATATCGCAGCTTTAATACAGCCAAATTTTGCTTTACTGCTTGATTTTGCAGATGATAATGGGATACCCTATGATAGCAGTAAAGTTGTAAAGATGAAAGGGGTTTCTGGTGAGATGGATGTTACAGAGGTTGGTGAAGATATTGTAAACAATCCTGCAGTGATTGAGCTCTATCAGCAAATAGTGGATAGAGCAAATAGAAATCTCGCTCATTATGAGATGATCAAAAGGTTCAGACTTCTCAATCGAACATTCAGCATTGAGAGAGGTGAATTGACTCCAACACTCAAAAAGAGGGCACATGTAATAATTCAAAACTACAGCAAACTTATAGATGAAATGTACTCTAAGTAATCGTTCAGTTCTGGTAATATTTAGAGCCCAAGTACACTAAAAGGGCAGCGAGGAGTGACATAGCCATGGCAAAGTAGAAAGAACTGACATAACTTCCGGTAAGATCTTTTATCAATCCTCCGCTGAGTGCTCCCAGCAATCCAGCAACACCCCAGGATGTGAAAACAGCTCCGTAAATTCTTCCAAGGTATTTTTTCCCGAAGAATATGGCTGTTGCGGATGGAAACAGAGCGAGAAGTCCCCCATAATTTGCATATATCAGTCCGCCAAGCAAAATAACAGAAACTGGAGACCTGTAGCCGTATGAAATAGCGAAAAGTGTAATGGCCGTTATCAGGAAATTCATCTCCATTGCCCTCCATGCTCCTGTCCTGTCGAGTATAGTTCCCCATAGAATTCTGCCACCTGCATTGAAGAATGATGTGATGATGAGGAACGCGGAAATTACTTCCTGTTCCGAAATTCCCTCCTCCAGAATGGGTACAGCATTCCCGATGACCATCAGTCCGGCAAAGGAAGAGAATGCAAAAGATAGCCATAGAATGTGAAACCTTCTGTCCCTCAATGCCCTTGAGAGGCTGAACTCAGGTACATCATCCTTTCTCATGTAGTTTACGGGAGGTTCCCTGAGCAAAAGACCCGTTGAAGCGATAATAATAAAATATATTGTCCCCATATAGAGAAATGTGTGGAAAACATCTGTTATGCTGAGGAAGTACCTGATAACTGGTGTAACCACCGCTGCTCCTATTCCAAACCCGAACGCAACTATCCCGACAGCCGTGCCTGTCCTGTCAGGAAACCATTTTGCCGCAAGGGGTCTTGGAACGGCATCGATTACCGCAATTCCAAATCCCGGCAAAATCCCGAGGCCTATATAGTAGAGAATCATTGCAATGTTCCAGTCCTCAATGTTCTGCATAAACCACCCGATCAGATAACCGAGAAAAATCAGTAAAGCTCCGAGTAAAACAGGAATTCTTGGTCCTGTCCTATCATAAAACACACCTGCAGGAATTATGAATAGTGAATAGCTGATCGTTATAAGAGAAAACGCAAAAGCAAGTTGAGAAATGGATTCCAGCCCATAAGCCTGCTGGAGGGGAGAATAGTAAAGGCTGAATGCATATATACCACCCATCATTGAAAGTATCAAAAGACCCAGCGCAGGATACATCCATCGAGTTTCCATGAGTTTATTTTCTAAATCAGAGATAAAATCTTTTTTATTTTGCATTTGTAAAAAGTTTTAGTATTAGGGAGTTTTACTGGGTTATTCTTCTGATAGTTGAAAATAGCTCCTAGAACAGAACCACCCCTCTGCTTTTTACTTACATGGTGAGCCATTGATTAGCCTTATCCATGAACTTGGTCTAATAGTTGGAATTTTGATTTCATCGGCAATCATCGAAATAGCTCTCAGCAATCATCTCACAGCAGAACACTCAGGTTAAGTTTTGAATGTCAAAAAATTGGATGAAAATCTGTCTTGAAATCTATATTCGTCTTTCAGCCTAAGGAATCCTCGATTGTATCTGCACAAAAATCTCTATTTTACCTATTCAATTCAACCTCTCTTCAATTCCCTAAGTACGGAAACCTCCACTCACGACGATTTATGGTTTAACTGTCTCATGAACCTCAGCCAATTTCGTAACATTTATTAATTTACAACTCAAGCAGATTCAGATGGCTAAGAAGAGACTTCAGACCACTCTGAGTGACGAGGCTTTCAAAATTCTCGATAAGTACAAGGACGATTATAAGGGGTACAACCATGTCATTGAAGCGGCATTGAAATTCTTCGATGATCGGTCATCACTCATTAGTGAGGATGATTTACTTCTTATAAAGCTTATACGGGATCTGGATTTTACGGGATGTGGGAAAAGCCAGTATATGTATTTAGTCTGTGGCGATCCAAAAAGAGCTGTTGATGAAAGCAGCATGGAAACTGCTGTGGAATGGTTTCTTAAAAAGCCTTTTGTGGAGATAGAGCTTGAGGAGTTTCTTGAGACCGTAAGAAGGGGATGGAGAATTCTTAACAGAGTGGATTATGTTGAGATAACCAAAGGGCAGGGCTGGATACAGTTTTTCTGTGAGCATACTATGAGGCGAAAAGAAGTCAGCGAGTTTCTCTCTGAGCACATACTCATGATCTACAGAAAATATTACTCAGAAAAATGGGATGTTCTGACGAGTATATCTACCAACGGATTTATTTTGAAGTTTTACAGCAAGTACTCGTACTGACATCTCTTCTCAGGAAACCAGTGGTTTCATCTGCTCTTTTTAGATGCTCATGAATGCTCATGATTGTTGCTTAAACATTTTATATTTGCTCATTAAAAATCATTAGGTAAGGTGGTTGAATGGCTTTTATAATTGAGGAAGGAGAGCTTGCAGGCTGGCCCAATTACTCATGGGCTGTTAAGAGATTACCAGAGGATATGGCTGAAGTCAAAACAGTGAAAGAAGCGGTTGAATCATCTGCAAAAATCAGAGGGGATAAGATATATGCCATATATGCTGATACCGGCGATAAAGTGACATATTCAGAGTTCAATAAGGAAGCAAACAGAATTGCAAACGCTCTCCTTGAACTTGGTGTGAAAAAAGGCGATAGAGTAGCTTTATTTTTGAGAAACTCCCTTGATTACCTGAGAGCAATTTATGCATGTGCCAAAATTGGGGCAATTGAAGTGCCAGTGAACTGGTTCTACAGAGAGCTTGACGCAAAACATGTCATTGGAAACAGTGAATCCAGCACAATTTTTGTTGAAGCTGATCTTCTGCCAGTTGTTGAGTCGATAAAGGAGAATTTACCGCATCTTAAGAACATAATCGTCAGGGGGGATGGGAAAGCCGGGTATTTCGACATGGGATCTCTCGATGGCAAATCAACAGATCCTGAGGCTGATGTAGGGGCAGAAGACCCGATGGCGATTATCTATACTTCTGGCACTACCGGGCTACCGAAGGGAGCAGTGCTATCCAATAAATCTTATGTTCTCTCCGCACAGGCCATCACGCTATGGATGGTTGATGAGAGTGCTAACGATTACACCGGACTTCCACTCTTCCATATCAATGCTCAAATTTACTCAAGCCTTGGTATGATGTTTGCTGGAGGGACTCTCACGCTCAGAAGCCTCTTTTCTGTCTCAAACTTCTGGCAGGACATATCCACCTACAACTGCACCCACTTCAATCTTCTTGGATCTCTTGCCAACATCTTGTACTCTCTGCCTCCGGTAGAGTATGAAAAGGACAATCCAGCTAAGTATGTGATAATCGGTGGTATGCCCAAGGAGATATGGAGAGGTTTCGAGGAAAGATTCGGTGTGGAAGTACTAGAAGGCTACAGCATGACAGAAGACCCGCTACCATGTTTAAATCCGCCAGGCGAGTATAAAAAGTTAGGAAGCTTCGGAGTTCCTGTTTTTCCTGATCTCGGACATGAAGCGAAAATAGTGGATGAAAACGGAAATGAGGTTGAGAGAGGGAAAACAGGAGAGCTTGTGAGGAAGAATCCAGCTCAGATGCTTGGTTATTACAAAGCTCCTGAAAAGACGGCGGAGATTGTGAAAGGTGGGTGGCTTTACAGTGGTGATTTCGCAAAAATGGATGAAAAAGGTTACCTTTACTTCGTTGACAGAAAGAAGTTCATAGTCAGGAGAAGTGGTGAAAACATTGCCAGCTGGGAGATTGAAGATGTAATAAAGAGCCATCCCAAAGTTCAGGATGCTGCGGTTATACCCGTTGCAGACCCGATAAGGGGAGAGGAAATCAAGGTGTTCATCCTGCCGAGAGAGGGAATCAAGCCTGAGGAGATTATAGAATACATGGCTGGAAAGGTTGCATACTTCAAGATACCAAGATTCATAGAGTTCGTCCAGATGCTCCCCTACACCCCAACTGGAAGAGTGAAGAAATGGCAGCTTAAAGAGATGGAGAAAGAGAAAACTGATCACGGATGGGATAGGGATAAGGAGATTCCTGACTGGAGGAAGAGATTCGGAGCAAAGTAATTTTTTGAGGTGGTTGGATTGAAGATAGGGATAGTTGGTGTTGGTATAACAGAGTTCAGGATTCATGAGGAGCCATTCTACAATGTAGCTTATCAGGCTGCAAAGACAGCAATGAAAGATGCAGGTATTGAGAGGAGGGAAATAGATAGCTTCATTCTTGGAGGATACGATAGCCTTGGAGTTGGAAGGACAATTTCCAATATGTATGTTGCTCCGGCAGCAGGGGGTTATCTCAGGCATGAGATACGAGTTGCGGATGATGCTGCCTTCTCGATTCCCCTCGCTTTTATGAGGATCAAATCCGGACTTTCGGATGTGGCGATAGCACTCGGTTTTGGCCACAGTTCTGAAACTCCAGTAGAGCTTGTAGAAGTGCAGAGTCTTGATCCACTCTTTCACAGAGATCTAAAGCTTGCACCTCAAATGGGTTATGCCATGCAGAGTTATGCATACAGAAACGCCTACAATGTTAGTGAAGAAGATTTGGCAGAAGCTGTTGTAAAGGACAGAAAGAACGCAATGAAGAATGATTATGCATATGTAAAAGAGGAAACATCTGTTGAAGAGGTTTTAAACTCTGATATGGCAGTTTATCCTCTCAGGGAGCCTGAGATTGCAAAATGGTGTGATGGGTGTGTTGCCTTTATACTGGCTGAAGAGACCATAGCCAGAAGAATCAATCCAGACCCCGTATGGATAGGGGGGCTTGGATGGAGTTATGATAACTATTTTCTCGGGGCGAGGGAGCTTGATAAGCTAAACTCTACCAAACTCGCAGCAGAAAAAGCATACAAGATGGCAGGTATTCGCTCGGAAGACGTGGACTCTGTTGAGATAATGGATCTGACGAGTGATTACCACTTCATGATCCTTGAGGCTCTTGGATTTGCTGATTATGGTTCAGGGAAAGAGCTTCTGGACTCGGACTTTCCTGTGAACAAATCCGGTGGTGCATTATGCACGAATGCCTACGGCTCTACGGGCATGTTTCTGATGGCAAATCTTGCCATGCAGATCAGAAATGGAGAAGCAGAGAGAGGTATTACACATGCAATCAGTGGTATAGGGCAGAACTCTGTTGTGTGTGTTCTTTCAAAATGAGGTGATGGTTATGAAAAGAGTTGCAATTGTCGGTGTTGGGCAGACAAAGTTCAGGACGAGAAGGGATGATAAGACACATCCTGAGCTTACATACGAGGCAATGAAAAAAGCATTAGATCATGCTAACCTCGAACTGAAGGATATTGAAGCCATTGCTTATGGAACAATGGATCCATTTGATGGAATTTACTGTCCCGAGAGATGGGATGTAACATCTGGAGGAGTTGGAAAACCCTTTATGAAAATCTCGACTGGTGGAACGACTGGCTTAACAACTGGTCTTGCAGCTTACGAGCATGTTGCGAGCGGTATGTTCGATATAGCAATGGCAGTTTGCACGCAAAGGGTTGGAGAGTGTGTTGACGCTCAACCGGTGTTGAACACGGCTGTGTGCCCAATCTATGAAAGACACTCTGGAGCAGGTGCGATAAGTGTTGCAGCTATTCAGGCAACCGTTCACATGGCGAAATATGGTACAACTGAAGAGGATCTTGCCTGGGTTAGTGTTAAAGATCATCAAAATGCTCTTAAAAATCCAAATGCCCATGTAAAGCTTGATATAGGTGTGGAGGAGGTGCTGAACAGTCCGATGATATGTTCTCCCCTCAAGCTTCTTGAGTGCTGTCCGAGAAGTGATGGAGCGGTTGCTGTAATATTCGCCAGCGAAGAAGTTGCTAAAAAAATCAGAGATAACCCTGCATGGGTTCTCGGTGAGGCCACAATCAGTGATAACTACTATGCCGGTGATAGACCGGATTTAAGTCACTGGGATACATTGAGCATAGCAGGAAGGAGGCTTTTCAGGCATGCGGGTATCGACAACCCGATAAAGGACATCGATGTTGCTGAACTTTACTCTCCATTTACAATACAGGAAGTTCTTGAGCTTGAAGCACTTGGATTTGCAAAGAAAGGAGAAGGAAAGAAGTTTGCAAAGGAGGGGATAACCTTCCCCGACGGTGATATGCCGACAAACCCCTCTGGTGGGGTTATGTGTACGAATCCTATAGGAGCGACTGGACTCGTCAGACTTGCAGAAGCATCACTGCAGGTTATGGGTGAGGCATCAAACCAGATTCCTGATGTTAGTACAGCTCTGGCTCATGCATGGGGTGGAACTCTTCAGTTCCATACCCTGATGCTGGTTTCATCAAAGAAAAAGTTGTAGAATTGTAGAGGGATTGTAGGAGGTGTGTTGTGTGGTTCTGAAATTTGAAGCAAAATGGGAAATTCCGTATGTGCATTCTGCAGGAGAACATGGAACCAAGTTTTTTGAAGCCCTAAGGGAGAAGAAAATTCTCGGAGTCAAGTGTCCTGAATGTGGAAGAGTCCTGATTCCACCCAGAGCCTTCTGTGAAAGATGTTTTGTTGATACGGATGAGTGGGTTGAGGTGAAGGATGAGGGGGTTATTACTACAGTAACTGTGACTTATATCAAGTTCACAGGGCTTCCGGATCCGCCATATGCCACAGGGATAGTCAAGCTCGATGGAGCGGATACGGGCATGCTCTGTCTTTTAGGCGGGGTTGATTTGAGTGACTGGAAGAAGGTTCATGAGATATTTAAACCCGGTACAAGGGTTAAAGCAGTCTGGAAAGACAAGCCAGAGGGTAAAATAACGGACATACTGTATTTTGAACCGGTTGAGGGCTGAAACCATGGAAAGCCTTTATTTTGAAGATTTTGAAGTTGGAATGGAGCTTGAAACCCTTGGCAGGACTGTGACTGAGACAGACATCGTTAATTTTGCTGCGCTTACAGGAGACTGGAATCCAATACATACAGATAAGGAATTTGCAAAAACCAGCTTTTTCGGACAGAGAATAGCACATGGAACTCTTATTTTTTCAATCATGATTGGACTGATAATCAGGCTTGGAATCATTGAGAAAACGATAGTTGCATTTTATGGAATTGACAAGCTTCGCTTCACAAATCCTGTCTTTATTGGGGATACTATAAAGGCAATTGCAAGGGTTGTCGATAAAGAAGATAAAGGCAACTACGGGCTGGTAACGATTGAATCGAGAGCTGAAAAGCAGACCGGAGATATTGTGTTGAAATGCATACTGAAACTGGCTGTGAAGAAAAAAGAACCATGAGGTGTTGAGATGTTTGAACTCACTGAAGAGCAAAAAATGATTGCTTCAACAGCCAAAGACATAGCGAAAGATTTTCCTCCAGAATACTGGAGAGAAAAGGATGCAAATAATGAGTTTGCAGAGGAGTTCTTTAAAGCAATAGCGAAAGCGGGATTTCTTGGATTACTCATTCCGGAAGAGTACGGTGGAGCGGGCTACGGGATGCAGGAAATGGTAGTTGGGATGGAGGAACTCTGTGCAAATGGCTGTGGGGCTGGAGGAGTCTGGTATCTTGTTCTTACAGAGATTTTTGGAGCTTTACCAATCTCGAGGTATGGTACACCCGAGCAGAAGGAAAAGTATCTCCCAAGAATTGCTAAGGGTGAAATGGAATTCTGCATGGCTCTAACTGAACCGAATGCAGGAACAAATACTCTGAATATTCAGACATTTGCAAGAAAAGAGGGAGATGAGTATGTTATTAATGGAAACAAGATATTCATCAGCGGTGTTGACAGAGCTGAAGGAATGCTGCTTGTAACGAGAACAACACCACTGGATCAATCTCCTAAGAAGTCTCTCGGGATAACTCTCTTCTTGATTGATCTTCCCAACAGGGCTGTGAAATGGAATCCCATTCCGAAACACGGGATAAACTTCTCAAAAACATGTGAAGTGAGCATTAGCGATTTGAGGGTTCCTGAGGATGCTATTCTCGGTCAGAAAGACCTCGGGTGGTATCTCCTCCTTGATGTTTTAAATCCAGAGAGGATGAGTGCTGCAGCTGGAGCTATTGGGGGAGCGAGGCTTGCAATCGGCAAAGCCGTGGAATACACGAAACAGAGGAGAGTGTTTGCAGATCCGATCGGAAGTTATCAGGGTCTGCAGTTTCCTTTGGCTGAGGCTTATGCATCACTTCAGTGTGCGAGTTTGATGATGAGGAAGGCTGCATGGCTCTATGACACGAAGTTCAGGATTGAAGATATTCTTGATCCGGAGAAGAGGGTTAAGATGCAGGCAGCGTTCAGAGAGGTAGGAGATGCATCAAATATGGCGAAGGTTGTTGCCGTTGAAAACTCTATTAAGGCTGTTTACTGGGCAATGCAGTGCTTTGGTGGCTATGGATATGCAAGGGAGCATGATGTGGAGAGATGGTGGAGAGAGGTTAATCTGCTCAGACTGGCTCCAATCACACAGCAGATGGCTTTGAACTACATTGCAGAGCATATTCTGGGTATGCCAAGGAGCTACAGAACCTGAATGGGGTGAGAATGGGATTATATTTGGTGGAGTTACAGGTTAAATAGGATTGTAGATCAACAATATCAACCTTCTTTTTATTGAAACTGGATTGTGCAGTGTTCTCCTTTTATATCTCGATTGATGTATGGCTTGCAACCATCATGCCCATCATACTCCATCATAACTAAATCATGCTTGGATTTATGTTTCATCGTAGTCTACTGTATCTGATGTTGCTGCAGCCATCGCCATCCTCGTCACCATCAGAACAAGCAACAAAATCAATCCTGATTTTATTGCTTTCATCAAATCACCTACACATTTTATCTATTCTTGAATTCACGGATCAAGCGCACTATTCCATAAACATTCAAAATCATCCAGAGAATTCCAACAACAACTGAACCAATACTTGCATACTGGCGTATCACAAAGCTGCTTATCTCTGTAAATCCCATTAAAAATGAGATAGATGTTGAAAAAACCCATGAAATTAAAACTGCTAGTCCGATAATACTGAATGCTTTCAACTTTGTCTTTGAATATGCGTAAAACCATGTCATTGCAACAACCAACCCCCAGATCATTTTAACCACCTCTGTAAGTTACAATGTAAAGTGTAACTACAAAAAAAGAGTATAATTGTCCAAATCAGTAATGTCTTTTTTAGACCCAGTCTTTTTTCCCATTCACTGCGATACCATATTAACCACTGATTAGGGCCTAAAGCTGTGTTTGACACAATTTCTGTTTTGTTATGGAGTTTCAAGTGTTCTTTAGCCTTCTCTCTGTTCTCAAACTCTTCACCACATACCGGGCAGCTCCAAGTGAAGATCTTCATTTAGTTAAGCCTCCTATGTTAGTTTAATATAAAAAACAAAGAGATTTATTTTTTGATATAATATCAATCGAGATAGACTATGTCTTCCTCACAATATTCGACCCAGCTTCTTGGTTGGATGCTGTCTGGCTGTGTACTATTATTCGTCTTGTCAGGAGGATCTTGGATGTACTCTCCTTCACAAACTTTGATTTTAAACGTTCCTGAAGACACGAAATAAGTCCCTGATTTAGAATCGTAGTCGTACCAATCCAAAAGATTTGCTATTGATTGCAAACTGGTGAGGTATTTCCACATTCCACCCTCTAACACATATATCTCGACTGACACATCTTCTCTATAACCAAGAAATTCCCACCCTGTTAATTCTGCCTCTGTCCACATTTCAACTTTTAATGAATTGCCTAATTTGTGTAAATAAACGGAGCCATCCTTAGAAGTATCGTCTAAGTCTACATTATAATATTTGGAAAATTGGCTTGCTGCCATCACTGGATTTACTACGCTTCCAACAATCACTAAAACAAGCAACAAAATCAAACCGGTTTTTACTGGTTTCATTAAATCACCTTTGTTTTTTCTAAAACTTGCTATATTTAAAATTTTTCTTTCAATTTATTATAAATATAAATCGAATCTTTTAATTTCTTAGTTTGCTGAAATTTCTTATATATCATGAATATATTGACCTTAAACTTATGTTTATCACAAAATGAGAATGTACCGGTAATCAACACCATTACCTGAGCAGATAACTTGACAAAAACCCATATAAACCAAAATTTCCAACTATACTTCTCAAATGAAATCTGCAGGAGTCATTGAGGGGAAGGAGTATGAAGACTCTGAAATAGAAAATTTACTTCATCCAGTTGTTAGAGAGTGGTTTAAATCAAAATTTAACTCCTTCACACCTCCCCAGAAATACGCAATTGTTGAGGCATTTAAAGGAAACAATGTCCTGATTTCATCACCAACAGGTAGTGGTAAGACTCTTGCAGCCTTTCTTGCCTCAATCAACATGCTGATAGAGCTTGCAGAAAAGAATCAGCTTGAAGATAGGGTTTACACACTTTATGTATCTCCTCTAAAGGCTCTTAATAATGACATAAGAAAGAACCTTGAGGAACCCCTCAGAGAAATATATGAACTCGCAGAAAGAAAGGGAATAAAGTTGCAGAAGATAAGGATTGGGGTTAGAACTGGAGACACGGATCAAAAGGAGAGACAGAAACAGACGAGAAAACCACCCCATATCTTCATTACAACACCTGAAACCCTTTCAATTATTCTGGTCAGTCCTAAGCTATCTCAGTCAATCAGGAAAATCAGGTTTCTCATTGTTGATGAAATTCATGCGGTTGCGGAGAACAAGAGAGGCACGCACCTCTCCCTCTCCGTTGAAAGATTGCAGAGAATTCAGGAGAGCGATATGGTAAGGATAGGACTTTCTGCAACTATATCTCCCTTAGAAGAAGTGGCAAAGTTTCTTGTTGGCTTTGAAAATGGGAAAGAGAGGAGATGTGTTATAGCGGATGTCAGCTTTTCCAAGCCGATAGATATAAAAGTTATCTCTCCTGTTCAGGATTTTTTCAGGGAAAGCTCTGAAAGTATCAGTGAAAAGCTTTATCAGACTCTTGTGGAGCTTATAAAGTCTTCAAAGACAACCCTCATATTCACTAATACGAGAAGTGCAACTGAAAGGGTTGTTTATAATTTGAAGAAAAGACTTGGAAAGGATTTTCCTATCAAAGCACATCACTCCTCGCTATCAAAGAATGTAAGACTTGAGGTGGAGGATGAGCTGAAAAATGGAGATTTGAGGTGTGTTGTCTCCTCAACGAGCCTCGAGCTCGGGATAGATATAGGTTACATAGATTTGGTTATCCTCCTTGGTTCTCCAAAGAGCATTAACAGAGCTCTTCAGAGGATAGGCAGGAGCGGTCACAGATTACATGAAGTATCTATTGGAAGAGTGGTGGTAGTTGACCATGATGATCTGGTGGAGTGTACGGTTCTCACCAATGAAGCATTGAACAGAAGACTTGATAGAATAAAAATCCCGGAGAAGCCTCTCGATGTACTCTGCCAGCATGTTGTGGGGATGGCTATTGAAAAAAGATGGGCCGTTGATGAGGCACTTGAACTCATAAGAAGCAGCTATCCCTACAGAAGGCTGACCAGAGAAGAGTTTCTTTCGGTTCTCAGATACCTTGCAGGGCATTCGGATTTCGAAAAGAAAAGAGTATATGGAAAGATCTGGTTTGATGATGCGGAGGGTACTTTTGGAAGAAGAGGAAAGCTTGTGAGACCAATCTATTACCTCAATACAGGAACGATTCCAGATGAGGTTGCTGTTAAAGTAATCACAACTGATGGAAAGAGGGTTGGAAAGGTCGAAGAGGAGTTTGCTGAGAGACTTGTAAAAGGTGATGTTTTTGTTCTTGCTGGAAGAACCTTTAGGTTTCTGCGATCAAGAGGAATGAATCTTATAGTGGAGGAGGTTGAGGGTGAGAAGCCAACGGTTCCCAGCTGGTTCTCAGAACAGCTCCCACTCAGCTTTGATTTAGCATTAAGAATTCAGAGGTTCAGGGGGGAAATTGACAGGATTCTGAATTCAAAACTTCTTGAGTTTGAAGATGCTGTTTTCTATTTAAGAAAAAACTATAACCTCGAGAGGAGTTCAGCCGAGGCGATTATTAGATATTTCTTAGAACAGAATCTTTTCAGCTACATCCCCACAGATGACAGGTTTGTGGTTGAAAACTTTCAGGATAATGGTAGTGAATGCTATGTCTTCCACTCTCTTGTAGGTAGAAGAGCAAACAGCGCAATATCCAGAGTCGCAGCCTGGAGAGCAGGTGTGATGAAAAACTGCAATGTTAAAATAGCGATCAATGATAATGGATTCCTGCTAAAACTTCCCAAGCGTAAAAAACTTAGCTATAGTGAAATACTGGATCTACTCTCTCCAGAGCATTTCAGAGACAACCTCATTTCAGCCCTTGACAGAACCGAGATACTGAGGAGGAGGTTCAGGCATGTGGCTGTGAGGTCTTTGATGGTGTTGAGAAATTACTTGGGAAGGGAAAAAAGTGTCTGGAGGCAGCAACTCAATGCGGACTCTCTTTTAAGACTGATTAAGAAAAATTTTGGTATCGAGTTTCCTGTCCTCAGAGAGACATACAGGGAGATAATGGAGGATTCCATGGATTTGGAGAATGCTATCAGCTTTCTGGAAAGGCTGAAAAATATGGATCTCAGGATTATAAGAATACCCTATCCAAGCCCCTTTGCTCTCAATATATTCGTACTCGGTGAGGAGGATGTTGTGCTGATGGAAGATAGAAAGAAGATAATAAAAAGCCTCTATGAGAAGATAACCAGAATGATCGAGCTTAGAGAAATGAGCAAATAAAATAATGGTCAGAGAGGAGATTGAAGTGGAGGTTGCTGGACTGAAACTAACACCTCAGAAGGCTTTGATTATGGATGAAACTGCTGTGATCTCCGACTTACATCTTGGTATTGAGCAATCGATGGCAGGCACAATACCCAGACTGCAGATTAAAGAGATAATTGCCTCAGTTTTGAATCTTGTCGAGCTATATGGTGTAAAGGAGCTTGTTGTGGCTGGCGATATGAAAAATGAGTTCAGCAGAAACATGCCTTATGAATGGGATGATGTTGAGGAATTTATCACCAAAGTCTCAGAAACTGTCAGAATTCGTGTTTTAAGGGGGAACCATGATAACTATCTTGCGACAATCCTCTCTAAGCATGAGATAGCCCTTGAAAACTATTTAAAATTGGGAGATTGGGTTGTTGTTCACGGACATGTTGATGTGGATAATCTGGAAATGGCAGGCTCAGATACCACCAGATTCATCATCGGACATGAACACCCATCTGTGAAAGTTAGAACAGGTTTTACAACCTACTCCTTTCCATGCTTCCTTAGAGCGACAAAGCCGGAAAAAGAGGTTATAGTTCTACCTGCTTTCTCAACAATGGTCTCGGGAAGCGACATTATTTCATCGGAGTCTTTCCTGTCCCACCTGTTGAGGGATTTTGATGAGAATGAGATTCATATTTATGCAGTTGAGGACAGGGTTTATTATCTTGGAAAACTTGGTGACCTCAGAAAAATTGCGGGGGTTCTGGATGAAGTTCAATATTAAATTCAATATTGATGAAGCTGAGTGGGAGGAAAAGAACGGCTACAGAACAATTCGGGTTTTTGACATCTCTGATACTTCCTTTGTTCAAATAGTTGAGATTCCAGCTGGCTTAAATGTTGGAAGACATTACCATAAAAGACAGACTGAGGTGTTCTATATCCTTCAGGGCAGTGCTGTTCTCGGTATTGGAGAGGAGGAATACAGAGCAAATGAGGGAGATATTTTTCTTTGTAAACCAGGAACAGTCCACTGGGTTAATAATGTCTCGGATAAAGCGTTCAGAGTGCTTGTTTTTAAGTACGACTGGGTTGAAAAAGACACTGTATGGCTTGATTGAATGGTTTTTATTCCTTTTTTTTAGCTTTCCCCTTTAGCAAAGAGGGGAGATGGATTATGTATTTTCCATCTTCCTGAAGAGCTATGATTATTTCCTTTGATTTGAAGAGTCTTTCGAGGTTTATCTCGTATTTTCCGGGCTCAATTATTTTTACACTTGCAATACCCATATCTGTTAGCTGCTTTTCCAGCTTGGTAATAGCTTTCTCAGGCTTTATCTCGGCTTTTTTCTTGGGAACATAGAGGAACTTATTGTTACCACATTCACAACCACTGAGTATTCGCATATCTCCATCCGGGTACTGTTTTCCACATTCAGTACATTGATGGGGCATGGTATCAGCTGAATTGAACAAGGGCTCTAATCTGATCTTCGTGCTTTTCCAGCGTCTTTAATCGGTTTGCAGGGCCGATGAGAGTAAGTCTTCCCTCTTTCTTACTAAAGAACTTCTTGAAGAAGGATTTTACAACTTTCTGTGGATAGGATTCGACCTCTATGCCGACAAAATTCTCATGGTCGATTTCAAGCATGGTCATCTCAATGAGCTTTGCCTCTTCTTCAGGAGAAAGACCAGACTCTAAGACGACAATTTTTCCAGCCTTTACCTCGTCAAGAATCATTCTGAGCTTTTCCATTGTGGGCATCTTATCGAGCCTGTCCTTGGATATTAGATTGAGCTGTACACCCTCCATCATAACACCTCTAACCGAATTTCTCCGCCAGAAGTTTATACAGATTGTCGATGTTCAACCCTTTAAGGGCGGAAATTGGAACAACCGGATGCTGGGGGAAGGCTGACTTTATTCTGGCGGGTGAAGCATTGGGCAGATCTATCTTGTTGGCTGCAATGAGTAGAGGAAGACCTCTTGCTTCTATGTTTCCAACAATCGTAACATTTATCTGGGTGAAGGGGTCCTCAGCAGAGTCCATGACGAGCAAAACTCCATCCAGATCATCTAACCACTTTATAGCCTCAATAACTCCCTCTGTGGCTTCTTTAGCCCTTCTTTTTGCCTCCTCCTCATCCATACCAAATTTTAGAAACTCTTGGAAATCTATTTTTGTTGCAAGTCCAGGAGTATCGACAATGTCTATTGTGAGAGATCTGCCATCAACCTCAATTTTAACACCCTCTCTCAATCTTGCCCTCCTTGTCTCATGAGGGACATCGCTTGCAGATCCCATTATATCTCCCGTCCAGTCTCTGAGGATTCTGTTTGCAAGAGTTGTTTTGCCAGCGTTTGGAGGACCGTATATACCGATCCTCATCTTATCCTTTTTAAATATCCACTTGAACAGAAAACCGAATCTTTTTCTTATTCTTACCATCCATCCCATATGTACCCCTCTGCCCGGAATTCAATATTTCTGATTTTTAATATCTTTTATGGTATTTAATTTTAAGCCTTTTACTGTAAACGGAGAACACTGGCTGCAAGTCACTCAAGGCTGATTGCCTCGTTGGGACACACATCAACACATGTTCCGCACTCAGTACAGATTTCCTCATCAACGAATGCTTTTTCATCGTTGAGTTCTATTGCACCCATCGGACATTCATCAACACATGTTGCACAACCATCGCACGATTCCTTATTAACAGCTGCAGGCATAACCATCCCCAGAATTTCGCTGATTTAACCTGGTTATATATTTTTGGTTGCAGAGGGTTTGGTTGATAGAAATTTAGTTAATTATTTAACCTTTAAAATCAATTATTTTTATGGCTGAATCGGATGAGGAGAGGATCGTTAATTACATAAAAAAACTTCTCGATGAAAGGGTCTCAAAGGATGGAATCAACTTTCTTGATTTAAGAAGGGCGAATGATGTAGCCTCAGAACTCGGACTCGATCTGGAAAGCATCAAGATCATTTTTGATGAGCTGAATAAAATGCTTAATGAACAGTACAAAGGGATGTTAAGTGAGGACAGCATGCTCTAAGTATTGCTTTGTTTAGTGCTGTATTTTTTGTTTAGAGTTTTCATAACTGTATTCATAAGTGGTTTCAGGAGATGTTAGAATGTCTTTTGAGTGGAAGTTGGGTCTCATAGCCCTCTCTGTGAGTTCGTATTCGTTGTAAATTACACAAAACTGAAACATTACTTTAAAACAGAGAGAATAAAAGAGAGAAAGCGGTGAGATATATTGCAGGGCTTTATTTCGAAGGAAGATCGGGTAATAATAGATACTGGAAAATAAAAATATTAGTTCAGATCCTGAGAACGAACAGCATAAAAACCACACTCTCCTCAAAATCTACCAAAAGATAAAAAACTTTATTTTCCTTCCCTTGCACCCAGTCCTATGGCTCGAAGAATGGAATCAAAAAGTGCAAGATTGCTGGCTTTAATCCTCACTTTAATCATGATTGGCTCAGTTTTTGCATATGCAACCAGACAATCAACTACAACTCCTGAGAGGGAGGTAGCCTATACTTTTCCAGATGGTTTCAGGGGTTACATCTCTCAAATCCCATCTGGTGCGGAGCAGGTTATTTATATCAACTTTAACGGCGCAGATTCTGAACTCGGTTCGATACTCAGTCAGATTGTAAGAAATAATATGAATTACAATTTCTTTTCAAATCTCCGTCTCAGTCAGGGAATAGAGAAGATGCTGGTATCCAGCTATCCGGGAGCCTTTCCGGGGCTGCTTTATCTCTTTGATGTGAATAAAACGAAGGTTTTCTTCACTCATGATTCGGTGGAGGAGTATATGGGGTTCGTGGTTGAATCCAGTGGAGGAATATCTCTTGTTGATCAGACAAGCCCCTTTATGATGGGAACATCAAATACTGTTGCAAAAACGCTTGAAATTATCAAATCTGGAGGAAAGGGTAGCCTTGGGGAGAATATAGCGAATTTTACTGACAGGATGCCTGAGGGGGAGTATAATCTGGTAATACTCCTTCAGGGAGAAGCAATCGAATCACTTATAAAGGGAAATTCCACATCTTTCTTTGATTTTTATCTTGTTGGCTACAGAATCAATCAAACGGAGAATGGAACCTTCTATGAGAAGGTTGTGCTTATGAACTTTACCAGTAATACCTATTTTGTGAAATCGAACAAAACAGCCTACTACAACTACACAAACTTTGAAGATGGGTTAAGTCTTGCAGTTATGATGGACACGAATCTCACAAAGCTGATGCAGACAGAGCCTGAGATGAGGATGATAGAGATTAAGATGGCGAATGAAGAACCAAAGAGCAATGAAACATCCAGTTAAACGATCTCACTTTTTTAAACTTTTTTAAAACACAGGAGATAAACCAGAAATTAAAGAAAACAAGAATTTAAAGAAAACAGGGGTTGCCCGGAAAACATCGTCAGTTTAAACTACTCCCTATATCGTTTGGTCTGCTACCAGCAGAATCGACTCACTTAAGTCAATCTAAATTACCTCTGAGACTCCCTATCTGTCAATGCCACCCACAATATCTGCATGTCAGTAATAAGTTAACAGAAACTGTAACATTAAAAATTTAAATCCAGAAAATCAACTCCATTCATGCCTGATTTTACTGAAGAGGCAGACACAACTCTAGTCGTTAAAGGTCCTGCCGAGGTAATTATCGATGGTGATGCAGAGGTGTTTGGATGCAGTGTGAGAAAGGTGGTTGTGGAGGAAGGAAAAACCCTTCCAATTTATCTCAAGGAGAGTTCAACGGTAAACATATCTGATGATGCTTTTTTCATACCCGTCAGGGGCAGTACAATACCAGAATCATGGGACAGGCTCGTTGAGAGTGGAAAAAGCAGTTTTTTCATCTATGGGTCATCTGATTCCGGAAAGAGCAGTCTGGCAACCTATCTTCTAAACAGGCTTGAAGGTAGAAAGGTGGTGGTGGATCTGGATATAGGACAATCAAGTATTTCCCACCCGGGGTCTATGGGAATCGGGATGACTGAGGGTAGAATTCTCTCCCTCTCGCAGGTAAAAATGGTTGATGGAGCCTTTGTCGGGACAATTTCTCCGACAGGACGGGAAGTCAGGTGTCTTAATGCTGTTCTCGAAATCAGAGACAAGCTTGACAGAATTGGATGGGATGCAGTAGTTATAGACTCAACAGGCTGGATAAAGGGCAGAAAAGCCCAAGAATACAAACTTGCCAAAGCCAGGATTCTTGAGCCGGAAGTTATAGTTTATTTTGGAGATGAACCGACCTTTGTTGATGTTCTATCTGTCGAATCCTTTAAAGTTGAATCATTTGTAGCAAAAAAGAGGAGTAGAGAGGAGAGAATAAAATTCAGAAGTAGAAAATATGCGGAATTCCTTGAAAATACTGGCGAAATCTCCATTGATATGGGTGGTGTAGTCTCGGGCTGGAAGATTTTTAAGGGTGAACGGATAGATGAGGAATCAAAGTCTCTTTTAAGAGAAATCCTTGACACAGAGGTTGTTTATGCTGAAAAAAATGGTGATGGAATAACTATCATCGTCACAGAAGGGTTTGAGCCAGGTAAAGAGATTTACAGGGCAATCAAAGAAATGTTTGGGGTAGAAGATGTGCTGATATCATCCCCTGATGACCTGAAAGGTTTGGTTATTGGCCTATATTCCGACAGGTATCTTGGTTTTGGATTACTGAAAGACATTCATTTCGGGAGCAGGAAGATAACGGTGGAAACATCTGTAAATGTTTCTCCTGATGCAATAACAAGGGTTGAGCTGGGTGAGTTCAGACTGGAGGATTATAGAGAATGCTATCTCCGGAATCTCTGGGTCTGAATGTGTAAACTTTTTTTAGTTTGAACACAACTCTCATTTATGATAGAAGTCAGAACATCAAACCGGACTGAAGTTGTGGATATTACTTCTCAGGTTCAGGAAGAGGTCAGGAAAAGCGGTGTGAGGGATGGCTTAGCAATCATCTACACAAGACATACCACTACAGCCCTGACAATCAATGAAGGTGAGAAAGGGCTGCTTGAAGATTTGGAAGATGTGATGAGCAGACTTGTTCCACGGAATGCCGGTTACAGACATGATATTATGGATAACAACGCCGATTCACATATAAGGGCGATTTTAATTGGAAACAGCGTTGTAGTTCCAGTGACTGATGGCAGACTCGATCTTGGAACCTGGCAGAGAGTTCTTTTTATTGAGCTGGATGGTCCGAGAAGTAGCAGAAAAATTGTTGTAAAGGTAATTGCAATTTAACTCTCGAAAAAATAAGGGTGTTTCGAATGGGTAAGCCAAGGAGAACAATAGACAGGCAGGATTACTATTACTGGAAGGCAAAGGAAAAGGGATACAGAAGTAGGGCAGCCTTCAAATTGATTCAGATAAATAAAAAATTCGGTATAATTAAAAAGGGCTATAAAGTTCTCGATCTGGGAGCATCACCTGGCGGATGGAGTCAGGTTGCATCAAATATTGGAGCAGAAGTTGTGGCGGTGGACATCAACCGGATGCCACCCATTGAAAATGTCACATTTCTGATGGGAGATATAACTTCAAAAGAGACACTTGAGAGTGTGAGGGATATTTGCAGCGAGTTCGATGCTGTGATAAGTGATGCAGCGCCAAAACTAACGGGGAAGTGGACGATAGACCATCTGATCTCCATAGACCTCGCAAGGGCATCATTTAGTTTTGCAGAGGAGCTGCTCAGACCTGGAGGTAACTTTCTTGTAAAGATCTTTCAGGGAGAGGAAATTAACAGGTTCTACAGGGAGATAGCTCCAAAGTTCAGATTCAGGAAGTTTCACTCGCCTCAGGCTTCAAGAAAGAGAAGTGCAGAGATCTATTTTGTCGGGAAGGGGTTTAAAGGGAAAAAATTAAGGGAATGAATTGTTTCAGTATCCTTTGAATTCAGGTTCTCTTTTTTCAATAAAGGCTCTCAATCCCTCTCTGGCATCTTCAGTTGAGAACAGGAGGGCAGCAAGGCTCAATTCATATTTAAGACCCTCCTCAAGAGGCATTGACATTGTTGCGTTTATTGCCCTCTTTGCAAGCTTTATTGCAAGTGGAGGCTTTCTGGAAATAATTCTGGCTATCTCTAATGTTCTTTCCATCAGTCTCTCATGTTCAACAACTTCCTCGATCAGTCCGAGCCTTAATGCTACATTCGCATTGATTATCTCACCTGTGAAAATCAGTCTCTTAGCCATGCCTATTCCGATAAATCTGGGGAGTTTTTGTGTTCCTCCAGCACCGGGCATTATTCCGAGGTTTAGCTCCGGGAGACCAAATCTTGCTTTTTTGCTGGCAATCCTTATATCACAGCTCATTGCCAACTCACAACCTGCACCGAGGGCATATCCATTTATTGCGGCAATTACCGGAATCTCAAGATTCTCTATTTTATGGTTAAGCCATGTAGTGTATTTTGAGATCTTCAGATATTCAAAAGAAGTCCTTGTGGACATCTCCTTTATATCTGCTCCTGCAGCAAATGCCTTTCCTTTTCCTGTTATAATAAGGCATCTTGCATCTTCTTCAATTTCATCAAGCAGAAATGAAATCTCCTTTCTTGTTTCAAGATCGAGTGCATTGAGTTTTTCGGGTCTGTTGAATGTGATCAATGCCACATTTTCCTCCGGATAGCTGAGAATTATTCTCCTGCTTTCCATGTTACCACCACAGATGTTTGAATTTTTTAATTGTGGAAAGTTTTTCCAATTTTAGTTTAATTCTTTTTTGTTAGCTGAGAACTCAATCGAGTCTATCCACATTTGTTCTCCAGAAGGAGGATATGATTGACGCAATTCTTGGATTTTTGAAGTTCTTTATCAGGTTCAAATCCTTGGGATAGCCTATAAAAGGATCTATCGTACCATCAGATGGGTTAGCGACCCATATCCTGAGCCCGGCTTTCTTTACTTCTTCCGAGTGATTTCTGTAAAACTTTATGAACCTCTTCGGAGTCTTCTCTACTGGGACAACAACAGCGTATCTCCCATTCAAATCCTCTGAAAGCTCGAGATGAGTCTTCAGATCGCTGGACACATCTCCAATCATGGAGATAAAAACAAAATTCTCATGCCTTGGAGAGAAGTATCTCCTCACAACACCATCTTCATGGTTATATCTTTTAAAAAAAGAATCTACTGTTCTGATAATTTCTGGAAGTGATCTGAGAAATCTTCTGCTTTCCATACATAAGTTGTAAGCTTCCTCAATCTCCTCTTTTCCAGGTTTGCAGGTGTGGACATGGTATAAATCGACATTCATAAATTTAATTTTCTCGGAGAAATGAGATGAATTAATTGAATGGGGTGTGTCGAACATGCTTTCAGTGACATCATTTAGAATTTTTCTGAAATCTTTCTCTTTGATTTTTCTGGCATCTGTCTTTAAAACCCTGAGAATAGCCCTATAAAGTTTTACTTCTATCTCTTCTTCTGTAACAATGTTTCTGAGCATTCCTGAAATCTCTCTCAGAATCTCCGGAAGTATCAGTTCTCTGTCCACCTTACCAGTTCTCAAAAGTTGTTAATAAATTTAACGAGAGGGCTTGGAGTTAAATTGCTGTTAAATTATGTTCTTGTAAACATGCGTTTGCGTTTTAGCGATTTATAAACCTCCACCACATTTTTCAGTTCAACCATGCAGTTAGAGGGTGTACGAAAAACGGACAGAAAGAAGAGTTTGTAGCATTCTTAATCTTCCTTAAATCCCGTCTTATTCTTTAACCAGTTTGAAAGTCCTGAATCTGTCTTCTTTGCCATTTTTAAAAGCATCTCTCTTATTTCCTCGGGATTGCTTGATTTAAGGCCGTAGTAATCGGCAAAATACTTTGTCGTTCTTAAAACTCTTGTTCTGCCTTTTTTCTCACTTTTTATCAGTCCCATATCTTCAAGCTTTCTGACATGCTCGTAGCATTTGTTTCCTCTTATTTTTGCGAGTTTTGAAAGGAGAATGGGTTGATAAAGAGCAATTACAATTAAAGTCCTCTTGGTTCCCCTATCCATGTCGCTCTCAGTAAACTTCTCGACATAGTTGAAATACTCAGGCTTGACTCGCATGAGATACTTTTTGTTGAGTTCGAGAATCTCAATTGAGCTGTCTCTTCCCCGGTACTCTTCAATAAGTTCTTCTATAGCGTTCTTCACGGTTTCAGGATTCATCTTCGTGAGTCTGGATATTTTTGAAATCGGGAGGGGATCAGAGGATGAGAAGAGTATAGCCTCGATTATTTTTTTTGCCTCCGTCATATTTCGACCTCATCTGAATAGTCTTAGCTCTATGTCTTCTTCAAATATCTTTTCCTGCCTCACCTCAATAATTTTTCTGAAAGCAAGGTGCAGGATGGAAAGATAGTAGTTCAACTTCTCTTTCTCCTTTCCCTTAACAACTTCTGAGAAATAAAGCGCCTCTTTTCTCTTAAAAAGTCTCAGAAGTTCATTTTCTACTTTAATTAATATCTCCTCAATGTTCTCCTCGTGAGGGGTTTCAAGAGTTTTTTTAATTGCCTCCTCTCTCTCAGCCTGTTTCCTCCTCTTCCTTCTTTTCTCAACCGTCTCTGCCATCTGAAGTTCTCTGATAAGGTCTTTCAGTGTAGTAAATCTTCTTACAGTCCTTCTCTGAACTGTCAGCAGGCTGTCTATCAGCTCATCTCCTGTTGAGAGTTTCTCATCGAACTGCTCGATTTCATATTCTTCTGCGAATTCATAGCCGTAGTCAAAGAACTCCTCAAAATCGATTTCTTCAGGAATTATTTCTGGTTCATCTCTTCTTCTAACTTTTGAAGCTTCTTCGGATAGGATTTCAGCCTTCATTCTAACAAGGATGGCAGCATAAAGCAGTACCCTTCCCGAAATCCTTAAATCAAGCTTTTGAGCTCTTTCAAGCTTTTCAAGGAACTTTGCAGCTACATCTATTACATCAACATTCCAGGGGTCTATCTCCCCTCTTTTTGCCATTTCAACGAGCATTTCAACCGGGTCTTCGAGGTCATTCATAGTATCACTGAGCCTTTATTTTTATTCCTGTCACGGTTGAGGAGTTGTCTCTTGAGAGAGTAACACCTATGATCGAATCTGCCTTTTCAAGTGTGGGCTTTCTCAACGAAACGACTATAAACTGTGCATCCTGCGATCTCTCACTTATGAGTCCAGCAACCTTCTCCACATTTACACCGTCAAGGAACATGTCAATCTCATCAAAAGCATAAAAGGGAGCGGGCTTGTATTTCTGGATTGCAAAAATCAGTGAAAGGGCTACAAGGCTTTTTTCTCCTCCACTCATCGACTCAATCTTTTGAACGGGTTTATTCCTGATCTTAACCCTCATATGCAGTCCACTATTAAAGGGATCTTCAAAACTGTCCAGAACAAGCTCTCCCTCACCCTCAGTCAGTCTTGAAATTATCTCTTTGAAATGCATGTTTATCGCGTTGAAGGCATTGAAAAAGGCATCTCTTTTCATCCCCTCATACTTTTCAATTCTTTCGAGTATTTCCTCCCTCTCCTTTTCGAGAACGAGCTTCTTGTCTACAAGCTCATCTCTTCTCGCCTTTACCTCTTCATAATCCTGAATTGCCTTGAGGTTGACATCTCCAAACTTTCCAAGCTCAATTTCAATCTCCTCAAGCCTTCTCATTATTTCCTCATTTGAGGGTATTTTCTCTTTCTCATCGAACTCAATTTCACCCATCTCCTTTATCTGCTCCTCGGTTATCTGTAAGGTCTCCATTCTTGCCTTTATTCTCTCGTCAATTCCTGTATGTTCAAATCTGAGGGTGTCTCTCCTCGCCTCAAGCTCTCTTATTTTATCCATTAATTTATTTCTCTGTTCTCTGAGGTCTTTTACAGCCATTCCAACCTCTTTCTCCATCTCTCTTAGCTCTGCAAGTTTATTTTCCAGTTTTTGCCTGAGTTCGGTGTCTTCTCTTATCTTTTCTTCAATCTCTCTTTTTTTATCTTCTATCTGGGAAATCTGAAGCTCCCTCTCATAAATAGAATCTGAAAGCTGCCTTTTTCTGTATTCGTAATTTTCCAAGTTTTTATCAACAATAACAATTGCTTCTCTGTTCCTTGATATTTCATCCTTGAGTTTTTCAAGCTCTTCGGTGAGCTTTGGAATCTCACTCCCCTTCAACCTCTTTTCAATATTCTCTATCTCCTTTGTTGTAGCCTTTATTGAATTCTCAATCTCTCTGATTTCGCTCTCGATCTCCTTTATTCTCTCGTATATCTCGTCTCTCTCCTTTATTTTCTCCTCTGATTTACTTTTTATCTCACTGATCCTGTTTTTGAAATTCTCAATTGCTGACTCTTTAAGGGAAATCTCTCCTGATATTCTGTTGTGTATCTCGTTAATACTGTCTATTTCACCTTGGATAACTCTTTTCTCCTCCTCTGCATTTCTCAGATTGCCGATTATACCTGCCTTCTTGCTTTTGAGAAGAGTTATTTCCTCATTGATTTTGTTCTGTTTCTCAAAGAGCTCTTTTGTTGCAAGAATTCCCCTCCTCTTTTCGGGACTTCCACCAGTTAGCGTTCCTGACTTCTCGATCAGGTCTCCATCAAGAGTTACTATTCTTCTACTATCCATGAGTTTTCTAGCAACATCAATGTCCTCAACCACGAGTGTATCTCTGTATACGAAGTTGAAAATTGGTTTGAACTTTTTATCGCAGGTGAGTAGATTTACAGCGTAATCTACAACACCCTTTTCTTTTAAAACAGATCTATCAAGTTTTATATCTTTGAAGCTTTTTTTAATTCTGTTGAGGGGTATAAAAGTAGCTCTTCCACCATCTATCTGCTTGAGATACTTGATGCATCTTACCGCATCATCTTCTGAATCCACAACCATGAACTGCAGTGCATTTCCTGCTGCAGTTTCGAGAGCTGTAGCAAACTCGTTGCTGACCTCACAGAGTTGTGAAACTGTTCCATAAACACCTGGGAGTGCCCTTCTTCGTTTTGCCTCAAGAACGAGTTCAACAGCCTTTGAAAAATGTGACTCGATAACAGTCAGCTGAGCCTGAATTTTGGAAAGTTCCACCTCAAGAGACTTTATCTCCTCCTCAACCTCGGAAAGCTCATTTCTGATAGAGAAAATTCTGTTGTCAATTTCCTGTTTCCTCTTTATCTTCTTTTCAAGCTCTTTTTCAACCTTAATTTTTTCTCTGTTAAGTTTGACAACCTCCTGGAGTGATGATTCGATCTCATTTTCAAGATTTATTTTCTCCGTCTCGAGGTCCTCCAGTTCAAGACCTATCCTTCTTATGATCTCAAGAAGCCTGTCTCTCTCATTTACCTTTTCTGACCTTTTCTCCTTTATCGAATCAAGCATCTCTCTTTTCTCAAGGAGTTCATCCCTGAGTCTGCTATGGCTTGCGTCCATTTCGCCCAGCTTTATGTTTATTATACTCCTTTTTGCCTCCAAGTTATCGAGCACTTCCTGAAGGCTTATTTTCTGGATTGAAAATTTCTGGATTTCCTCTTCAACTGAAGATAGCTCCTCTTTTAACTTTGAAATCGCAACGAGAAGCTGTGTCTTGTTATCTTCAATGTCTCTAAGCTCCTTTCTCCTTAATTCGACTGACTTCTTAGTTCCCTCTATCTGTGAGGTAATGTCTATTATCTCATCCTGGATTGCTCTGTAATTCTCATCGGCAAGCTCGTAGATTTTGGAAGAGATCTCATCCGCCTTAGAGTTAAACTCGTTTATTTCTTTTGTGACTTCAATTATATCTTTTGAGATTCTGTCTTTCTCAGCTTCAAGCTTTGAAATCTCATTTTCTATTCTCTTTTTCTTACTCATCAGGTTCAGATATTTGCTTATGTTCAGGTATCTAAGGAACTTCTCCTTCTCCTCCAGCAATGCTTTGTATCTGAGAGCCTCCTGTCTGTCAGCGTCAAGCTGTTCGAGCTGGTTGCTCACTTCTATCAAAATTGTGTTAATCCTTTCAATGTTCTCTCTTACAATCTCAAGTTCTTCTATAGCTTTTTCCTTCTTTTCATCAAACTCGGAAATTCCGGCTATGTCATCTATTATCTTCCTTCGCTGGAAGGGGCTCATTTCAGCGATTCTGGTTACATCACCCTGCATGACGACATTGTATGCATCGCTGTGAATTCCAGCATTTGATAGAAGTCTGTGAATCTCAGAAATCTTTGTTGACCTGCCGTTAATATAGTTGTAGCTGTAGTACCCCTTTTCTGTCCTCCGGATTTTTCTTGTAATCTTTATTTCTTTTTCTCCGCCTAGAATCCCATCAGAGTTATCAAAAATAACTGTTACTTCAGCTTCGTTGAGATTTCCGTTTCCTGAGTGAATAAGATCAGTAAGTCTATCCGCCCTCAGCAGTCTTGTTGATGGTGTAAGTCCGAGACAGAACAGAATTGCATCAACGATATTTGATTTTCCACTTCCATTTGGGCCGCTGATAACCGTAAATCCCTTAAAAAGTGGAATTTCTACTCTTTTATTAAATGATTTGAAATTTTTTATTATTATCTTTTTTATGTGCATAACTTCATGTATTTAATCACAGACTATTAAATCATCTTCTTCCTTTGGCTCGTTCACCACTTGCTCTTCAGTTCTCTCCATGATTTCTCTCTTAATCTCTTTTTTCGGTGGCTCTGATCTCTTCAGTTCCGTTTTGAGGTAGAGCACTTCTGAAGTCAGGCTCTCTACAGTTTTGTTGAGTTCCACTACTTTTGATTCGAGTTCCTCTATTTTTTTCAGTTCATTCTCGAACTCTGATCTAACCTTTTCAACAAGCCTGTTTTTGATCTGCTCAATTTCACTCTCTTTTTCTGACAGCATCCTCTTCAACTCCGCTATCTCCTTATCCTTTTCGACCAATTTTTTTTCAAGCCTTTCAACCAGTATATCACTTTCCACCATCCAATAGAAAATAGAAACAAGTTATTAATATAGTTTTCCCTTCGGTGAAGCCTTCAATTTCTCGTAAAGTTCCTCACCAGACAGGACTGAACAATCAAAATTCGCTTAAAAAAAATAGGAGTTCATTATGGTTTCTTTAAATTAAATAAACTAATATGGCTGAGGTAACTCAGATGAATCATGGTGTCAATCTATTCCTGTCTCTTGGGAATATAACTGCCTCTCTAATATTTTTCAGCTTCAGGATTGACATCAGAAGCCTATCTGCTCCAAGACCCCATCCAGCGTGTGGTGGCATGCCATATCTAAAGGCGGAGAGGTAGAATTCGAAGCTGTCAGGGTTAAGTCCTTTTTCGCCTATCTTTCTTACCAGAAGATCGTAGATATGAACTCTCTGAGCTCCACTTGCAAGTTCGAGACTTCCTGCCATTAAATCAAATGTCTTGCTTATCTCTGGTTCATTTTCGTAAGGCATCGCATAGAAAGGCTTGATTTCTGTGGGCCAGTCAACAATGAAATAGTGTCCATCAACTTCTTCAGAGAGTGTCTTCAATGCTGGTGTGGAGAAGTCATCGCCCCAGACTATCTCCTCGCCCTTCCTCTTTATAATTTCAATCGCCTCGTCATAGGTTATCCTCTGGAAAGGTATCTCGGGAACCTCCAGCTCGACTTCTATCCAGTCAAGGTACTTCTCACAGTTCTCAACCACATCTGAATAGACCCTACTCACAAGCCTCTCCAGAACTTTCATAACACCTTCGTGGTCCGTGAAGCTCTGCTCAATATCAATTGATATTGCCTCGTTCAGATGTCTTACTGTGTTGTGTTCCTCAGCTCTGAATATAGGACCTATTTCAAAGACTTTTTCCAGTCCTGCCCCCATCAGTACCTGCTTGTATAGTTGAGGACTCTGGTTCAGGAAAGCCTCCCTCTCAAAGTAGCTTATAGGAAAAAGCTCTGTACCTCCTTCAGTCGCGGTAGAGACTATTTTTGGGGTTTGAACTTCAATGAAACCCTCTTCGCTCAGAAAAGCCCTGGCACTCTGAATCATCTGGTGTCTGACCCTGAAAATAGCCTGAACCCTTGGTTTTCTCAAATCGAGAAATCTTGCATCAAGCCTTGTGTCTAGTTCAGCTGGTACTTTTTCCACAACATCCAGTGGAAGGGGCGCATCCGCCTCGTTGAGAACTTCAAACTCATCAGGCAGCACTTCAAATCCGCCCGGAGCTTTGGGCTCCTTCTTGACCTCTCCAATCACCTTCACGACACTTTCTCTTCTGACTTTTCTGAGCTTTTTGATTATTTCTGGAGACCTTTTTTTCGGGCAGGTTATCTGTATTATACCCTCTCTGTCTCTCAGAAGTGCAAAGGCGACACCTCCGAGGTCTCTCACCTCATGTATCCACCCATACAGCAGAACCTGCTTTCCGTCGTCATCATCTCCAATTTCTGATGTGTATTTTCTAATCATTTCTGTCATTTTAGTCTCTCCTCCACTGATTTTTTGTGAAGTTTTAAACCTTCAGCTTCAGCAAGTCTCAATATTGAGTCTCCGATTTTTCTCAAACCATTCTTTTCGATTTTCTGATAGGTTATGTGTTTTAAAAATGTTTCAACGCTCAGTCCAGAATACATCCTTGCGTAGCCAGAGGTTGGTAAAATATGGTTTGTGCCGGATGCATAATCCCCAGCAGCAACAGGGGAATAATCTCCTATGAAAACCGAACCAGCATTTTCTATTTTATCAATCCAGTTATCTGCATTTTTGAAAACAAGAGAGAGATGTTCTGGAGCGAGTAAGTTTGAAAGTTCTATCGCCTCCTCAATTTTCAAAATACATGTATACAGATTTTTGCTCTCTATCAGTTCTGAAACTCTTTTTTCAACCTTTTCTGCAAACTCTCTGCTATCAGTAAGAAGAATGGCAATTGAAGAAGGGTCATGTTCGAGCTGAGCGGCTATATCCAAGGAAACAAATTCCAGGTTGGCAGATTCATCGGCTATTACCAGTATTTCTGAGGGTCCTGCAGGCATATCTATTGCAACATCTCTCTGCACGAGCAGCTTGGCAGCTGTTACATATATATTACCCGGTCCTGCAATTTTCTCAACCCTTTTAATTGTCTCCGTTCCGTAAGCCATGGCAGCAATAGCCTGAGCCCCTCCAACAGCATAAACTCTATCAAATCCTACAATATCACAGGCAACAAGTGTCAGAGGGTTAATACCTCCCGAGTCATCAGGAGGTGTGCAGGCAATCAATCTTTTCACACCGGCTATTTTTGCAGGTAGCCCACCCATGAGGGCGGTTGAAGGGTAGCTAGCCCTTCCTCCAGGTATGTAGATCCCAGCGGATTCGACTGGAGTGTATTTTTTTCCAAGAACCATGTAGTCAAAGTCCAGCCTTATGTCTCTGTCAACCATTGTTATGTAGTGAAAGTTTGAGATGTTCTCCTTTGCAGCTTCTAAGGCATCTACAAGCTCATCATCAACTCTGTCATAAGCATCATCTATTTCCTCTGATGGAACTTCGATGTATCGAAGTTTAACCCCGTCAAATCTCTCAGTGAGATTTATCAGGGCATCGTCTCCATCTCTTTTTACCATATCTATGATTTCCTCTACTTTTGGAAACACTTCTTTTAATGATCCTTTTCTCTCAAAATTAACCAAAAATTCCTTTGAAACAATCAAATTACTCCCCCCTGAGTATTTTTTCAGCGATCTCAGTTAGATAGTCTCTAATTACCTCTACCGACTGTGCAAGAGATTTTCTATTATCGTAAGAAGCTAAAACATCTTCAAGCTCCTTTTTACTGTAGCTTGAAAGTTCTTCTGAGATTTTTATCATGTTGGGGACAGCTCTTACTATGTTATCGACTATAGTTATGTCCGCCATTCTGGAGGTTCGTGAGAGGGGGTTTAAGTCGATTGTTATCACTTTTTTTCCGTTTCGTTTGAGAATTTCACATCTGTCTCCATCTTCCAAGGGGACAAGAACTGTATCTGCAATAAAAATCCCCTTACTGCTCACCATCCTCCTCGCACTTTCAAGACCTTTTAAGGTTGCATCAAGGTCTGCAAGGATTTTCCCACCATAACTTTCTATTTCTTCTTTAATTCTCAAAACCCTCTCATGACTGAAATGAAAAATATTTACCTCAAGAATAGCATTCAAGGATTCTGAAAGCTTTATGATCTCCTCAGGTATTAAAGCAGCTACATTTCCATTGACTGAAATTACAGGATGTTTTGAGAGGAGCATCAGTGAGACAGCGGCTCTCTCAGCCTCCCATGCGAACCTGTGGGTTCTCTCTCCAAGAATGTAATCAAAAGTCTCTCCCCTTCCATGAGCAGCAATGCCCTCCACTGCAGTTAAACCCTTTTTAACACCCTCAGCAATCTTTTCCCTGTACTTCAGTGATAGATATCTCGGGTGGCCCTCCGGAACATGAGTCATGATTCTGATTCGACATATGGTTTAAAAAACTCTTCCAAAGTACTCGAGAATTCACTCGGAAATTCTCTCTACAGCCTCTTCCGGTGTAGATGCAACGATAACTCCGGGAAGCATGATTTCGGGTGAGATGGCAATCACTTTCTTCCCCTCTTTCAAAGCAATTGCAGTTTCAGAAATCGTTCCATAACCACCTCCAACGGATATTATGGCATCGGAAGAGTGCACGATTATCATATTTCTAGCATGTCCCATGTTTGTGGCTATAACGATGCTGCAGTATCTGTTGGCACCTTTTTTTTCAGCTTGGGGAATTATGCCAACAACGACCCCTCCAGCCTCCATTGCACCTTTTGCGCTGGCCTCCATAACTCCTCCCAGTCCACCATTTATCAGTACATACCCTTTTTTTGCCAGAAGTTCACCAACTCTATAGGCAATTTTGTAAAGCTCTTCTCCACAAAAAGAGCTTCCGATCACTCCTACCTGCATACCCAAACCTGTCTCTCAGCCTATATTTTTTTATCGATAGGGCATAAGGACTATTTTTTTATAACTGTAAATGGATGTTCCAGCGGTGATCAACCGTTATATCGATCCCTCAAAAATCGATGTGGATGAAAAATGCCTTGAATATGGAGAAGTCTACTTAGGGGAGAGGGTTGAGGGTGGTTATGAACTCAGAGGTTTTGAGCTTGTTGAAAGAGAGAGGGACTTCTCAGAGGGAGTGGAGATAGTAATTTCGAAAAATTTGAAATTCGATAATTTTGATGTTTTGGGGATACATATACTTGTGGATACGAGTTTGAGTGAAGAAGCTGCTTCAGCTATGGGGTCACTCATAGGAGAGGTTCTCTCAAAGATAAAAGGCTTGGAATACAAATTCAGAAAGGAAAATGTTGTGATAAAGTTATCGGATGAACTGAAGTCTGAATCTGTTTTTGAGTGTATCGGAAAAATGATTTTCCTGTCTTTCAAAAAAATTCCGGCTGTAAGCAGGCTGAGAGTGAGGTTAATACTTGAAAAAGAGGAGTTCGAGAAAATTAGAAAGAAATCCAGAGAAATTCATTTAAGAAGAAACGAACTCTTCAAAAAGAAGGATGAGGAGGTTGATCGGTTTTTCGTATGTACATCCTGCCAGTGTTATCTTCCATCTCATGGATGTGTAATCTCTCCAGAGCGCCCATCTCCTTGTGGCACAACATGGGTGGAGGCAAAGGCTGCAGAAGAACTTGGCATCGTTCAGTACTATAGAGCCGCGTTAAAGGGTCGAAGAAAAAACTCTGAGTATGAAGGAATTAACAACACACTCAGGAAATTGAGTGAAGGGAAAATTGAAAGAGTTTCTCTGCATTCGGTGTTAAAAAATCCACCACCGACCGGACTTTACTCCGAGCTTATAATCTTCTACGATCCTGAAAGAGATGCTTTTGGTATTATTGACAGGAATTTTAAGGAGAGAACACCGATCGGACTCACTTTTTCAGAAATGGAGAGAATCATCATTGGTCAGCAGGTTGAGGGTTTCACGGGATCAAGTTTCTCTTATCTGAAAAGTGAAAGGTTTCTTGCTGATGAAGGCGGATGGGAGAGAGTTTACTGGGCTTCTCCAAAGGTATATGATTATCTGAAAACCTTTTTACCCTCAGAAATACTCTCAGGCATTGAAACCATCCAGGAGTAGAATTGCGTTATCTTCATATATTTTTACTCCCAATCTGGAATATCATGGTGAAAGTCAAGCTCTTTGCAAACTTCAGGGAGGCAGCAAAACAGAAAGAAGTGGAAATAAAGGCATCGAATGTAAGGGATCTCCTTGAAGTTCTTGTTGAAAAGTTTGAAAACCTCAAGCCACTGATTTTTGATGACGGTGAATTGAGAGATTATGTTCACATAATGGTAAATGGAAAGCACATAAACTATCTCGATGGTATTGAAACGGAGCTGGATGAAGGGGATACAGTAGCCATTTTCCCTCCCGTGAGTGGGGGTTGTTGATGTCAGTATCTTACAGAGAAGCATTAAATCTGATTCTCAAAAACATCAAACCTCCAGCAGTGGAAAGAGTAGATGTTGAGGATGCGGTGGGAAAAGCTCTTGCTGAGGATGTTTTCTCACAGGAAGATTATCCACCGTATGATATGGCTCTTTTTGATGGATTTGCCATTAATTCCCGTGATAAAGCAAGTCTGGATACAATTAAAAATTTCACCCCCATATGTACGGGGGATAAAATGCCTGAAAACACCGATATGGTTTTGCTCCAGGAGGATGTAGAGGTTTGTAGAGAGGGTTTGAAGGTGAAAAAAGGGTTATATGGTGTTGAAACAGTTTTAAAAAAAGGGATGGAATTAAAAAAGGGAGAAAAGATATACGAGGCTGGAAGAATCGTAAGACCAGTGGATGTATCAGTTTTAAAAAACTCTGGAATTGAGGAGATAGAGGTTTACAGATTTCCTGAGGTTGCAGTACTTCCAACGGGGGAGGAAATAGTAGAAAAAAGAATTCCTGAGACAAATAGCTGGATGATATCTCTTTATTTAAAAAGCTGGGGTTTTCCTGTCATAAAATTTGAGGTGTGTGGTGATGATGAAGAATCGATACTGGAAAAAATAGAGACAGCAAATTTTGATGTCCTAATCACTACAGGTGGAACTTCAAGGGGTAGAAGGGATGCTGTGAGAAGGATCATGGAGAAAAAAGCCAACATCATATTTGAGAGTTCGAGATTGAAACCTGGAAAAACTGCTTTCTTTGCTCTTTACGAGGATAAACCTGTTTTCTGTCTCCCAGGAAAACCATCAGCATGTTTTTCATCATTTATGTGTTATACAAAGCCTGCAATAAGAAAAATGGCTGGAGGAATTATTTCCAGTTTTAGAGCTGAACTATCTCATGAGCTTGTTGGAGGTGAAGTTTCGAAGTTCATACTCTGCAGATTTGATGGTTTGAGAGTAGAACCCGTTATGGGCGGTAGCTTCTTCAAAAATATTGGATTTTCCGATTCTTGGTTTGTTCTTGAAGAGAATTCCGCCATTAGAGAGGGTGAGGAGATTGAAGTCCATTTGCTGGATTAATTCCATTATTGAATCAGATTTTTATTATTTTTAATGAAAAATCGGTTTCCAGAAATATTTGATAGCTAAAAAGAATAAACTTTAAATACTTATGTCCAAATGTTTCAAAAGAATTTGGGGATTTCGAAAAATTAGGGGGATCCCTTCAATCTTATTTGTGGGGTGTGTGGGCATGGAAAAATCAGAGATACTCTCAAAAATTAAAGAAGTAGAGCAGAAAGTAGAAGATGACATCAGGACTGCTGAAGAGGAAAAGAAAAAGGCAATTCTTGAGGCAAAAGAGAAAGCAAGGGAAATTATTGCTGATGCTGAGAAAGAGGCTGAGAAAATTAAAAACGAAATCATAGAGAAGGCAAAGGCTGAGATCGAGAAGGAGAAAGAGACGATCAAGGAGAAAAAGCTGAAAGAAATAAATGAATCTGTTTCTAAAGGCAGGTCGAAAGTTGATGAGGCAGTAAATTTCCTTTACGAAGAGTTCGTGAGGTCGGTGTAAATGTTCAAACCTGTGGAGATGGTTAAAGTCTCCATAGTGGGTTCAAAGGATAACTTTGAAAAAACAGCAGAAACACTTCATAGATTAAATCTCCTGCACATTGAGGATTACGGGGAAGAAAGTGAGTACTTCCAGATCGGACAGCCCCTTGAAAAAGCATCCAAAGCCTCCAGATTTCTCGTCACGCTGAGGTCGATGCTCTCCTACATAAAAGTAGACCCTGCTTATGAACCAAAGAAAGTTTACAGTGTTGGTGAGATAGATTCAATGCTCGAGGAGAAAGTTTCTGACCTTGAGTCAAAAATAACATCTAAGCTGGAGGAAATCAGGGCAGCAGAAGAGGAATTGAGAAGACTAGAAGATGAAAAGAAGGTTCTTGACCCATTAAAGGCTATTGGGTTGCCTGTAGATTTACTTGGGGGCTACAGAAATCTGCAGGTTTTCGTGGGATATTTCAGTGCAAACCCGATGGAGAAAATAATGGATGTTACGAAGGAGTTTGAAATAGTCATCTCTCCATACGACAAGGAGTTCGTTGGAGCTATTTTTGTCAAAAGTGAGTTTGCTCAGGAAGTTTTTAAAGTAATCCAGGAGTTTGGTTACAGGGAAATCGCAGTACCTGAGTTTGAAGGCACCTATGATGCAAGGCTTCAGGAAATCGAGAAAAGACAGGAGGACCTGAAAAGCAAAATAGAGTCACTCAGACAGGAAGTTGAGAAGCTTGAAAAGGATAACCTTGATTTAATGCTTGCAATGGAGGAGTATCTGACAATCGAGCTTGAGAAAAGTGAACTTCCGCTCAGAGCAGCAGTTTCAAAATATGCTTTTGTTCTTGCAGGATATGTGCCCAAAGAGAAATTTGATGAAATGAAAAGGGAAATCGAGCAGGCTACAGATGGCAAGGTGGTTGTAGAACAGCTTACAGACAAGATGAAACCACCAACAGCCCTTAAGAATCCAAGATTTGCAAAACCCTTTGAGTTGCTCACCTTCACCTACACAACTCCAAAGTATCATGAGGTCGATCCGACCACATTGATGGCGATTGTTTTTCCACTGATGTTTGGTTTTATGCTTGGTGATATCGGTTATGGAGTCGTTATTCTTATTCTTGGTCTGTGGCTCAAGACAAAGTTAAAAACTCCCGGATGGCAGGATTTGCTGACGATTCTGGTTTATTCAGCAATATCTACCATAGCATTTGGATTTATCTATGGTGAATTTCTCGGTTTTGAGCTTTTTGGAGAACATAGCGTTCTTGCAGAGATAACACACAATGAATTCTTTGAACATGTCCCTCATATAAACAGACTTGAACTGGCTCCAGCAATTCTTGTACTAACGATCGCAATAGGAGTTCTCCACATGGGCATTGGTTATGTGTTTGGAATCATGAATGTCAAGAAGGAGCATGGATGGAAGCATGCAGTGTATGAAAAGCTCAACTGGCTTCTTGCATTGATATCCATAGGTCTGATAATAACCGGGTTCATTCTGAACCAGATGAGCGGGAAGTTTGCATTTGCTCCCAATTTTGCCTACATTACTGCAACACCCTTGGTGATTGCATGGGCAATTCTGACGATCAAGGGAGAAGGAGCGATGTTTCTTATAGAGTACCTTACACTTCTCAGCAACACGATAAGCTACGCTCGATTGCTCGCAGTCGGACTTGCGAGTGTTGGTTTTGCAATAGCTTTCAACTATATGGTCCTTGAAATGCTCTTCCCCATGGGTATTGTGGGGATTATTGCAGGAATTATTATATTCCTGCTGGGGCATTTCATCAATCTGCTGCTCGGAATCCTCGATCCCGGGCTGCAGAGTTTGCGACTCCACTATGTGGAGCATTTCGTTAAGTATTTTGAGGGTGGTGGAGTAAGGTATAGTCCGTTTGGGAAAATTAGAAAATTTACGAAGGAGGAGTGAGAAAAATGCCTGTAGATGGTATGGTGGCTATAGGAGCTGGTTTGGCTGTAGGATTGGCTGGAATTGGTGCTGGACTTGGTGAACAGGGAATTGGTGCAGCAGCTGTTGGAGCAATGGCTGAGGACCCAGACTTCTTTGGTAGAGGTCTGTTGATGACAGTTATTCCAGAGACAATCGTCATCTTTGGACTGGTCATCTCGTTCCTGCTGATGTTCATCTGAACACCTTTTTATTTTTCAGGTGAACACAATGCCGCTGGAACCAGTAATAGAAGAGATTACTAGGAAGGGACAGCAGAGAGTGGCAGAGATTAAAAGTGAAGCAGAGAAAGAAGTAGAGAAGATTGTTGAGGAAGCAAAAGAAAAAGCAGCCGAGATACTGAAGAAAACGAGGGAGGCTGCTGAAAGCGAGGCTGAAAGGCTGAGAAAGCAGGAAATTTCCAGTGTCAATCTCGAGATGAAAAGAGAAGAGCTGAACAGGAGAAAAGAGGTTCTTGAGGAGGTCTATGCAAAGCTTGTGGAAAAGGTAAAAGCAATGCCTCCAGAAGATAAAAAGAAGCTTGCAGAAAAACTTCTCAAGGAGAATGAACAGGAAGGGTACAGGGTTTACTCGAACAAGGATGACGAGGAAATGATCAAGAGTCTCACAAAGATGCCCTATGCTGGAAACATTGATTGTATTGGGGGAATAGTGATAGAGAGTGAAGATGGGCAGTTCAGGGTAAATCTGACTTTCGATGAGATGCTTGCCACACTGTATGAAAGCAAGATGAAAGAAGTGTCGGAAATACTTTTCAAATGAAGGGATGGACATGCCGGGAATTTTCAAGAGGCTTATAGGTACAAAACCATCCGAGTGGGCTTATGTTGTCTCGAGAGTAAGGGTGATGAGCAGAAAGCTCATCCCGGCAGAAGAGTACAACAAAATGCTCAACATGGAACTTGACGAAGTCATCAGATTCCTTGAAGAATCAGAGTACAAGAAAGAAATTGACGAACTGGGTTTCAAGTACCAAGGACTAACCCTGATCGATTACGCTCTTTCTTTAAATCTTTCCAGAGCCTACAGCAAACTTATAAGGATTTCAAAGGGCACTCCGAGAGACTTAATATCAGCCTATCTGAGAAGATACGATATCTGGAACATCATGAACATCGTCAGAGGAAAGATGTTCAATTTCCCCTCTGAGGAAATAGAGGCAACGCTGATTTATGCAGGAGAGTATGATGAAGAGTTTTGCAAATCGCTTATGCTCAAGGAAACAATTGAGGAAATAGCGAAAACATTTGAGGGAACACCCTTCTATCCAGCGCTTGAAAAGATAGTAAGGGTTTGTCCGATGAGTGAGTTTGAAGACGACCTTTACAAGATATACTACAATGGGCTTGCAGGAATAAAAGCCGAGACTCTCGATATGAAGTACTTCATTGACTTCATAAAGATGGAAGTGGATATCAAGAACATCAAGACGATTCTGAGGTTGAAGGCTGATGGAGCTTCTGCAGAAGAAATTATGACCAAAATCATCCCCAGGGGGCTTCAGATTAGTGAAGATGAGGCAAGAAAGCTTGCTGCACTTGAATGGGATGAACTGATAAAATCCTTGGAGGGATACTGGTTCTGGGAAGGTATCAAGGATTCTGTAGAAGGGGCATCGCTTTCAAAGATTGAGGCAATGCTGGACAGACTCTGGGCAAAGAAGGTGCTTTCCAAATCTCATAGCTTCCCATTGTCAGTTCTACCTGTGATGGCATTTATACTTCTGAAAAAACTGGAAATCGACAATCTCAGGATTATAGCGAGGGGCAAGGCAGCAGGGCTTGATGTGGAAAACATTAAAGAACAGCTCGTCATAATATAGATGTTCGGGTGGTGGAAATGGGCGGAGAATTAATGGTTATCGGTGACCCGGATTTCAACATTGGATTCCGGCTTGCAGGGATTAGAAATGTAATTGATGTAACTGACCAGTCCTCAGTACCGGAGATAGTGGAAGAGGCTCTGACAAAAAAAGGAATTGTTATTATCAATTACGACATTTATAAGTCTTTACCGATTCAGATTAAATTGAAGATTGAGGAGAGTATTGAGCCAACCTTCGTTAAGGTTGGTGGAGAAGGAGGAGTAGAGGAAGTTAGGGAGAAAATTAGGAAGGCGATAGGTGTTGACCTATGGAAGTAGGAATGAAGGGTGAGGTTTATCGAGTCTCAGGACCTCTTGTTGTTGCAGAAGGAATCAAACCAAGAATGTACGATGTTTGCAGAGTGGGAGAAGAGGGACTGATGGGAGAAGTCGTGGGTCTTGTAGGAGTGAAGACACTGATTCAGGTTTATGAAGATACATCGGGCATCAAACCAGGAGATGTTGTCGAGAATACTGGAATGCCTCTCAGCGTTGAACTTGGTCCGGGGCTAATCAGATCGTTCTATGATGGAATCCAGAGACCGCTTCCTGCTCTGAAGGAGTCGAGTGGAGATTTCATATCGAGAGGTATTCAGGCTCCTGGTCTGAGCAGAACAGCTGAGTGGGAATTTAAACCAACCGTGAAGAAGGGAGATAAGGTAAGTGGTGGAGAAATAATCGGGACTGTGCAGGAAACAGATGTTGTTGAGCACAGAATTCTCGTCCCACCAAAGATAAGTGGAATTATAACAGAGATCTACGAGGGTAAATTTAAAGTGGAAGATACCGTGGCGGTTCTTGACAATGGAACAGAGCTAAAACTTTACCACAAGTGGCCTGTCAGAGAGGCAAGGCCCTATCAGGAGAAACTTCCACCTGTTATACCGTTGATGACCGGGCAGAGAATTCTTGACACATTCTTCCCGGTTGCGAAGGGTGGAACTGCTGCTATTCCAGGTCCTTTTGGTTCAGGAAAGACGGTTACACAGCACCAGCTTGCTAAATGGAGTGATACTGAGATAGTTGTCTACATTGGATGTGGTGAGAGAGGAAACGAGATGACAGAAGTTCTTGAAGAGTTCCCCGAGCTTATGGATCCAAAAACAGGCAAACCGTTGATGGAGAGGACGGTTCTTATTGCAAATACCTCAAACATGCCTGTTGCGGCAAGAGAGGCATCGGTTTATACTGGAATTACAATTGCAGAGTACTTTAGAGATATGGGTTACGATGTAGCCGTTCAGGCAGACTCCACAAGCAGATGGGCAGAGGCAATGAGAGAAATTTCAGGAAGACTTGAGGAGATGCCCGGTGAAGAGGGATATCCAGCTTACTTGGCTTCAAGACTTGCAGAGTTCTATGAGAGGGCAGGCAGAGTTAAAACACTCAATGGTGAGGTTGGAAGTGTTACGGTTGTTGGAGCAGTCTCACCACCTGGTGGAGACTTCAGTGAGCCTGTAACACAGAACACTCTGAGAATTGTCAAGGTGTTCTGGGCTCTTGATGCAAAACTTGCAGCAAGAAGGCACTTCCCAGCTATCAACTGGTTGCAGAGCTACAGTCTGTATTTGGATGTTCTGAGTGATTGGTTCAAAGATAATGTTTCTGCCGAGTTCATTGAACTCAGAAGGTGGGCGATGGAGGTACTTCAGGAAGAAGCAAACCTGCAGGAAATCGTTCAGCTTGTTGGTAGTGACGCTCTGCCTGACAGCCAGAGAGTCCTCCTCGAGGTTGCGAGATACATCAGAGAGTTCTATCTCCAGCAGTATGCATATCATCCAGTGGATACTTACTGCAGCTTCCAGAAGCAGTATGACATGCTTAAAGGAATAAAGGAGCTTAACGACATATTCTATAAGGCACTTGAGGCTGGGAGACTTGTTACCGAGATTGAAGAAGTAGAGGGCAAAGAAGACTTTGAGAGATCAAAGCTGGAAGAGGACTACAAGCCAAAGCTTGAGGCAGCGATTGAAAAGATAAAGAAAGCTCTGCTGGGGTGATATGATGAAGGAATACAGAACAATCAGTCAGGTTGCCGGACCTCTTTTGTTTGTTGAAAAAACAGAGCCTGTGGGCTATGGAGAGCTTGTGAACATCACGCTTGCAGACGGCTCTACAAAAAGAGGCCAGGTTCTTGACACATCGAAGGATGTCGTTGTTGTTCAGGTTTTCGAGGGTACAAGAGGTATTGATACCTCTTCAGCTGTAAGATTTACCGGAGACATTGTCAGGCTTAACTGCTCACAGGATATGCTTGGGAGAATTCTTTCAGGAGCTGGAGATCCGATTGATGGTGGACCAAAGATCATCCCTGAGGAGAGGAGAGAGATCATCGGTGCGGCTATCAATCCATACGCCAGAACTTATCCGAGAGAGTTTATCCAGACCGGTATCTCAGCCATTGATGGAATGAACACACTTGTTAGGGGTCAGAAGCTCCCGATCTTCAGTGGTAGTGGTTTGCCACACAACGATATAGCCCTGCAGGTTGCGAGGCAGGCTAAGGTTAGAGGTAGTGGAGAGGAGTTCGCTGTCATATTTGCAGCCATGGGTATCACGAACGAGGAAGCTTACCAGTTCATGAAGGATTTCGAGAGAACTGGAGCTCTGGAGAGGGCAGTTGTTTTCCTGAATCTCGCTGATGATCCAGCTATCGAGAGATTGCTAACGCCAAGAATGGCTTTAACAGCAGCAGAGTTCTTGGCTTATGAGTATGATCTCCACATTCTCGTTATCCTGACAGACATGACCAACTACTGTGAGGCTTTGAGAGAGATTTCTGCTGCAAGAGAAGAGGTTCCCGGAAGAAGAGGTTATCCGGGATACATGTACACAGACCTTGCGACAATCTACGAGAGAGCTGGGAGAATTCAGGGCAGAAAGGGAACAATCACACAGATGCCAATTCTGACAATGCCGGGCGATGATATAACCCATCCAATTCCCGACCTCACTGGATATATCACAGAGGGACAGGTCGTTCTCAGCAGAGAGCTGCATGCTAAGGGTATATACCCACCAATCGATGTTCTTCCATCCCTTAGCAGGTTGATGAAGGAGGGTATCGGAGAAGGGCTTACAAGAGATGATCATGTCCAGTGGAATGATCAGATGTATGCAGCATACGCTGAGGGTGTCGATCTGAGAGGTCTCGTTGCAATTGTCGGTGAAGAAGCCCTGTCTGAGAGGGACAGGAGGTTCCTCAGGTTTGCAGATGAGTTCGAGAGAAGATTCGTCCAGCAGGGAAGATACGAGGACAGATCTATCGAAGAGACCCTCGATCTTGGATGGGAACTGCTTGCAATGCTCAGAGAATCAGACTTAACAAAAATCGAGACCAAATATATCGAGAAGTATCACCCAGCCCACAAGAAGAAGGCTGAAGCTGAAGCCTGACCTCTTCAGCCACTTCATTTTTTAACAAGGGTGGAACAATGGCAGAAGTAAAGCCAACCCGAATGGAGCTCATCAAGCTCAGAAGGAGAATCAAGCTTTCAAAGAGAGGACATGCTCTGCTTAAGATGAAGAGAGATGGATTGATTGTTGAATTCAGAGACATCCTTGAACAGGCAAAGGAGGCCATTGGAGGAATGGTTGAAAAGTACAACAAGGCTCAGGAAAAGCTTGCACTTGCCATGGCTGTTGAGGGTGTTGTGGGTATAAAATCCATAGCACTTTCCTGTGCCACAGAGCCGGAGTTCTCTATCAAGAAAAAGAACATAATGGGTGTGGTAGTTCCAGTTGTTAAAAGAGAAAAAGTGAGGAAAATGGTTCAAGAGAGAAATTACGGTGTGATTGGTACAACAGCAAGAATTGATGAAGTAGTTTCAGCATATGAGGAGCTTGTTGATTCAGTTCTTGAGGTGGCTGAAATAGAAACCACACTCAAAAGACTTCTCGAGGAAATAGACAAAACAAAAAGGAGGGTAAATGCCCTCGAGTACAGGGTCATCCCCGAAATGGAAAATGCTGCCAGATACATCGCCTTCAGGCTTGAAGAGATGGACAGAGAGAACATTGTCAGGCTGAAGAAGATTAAGGCTAAGATGGAGACTAAATAACTTTCAATTTTTATTTCGGCCATGAGATTTCAGCAAGATTCTCTTTCAGATAGAATTTTGAGGTGGGTCTTTTCCGATAAAAATAGGGAGAGGTATCTAAAATACTGGTGGATAATATCTACCATAAGGATAGCAGTAGGTATCAGCCTGCTTCTTCTAATGATTCTTGCAGGATACAAGTTCACCCATCATCCCTGGTAGTCATGGACATTGATGAACTGAGGAGAATTGTTACGGATTTCAGGGATGAAAGAGATTGGAAAAAGTTTCATAACCCGAAAGATTTGGCAATATCCATTGCCATTGAGTCGATGGAACTTCTTGAGCATTTCCAGTGGAAGAGCGTCGAAGAGGTTTACGAGGTGGTTGAAAGCAGAATAGACTCGATAAGAGATGAAATAGCCGATATTACAATATATCTCCTTTCTTTGGCAGATATTCTTGATATTGATCTCTCTGAAGCAATTGTTGAAAAAGTAAAAAAGAACGCTGAAAAGTATCCGGTGGAAAAGTCAAAGGGTAGGGCAGATAAGTACACTGAACTTTGATGGATCTCAGATGGGGTGTGGCAAGATAACAACCTGTAGTAATTATAGTAAACAATGAAGCTTTCTGACCAGCCCTGAACAGACCAAAAGAATCTCCGAATGGAAATCTATTATGGAATCTCTTAGTTATCTCTTTTAATGAAGAAAATAAGATTTTTATGGTGTTTCTCCCGCCAAAAGTCTCATGTTTGTCGTTTTCAATCCAATCCTTTTTAAAGCTCAGGGATACCAGAACCCTCCATCGACAACGATTTGTGGATCATTCTCACAGTGTCGGGTAATCTCTCAAAAATGTAAGCGATGAAAAATAGAATTATAAGTTATAAATCTTTTGTAAGGTAAAGGACAATCGTGTAGTCAATCTCTGCTCCTGGATGTCCTTTTTCTACCCAATCGTCTTTATTAATCCCGAGTCTCGTGTAAATGTATTCTTGGGCATGATATGTACATCTTTTCTCACTTGGGTCATACTTGCAGTTCTCAATGATCTTCTCTGTAGGTATCCACTTGGAGAGCACGGCTACTTCATCATCTTCAAATGTATCATCATCAAAAATGGTCACCTCAATGTAAATGCCAGCGAGATGTTCTCCATCATCGTTCATTGCCTTCTTTCTCAGTATTGTTTCTCCGATATTCCATGTACTTCCTGTATCAACATCCGTCGTCCCTGTCCAGGGTATTCTCCAGGCATCAACAGAAGAAAAGATGAGCTCATTCGTATTTATCAGATTTCCTTTTGACCACTCATCGAGATCATTCAGATAGTTTCCTCCTACTGTTCCAACAAAAGTCCACATGTATAGGTCTCCCATCCCTGACCAGTCACCATCTCTGTCATTCAGAACATGAACACTGTCTATTGAGACCTCGATTTTTTCAATTATCGGTATTGAACTAACCTCATCGACGGAATAAATCTCTTTGTGGAACCTTCCTGATGGTCCTTCTCCTTTTACATCCCATTTAAATTTGTTAACAGTCTTTTTGTAAGTTTTTTCATAAGACTTGTATTTCTTATTAAGGGTTGCAATATCCTTCATTTCTATGTCTCCCTCTGCTAATTTATCCTTTAATTTTGTTACATCAGTAATTCCTCCTGAAACCATTTTGACTGTATCTACAATACCTGAACAAACATTAGCAGCTTCTGCGACATAATCATACCAGTCAACTTCCTTTCCGTTGTCTGCACCCTCTATCAAGTATGTCTCGTTGATTAACTGCTCTTCGTAATTTATCGCCTCCAATCTTATCTGGGCAGTTCCAAAGTTATCGTCCTCATCTGCTGAAATTACTTTTGCTATTTCTGCCACTGCATCAAGAGCATCACATACCATTCCAACACAATCAGCTAAGGATAATGCACCAATACACTTGGTGTAGGATATATATGCTGTGATGAGGCTGGACGCAATATCAAACCAGTTTAAAGGATTAAGCACTTCCAGTATCTTGTTATCGTCCTCGTACACATTGTAATCAACAGTGAAACTACTCACTTCCGATACGGATTCTGGAATATACAACTTTCCATCCTCGATCTCAAAAGCGGTAACCGGCATGTAAGGTCTGATTAGAGGATACTCTTTCTTTCCATTGTCCTCTGCTTCCCTGTATTGGAAAAATGGGTAACTCATTCCAAAAGAATGAATCACATTCCCTTCTGAGTCAAGAAGCATTGTCTCCGCATACGACTCTATTTCACCTTCCCAGAACTCGGATGGTTCTGAATCTTCTGACAAAAGCGAGTATGGGATTGTACCTATATAGTAGTACTTTCTTTCAACATCAGAGAAAAAGAAAATCTCTGTATGCCCTCCTATTTCTTCACTGGCTTTGAAGATTGGAAGGAGATTTTCGTTGTTTATATATTCCTCTACATCTCTCACGAATTCTATTTTCCCAGCCAATATGAACCATCTTCCATTGGAATTTGGAGGCATTTTGGAGATACTGTAATTCTCAGTATCTTCTAAGTAAATGTTGCCTACATTTTCTCCGTACAGCCAGATTACTGGAAGTTTTGGATAGAAATAATTAGGATAGTTGTAGATATATAAGTCCAAACCATTGTCTTTTGGAATATAGAACTTAAAGTAGTGGAAAGGATTCTCTGAGTAGTAGAGTTGTGTTTTTCCTAACTTTATTGTTTCAGAATTTACCTTTTCAACACAGATCTGTATGTCCTCTACATTGAAATCATCTATATTTGTAATTGTAATTTTATAATTATCAGATATGGAGCAGAATACACCCGGTTCAGAAGAGCACCACTGGTTGTTAAAGAAGTAAAATGTATGATCTGTTTCACTGACATCGAGATATATTGAATCCTCTTTTGTAGTAGAACTTATCTTAACGACAAGATACGGGAATTTAATGTCTAAGGGTTCTGCTACAATTTTTATTGATACCTTCGCGATCTCTCCCTTATCCATTTTTATTGATTTTGCAAGTAGTACATTCTGCCCTTCCAGTGTAATCATGTTATTTTCTATATCAACAGGTTTAAAGCATCCCTCCTCGTATGTACTTTCTATTCCTGGGGCATTTTCATCTTCATCGCTTTCCTGCCATGTACTTCCATCTCCAAAAATAACTACATCCTCATTCTCTTTCTCAGTTTTTATTATTGGCTCTCTTTCTTTTGCCTTTTCTGCCCACTTCTTTATTTTTTCCTCTGGTGGAATCACATAATCTCCTCTTTTACTCAATCCCATGGCATAAGCGTACTTTTGCATTTCATATCTTAAAGCTTCTATGTAAATTTTGTTTATTTCTTCAGAATCTGAATTATCAATTTTTGAGAGCATATACAGGCTATCAAAGCCCATTGCGTTTAGAAGAATAATGTCGTTTGAAGACATCTCCTCTTTGCCAAAAGTACACTGTAGTTCTGCATTTTTTGCCAGTTTAATTAAACTTTCAGGAGAGAACCCAGTTTTATTTACAAGGGAGAAAAATAGGGTTGAAGATTCAAAATAACCCAGAAAATCTCCCGCATCAAAAATATCATTGTTTGAAAATATATTCACCGCTACAGACTTATGAACAAATTTATCTTCTTTTGTCATTAACCCCTGTTGAGGAGTATCGCCATAATATGGGAAATCAAGTTCCCCAAGTGGGATTGTGCAGTTATATTTTTTTGGACTTTCAGAAAATTCTTCTGCTCCCTCACCACCCTCTTGCTGTTCATGAACTTCTTCTTCAGAAGATTTAGCAGGTGCTGGACTCGGCATCGGATTGGACTCGCCAAATACAAAAATTGTCCACCAGGGTTTGTTTTTGGCAAGAATCTCTCCGTTCTCAGCGCTGATCTCATACTCTACATCAAACAAAACCGGAATTAGACCGAGAATCTTCCCTGTTCTCTCAGCAGAAACTCTGTATTTTGGCTCATCCTCATCGACCAATCTTATTTCCTTAACCGGACCAATCTTTTCAGAAACTTCTGACGGTAATATCCTTATTGGCTTTTTACTGTTCATTGCAATAAGGGTTTTATTTGCATAAAACAACTCAACCTTGCCCTTTGCAGATACACCTTCTGCCTCTATAACCACCTCTTCTCCCGGTTTGACATAAACTTCCCTCTCTCCAACCTCTATTCTGATCGGTTTAGCCTCTGTCTTTACATCATCTAAGTATACTCCCTCCTTAGTCACTTTGACCTCTTTCACTATCCCTGTATTTCTTAGGTCAATCTCATTGAGTTCTTCTACCAGTTTCGATATCAATTCATCTTTTTCTTTTTCTACCTCCTGGAGTCTATCATCAATTTCTTTTGCAGAAGATCTCTCTATTATATTCTGGATTTTAGATTTGTAGACTTCTTCAGCCTCAATCAGAGAGTTCACTCTTTCTTCAACCAATTTCTGACTTGCACACTCTTCACGCAGACGAATGATTTCCTCTTCAACCTCTTTGAGCTTCTTGCTAAGTTCTTCAGCTTCTCCTTTGTTAGCCGTGGAAATCTTCTCGTTAAGCACACTCTCTACTTTCATCATGGTAGAGAGCATTAAACATGGGGATTCATGGTAGCTCCCAGTGCTCATGCATGAAGTCTCTGCCTTTTCAATCCTCTTTTCAAGAAATAGTTTCTCTCTCTGAATCTCTTCAAGAGCAGTCTTTTCCACTTTGCCAGAAGAAACAAGCTCTTTCATCCTCATTTCTTTCTCTAACAGATTGTTGTAACTTTCCTTCAGGTTTTCAAGTTCTTCGCAGATATTTATTTCAGTTTTCTCAGATTCTGTTTCTTCTGGTTTTTTAATGCATTTCTCATATTCTTTTTTCAGCTCGCTGATCTCAGCACTTATTTTCTCCTTTTTCTCTTCCGATTTTGCCTCTATTAACTCTTCACTCAATGAAACAAGCTTATTCCTTAAACTCTGACAGATGGTAAGTTCAATTACAGACTCCTCAACCTGACCTTTCTTCTTACATTCGAATTCAACCAGATTGTTATACCTCTCTTTACAGATTTCCTCATCAACCCCCTGATTCAAGCAGGTTTCTTCGATGACCTTTCTCATTTTTTCTTCACAGGGTACCTCAGATTCTTCAGATTTTGTCTCACTTTCACCAGATTTGCATGCAGTCCCCTCATCATTACAGCCCTGCTCACAGACTATTTTGTATTTGTAGTCACATTCAAGCGTCCATTCATTGAATGAACCATCTTTCCAGAAAGTACCATCACTACAGTAATCGGGACAGCTCACATTTTCAGGTATTTTACATGTCATCCCCTCATCATCACAACCGTATTTACAGAATCTTTTTCCTGAGTAATCGCATTTTTCTGTTTCTGCGTTGAATTTTCCACCATAATAATGCCATCCGTTCTCACAGTAATCTGGACAGTCTGTTAGCGATTCATTAAAAACACATCTCCCCTCTTCACACCAGTAACCTGCAGGACATTTGTAATAATAGGAGTGAACTCTGCCCTCTTCATCACACTGCTCCTCAATCACCCATTGTCCTGAATTCTTAGGAGCACCGCCATCGTAATCCGTGCATGAGTCGGAATTGGATATTATGATTTCCTTATTATAATCCCATCCTGTTGTTGTGCCTTTTATGTAAATATTAGCACCATCAGAGTCAGTACAAACAGCTCTCTCCTCACAGGTTGTCAGCCAAATAGTGGAACCATCACAGGAACTATACCATCCTTCACTCCTAGTTCCAATTTCCTTACAAACTGCCTCACATCTACCACATGAGTCGTATTTAATTAGCTTTCCACTGCATGAATCATACCATCCTTCACTCCTAGTTCCAATCTTATCGCAGATCGGCTTACATGTCTCAGCACTAACAACTCCCACCAGCAAAGGAAAAATTAGGGTTATGAAAAGTAATTCTTTTCTGGTCATAGTGACCACCATGGAATTTTTTTAAAGCATCTAACAAAATTATAAGATCATATAAAAATCTTATGATAATCTTAATGATAATGATAACTGACATTTTGACTTTTGTAGCTTTGATTTCTTCTATTAGTTGGCTTAGTACGGGTTGCATAATTTGTATTTCTCTTAATTATTTTTTGTTATTTTGACACTACCACCCAGGTGATATTGAATTATATTTTATGATATGGTATCGAGTCTCTACTTATTAACATATATATCTTTATTCGACTATTTTTAATTATATTTGATTAAAAACTTCGAAAAACTTAAATATTTAATAATGTCTTAAATCCTTCTATGGTGTAGAGAATATTTCTGATAGCTTTTACAGCCATTCTGGCTGTTTGCCCTGTATCTTTGGAGGGAAGGAAGTTTACGGAAACAGCTACTACTGCAGTGAACTCATATGGGCAGCATACCTCGTTGCAAGAGGTCTAGATATTGACCAGCATCTATGATATTACTGGAAATACGGCTTCAATGTAACTCCTCAGGAGATTGCAGATGATGGGGATACTTGTCAGGTAGCCTACTCTTCGTGAATTTCTATCTACCTTCTTTAAACCACCCAGTCTTTCAGGTTTATACTATTTCCTTTCAGTTTGGTAACAAAAACCCGTGCAACCGCAATCAGACACAGCATTGTCCAGAGGGGGGAGTAGAAGAAGTAGTATATGGGTAGCAACGACAGATCTATCGAAGAGTGTGTTTTCTTAGATAGTATTATGATTGTGGTACTCCATATTGAAAAGGAAATGAGAATTGAGAAGAGATTGGTTGCAGTATGAAATTCGAAGACTGAGAGCATCAGGATTGATAGCAATTTTGGGGGAAGTGACAGGAAGGGTAGTATAAGGTATAGCAGCTTTAGGGCGTATCTATCGAATATAATCCCAGCAAACATTCCCACAATAGCGGGATAGAACATAAAAAGATAGGGAAGCCATAATCTGGGTTTTTTAGTAATTTCTCTAAAATTCTCTATGATAACTTCTGCACCACCAAGACTCCACCTTTCTCTCTGGATAAACCATTCTTTTATGTCTGTTGGGGCTCTCGTAATGGCAATACCCCCCACACCAACCCTGTAGCCACCAAGTCCAAGTCTTATGCCGAGATCAGTATCCTCATTTATCTTTTTTCTGAATCCCTCAAGTTTTCTCAGCACATCTTTTCTTATGATGAAAGCAGCACCATTTATACTCAGGCATGATTGGAAAATTGATGCAAGTCTTGAGGTCAGGTACATGTTGAAGTAATCAATTCCAATAAGTCTCTCAAGGAAATTAGATCCGTTTATTTCTTTCCTGATTTCTACTGCGTCGAATTCTTCAAGCCTTTTCAGATCTCCAGAATCAAGTTCGATCAGCTTGGTATCAGAGTCCACGAAGAGAATGTAATCCCCTTCGGCAAAACATACAGCATCGTTGAGTGCCTTCCATTTTCCTCTTCTTTTCTGACTGAAGCATGTTTTTATTCCGTATTTCTCAGTAATATGCAGGCAATCTTCATCAGGTTCATCAACAGCGGTTATAATCTCAAAACCCCTCTTTTTCAAAAATTTTATGTTCTCCTCGAGGTAGCCTGCTTTTCTATGTGCAACAATCACTGCAGTTTTCTTTAGCATTCTTCTATTTCTTTACAGCAATGAAAATAAAAATCTTATTGGTTTGTTACGAAATACAGAATCGTCTGCAGGTTTTAAATGATTAATGAATATTTATTTTTGCCTTAAAACCAGATTAACTGGTTCTGAATATATTAAATATAATAGCTGGTTTCCGGATGTCTGTCGAATTCGTGCTGGACGTTCCATATTATGTAAAGCTTGCATTTGAAAAGCTCCCTCAGGCCATGTATTACTGTGCTCTTGCTCAGCTCATCTTCGAACACAGGGAGTGAGAACTCCACCTTCTGGAGGTTGAAAGAGTCGGGTAAAAATCTGAAATCTGCTTTTCTGAATATCAGATCCATTTTCCATCTGTGGATGAGCTTCCTTTTCTTTTCCTCGGTCAGTGAGTTGAACGCCCTGAAATGGTTCTCTGAAAGGACGATTCCCGTTATCAGAAGGACGATTCTTCTGTCTTTTGGCTTCAGAACATCTGAAACCTGATTGGATTTCTGGGGAAACTCAACCACATAGTGCCAGTCAGCCATCTCATCTGGAACTTCTTTCCTCATAAGCCCTTCCTCGATTAACCAGTCTTTTACTTTTGAGAATTTGTCTTCTGTGAGATCCATGTTCAGAAAAATTTCAGAAGAATAAAATAGTTTTTCCCCTTTTATTGAATCATGTATCAGGTTATTCATGAGTCAAAGTATTCAGAGAAAGTAAGAGAAGCTATTCCCGAGCTTAAAAAAGTTCTTGGAAAGAGACTGTCTGTGGATGTAGCAGACAGAATAGCATACTGCAAAGACTATAATCCTCTGCACCTTCGCCATTTACTCAATGGAAAAATTCCAGCTCTCCCTGATGCTGTAGTTTTTCCAGCAAGTGTAGAGGAAGTGGCTGAGGTCATCAGAATTGCGAATTCTTATTCAGTTCCCCTCTATGTATTTGGTGGTGGAAGTGGAGTTATTGATGGTAGCACACCTTACTGTGGGGGTATAGTTCTCTCAACTCTTTCGCTTGACGAAATATCGATTGACGAGGAAAGAATGCAGGTCAAAGCAGGAGCAGGAGTTGTGGGAGGAAAACTCGAATATGTTCTGAATCATAAAGGCTACACTCTCCGTCACTCTCCTCAGAGCCTTTACTGCTCTACTGTGGGTGGATGGGTTGCTACCAGAGCAAGTGGGCAGTTTTCCACAAGATATGGAAACATAGAGGATATTATTGTCTCTTTAACCGTTGTAACTCCATCTGGTGAGGTTATTGAAGCTAAGAATCTTCCAAGAAAAGCGTCGATTGACATCAAGAGCATTTACATTGGGAGCGAAGGTCTTTTTGGAGTCATCTGTGATGCAACTCTGAGAATGAGAAAACTTCCGGAAAAGCAGTACAAGATGGCTTTCAGATATGACTCGATGGATGATGCTGTGGAAGATGCAAGAAACCTCATGCAGTCTCTTAAACCGGCTCTTTTGAGAATTTTTGACAAACTTGAAACGATGAAAAATTTCAGCATAGATGGTGTGGTTACGATAGTGATGGTGGAAGGAGAAAGTGCGGAGAGGGAGATGGAGTTTATAGAAACCAAGCTGAAAGGGGAGAAACTGGGGGAAAAACCGGTTGAGATATGGCTTGAGGAGAGATTCAATGTTTCAGACATCAGCAGATTTGTTCCTATGGGGATTATTTTTGATACGATTGAGGTATCGTGCTTCTGGAAAAATGCGATGGATGTTTACAGAAGCATTCTGAAGGCAATAAGAGGGGTAGAGGGAACACTTCTTGCCTCCTGTCATGCCTCGCATTTCTATGAGGATGGGTTGTGCTTTTACTTCACATTTGCAGGAGTTTCAGGGGATTATGAGGGATATTATAGAAGTGTATGGGAGGCTGCAATGAAAACAGCCCTTCTGAAGGGGGCATCACTGAGTCACCATCACGGGATAGGGGGTCTCAGAGCAAAATGGCTTAAAGAGGAATTTCTTGGCTTCTATTCGATTTTCAGAGATTTAAAAATGTTTTTTGATTCGAAAAATATTATGAACAGGGGAACAGTTCTCGGGAATGAGTGCAGGAAGGGTGACTAATATGAACTGGAAATGGTTACTTCAAGCAACATCCTCTTCATCCTTGAAAACAAAGCTCTCACTCATCAGAGAATCTCTTCCAAAGCTTGGAAAGGCTGATGACACTATCAGATGTATGGTGTGCCCGAATATGTGTTTGCATGCATGTCCGGTTTTTGATGTTGAGCGAAGACTTACAGTTTCGCCTTCTATCAAATCCCGGCTGGCTTTTCTTGCACCATCTGAAGCTGGCGATAATCTCTGGAGGTGTGTTCCCTGCGATGCGTGCAGGGAAAGTTGTCCCATGAATATAAGCGTAAATGAAAATCTTAGGAGAGAAAGAGAGCTTCTATGTGGAGGTAATACTGAGCCAGAAGCTGTTAAAAAAGCCTTTGTTTCACATGAGATGAGGATCAAGGAAATAAAGAAAAATTTTGACTATGAGGAAAGAGAAGGTAAACTTCTTTATTTTCCGGGCTGTAAAACTCTTGAAGTTCCGGAAATTGTCAGAGCCACTGTAAAAATCCTGAATCATTTGAGACTGGATTACGCCCTCAAAAAGGACATTCTTTGCTGTGGAGCGTACCTTCGAGAACTCGGGTATCTTTCACAGTATAGAGAACATATTGCAGCAATGAAAGACCTGAAAGGCTACGAGGGTGTGATAAGTAACTGTCCTCACTGTGTTCAGGTTCTACAGGAGGATTATGGAATTAGGGCTGTGCATATTTCGAAGGTAATTGCAGACAGCTTACCTTCTTTTAACTTTGAAAGGGTGAGTGGTAGGGTGGTTTATCATGATCCATGTATTCTCTCCAGAAAGCTTGGAATTTATGATGAACCAAGGACAATACTGAGAAAGTTTGGATTTGAAATTTCTGAGCCAGTTCACAGCAAAAGGAATACATACTGTTGTGGATTTGGTGGAGTCTATCCTTATATCGATATTTCCTCAGCAACTTTAATGGCTGAGAAAAGGAAAAATGAACTTGCTGAGCAATCACACACGATCCTGACATTCTGCCCTTCGTGCAGAAGGGCTCTCTCTGCCAAGGATGTGACCGAGTTAATAGCTGAATGGCTTGGTTGAGGGAGATAGTGGTCATGAAATAAAGACCACCATGGAATTTCAATAGTTATTTATTTCATTGATTTAATTTGATTTGATGCGAACCTGTGTTATAGATATTGGATCGACGAGTGTTAGGGCCGTTGTTTATGAAAACATGAGTATCGTAGATTTTGAAGCTGAACCTCTTAAGAGATACTATCCAGAGCCGGGTTTTGTTGAGCTTGATCCTGAAGAAATTTTCGTGAAAGGAAAAAATCTCCTCGACAGGATGCTTGAAAGATACAAGGTTGATGCCATTTCTATAACGAATCAGAGAACAACCTCAGTTTTATGGGATTCGAAAAAATCTAAGAGCATCTTTCCAGCTCTCACATGGCAGGATATTAGAGCAAAGCCCGTTGCTGAATCTCTGAATAAACTCTGGCTCATAAAGTTTGGTAAAGCCATAGGAAAGATAGCAACACTCCTCTATCTCACAATCCCGTCGTTAAGGAACAGGAAGAGGATCAAGTATCTTGTTACCATATCAAAACTCTCATTCAAACCAAATCATGCGAGTGTCCATCTGATGTGGATGCTTCAAAATCTCAAAAACAGAAATATGGATAACCTTCGATTCGGGACAATAGACTCCTGGTTTATCTACAGGCTTTGTGGTGAACACCTGACAGATTACACCAATGCAAGTGCCACAGGAATTTATGACATATTCTTCGACAAGTGGAGCGAGAATATCCTTAAAATCATAGGTTTTCCCGAGGAAAATCTACCGGAGGTAAAGGAGTCTGATTCCTTCTTTGGAGAGTACAGAAAAATTCCAATTGCATCTGTTGTAGCTGATCAGCAGGCATCTCTCTTCTCTCTCTGCTGTTTCGAGAAGGGGATGGTAAAATGCACTAACGGGACAGGAACATTCGTTGATATTAATGTCGGTGAAGAACCAAAAGCGTCCCTTTCTGGTTTGATACCGATGGTGGGTATAAGATTGAGAAATTTGAGGAGGTACATTCTTGAGGGGTATGTCAGCTTCAGTGGTTCCTCTATTGAGTGGATAAAGAGTCTTGGCCTTCTTGAAACTCCTGAGGAGTCCTATAGACTTGCGGAAATGTCTGAGGATGAGAATCTCCTTCTTGTGCCTTCATTTACTGGACTGGGAACTCCTTATTATACAGAATCACCTGGGGTGCTGTGGGGTATCTCAAACAAAACATCCAAGGAAGATATTGTAAAGGCTCTTCTGGAGTCCATAGCTTTCAGGATTTCTGAAATAGTATCTCTGATGGATAGAGAAGTTAGTTTGAGTATCAGAGAGATAAGGATGGATGGAAAAATGAGCTCAAATGATTTTCTGCTTCAGAGGGTTGCAGACACAACAGGATTGAAAGTTGTGAGAAGCAGGTATCTCGAAGGTTCCTCCTTTGGAGCACATTTGATAGCCGGTTTATCAACAGGGGAATGGAAGCTTAATGAGTTGAAGTTCCTCGGTGAAAATACCTTTGAGAGAAAAAAGGATGTCACTGAGAAGTTCAATAGATGGCTCAGGCTTCTCAACGAAACCATAAAGAAAGGCTGGATTTAGTCATAAATTATGCACAATTGATAGACTAAACAATTTATACTCTCTAAATAAAGTTCTGATGATGAAAGTTGCGATAATCGATGGTTATGTGGATGAACCCTCATGCCTTGGTGTCCCACCTTATATATCTCCCTATCCGAGGTATATCTACGGAATGCTAAAATTCGCTGGAATTAACCCCTTTTATGTGACCATAGATACTCTGAGACAGAATTACAGACTTAAGAAATCTCTCTACGATTTTGATCTGCTCATTGTCATTGCCGGGATGGCTGTTCCTGGAAAATATCTCGGTGGTACGCCACTGGGATTAAAAGAACTCTTTGCTTTGTTTCCTGTAAACAGGGCTGAAAAAATTCTTGTCGGACCAATCGTTCTTGAATTAACTGAAAAAGAAACAAAAAAACTGGAAGATTATCTGGTATTGGATTTTCCTTTTGAGGAGGAGCTTTTAGCCTATCTTCAGAGATATTCACATAGAGAAATGCCTGAGGGCAGGGGAAGAGATGTAATAAATAGATTTGCAGTTCTCGGAGCAGAGGTGATAAGACATCACCCTGATTTTCCGAACATCATCTGCGAGATAGAGACCTATAGAGGTTGCTACTGGAGACAATGCTCCTTCTGCATAGAGCGGATACATGGCAACCCCTCAATGAGGAGTCCTGAAGGTGTTCTTGCAGAAATTGAGGCACTTTACAGAAATGGATGCAGGTTTTTCCGCCTTGGGAACCAGACTGACTTCTTCACCTATATGGGTGACTTCAGTAAAGAGCCTCCAGAACCAAACCCTGAGAAAATGAAGGAATTTCACAGAGAAATCTGGAGGAGGTGTCCGGGAATCAAGACACTGCACCTTGACAATGTAAATCCGAAAACAATTGCAGAGTATCCTGAGGAGAGCAAGGATATTATAAAAACTGTTGTGATATATCAGACACCTGGTAACATAGCTGCTATGGGTCTTGAAAGTGCAGATGAAAGAGTCATTGAGAAAAACAATCTCGCAGCCTCTCCTGAGGAAGTAATGGAGGCAGTGGAGATGATAAACAGGTATGGTAGATTCGCATCCTACAATGGTCTTCCTTATTTTCTCCCTGGTTTGAACTTCGTTGCCGGGTTGAAAGGGGAAAAAAGGGAAACTTATGAGCTGAATTATGAGTTTTTAGAAAGGATAGTTGAAGAAAATCTGTTATTGAGGCGGATAAACATAAGGCAGGTGAAGGTATTTAGAGCTACACCCATGGAAACTATAGGTGACAGACTTTTGAAAAAACATAGAAAATACTTCAGACTCTTCAAAGAAAAAGTAAGACGGAATATAGACAGGTTGATTCTCCAGAAAATGATACCTGTAGGAAGAAAAATGACGGAGTTGAGGTGTGAGCAGAAAGAGAACAATATAACCTTCGCAAGACAGATTGGCACATATCCACTTCTTGTGGGGGTAATTGGAACTCATGAAAGGAACAGCTTTATAGATGTGAGAATCACAGGATATGGGAGAAGAAGTATTACAGCTGTAAAGTATCCCCTAAGTATAGAAAATCTGACAAAGGATGAGGCAAAAGCCATACCGGGATTCGGGAGACAGCTTGTTGAGAAGGCTGTACTGGAAAAGAATTTTGAGGCTGTTTTGAAAATGGCAGAGTCATCAAAAGAGCTTAGAAAGCTATTGAAGGTTTATTTTGACATTGATGTATGATTGGGGTTATTAGATTCATCTCAAAATGAATCAGAGTCATGTAAAAAGTTGATGATTTTTATAGAAGACCTCCAGTGGAAAGAAAGGGGCGTTATAATCGAAAACTACATCTATCCTGAGTTAGTTAAATTTTAGGAAATAGGCATTTAAAATAAAATTTCTTTAAAAGAAATTTATCTCTCATAAATAAATTAATGGCTGAAATGGTAAAATTCTTAAAGGTTTGAATCGTAAAAAAGATGCTTTCTGTAGGTGATGTCATGGATGAAACAAATATTTTTGAAAATATATTAAATTCAAAGAAGATATTTAGGAACAGGGATGTGCTCAGGCACTCCTACACTCCAGACTATCTTCCTCACAGGAAAAGCCAGATAGAAGCTCTGGCATCAATACTTGTTTCTGCGCTGAAAGGAGAAACCCCGTCTAATGTACTTATTTATGGCAAAACCGGAACCGGAAAAACTGCAACCGTAAGGTTTGTTGGAAAAGAACTTGAAAAATATAGCATCAGGAAAAATGCAAGGTGCTATATGCACTACCTTAATTGTGAGATTATTGACACTCAGTACAGGGTTCTTGCAACTCTTGCAAAAGTTCTTGGGAGAAATGTCCCGATGACTGGCTGGCCAACTGATCAGGTTTATGAAGAGGTAAGGATGGCAATTGATGAGAGAGAACAGACGATTATAATTGTTCTGGATGAGATAGACAAGCTCGTGAAGAAGGGAGACGATGTCCTCTACAGCCTTTCAAGGATAAACTCTGATCTTCAAAGGGCAAAGGTCAGTCTGATTGGTATAACAAATGATCTCAAGTTCAAAAACTTCCTTGATCCTCGCGTTATAAGCTCTCTTAGTGAGGAGGAAATAATATTTCCACCTTATAATGCAGAGCAGCTTCAGGATATTCTTGCTCAGAGGGCTGAACTTGCCTTTTATGAGAATGTTCTTGATGACGAGGTCATTCCTTACTGTGCGGCTCTTGCAGCTCAGGAGCATGGGGACGCGAGAAAAGCCCTTGATCTGCTGAGAGTTAGTGGTGAGATTGCCGAAAGGGATGGAGATGATACTGTAACGAGAGAACATGTGAGAAAGGCTGTGAAGAAAATTGAGTGTGACCATGTTGTCGAGGTTGTAAGAACTCTCCCGACCCAGAATAAAATTCTTCTTTATGGGATGATCCTTCTTTCATCAATTGGGAGAAAGAAATTCACAACAGGAGAGGTTTATACTGTTTATAAATCCCTTTGCAAGAGAATAGGGATTGATGTTCTGACTCAGAGGAGGATCAGTGATCTGATATCTGAGCTGGATATGCTTGGCATATTGAATTCCATAGTTATATCCAAGGGAAGGTATGGTAGAACAAGAGAGATAAGACTCGATATACCTGTAGAGCCTGTTAAGGAAGCAATACTCGAAGACTACAGGCTTCAACTGCTGTCAAAGTCTGAGAATATCATAAAAAGCACAACACTGGATCTCTTTGGAACGGGTAGTGTTTTCTGAACAAATTTATTTTAAAATAAAAAATATATAAAAAATAAAATTACTCAATATTTATTTTTCTTTTATCCTCCTTTCTTGGATGCTTCTTTTTCATCACAACCTCAAGAACACCGTTGTTATACCTCGCCTTTGCGGACTCTGGATCCACCTCAACAGGCAACTCAACTGTCTCGAAGTACTTTCTGTTCTCACCACTTGCCTTTATCTCCAGGCTTCTCTCAGTTGCATTCAGATCTATATCCTCCTTGTTTACACCTGGCATCTCTGCAATTACCTGAACCTCGTCATCGGTCTCCATCACATCGATCAGAGGTTTTCTCTCCTCAATTCCGGATTCACTTCTGATTGTCTCAAATTTGGTGCCAAACTCTTTTATCTCCGGTTTTCCATCAGGTCCGATTCTTATCGAAAATCCTCTGATGAAGGGTCGTGATTCGGGAGCGGCTCTGAATATCTCGTTGAAGTCTCTTGTGATTTTCCTGAATATCTCATCGAATTCTTCACTGAAGGGAAAGTTCAGCATGTCGAACATCTCATCAAATATATCATCCCAGTCTCTTCTTCTCCTTCTCCAGGGCATTTTTCACCACCTCCTAAATTAAATAAATTAATTAAGCATACATTTTATGGAAATCTTCAACTATCTTTTTGTATCTCTCCAGATCCTCTTTTGTAAGGCTTGGCTTCACTTTTTCCATAGCTCTCTCAAAGTGCTCATTTGTAATTTTTATCTTTGAAGCAATCTCTTTAGCTTCCTCTTTGGTCAGTCCACCTTTCAGCTTGTCCCTGATTGCTAGCATTCCAGCCTCTCTACAGAGAGCCTCGATATCAGCACCACTGTATCCTTCTGCCTTCTTTGCAAGCTCCTCAATACTGACATCTTCGGCAAGAGGCATTCCCTTGGTATGTATTCTGAATATCTCCTTTCTTGATTCCTCGTCTGGAGCCGGAATCAGTATGTGTCTCTCTATTCTTCCAGGCCTCAAAAGTGCTGGATCAACTATGTCAGGGCGGTTTGTTGCAGCTATTACCACCACATCTTTAAGTTCTTCCATTCCATCAAGTTCTGTTAAAAGCTGACTTACAACTCTTTCTGTTACATGTGAGTCACCGATTCCCCCTCTTCTCGGAGCAAGGCTGTCTATTTCGTCGAAGAACAGTACTGCAGGGGCAACCTGTCTGGCTTTTCTGAACATCTCCCTGACATGTTTCTCACTCTCTCCAACCCACTTGCTGAGCAACTCCGGACCCTTAACGCTTATGAAGTTTGCATTGCTCTCATTCGCAACGGCTTTTGCAAGCAGTGTTTTACCTGTTCCAGGAGGACCATAGAGTAAGATCCCTTTCGGTGGTTTTATGTTCACTGATTTGAAAACTTCAGGGTATTTGAGGGGCCATTCAACAGCCTCTTTCAGTTCCTGTTTTGCATCTTCAAGCCCACCAATATCGTCCCATCTGATATTCGGCACTTCAACGAGAACTTCTCTCATAGCAGAAGGCTCGATATTCTTTAGAGCTTCAAGGAAATCCTCTCTTGTGACCTTTATCGACTCCAGAACTTCTTCGGGGATCTTTTCAACTTCAATGTCTATCTCCCCTGTTTCGAGCATCTTTCTGATTGCATGCATTGCAGCTTCTTTTGCGAGAGCCTCGAGGTCAGCTCCAACGAAACCCACAGTCAGCTCTGCAAGCTCTTCAAGGTTTACATCTTCACCAAGAGGCATACTTCTTGTGTGAATCTGCAGAATCTCGTATCTACCCTCTCTGTCAGGTACACCAATCTCAATTTCTCTGTCAAATCTACCAGGTCTTCTTAAAGCAGGGTCAATTGCATCAGGCCTGTTTGTTGCGGCAATAACTATTACTTCTCCTCTTGATTCAAGACCATCCATCAAAGCAAGGAGCTGAGCTACAACTCTTCTCTCAACCTCTCCTGTAACTTCCTCTCTTTTGGGGGCAATTGAATCAATCTCATCAATAAAGACTATTGCAGGTGTGTTCTCCTTAGCCTCCTCGAAAATCTCTCTCAACCTCTGTTCTGATTCGCCATAGTACTTACTCATTATTTCAGGACCGCTGAGAGTTATGAAATGTGCATCAACCTCATTTGCGACAGCTTTGGCTATTAGCGTTTTACCTGTTCCAGGAGGACCGTAGAGCAGAACACCCTTTGGAGGATCTATTCCTACTTGCTGGAATAGTTCTGGGTGTTTAAGGGGAAGTTCAATCATCTCTCTGACAAGCCTCAACTCTCTTTTAAGACCACCTATGTCTTCGTAGGTGACATTTGGCACTGCTCTTTTTACTTCTTCAGCTGGTTTGTCTTTCAGATCTACCTGAGTCTGCCTTGATACTATAACAACTCCTGCTGGCTTTGTTGATGTTACGACAAAGGTGAGCGTGTGCCCAAAAATCTCGACTCTTATTTTCTGTCCTTTTTTAACGGGTCTCCCTTCAAGAACTCTGAGGAGATATGTCTCTCCACCCATTAGTCTAACTGGCTCTGTGGGTGCGAGTGTTATTTTCTCCGCTGGCTTTGTAGAGACCTTCTTTATCCTCACTCTGTCATCTATTCCCACTCCAGCATTGTTTCTTATACTTCCATCTATTCTTATAATCTCCTTTCCTCTATCTTCAGGATAACCAGGCCATACTATTGCCGGTACAGACTCCTTTCCTATGATCTCTATAACATCACCACTCTGTATTCCGAGTTTTTCCATAACTGCAGGGTCAAGTCTTGCTATTCCCCTGCCAACATCCCGATAGTAAGCCTCACCAACTTTCAGCATTATCTCATCAGGCATTATTATCACCTCCTTTAAATAAATTTAACATTTTATTTTAAGTTCGTATCCTCTTTTTTCCTTTTTCTCCTCAACAACACCCTTTGCCTTCAGCTTCTCAATAGCTTTCTCAATTTCAGCATAGGGTATTCCGAACTCCTCGGATATCTCTGAAACCTTCTTTGCACCTTTTGAAAGACCGAGGAGAACGATTTTCTCATAGTCATCTTCAACACATCTTTCGATTTCATCTAGGAACCTCTCAAATATCTCACTGGCTCTGGATGAAAGGTAACTCTGAATGAGAGAGAATTTGTTCTGAATCTCCTCGAGATTTTTCAGACTTCTGTAGATCTCATTAAGGGTGGTTTTCATGATACTGGAAGACATCTGGTTTATCTCTCGGTAGAGATTGAAAGCTTCTCTGAACACTCTGTCAAAGTCTTCAGAGCTTTTTCTCACGAGATTTGTCTGGAAGAGGTGGGGGGTTATTGAAATCTCGAGTCTCATGCTCTCATTTATGTAGTAGTATCTTCTTCTACCATCCTCAAAGCTCTTCACAAGCCCTGCATTTTCGAGCTTCTCAAGATGCTCAATTACAGCTTTGGGAGCCATTTTCAGTGCGTAAGAAATCTCACTGACATAGCAAGGCTTCTTTGAAAGTAGAGAGAGTATTCTTCTCCTGTTATCATTTCCCAGAGCTTCCAGTATCATATCTACGGGATTCAAGTAAATCACCTTGGTAACTTTTTATTACTAACCTTAGGTTAGGTTGTTTAAATATTTAAACTTTTCGGTCAATATGCCAGTATATATTTTATGAAGAACAGCACGGTTACCCCGGAAGCAATTGTTAGAAACATTCTTTTAGTTCTATAAGCTACCAGAACGGCTATAATCCCTGCTACTATCTTTTCGGGAGCAATTGCTCCTGTTTCAATAACCACATCAGGTATGGCAAGGCTTGAAAATATGGCTACGGGAATGAATTTTAGAAAACCATATCTTTCGACATCTATTCCTGTGAAAAAAGGTAGGATTCTGGGTATATATGTAACTATGGCCATTCCAGCTATTATCAATACCAGTTCCTGTTGAGAATACATCTTTAACTCCTCTTTACGGTTTTTTCAAGTCTGACTCCAAAGAAGCATGCGACAAGAGTTGCGACGAATATGTTCCACCCGATGGAATAGTTTAAGACCAGAATGGAAATTACTGCAGCTACACATGCGACAGCCAGATCTAACTTCCTTTCGATGCTTATGGTGAGTAGATAAAGAAAAAGTGCGGTGAGAGTAAATGGGAGAACTTCAACAAGCTGTTCGGGCATAATCTGGCCGATAAAGTAGCCTACTATCGTTCCGGAAACCCAGGAGAGATATGATGCCGTATTCAGGGTGAGCTGGTATATGAAGGGATTTTTTATTTTGTTTCTCCTAAATCCACCCGTTGAGATTGCAAAGGTTTCATCTGTTATACCAAAGGCGATTAATAGCTTTTTTAAAGCATTGCTGTCTTTGTGGTAGGTGTTGAGATAACTTCCCATAAGAATATGTCTTAGATTAATCAGAAAGGTCGTAAAAACAATAAAAGCAGCAGAACTTGAAACGATCATCATCTGAAGAGCAGCAAACTGGCTTGCTCCAGCAAATACAAAAGCAGACATCATGATAGAGTTCTCTCCGATGTAGTTAGCTGCAAGAACTCCAAAAGCGATAGATACTGGCAGGTATCCCAGCACAATAGGTATAGAATGCTGAAGTCCGAGTTTAAATTCTGAAGTTCCTGTCTCTGAAGTTCCGGGCATAACTGAAATCATCCAGTTTCTGGTAAATGAATTTGTCGAAAAACAAATCCAAACATAAAACTTTTAAAATCTTGCAGTGATTAGGTAAATTGAGCCGGGGTTGCCGAGTGGTAAGGCGATGGTCTGCTAACTCAGGGCGGAGAACCATTGGGCTCTGCCCGCGTGGGTTCGAATCCCACCCCCGGCGTGTTTAAAATCAGATTTTATTCTCAGAACAGGTAGAGGAGGGAGTAACCGGTTATACTGGATACTGCAGTAGGTCTAGTATCCTTTCATCTTTCATCATCGAGATACTTTATGTCTATGTACTTTTTAACCGTCTCAACAAGCTGGCTCTTTCTGAAGGGTTTTAACAGCAGATCAAGAACCCCAGCTTCGAGCATCTCATCTCCTTTGTGTTTCTCGTAGGCAGTTATTCCGATAATCTTCGCACCGGGATCAAACTTCAGTATTTCTCTTGTGGCTTTATCCCCGCTTAAGTCTGGCATTATGATGTCCATCAAAACCAAATCCGGTTTGAGAAGTTTGTACATTATGACAGCTTCTCTTCCACTATAAGCCTTTATTACCTGAAATTCGGATAGCATAAGGCTTAAAACCTCTACAATAGATTCATCATCGTCTACAATCATTATTTTCATCCATAACACCTCATTTTTCAAACCTCTTGAGGAAATCTCTCATCTCCTCTGAATCAAGCCAGCCCTCGTCAAGTCTCTTCAGGATCATCTCTATTTTCTTTATCTGCTCCATAATTATGGCTTTTGTATCATCGTCTGTTCTGAGTTCAGTTAGCCCTAAGATTATGGCAAGCGGGTTTCGGATACCATCAATCAGAATTGCAAACTGCTCAATATTCTTGTTAATCTGTTCGAATGCTCTTTTCTTTGCCTTGTCGATTTCAATAGATTTTACTGCAAAAGCTAAATCATTGCTGAGCGTCTGGAGAAGTTCTATCTCCTCCTTAGAAGGCAGTTCTTTCTCTGTATGGAGTATGACAAATCCCAGTATTTCGGAGTCAATTATCATTGGTAATACGAGGCAGGAGATTTTAGGATTGGCAGAGTAAAAGGGACACAATTCAGATCTTTCTTCCACCTGAACTATCTGGATGGATTTGTTCTCAACTGCGTTTATGAAGCAAGGAAGGCTTGATATGTCGAGTCTTTCAGGGTAAAATCCAGTTTCATCCTTGAAAGAGATCATCTTTATTCCTTCTCTCTTTTTATCAGAATATATCTCTTTAATGGGGTTTTTCTCTCTTATTCCTATCCAGACAGAGTAGTATTTTTTGAGAGACGAAAGTCTCTCTGATGCTTTTCTTAGAAGTTTCTCTTCATCTTTCTCTCTGACAATCAGCTCATTGATATCATTGATCACTCTCAGGAGTTTGTTAACTCTGAGAATCTCAGTAATGTCTTTTATGATCATAACACATCTACTTTCTGGAAGCTCGAGAGGTACAAAGCTCACACCGAATATCCTATCATTAATTTCGAGTTCCTTTTCAATCATGGATTCTGTTTCAATGCACTTCTTTATCTGGCTAAGAATCTCTTCTCCTTTCTCGAGTTCCAAAACATTTTTCTTTATAAGTTCTCCGAACACTTTTTCGCCAGCTCTGTTAGAACTGTAAATATTTCCATTAGCATCTGTTATCAAAATTGGATTTGGTGTATTCTCAAAAATGCTTCGTAGCGTTTCCTCACTCTCGATAATTTTATCGATTAATCTCGTTCTTTCCGTCAAGTCCAGACCGATTGAAGCAACTCCAACGATTTCTCCGTTCTCTTTAATCGGGAAGTTGTACCATTCAATGAGCAGTTCTTTTCCGTCTTTTGTATAGTTTTTGTTTACATTTCTCACCGGAGTACCTTTTTTGAGCACTTCTTTGAAAACTGATTCGACCTTTTCCCTCTCTTCTGGAGGAACCTGCAGATATAGAAGATTTTTGCCAACTACTTCGTCAGCTCTCCACCCAAAGAAGTTCTCTGCAGCTCTATTCCAGAGTGTAATCCTGAGATCTGTATCTACAGCAGTTATCGGGATAGGGGATGTGTCAATCATTTTACTTAGGAATTCAGCAGTTTTCCTGTATTTAGCCTTGCTCTCCCTCAATTTTCTCTCCATCTCTTTTCTCTCGGTAATATCAAGAAATACTGCGAATGCACCAAGGAATTTACCATTCTTGTCTCTATAGGGTGTTGCAGTAACAAAGAGTGTTCTTCTTTCTCCATCTGGCCGGATAATTTCGAGCTCGTATCTCCCTTTCTCACCGAGTTTTCTTCTTTTACTCTGCTCAATTACCTTTTTTCTCTCATTTTCATCAAGGAAATCCATAAGATTTCTTCCTTCAAGTTCATCAACACCAAAAACGCTCTTAGCTGCCGGGTTTGCAAAGAGAAAAGTTTCCTTCTCGTCTACAATTGCCACGCCTTCTCCCTGGTTCTCTACGAGAATACGAAACATTTCTTCAGCTCTTTTTCTTTCCTCATACTCCTTTTCCAGTTCTTCTTTCTTTTTCTGAACTTCTCTTTCGAGATAAAAGTTTCTGAAAACAAGAAAACATACAAAAAGAAGAACAGTGAGAAATAACCACAATACCCATTGAGGTAATGGCTCTGGTTCGACTCTTATTTCCAGCCACTTGTTCATTGAAGTATAATAGGCTGAGTCTGGTTGCTCCTTCATTTCTCTGAGGTTCTTGTCTATTGCTGTTAGCAAATGAGAATTTCTTCCTTCAGGTGTGGCGAATCTTAGCTCAATTGGGGAAAAAATAATGGATGTCGGAGAAACATCATAGTTTCTCTCGTTTATGTATCCGAAAATCCTTGAGACGATTCCTGCCTCAGCCTCTCCTTTCTCTACAGCACTGAAAACTTCTGGATAATCTCCCTCGACCTCCACATACCTGATATTGATTCCAAACCCCTCAGCCAGTTTTTTGAACTCCTCGTAGTAGATGTCTTCTGGAACAACTGCAATCTTTTTACCATTTAAATCCAGAATAGAATCGATTCTCATCCCTCTTCTGCAATAAACCTGACCCCAGTTTGAAATTACAGTTTCGCTGTTGAAGTCATAAATCCTGTCTCTCTCTTCTGAATAGCCGATTGCCACAAGTAGATCTATTTTGCCAGTTTCAAGTTTTTTGAGAAGACTCTGCCACTTGTCTATCTCGTATTTGATAGTCCACCCCTCTTTTTTTGCAACCTCTTCAAGAATATCAATGTAAAATCCCTTTACCTCACCGTTTTCAACAAAAACAAATGGTTCATTCTGGTAAACTCCAACTCTGACTTCATCAAATGCTAAAACAGGCGTGATAATTAACATTAAAAAGAAAATAATCGAAAGTATCAATAAAAAGCACCCTCCGGAGTAAGTATTTTTTGGGGATGAACAAATCTCTTTTATTTTAACCATATCAGAATAATCTTTGTCCCCCATCCTCCTATCCCCAGAGGTTTGTTTAAAAGATTGTTGTGGAAATATTTAACACATATGAAAATGACATTATGATGATGAAATTGATATGCAGTTTCACAATTTCAAAAATCCGAAAGAACTGAAATTATAAAAAATATAAAGAACTGAAGTATCATTCAGGTTCTGCATTGTATCCAGAACTTTTCACGGCCTCGATATATTTCTCAATGTTCTCTCCTTCACTCAGAAACTCTGCTCTTTCAAGTGAGACCTTTACTTCTTTACCCCCGGCTCTTTCGATTGCGGACTTAACGGCTGCAACACATCCACCGCATGAAAGCCCTGATAACTTTAAACTCACCTTTTTCATACTCTCACCTCCCTTTTATTTTTTATTGCGGGTGGGGTGTAATTCTTCATCAGAAGTGAGTTTGTTACAACACTCACACTGCTCATAGCCATCGCAAAACCTGCCCACTCGGGCTGGAAAACAACACCGAAAGGTGGGTAAAGAATCCCTGCTGCTATCGGGATAAGGATTGTATTGTAAATCATCGCCCAGAATATGTTCTGTTTTATCTTACTCAGTGTTTTCTGGCTCAGCTGGATAGCTGCAACAACATCTCTGAGATCATCTCTCATGAGGACTATCTCACCGCTTTCAATAGCAATGTCTGTTCCGCTTCCAATGGCAATACCAAGATCTGCCTGGGCTAAGGCAGGAGCGTCGTTTATTCCATCACCAACGAATGCCACAACTTCACTCTTCTGCAATCTCTTTACTTCTTCAGCCTTCTGCTGTGGAAGAACTTCTGCCAGAACCGTGTCAATACCCAGCTTCTTAGCTATTGCCTCTGCGGTTCTTCTGTTATCTCCAGTTATCATCGCTACCTTTTTACCCATTCTGTGGAGCTCTTCAATAGCCTCAATAGCCGATTCTTTGATGGTATCTGCTATTCCAATAACTCCGACAATCTTACCATTAGATGCGACGAGGATTGCGGTTTTTGCCTCTTTTTCGAGTTTTTGGAGAGCAGGCTCTATTCTCTCTTCCATCTGCAGTCCATTTTCCAGCATGAGCTTTCTGCTACCAACCAGTATCCTGTTTCCATTGAGAGATGCAACAACACCTTTGCCCGCTATAACCTCGAACTTTTCAGACTCTTCAATCTCAACCCCTTCAGCCTCAGCCCTTCTTATGATTGCTTCAGCTAATGGGTGCTCACTTCTCTTCTCCGCTATAGCTGCTATCTTCAGCACCTCTGTTTCGCTACCATCAAAGACAATTATGTCCGTGACTTCTGGCTTACCCTTTGTCAGCGTTCCGGTTTTGTCGAAGATGACAGTACTGACTCTTCTGGCTATTTCAAGGGCATCTCCACTCTTTATCAGTATCCCGATCTCAGCACCCTTTCCCATTCCAACAGTTAATGCTGTGGGTGTAGCAAGCCCAAAAGCACAGGGACATGCTATGACAAGAACAGCAACTAAGGTGGTAAAGGCAAACAATGCGGGAACATCAGCTATGAAATACCAGTATATGAATGAAGAGATCGCGATTGTCAGGACAACGGGTATAAAATAAGCCACGATTTTATCAGCTAAGCGCTGTATCGGCGGTTTGCTGCCTATTGCCTCCTCGACCAGCTTTATTATCTGAGCAAGCAGTGTATCTTTCCCTATTCTTGTTGCTTTTATTTTCAAAACGCTGTTCTTATTTATCGTAGCTCCAACAACCTCATCTCCAGCCTTCTTGAGGTTTGGAATCGGTTCTCCGGTGATCATGGATTCGTCAACATAACTCTCACCTTCGATCACAACTCCATCAACAGGAATCTTTTCACCTGGTTTTACTATTACAACATCTCCAACCCCGACATCCTTCACAGGCACTTCTATTTCTTTTCCATCTCTTATTACAATCGCTGTTTTAGCCTGCAGACCTATAAGCTTCTTTATAGCTTCGCTCGTTCTTCCTTTTGCTATTGCCTCTAGGGTTCTTCCCAGCAGGAGGAAGGCAAGAAGCAGGACAGCGGTCTCGTAAAATAAGTAGTCTTCTGGCAGAAATCCGAGGGTTGAGAAAATACTGGCAATGTATGCAGAACCAACGCCCATTGAGTACATAACATCCATGTTCAGTATTCTATGGCTTAAAGCTCTGGTAGCTGCTGCAAACATGCTTCTGCCTGAATAGAGCATTACAGGGGTTGCGATGGCGAACTGTATCAGACTCATGTATGGGATTTCATCCAGTCCTATGTATTTTCCATACTGTAAAAAGAGCAAAATACCGCCGAAGAGGGCAGCAAATATAAGTTTCCTCCTCATTTCTTTGATTTGGTTCTCCTTAGCTTCCTCCTCTGCTAATTCTTCCCCTTCAACTCCAATAAATCTGTATCCGGAGTCCTCAATAGCCTTTCTTATATTTTCTATACCTGTAATGGCTGGATCAAAAGTTATACGAGCAATCTCAGTAGAAAGATTAACACTTACATTTTTGACTCCTGGCAATCTTTTGACAGCAGTTTCTATGGTATTGACACATGAGGCACAGGACATTCCACCGATTTTGACATTCACCGTCATCTCATCTTTCTTATAATCTTTCATGACTCTGTAACCATTTCTCTCGATGATCTCGGCTATCTCGTCGAGAGAAATTTTCTCTGGATCGTACTCGATACTGACAGTTTCTGTTGCGAGATTGACTGATGCTTTTACATCCACTCTTTTAAGCGATTCCTCAATTGTTCTTACACACATCGCACAGCTAATTCCCTTTACCCTGAGAGTTTCGGTCTTCATTATATAGAACTACTCCTGAAAAATAATAAGTCTAATTTTTAACATTTTGTTAAAATTGGGCGAAAATATTGTATATCTTGTTAACCATATGATTGGTATGAATCTCGACGAATTTGATTTAAAGTTAATTAACATTCTGAAAGAGAATTCGAGAATCAGTATATCTGAGTTATCAAAAATGCTCAATCTGAGCAGACAAACTGTTAAATCGAGGTTGGAAAGACTAGATAAGGAAGGAATAATAAAAAAGTACACGATAAAGCTCTCTGATGAACTTGAAAACCGTGGTACTGTTTTTATAATTGCTGAAACACACGTTCCTGAAAGATTTGAAGAGGTAGAGGAGATAGTTGAGGTAAATCGCATATCAGATAAGAGATACATCCTCAAGCTTGCTGTAAGTGAAATTGGGAGAATTGCAGAGATTTCAAATGCAGACTGGATGGAAACCATAGAAATAATACCGGTTCTTGAAACAAAGGAAATTGAAAGACCGTTTAACATTAAAATAACTTTCAGATGTGATTATTGTGGGAAGGAAATGGATGATAAGCCCATCGTTTACAGACACCACAACAGGGTGTATGTGCTCTGCTGTCGGACCTGTCTAGATGAGTTCAAAAGAATATAAAAGAATAAAAAATGTTACTTTACTCATTTAACTTCCTGCAAATCGAGCAGGCAACAATCTCATTTCCACAATCTCTGCACATCACAACAAAGCTTCCATTTTTGTCCTGTATTGTAACACTTCCTGGAAGCAGCTTTTTTCCACACTTCTCACATTTTGCAAAGAATTGCTCTCCAATTTTTTTTACAACATCAGGATTCTCATCAAACCACTTTATAACCCTCTCCAGCCGGTAGTAGTATTCGTCATCGCTCTCGCCATTCTGAAGCATCTCATCGTAAGCTTTCCACCACATCGTCTGTTCCAAAAATCTCAGCTTTCTGCTGAGGAGGAGGACATAATAGGGAATATCTGTACTGGCTGACATCTCGACATCTTTTTCAAGCTTTTCAAAATAGGCTGCAATGATATCATCTAAGGCTGTACTGCAATTGTGGCAGATTTCATAAGCCTGATATTTTCCCCCTCCTACACTTTCATCACATATCTGACATTTCATATACTTTCATAACACAGGAGGTTTATAAATTTATCGAGTATTTTTAATAGTTATAGTTTAAACTTGACAATAAAATATAGAAGAAAGGAAAACTCATCTGAATCTGGGTTCCCTTCGCTCAAGAACTGCTCTAAGACCTTCCTCAAAATCATCTGTTAGCATTGTCTCATAGGTGTGATTCATTTCGATTTCAAGGTGTCTCTCAAGTGGGTTGTCGAATGCAATGTTTATGAGCTCTTTGATCCTTGCAACTGCCTCTTTTGGTGCTTTGAGGTATCTTTGCGCAACATAATTTCCTCTCTCTTCAAGATCATCTCTTTTAACAACTTCATTGACGATTCCCAGCTCATAAGCTTTTTTCGCACCAAAAGTCTCTCCAAAGGACATAATTTCAAAAGCCCTTTTCATCCCGACATGTCGTGGAAGAAGGAAAGAGGTACCGATATCAGGACTCAACCCGAGTCTTATAAACCCTCCGAAAAAAATTGTATCGTCAGATGCTATTGCGTAATCGGATGCAAGTACAATACTCATTCCTGCTCCGAAGGTGAAACCCTTTGTGAGAACTATCACTGGTTTTTTGAGTTCTCTCATTTTTTTAACCACACCAAAATTTATCACTCTCCCAGACTTATTAAAGAAGTCTCTGTTTCTGAGGTTTTCAAGATTTTCAAGAAACTCCTTTACATTTGCCCCGGCACAGAAGCTCATTCCTTCTCCTGAAATAAGCACAACCTTCACATCATCATCTTCGCATCTGTTCAGAGCCTCTGCAAGCTCGTCAATCATTTTCATGGAGATGGCGTTATGGTACTCTGGCATGTTCAGTTTTATCTCCGCAATGCCGTTGCTTAGGGAAAAATCGAGCGTCTCAAAGCTTATGTTTTCCATTATAAGATCACTCCTTTTCCTTTTTCCTTCTTGAATACAGGGTTGAGAGGTATGCGAGATATGCATCGAGCTGAATTCTCTCATTTGAACCTTCGGTAAGTCTGAAATCCACCTCTCCAAGCTTGTCGATCATCACAACCTTCAATCTTTCATCGAAATTTGAGGATATTATCTCCCTGAAAAGCTGTGAAACCACATCTTCTCCGGACATCCCGTATTCAACAAGGAGCATCTCCAGTTTATCTCGTGCTTCCAGAAAATTCCCGTTCAAAGCAAGGTCGAGTATCTCCTTCAGCTCTTCAGGTCTTGCAGTTGCTGTTATCTGAAATATTGATTCCGCATCTATCCTTTCACCAAACGCAGCGGCTCCCTGAAGGGCGTTTATCGCCTTTCTGAAATCCCCTCCGGAGACATATATAAGGGCATCCAGCCCATCATCCGTCAGGTTTATGCCCTCATTTTTGGCAATTTCAAGTAGTCTTTCCTTCATTGCCTCTTCTGAAATTGGTCTGAACTTGAAAACCGCACATCTGCTCTGTATTGGCTCAATTATCCTGCTGACATAATTGCAGCTTAGAATAAACCTGCAAATTCTTGAGTACATCTCCATTGTTCTTCTTAATGCAGCCTGTGCATCTGCTGTTAGAGCATCAGCCTCATCCAGAAAGATTATCTTGAAAGGAGCACCCCCAATGGGGGCAGTTCTTGCAAATTCCTTGATTTTGTGTCTGACCACATCTATGCCTCTTTCATCGCTTGCATTCATCTCTATGAAATTGTCTCTCCATACATCTCCAAAAAGATCTCTTGTAAGTGCTATGGCTGATGCAGTCTTTCCCGTTCCGGGAGGACCTGAGAAGAGAAGGTGGGGTATGTTCTTTCTGGAGACATAGCCTTTAAGCCTTTGAACGATATTATCTTGCCCGACAACTTCATCAAGGGTTCTTGGACGGTATTTTTCGACCCAGATTTCTGATTCAAGCATTGAATAAAAAAGGAAGAAGTTGTATTAAAAAATTTGCATTTCAGATTCTCGGACATTCACTTTTTCAGAGCATCGAGAAACTCTTCGACAGGTATCGCAGGCATTGTTGTCGTTCTGATTGTTCCTCTCGAGGCAAGTTCGGTCATCGCCCTCGCTATAACAGTATCATTCTCCGCCTCAACAATGTTTACGAAATCGTACTGTCCGAGAACGAGGTATTGATCAATAACTCTCACACCCATCTTTTCAAGCTCTACATTTACCTCCTTGAGCCTGTCTGGATGCTCCCTCAGTGTAATTGCTCCTTCGTCGGTAAGTCTTGAAAGTACGACATATCTGCCCATTTTTACCACCACCTTTTCTTGATTTTTAAAATATTTAATCGTTTTCAATTATTGGAGTGTAATCGGATAAAAACAGGATAAAAACAAGAAGGAGCAGAGTGATTTTCCCATTTGCAGTAATCGAGCTGTTAATAGGTTGTCAGCAGAGGATATGAACTGTAGGAGACAGTATCTTAATCGTGTGGTGTAATAAATGCTTCCAGCATCTCAGCACTATGTTTTGACAAAATAAAAAATCAGGAAAATTCCGGTTCTCTTTTTTCAAGAACTGCTTTTACACCCTCAGCAAAATCTGTGGATAGTGTTGACAGGAGCGCTAAGGAGAGCTCAAATCCCAGATGTTCATCGAGCTTGTTTGAGTGGGAGACATTGAGCAGCTTTTTCAGGTTTGCAATTGCAGTTCTCGGTCTGTTAAGAAGAAGCTCGATAACTTCCTCAACCCTTCTCTCAAGCATTGCATCATCGACTACTTCAGTTACAAAACCATATTCAAGCGCTTCCTTCGCTGAAAACCTTCTGCCACTTGCCATGAGCTCAAAAGCTCTTTTGAAATTCGCTGACCTGGGTATGAAAAAGGATGTTCCTGTATCCGGGCTCAGTCCTATAAGAACAAAACCACAGGAAAATACTGCGCTTTTCGATGCAATTGCATAGTCTGTGGCAAGTGCAAGTCCCAACCCTGCACCGATTGAGTACCCTTTCAGCTCACCAACTATCGGTTTTGGAATCTCTCTCATCTTTTTCAGGACTGAAATGTGTAGTTTGAGAGCAAATTCAAGAGGATTTCCCCTGCCGCATGAAAACTCAAAAAAGTCCTTCAAATCGGCACCTGAGCAGAAACTCTTTCCAGCTCCTCTCAGGAGGATTACTTTCACATCATCATCCATCTCACAGGCTTCGAGCACCTCTGAAAGCTCTCTAATAAGACCGATGTTGAGGGCGTTGTGGACTTCAGGACGATTGAGTGTCAGAACCGCAACTCTGCCTCTTTTCTCAAATTTCAGAAATTCCATAATCGGACTGGTTGGGGTAAAATTTAACTCTTTTTGTTTTCTTCTGTCTGGCTTTTAAAGATCTCTCCGAGAAATAACTCCCTAATTTTCCCGTTCTGGTATATTTTTACCTTGGTCTCCTTTTCTGGGATAATATTGATCTCTTTACCAAGCTGTCTTAGAGCAAAAATTGCGTATGCAATCAGCTCTGGATTGTCACTTTTCAGAAGCTTTAACAGCTCTTCTGATGGCTCAGGATAAGCATCTCTTATGTTCTCTGCAGCCCTGCCGATTGCATAAGCCACATATCTGTGGTCAACCTCCTCGTTGTTGAGAAGAGATACGGTCATGTTTTTAAACCCATCAAAAGCTGCAGGACAATTTCTTCCGATCTCTCCGATAGCCAGAGGTGCGCCTTTACAGTAGGCTCCTGACTCATCCTTTAAGTGCCAGAAAAGTCTTCTGAGAATATCTCTGACAAATTCATCGTCACCCCTTCTCTCAAGCTCTCCACAAACAACTCCGAGTGCTTCAGCAGCATAAAAAATAATCGGTTCATCCAGATAGAGTAAAGAAATAAGGTTGGAGGCAACTCTCCTCAGATTCTGGTATCTAAGGAGTTCTCCGTAATTTCTGCTTTCAACAAGCTTGCGAATTTTTAGTTTCAGTCAAACTCCTCCTTATTCTCCGCCTTCCACAAACTGTCTTCTGCCAAGTTCCTGGTCTATCGCGAAAAGAGCACCTCTGTCGTTTCCGACAAATCTCAGCTTTTCTACAATCTCTGAGGCTGACGATTCCTCTTCAACTTGCTCCATAACAAACCACTGAAGCATCGTGTATGTTGCATGATCCTTCTCTTCAAGTGCTTTATCGACCAGCTCATTTATCATGCCTGTCACCTTCATCTCGTGTTTCAGAACAGCTTCAAAGGCATCAAGAGGAGATTCCCAATCTGAGGGTGGTTGTTCAATTGAAAAAAGTCTCACCCTGCCTCTCCTCTCTGTCACATAGTCAAATATTTTCATTGCATGGGTTAATTCTTCCTTAGCCTGAATCCTCATCCAGTTTGAAAATCCTTTCAGTCCGATCGAATCGAAATAGGTTGCCATGGATAGATAGAGGTATGAAGAATATAGTTCTGCGTTAATCTGTTTGTTTAAAGCCTTCTCCATTTTCTCAGAAAGCAAAATATCACCTCCCTATTATGTTCTATCATGAAACTTTTTTAAGTTTAGTGCTCGGGTTGTTTACCTCTTATTCTTCTGATAGTAAGAATTTTAGAGTTCGCAATTAAGTAAAAGGCATGCTTTACATTCACGATATGGCTATCGAAATGGATGTGGTTGTTGAAGAATTTAAGAGAATACTTGAGAGGGTTGGTTTTGAGGTGATAGAAGTAGGAAAAAAAGAAACTTGCCATATGAGGGGTAGGAAGAAAGATGGAGAGGAAATAATCTTAAAATTTAAGCCCTCAGGCAGAGGAAAGCTGGAATTATGCAGGACGATTGTGGAAATAGAATCAGAACCCAGCACACATGAGGAAATTCAGAGAAGAATAAGAATGCTCAGAGGAGGAGGATAGAGACAAAAAGGCTGGAAGAAAGGAGGATGTGAAGAAATAAGCAAGGTGATGAACAATTGATCATCGATGGAGATAACAGATGGAGATAACAAATAGTGAAAGATTGGAAAAAGTTTAAAACTCACAAACTATTCTCCACCATGGAAGTTGAATGTGAACTACTCACCTGGGAGAGGATTTATGCTCTCTGTCTCAAACTGTCACAGGATATCATAAAATCAGGTTACACACCGGATGCTATTGTTGCAGTTGGGAGAGGTGGATGGATTCCTGCGAGAATTCTGAGTGATTTTCTCAATCTGAGAGAGCTTTACAGTGTAAAGGCAGAGTACTGGGATGTAGCGAAGACTAGAGAAAATGCGATGATCACACAGCCAATAAATGTTGATATCAATGGAAAAAAAATTCTCGTTGTTGATGATGTTGCGGACACCGGAGAAACATTGAGTGTGGTCGTATCTCATCTCAGAAAGGCTGGAGCTGGAGAAATAAAATCTGCTGTCCTTCAGTACAAAAAAACTTCGGTTTTTGCTCCCGACTACTGTGGAGAAGTTCTGAAGCGATGGGTCTGGATTGTTTATCCTTGGGGAGTGGTTGAAACCATTCTGGGTTTTCTTGACAGGATAGATAATGTTGAATCTATGTCAGATGCTGAAGTGGCGGAAGAGATGAAAAAAAGGTTCAATCTTGAAGTAACCCATGAGCTTGTTGCTCTGGCAAGGGGGAAAAGGATGTAATTTTTATAAGTTAGTTGAGCACTATCAGGGTATTGAAATAAACATGGGAAACAGAAAGACAAAAACTGAAAGGGGATGGGCATTGCAGGGAGAGAATTCGGATATAATACTTGAAATGAAGAACATCACAAAGGTTTTTCCAGGAGTGGTTGCGAACGACAGGGTAAACCTTGAAGTAAGAAGGGGAGAAATTCATGGCCTCCTTGGAGAGAATGGAGCGGGAAAAACCACACTCATGAGCATTCTCTATGGACTTTACAGGCCTGATGAAGGAGAAATCATCTTTGATGGTGAAAAGAGGGTATTCAGCTCACCTAAGGATGCAATCGAATCAGGAATCGGAATGGTACATCAGCATTTCATGCTTGTGAACAAAATGTCAGCACTTAATAACATCCTTCTGGGTTACAAAACCCCGGGAGACCCTTTGCTCGATTACGAGTGGGCAAGAGAAAAAATCCGGAGCATTATTGAGGTTTACGGAATCGATGCTGAGCTGGATGAACGGGTAATTAACATGAGTGTTGGAGAGGAGCAGAGAGTTGAGATTCTGAAATCTCTTTTCAGAGATGTTAAACTGCTTATACTTGATGAACCAACCTCTGTACTGACTCCTATCGAATCAGAAAGGCTTTTTCAGGCGTTGAAAAGGATGTCTGAGAAGGGTTTGACAGTTCTGTTCATAACACATAAACTCAGAGAGGCTCTTGAGGTTACAGACAGGATAACTGTTCTCAGAAAGGGGAGGAATGTGGGAACCCTTATAACAAAAAGAACAGATGAGAAAGAACTTGCCAGACTGATGGTTGGTAGAGAAATCGACATGAAAATAGAGAAAAAAAGGGTCGAAGCAGGAAAGGATGTTTTAAAACTTGAAAATGTTTATGCAAGAAATGACAGGGGTCTTATGGCTTTAAAAGGGATAAGTCTCTCTGTTAGAGAAGGTGAAATACTGGGGATAGCAGGAGTCTCTGGAAATGGGCAGAAAGAGCTTGAAGAGGTTATAATTGGCTTGAGACCAGTAGAGAAGGGAAAGATTCTTTTCAATGGAGAAGATATTACTTTCTCATCTGTCAGAAAGAGAACAAGGCTTGGAATATCGTGCATTCCCGAGAACAGAATTGAAACTGGACTCGCTCCATCTCTAACCATAGAGGAGAATCTTATTCTCAGAGATTATGAGAGCTTTTCCAGAAATGGTTTTATGGAGTTTGACATGATAGAGGCTCACGCAGAAAAACTTGTGGAGGAGTACGGGATTAAAACACCTTCTACGAAGGCTCCAGCCAGAACCCTCTCAGGTGGCAACATTCAGAGGCTGATAATTGCAAGAGAACTCTCAAGAAACCCCTTATTTCTGATAGCCTCTCAACCTACCAGGGGTTTGGATATTGCGGGAATAGATTATGTCAGGAGAAAGCTCATATCACTTGCTGAGGAAGGGAAGGCAATCCTCCTCATATCTGAAGATCTGGAGGAGATCGTTCAGATCAGTGACAGAATAGCTGTAATCTTTGAAGGAGAAATCAGGGGTATTTTTGATAGAGAGAATGTTGACATTGATAGGATAGGGCTTCTCATGTCAGGAGGGGCGGATAACTGAGTAAACGGGGGATATGATGAGGATAAAAGTTGAAAGGAGACTTGAAACACCGAAGTTCATTTACATACTTATACCCTTAGCTTCGATTATTGCCTCGCTGATTTTCGTGGGTATTCTTCTGTTCCTGATAGGTGTAAACCCGATTGATGCATACTCAACAATGATTTACAGAGCCTTTGGAACAAAATTTGGTGTTACAGAGCTCTTTGTAAAAACAGCACCCATAATTCTAACGGGACTTGCTGTATCGATCCCGCTGAGAGCAGGTTTGTGGAACATTGGGGCTGAGGGTCAGCTTTACATGGGTGCTTTTGCAGCAAGCTTTATTGCCCTTTATCTTTCTCCCCCTCCTGTAGTCCTGCCCTTTATGGTAATTATGGCAGTTCTGGCGGGAATGATGTGGGCTTCGATTCCCGGCGTTCTAAAAGCAAAGTTTGAGCTGAATGAAATCATCTCCACTCTTCTTCTCAATTATGTCGCCATTTACTGGGTAGAATACCTTGTTTATGGTCCCATGAAGGGTAAGGAGGTTTACAACTTCCCTTATTCTGATCTTTTCAGCGACTATGCAATTCTTCCCAGGTTCTTCGGAACAAGATTTCATGCGGGTGTTATTGTTGCTTTTATACTGGCTATAGCAATCTATATTTTAATAACAAGAACATCATATGGCTTTGCTGTTAAAATAGTTGGTGCAAACCCAAAAGCAGCAGAATATGCTGGAATAAGCAGGAAGAAAATTATAATTTCCACAATGATCCTTGGAGGGGCAATAGCGGGTTTTGCAGGGATGATGGAGGTGAGTGGACTGCATATGAGACTCAGAGCAGCAGTCTCTCCGGGATATGGATATACGGGAATTCCTGTAGCACTTCTTGCTAGAGGAAATCCGTTGTTCGTCATAATGGCTGCTTTTCTTTTTGGACTTCTTTATGTGGGTGGTTCAGCGATGCAGACTACTTACGGAATTCCAGTTGCGGTTGTTGATGTGTTTCAGGCTCTGGTTGTACTTTTTATAATTGGGGGAGACTTCTTCACAAGATACAGGATCTCCTTTGTTTTCAGGGAGGCATCGGCATGAAATCCTCTATGGTTCAGAGACTGGATATAAATGGAAATGTTCCAAGAGGTGAGTTTAATGCTTGAATCCGAGTTTATTGCATCATTAATTGCTGCCTCGATGAGAGCAGGTACACCCCTCCTCTTTGCAACACTCGGTGAGATAATTACAGAGAGGAGTGGAGTACTTAACCTCGGACTTGAGGGTGTGATGATCACAGGGGCGATGGTAGGATTCTACTTCAGCTATGTAACAGGAAACCCTTGGATAGGAATTCTGGCAGGAGGGTTTGCGGGTTTACTTCTTGCAATGGTTCATGCCTTTTTCACTGTAACGCTAAAGGTTGATCAGGCAGTAACGGGACTTATGCTTGTTTTATTCGGTCTTGGAATTACGGGTTTTCTTGGCAGAGGGCTTGTAGGAGAGGTTGCATCCTATCTTCAACCAGTAAAGTTACCTCTACTCTCTGAGATTCCTTATATTGGAACGGCAGTATTCAGTCATGACCCGCTTGTTTATATCGGGATACTCATTGTGCCGTTGCTATGGTTTTTCATGAACAAAACGAGATATGGAATGGAGCTGTATGCTGTTGGAGAGAACCCTGAGGCTGCAGACACTGTGGGCATATCTGTTGACAGAATAAGATTTATCGCAGTTCTCACTGGGGGGTTTCTTGTCGGGATTGCTGGAGCACATCTCAGCCTTGCTTATGCAAAAGTATGGACTGATGGACTGACAGCTGGTAGAGGATGGATATGTCTTGCACTGGTCATATTCAGCGGTTGGATGCCTCAGAGAGCTATTTTTGGAGCATATCTGTTTGGAGGTCTGGATGTCCTCTCTTTCAAGTTGCAGGCTGCGGGTCTTGGAGTGTCGTATCACTTCATGAGGATGGTCCCCTACATCTTCACGATACTCGTCCTGCTGTTTAGTGTTATAAGAGAAAGGGAAAAGTTTGGTGCGCCATCAGCCCTCGGAAAGCCATATATCCGGGAGCAAAAGTATTGACCTCATCACTTATTTTTTCAGGTGGAGGAGAATTTCCTGCAAAATTGCTGCAGAATTGCGTATTGATAGATCTGATTCATAGCTGAGTGGCGTTTCATTGGGGTTGATCTCTATAATTTTCCCCCCTCTTCGTTTTGTTATGAGGGGAATTGATGCAGCTGGCTGAACAACCGCGGAAGTTCCTACAACCAATATAAGATCACTTTTTTCAGCCTCTCCAAAAGCTGATGTGAGCACTTCTGGATTCAGACTCTCTCCAAACCATACGACTCCTGGTCTAAGCAGTGAACCACATTTGGGGCATTCAGGGAGTTTTTCAGGAATGCTATCGATAAAATCGATGTTCTGGGTTGAGTAAGAGCAGAGGCTGCTGGAGCATATAATGTCTCTCAGCTTTCCATGTAGGTGAAGAACATTTTTACTTCCGGCTCTCTCATGAAGATCATCAACATTCTGGGTTATTATCTTCTTGACTATTCCCAGTTTTTCCATTTCAGCAAGAGCGAAATGAGCAGTGTTTGGCTCCCTGCTGAATACGAGCTTCATTCGCCATGCATACCACTCCCACACAAGTGAGGGATTTTTTCTGAAAGCGTGGGGTGTTGCAAGTTCCTCAGGTCTGTATTTATTCCAGAGGCCGTCTTTTCCACGAAAGGTAGGTATTCCACTTTCTGCAGAGATTCCTGCTCCTGTCAGGACTGTTGTGTAGGATGAATTTTCAATCAATTCTGCTGCTCTTTTGATCTCCGTGAGCATCAAATCGAGTTAAATTTTTTCAAGATAAAATTTGTGATTTTGGAGTACTGTTCGAGTGACTTTCAGACAACCTCGGAATACTTTGGATGGAAAAAACGGCAGTTTAGTTTTATAAACACTCTTTTGAATTTCGTACTAATTCGATAAGATTTTCTTACCAACCTGTGATTTACCGGTATGTCATTACCATGTATAACACCGTTAAATTTATTAATTCGTAAACCCTATTAATTTATGCTGTTAAGATGATCCATCCCCATCCAGACCCCCACCACCCGGAGCCACCTATAAGGGTGGCTCACCCCCATTTTGAATTTATATTGACTGTATATTGACTGGTTTGACACCTCTTATCAGCGCTGCAGAAAACAGACAGAAAACTCCGAGATAACTCATCACACTCTCGAAACCCATTAAATCGAGAAGATAACCTGAGAGAGAAGGACCTATTAATCCAGCAATGAAACCGTATGCAGTGAAAACGAGTCCAAAAATAGCTCCAAAATGTTTCAATCCAAAACAATCACTTGCAAGAGGTGCAGAAACTGCAAACATCGTTCCAAATGCAAAGCCTATGGCTGATGCAAGCACAAAAGAACTTACAGGATCTTTTGAAAAGATGAAGAGGAAGTAGGATATTCCAGCTGCAAAGAAGCTGATACTCATTATATTGTTTCTTCCAAAGATATCTGAAATCGAACCGGAAATAAATCTGCTAAGCCCATTTGTGACATTGAAGAATGTGAGTAGCATAACTGATGTTCCCATTGAAAACCCCTTGTGGAGGCCTATTGGTACTGACAGACTCACCATTGAAATCCCTGCGGCTCCCTGAAATGCCCATACAAGCCAGAGGTACCAGAAACTCCTGGTTCTTATACTTTCAGATACTGTGTAGGATGGAAGCTCAACTTCTTTTTTCTCAGCTTCCGGAGTTTTGACAAAAACTGTAGCAAGAAGCCCTGTTATGAGGATTAAAATTGCAAGAATTCTGTTCATTTCTAAATAACCGACTGTCTCAAAGAGGAAGTAAAAAATAGGTGACATGATAGCAGCTGAAAAACCAAAAATCATTGTAGCAGCACCAGAAACAAGACCTCTTGATTCAGGAAACCATAGCTGAACTGCAGTTACTGCCGGAATATAGATGAATGATGACTGAATACCACTTATAAAAGCCCACAGGTATATTGTGAGTATTGAGGAGGGATAAGAGACCATCATCAGGCTGAGAGAGCATAGAATGATTCCAGCAGCAATCATGATTCTGAAACCAAATTTTTCCTGCCATTTGCCAACTAAGAACATGAATATTCCGACAGCGGCGAGGAGGAAGAAAAGCGTGTTCCCCATCTCTCCACTCCCGGCATTTAGAATTTCTTTCCAGTAGGATCCCATAACTCCAGGATACCCGAAAACAAGTGAACCTGACCAGAATAGTACTATCAGGCTGGCAATGAAGGAAAGGTATTTTCCCATTCTATCACCAGTAGCTCTTATTTTGTAATTTATAAAGAGGTTTCTTTTTCAAAGGTTTTCAGGTGAGGAGAAAAAGATATCTGCTTTCTCTTCTCTCAATCCTTTGCAATCGTTGGTTTTATGGAAAAGAAGGTTCTGAGTTGATGGTTTTCAACCAGATTTGGAGCATTCAGATACTGAACAGTGCGCGAGCCGGGATTCGAACCCGGGCTAACGGCTTGGAAAGCCGTTGTCCTACCACTAGACTACTCGCGCTTCAGGGAGTTTTATAAGATTCATGAAACTGGGTTTATGAAGTTTGTGGTTTGCTGATACTCTGTTAATGTTGATTTATAAAACAATGTTCTGTCTGTAGCCACAACCGGGGCATCTATCCCCATCCAGATCTATTTTCTCAACATAGAAACCGTTCCTGGCTATCACCTTTTTCCCGCATTTTGGGCAGAAGGTGCTCTCTCTTTCATGACCCCAGACATTTCCAATATAGACATATTCCAGCCCATTCTTAACTGCTATTTCTACCGCTTTTTCAAGGGACTTTATCGGTGTCGAGGTCTTATCGAGCATTTTGTAATCTGGATGAAATCTGGAGAAATGCACAGGAATTCTCCTGTCCATACTTGCTATCCACTCAGAAAAGCTCTCGATCTCCCTTTCACTGTCATTCTCTCCAGGTATGATGAGGTATGTGATCTCAACAAAAATACCTTTCTTTACAAGATATTCAACACATTCCTGAACTCTCTCAAGCTTTGCTTTACAGTGTTTTTTGTAGAAACCCTCTGAGAAAGCCTTTACATCCACATTTGCAGCATCTAAAACCCCTTCAAACTGTTCTATTGCCTCAGGAGTCATGTATCCATTGGTAACATACACTACGAAAAGCCCTCTCTCTTTAACAAGAATGCTTGAGTCAAGTGTAAACTCGTGCCAGATAGCTGGCTCATTGTAAGTCCATGCGATCCCATCTGCCCTCCTTTCTATGGACATTTTTAGAACATCTTCAGGAGTCAGCTCTCTTAAATATGGGTATGTAAGGTTGGCAAAGGCGATCTCATAGTTCTGACAGTGCGGACAGCGGAAGTTGCAGCTTACCGAACCGAAAGACAGCACCCTTGAGGTGGGTTTAAAGTTGTGAAGGGGTTTTTTCTCGATTGGATCGAGGGCAATGGCAGAAATCATCCCGTAGTTGTAAACATTCAATTTGCCATTCTCATTTTTTCTAACTCTGCACCTTCCCCATTTTTCAGGTTTTATTCTGCAACGGTGCATACAGGTGTTGCATATAATCACATCATTTTCCTTCCTGAAGATTCTGGATTCGACTATCATCTTTTTTCTCTCCTCCTTTCCCCGAAAGCCTCCTGTTTAATGAAGAGCTAATGGGAAAGGTTACATGAATTCTTTAAGCTCATGAGCATACTCCTCGGGAACCAGATACGAGATAGCTTCATCATGAAACATTTTCGGGAAGTAAACATCACACCAGTAGTATCTGTCAAAAGGAGTTCTCGCAAGAATGTGAATATTGGTTCTGAAATGTTCTCCAAGCCTGTCTGCAAGGAAGATCGAAATGTTGAATGAATTGAAACCTTTACTCCTGTAAAATCTGAGAATCTTTATCAGACCATCACTTATCCCATCAATCTGCTCCTCTGACATATCTACGAATTCTCTCTCCTCAGGCACACCGATAAAGTGATAAAAACCCTTGGGAGCAAAGGCTGAAAGCCAGGAGGTTTTTTTAGTTTCTCCGACAAATCTTTTTCCAATTTCTCTCTCTTTTTCAACTAACGACTTCCAGTAGTCTTTTTTCTTCTCCTCATAAAACTCCAGTGCACTCCAGTCCAATCTTGCAAAGTAGTCTGTGGAGGTTTCGGAGATTATTGTCTGGATGTGTGGATGCATGATACTGCTTCCGGCAGGTTTGAGGTAATTCATTCCAATGCTTATGTAGAACTTACCCTCTCTCAGTCTAGAAAGCATTTCCTGTACTAAAATGAAGGAATCTGTAAAATGCTCTTTTTTAAATTCATCAAGTTCAAGGTAGTGGGCATTGGTCATCCTGATGACATAGGAATATTTTGAGTAGGGCACAATATTGGAAAAGAGTATAGCTTCATTTCTCTTTAAAAGCTCGCCATTCAGAAGTTCTGGGTCTCTTGCTGCCATTAACTCAATTCTCTCCGGACAGAAGGGACACCAGCCTCTGGAACTCTCAATCTCGTCTTCAAATCCCTTTATATCAGAAAAAGGTGGTGTCTTTTTTAGCACTCGAGAGGTCTGGAGAGTTAGCGGATCGTATCTAACCTCAATTCTGTTCTCCTCAACTGTCCCGTTGGGAAGAAGAACTCTTGCAAACTCAACCTCCTTTCTGAATTCCATAAATTTTATTGTAATACCAAAAATTTAAAACTTTGGTTATCTCAGAGTGGGAAAGGTCGTTATGATAAAGTTAGACAATATTTCTTATGGTAAATAAAATTAAAAGACAAAAACAGCAGCGGAAACGACAGTGGTATAGTCTTCAACGTCTGCAATTCTCAGAATTGTGAATTTTTCAAAATCATCTATATCAAAGGCCGTTTCAAGCATGTATCCAGCCATCTCTCCGGCGTAGTTCTGGTATTCCTCTTTCCACTCTCCGGCGTATTCTGCGATATATCCATTCTTCGTACTGTCAAATGGTTTTGCCACTCCGATACTTGCAAAGATCTTCTTACCTGCTTCGTTACTTGTGTGCCTCGCCATAACGGTGAAAACAACCTGTCCGGGTTTGAGCATGGAAATACCATTCTCTGCAGTAACCTTTTCGCATCCCGGTGGAAGAATGCTGCTCACCTGCACGAGATTGAATTTCTCTATTCCAGCATCTCTGAGTGCCAACTCAAAACTAACGAGTGGATCGCTGTGCTTTCCAACTCCGGTTACGAAGAAAACCTTGCTTGGTACAAGAAAGTTTGTGTCTGATGTTTTTTGGGTCATTACCTCACCTCTCATTATTTTTTCTATATTTTCACTTTTCAGAGCCAAATGGTCATTCCTTCGGGAGTTAAAGAAAGTCAGGAGTTAGAGAAAGAGATCTTTGAGATCCCAAAGAAGCTTCGGATTTTTCTTTATCAGCTCCATGACGAGTTTCTTCACACTTATCTCACTTAAATCATAGTCGGATATACTTCTTGCAAGCCTGTTCAGGACATCATCATCCATTTTTACGAATTTTCTCTGCAGTACTTTATTTCTATGGAGGTTCTTCCCGAAATCGTTTTTCCACAATTCATCATATCTTCTCAGAAAATTCTTTGAGAAGTCTCCTGCCTTTACTGCCTCTGCAGCTACCTTTCCGGCAAAGTATCCACCTTTTATTGCATTGGCGATACCACCTCCGGTTATCGGGTCAGCATGTCTCGCTGCATCACCGACGAGCATGAGGTTATCTGCAACCGCTGTCTCTATCGGTCCGGTTACAGGCACTCCTCCAGCAACTACCTCAATTATCTCACCCTCGGGATAGTTTTCTCTGACAAATTTATCAAGCCACTCTTTTGCACTCTTTTTTGTCTGGGTGGGGAGAACGCCTATTCCAACATTTGCAACATCTTCACCCTTCGGAAAAAGCCAGACATAACCGCCAGGAGCGTACTTTCTCCCAATCCAGAAATGGGTGTATTCAGGATCAAAATCTATACCGCTCATAAGATACTGGACACAGCTTTCAAGTTCACCAATTTTTACGGTGGTATTTATTCCACCCCACTTTCCAACTCTGCTCTCAACCCCATCTGCTCCTATGATAAGTTTTGACCTCACTTCGTAATATTCTCCAAGCCTCTTCAGTCCGATAACAACTCCTGAGTCTTCCCTTCTCATTGTGGTTGCTGTTGTCTTCACAATAACCTCTGCACCTCTTTTAGCAGCCATCCTCGCAAGTGCTCTGTCAAAAATTTTCCTTTCCAGAACAAAACCCACTTCATTGCCAGCCATGCCTGCAACGAGCTTAATCTGAGTCCCGTCAGGCGAGTAAATTATCGCCCCACTAACTTCCTTTGCAATCCAGCTTTTTTCCACCTCAAAGAATTCTTCAAGTGCCTCTTTGCTCACACCCTCTGCACATCTTACTGGGGTGCCTATCTCCTGTCTTTTCTCTACAAGCAAAACATCAAGTCCGTTTTCGGCAGCCGTTTTTGCTGCCATTGAACCTCCCGGACCAGCTCCGATGACAACAACATCGTAATCGTAACTCATCTGATCACCTCATTCTTCAGCTGTCTACCTCCACAACATCAATAGCCCTCATCGGACAGGCTCTCACACAGGCTTTGCAGAGGGTACACTTTTCATCATCAACCTGAACGAAAGTCTCAATTAGGAGATTTGCATCGTACTTGCACACAGCAATACAGGCTGCACAGTAAGCGCATTTGTATCTGTCGATAACGATTCTTCCGTTTTTTTCTGATCCATCTTTCCTTCTTTTGAGCATCGTATCACCATCCTGATTTTTGAAGGAGTTTAACAGGAGAATTGGAAAAAGTGGGAATTAAAATATGTTGATAGGTGTGTTGATGGGATGAAATTAGGGATTCAACTCCTGCTTCTACACAGGGGTGTTTGAACTTTTCTCCCCTTTCAGTAAGCTCTGGAAACAGCTGAAAGAACACCTTTCTCACCACAGATAATACATCTACCCTCCTTCCCTTTTTCACACCATTCTCCGATTTCTTCAAAGCTTCCAAGTATTCCACCGGATGTACCCTCTTCTATTCTCTCAGCGCACTCCTCAGACATGCAGAAGTGAACGAGGGCAACACCCCTGTTTATCCACTCTCTGAGCATTTCAGGATTATCAAAACTGTCAAAGTATCTCACTCTGGCTTTCATGGTATCAAACGCCTTGGCTCTTAGCCTCTTCTTCATCTCCTCCGCCCACTCGTAAATCTTTCCAGCTGTTATTTCATCAAGACCAATTCTGAACTTTTCTCTTGTGTCTCTGAAAGAAACCGTAACCTCTTCACTCTCAACCTCTTTTGGACCTAACTCGAACCTTATTGCTGCTCCTTTAAGCTCCCATTTATAGTATTTAGCCCCAGGTCTATCATCGCTATCATCTAGGACAACTCTGAAACCCCAGCTCTTGAGTGAATTTTCCAGCATTTTTGCTCTTTCCATCACTGCCTCCTCTTTGCCCTTGTAGAGCACAGGGATGATTACAATCTGTACAGGAGAGACCTCAAAGGGGAGAACAAGACCCAGGTCATCTCCGTGGACACTTACAACTGCAGCCACACATCTTTCAGAGATACCATAGCATGTCTGGTGGGAATATTCGTGGTCTCCATCCGGGGTTTCGTACTTTATCTCGAAGGTCTTTGCAAAGTTGTTTGCGAGATGATGAACGGTTCCAATCTGCATTGTTCTTCCGTCGGGCATTATCGTGTCAAAAGCTATTGTGTATGCCGCTCCTGGAAATTTATCCCATTCTGGTCTTCTCAGAACCATATATGGGATTGCCAGGAAATCGTAAAACTCTTTATAGAGGTTAATAGCATTATTAACCTGTTCTTCAGCCTCCTCAAAGTTTCTGTGGACTGTATGTGCTTCCTTAAAGGATGTGATCTCCCTCAATCTTATCATCGGTCTCGTGTGTTTTGTCTCATACCTGAAAATATTGACAATCTGGTATACTCTGAGGGGCATGTCTGTATGGCTCCTTATCCAGAGTTTGAACATTGGATACATTGCCGTCTCGCTTGTAGGGCGCAGAGCAAGCTTCACATCAAGCTCGTCAAGCCCACCATGGGTCACCCAGTAAACCTCATCCTCAAAGCCCTTTATGTGCTCTCCTTCTTTGCCAAGTTCAGTTTCGGGTATAAGCGTGGGGAAGTAAACCTCATCGTGATCTCTGTCCATAATCTCCCTTAGCTTTGAATAAACGAGCTGTCTTAACTTGAAGCCAAAAGGGAACCACACATAAAGTCCCTTCACGGGATATCTGATATCCATAAGCTCAGCTCTCTGAATGATTTCATGGTACCATTCGGAAAAACTCTCCTTTGGTGGGAGTCTCTCCACTTCTTTCTTTGTCTTCTTTTCTGAACCACTTCCGGACATTTTTCCACCTTTTCCCCCTTGATTATCTGAATGTGATCGGTTCAATTTAGTTTAATTTAAAGCTGTCAGACCATTCGTCAGCCTCCGAATATTAAACTTTCGTATTTTATTTTTGTATTCATTTTTATAGTCATCTTTCTCTGCTGGTTTTCCAAGAGATACTCTCTGAAGGGGGTCATGGAATTCTTAGAGTCACAAAATTCTTAAACTGTATTGGTGAGTTTAAGGAGGATACATATATATGGGTTGAGCGGGGGTTGCCGAGTCAGGAAAAGGCGCAAGGCTTAAGACCTTGTCCCGTAGGGGTCCGAGGGTTCAAATCCCTCCCCCCGCACTTCCTTAGAGTGGGATAGCAGTCTGTGCTTTTCCCGGAGATAAATCGAAAACTTTTTAGCGAAAAATCGTAACTTTAAATCGTGACCTTTGTAGGAAGGAAAGATAGGGATGTGGTGATTGATACCTTTGCCGAACATGTCTCTCCGGCAAAGGTGAGGTTTTTCAAACTGGCAGGCATCGAATTTGTGCCGGGGAAGAGGGAAGGAGTCTGGTACTGGGATTTGGATGGTAGAAAGTTGATGGACTGCCATTGCAATGGCGGCGTTTTTAACTTGGGACATAGAAATCCCGAGGTTGTAGCCACCCTTAAACGAGCCCTCGATGAACTGGACATAGGCAATCACCATCTGATAAGTGAACATCGAGCTACACTGGCTGAAAAACTCGCTGAAATCATGCCTGGAGATATAAACAGAACTGTTTTTGGTGTTGGTGGTGGTGAAGCTGTAGATTTTGCCATAAAGCTTGCAAGAGGGCATACAGGGAGGAAAAAAATTGTGTATGCGGTTGGTGGATACCATGGACACACAGGCTTGGCTCTTGCTGCAGGAGATGAACAGTATAAAAAACCCTTTGAACCTCTCTCTCCAGGCTTTGAAGCAGTGCCTTTTGGCGACATTCAGGCGGTTGAAAAAGCTGTGGATGAAGAAACAGCAGCAGTTCTTTTCGAAACCATTCCTGCAACACTTGGTATGCCGTTGCCTCCTGATGATTTCTACGAGCGTGTAAGGGAGGTTTGTGATGAGAAAGGAGCTTTAATGATTCTTGATGAGGTTCAGACTGGTCTTGGAAGAACCGGAAAGCTCTGGTGTATAGAGCACTACAGGATTGTACCGGATGTAATTGTGACAGCTAAGGGTCTTTCAGGTGGAATTTATCCTATCTCTGCTACATGCTTCAGGGAAGGACTTGACGACTTCATGATGGAAAATCCCTTCATTCATGTCTCAACTTTTGGTGGAGCTGAGATTGGATGTGTTGTTGCAGAAAAGGTTATCGATATGGTTTCAGATTCAGAATTCCTTGGAAATGTATCCAAAATGGCTGAAAAACTCTCAAAGGGTCTGAACCGACTGAAGGAAAACTTTGACTTCATTGATGAGGTGAGGCAGAAAGGTCTTTTTATTGGAATCAGAATGAGTGATAGGGGTTACGGACCTTTGATGTCTATTTCGTGCTACCATAATGGAATTCTTGCTGTCTATGCAAACAACGATACCTCGGTGCTGCAGTTAATTCCACCCCTGATAATCGAGGAGGAACATGTAAAATACATACTTGAGCATCTGGAAAAGGCTCTTTCCTTTGCCGAACAGAGAAAAGATCTCTTGGAACTAATAAGGAATCTGCTATGATAGATTTTGACTTCTTGCAGGATTTTGAGGAAACTCTTGACCCCTCAAGAGGTAGATCGAGATATCCGATGAGCATACTCGGTTATGGTGAAATAAGTGTGGTTTTTGAGGTTCTTGATGGTGTCCACAATGGTATAGCTTTCAAACGAATTCCAAATTTCATATCGGAGTCTGAAGTTAAAGCTTACATCTCTCTTTTCAACGAGTATGAACTCCTGTTGAAAGAAGCGGGGATAAACCTCCCGGAAAGTGAAGCCACCTATGTGTTGAGGAAGGATGGAAAGGCTGTACTGTATATAGCCCAGATAAAGCTTGATCCTGAGTGTATATGTAACAAGCTCATACATAGACTCGGTGAAGAAGAGATTGAAGAACTATTCTCAAGGGTTTTAAATGAGCTCGGAAAAATCTGGAAGTTTAATCAGGTGAAGGACATTGAAATAGGCATAGATGGGCAGATTTCAAACTGGGCACTTAAGGGTGAGAAAATACTCTATTTCGATACCGACACTCCCATGGTGAGAAAGAATGGCGAGCATCAGATAAATGCTGAAGTCTTTCTTCGTGCAACCCCGCCCGTGATGAGGACAATCGTTAAGAAAGCCTTCCTTCAGGAAATTCTCGACAGATATTTTGACTTTCGCTTAGTGGTGGTTGATCTGCTGGCAAATCTCTTCAAGGAAAAGAAAGCTGATGTAATACCAGCACTGATAGGAGTTGCGAATGATTTCTTCAGCGATTTCTTCAACGAACTCAACTCAGAAATTCAGCCGCTGACTTATGAGGAAATCAGAAAGTATTATGACCATGATGCCTTTATCTGGAGCCTTTACCTGAATCTCCGGAAGTTACACCGTTCTGCTGCCAGACTGATGGGGAAGAGGTACGAGTACTTTCTGCCAGAAAAAATTGAGCGTTAGCTTTTTTGCCACCTCTGTTATTTACTAACTTTGCTTTTGCCTCATGATTTCCGATGGTTTTTAGATGATTTCTATCTCTACTTCCTCCATCTTTTCCCCAAAGATGTATGCTCCAAGTGAGTGGTCAATCAGGGAAACTATTACCCATATTTTATCGGGCCATAGTCTCATAAATCTCTCATCCACTGCGGAAGGACATGCTTTAGCCGGGTGGGAGTGGTAGAAACCAATAACCTCCCATCCCATTCTTTCAGCCTCATTAAGAGCATTTATAAAATCTTCGGGGTGAATCTGGAATCTTACAGATGAATTCAGGACATTCCTCGTATTTTTGATTCTCTCTACAGTTGCAAAATCTCCCTCGAAGGTTCCAAGAATAATTCCACAAGCCTCCTTTGGAGATATCTTTTTTGTATGGTCAAGCATCTTCTTTAAGTCTTTCCTCCTGAGCAGAATCTTCATACTCCATCAAAGTATATGGGAGTAATAATAACTGGAATAATATGAATTCCACTCCCGTCGAAACCCCTGTATGGGGCGTGAGTATCTTCTCCGGCTCTAAGTGCAGATTCTTCAGGCAATTTGTTCACCTCATCATTGATGTTTTTCAGGCTTAAGTTAAGCTCCTCTGAATAACCTGTTTGGATAAAATAAAAAAGTTTTTACCATCTGCCAGATTCATGGAAAAGCGGAACAAAAACGAAAGAGTTAATAATTTAGGTGTTTTTAAAACAATTAAACATTAATTCCCTGAAAAAATTCATACAGGAGGTACTGAAATGGATAAAAGAGATGTAGCTGTTCTTGGAGTGGGCCAAACAAGATTCGGATACCATCCGGATAAAACACTGGTTGATTTATTTGCCGAGGCTTTCTATGAAGCCTTCAGCGAATCAAACATCGAGCTGAAAGATATAGAGGCTCTTTACTACGGAAACTTTGTTGGAGAGATGACAGATGGTTCTGCTAACCTTTCAGGGTTCATAGCCGATGAAATTGGACTGAAAGGGATACCAGCCAGAAGATATGAGGCTGCATGTGCCAGCTCATCGGTTGCCTTCAGAGAGGCATATCTGGCTGTTGCACATGGCATCTACGATTGTGTGGTTGTTGGGGGTTCTGAAAGGCTCTATAACGCTGGAACTGCAATCGGAACAAGAGCACTTGCAACTGCTGTTGATGGACTGCACGAGATGACTGCTGGTTTGACTTTTCCCGGGGTTTTTGCCCTTGCAGCAAGACTCTATTCAAAGAAGTATGAGGTTCCAATGGATAAGCTTCATGAGAAGATGGCTCTCGTATCTATTAAAAACCATAAATACGGAGCAATAAACCCCAAGGCACAGTTTTACAACAAATTTGGTGACTTGAAGGTGGAGGATGTTCTTAACTCGAAGGTTATATGCTCACCTCTGACTCTTTTCGACTGTTGCCCGATGACAGATGGTGGGAGCGCGGTCATTCTCGCTTCAGCAGATTTTGCAGAGGATGTTGTTGATAATCCAGTTTATGTTCTTGGAACAGGACAGTCAGGAGCAGGAGGACTTTTCAGGCAGAGGGAAGACATGGTGCGAGCCATACCAAGAAAAAAGGCAGCAGAAATGGCTTTTAAGGAAGCAAATCTCACACCGAAAGATATTGATTTTGTTGAAATTCATGATTGTTTTACGATTGCAGAAATTATTGCAACGGAGGCTATGGGGTTCTTTGAGTATGGAAAGGGTGCCGATGCTGTTGCTGAAGGAGTCACCTGGATTGATGGTGAACTTCCGGTAAATCCGGATGGTGGTCTTATAGGTAAGGGACATCCAGTTGGAGCAACAGGAACTTCACAGATTTACTCTGTTGTAAAACAGCTCAGAGGAGAGTTCAGTTACAATCCAGTGAAGAATGCTGAAATTGGTATGACGGACACACTTGGTGGTGATTTTGGAACTCTCGTTAATGTGATACTTGGAATACACAGGAGGCGATAGAATGGAGCAGGTTACCTTTAAAGAATTCTATGATTTCCTGCTTGAAGGCAAACTTCTCGGGCTGAAATGTCTTGATTGTGGAGCTTATACCTGCCCTCCGAAGGCAGTTTGTGATAACTGTGGGAGCAGAAATCTCGAAAGGGCTGAACTTTCAGGCAGGGGAAGGATAGCAACCTTCACAACAACCTACATTGCTCCTGCAGGCTATGATAAAGAGGTTCCCTATACAGTTGCAATGGTGGAGCTTGAGGAGGGACCGTGGATAGTGGGAAGGCTTGAAATTGAGAATGCAGATGAGATAGGACAGGATTTGATAGGGGAAGAGGTTGAAATTGGAGGAAAAGAGTATCCGACGGAGATGTTCTATCCAGACAAGAAGAGACGAGTTGTACCGGTTTTCAGGTTATTAAGAACATTTTAGCGGAGGTGTGCAGATGAACTTTGAACTTGATGAGGAACACAGGATGATTCAGGACTCCGTTAGAGAATTTGCAGAGAAAGAAATCATGCCCTATGGTAGAGAATATGATGAGAAAAAGGAGTATCCAATGGAAATATACAGAAAGGCTGCAAAACTGGGTTTCATAGGAGCAAGCATTCCTGAGGAGTACAACGGAGCAGGAATGGACTGCATATCCGAGGCAATTATAAGCATCGAATTCTGCAGAGCTGATTCTGCAATTGGTTCGGCAATAGACCTTGCAACCCTTGGTGTTCCTATGCTTCGCTACTTTGGCAGTGAGGAGCAGAAAGAGAAATACATGGCGAGAGTGCCAAAGGGTGATGGGCCTTCAGCAATTGCTATCACTGAGCCTGATTGCGGAACTGATGTTGCAGCGATGAGGACGAGGGCGGTTCTTGATGGAGATGAATGGGTGATAAATGGAACAAAACAGTTCATTACGAATGGAAAGGTTGGGATTTATACTGTTGTGCTTGCAAAGACGGATGTGAAGGCTGAACCCCCGCACAGGGGCATATCTGCCTTTCTTGTTGAAACTGATAGAGAAGGATACCAGGCGAATCTCGTTGATAAAATGGGAATGCACTGCCATGATACAAGCGAGGTTGTGCTGAAGAATGTCAGGATTCCCCGAGAGAACCTGATAGGAACCGAGAACAATGGATTCTACCAGCTTATGAGATTTTTCAACGAAAGCAGAATAAAAATCGGAGCATTGCATCTGGGAATAGCTGTAGGAGCCTACGAGAGAGC